>JBGAIC010000051.1:0-12366 GCA_044225845.1 Casimicrobiaceae bacterium
GCCGCGTTCGACGCGCGCGAGCTCATGCGCTCGCTGCCCGGCAAGCCGGGCGTGTACCGGATGTTCGACAGCACCGGCGGCGCGCTGTACGTGGGCAAGGCGCGCGACCTGAAGAAGCGCGTGTCGAGCTACTTCCAGAAGAGCGGGCACGAGCCGCGGATCGCCGCGATGGTCCAGCAGGTGGCGCGCGTGGAGACGACGGTGACGCGCTCCGAAGGGGAGGCGCTGCTGCTCGAGAACAACCTGATCAAGGCGCTCGAGCCGCGCTACAACATCCTCTTCCGCGACGACAAGAGCTATCCCTACATCTGCATCAGCAGCGACGCGTTCCCGCAGCTCCGCTTCCATCGCGGCACGCTCGACCGCGAGAACCGCTACTTCGGCCCTTTCCCCGGCGCCGGCGCGGTACGCGAAGGCATCGCGCTGCTGCAGAAGGTGTTCCTGCTGCGCGTCTGCGAGAACACCGTGTTCGCCAACCGCTCGCGGCCCTGCATGCTGCACCAGATCGAGCGCTGCACGGCGCCCTGCGTGGGCCTGATCGGCGAGGACGAGTATCGCGAGGACGTGCAGGCCGCGACGCTGTTCCTGCAGGGCAAGACCGACGTCGTGCTGGAGCGGCTCCAGGCGCAGATGGAAGCGGCGAGCGTCGAGCTCGCGTTCGAGCGGGCCGCGCGCATCCGCGACAAGATCACGCGGATCAACCAGCTGCAGTCGCGGCAGTTCGTCGAGAGCGCGACGGCGGGCGACATCGACGTCGTCGCGGCGATCGCGGACCGCGGGCTGATCGCCGTCAACGTGGTCATGGTGCGCGGCGGCCGGCACGTCGGCGACCGCACGTTCTTCCCGCAGCACGCGGAAGGCGGCACGGTGGCGGACGTCGTCGCCGCGTTCCTGGCGCAGCACTACCTCGAGCGGCCGGTGCCGCCGACGATCATCGTGCCGGATGCGGAAGACACCGCGACGCTCGCCGAAGCGCTGTCCGCGCAGGCGCAGCGCGGTGTCGACATCGTGACGAACCCCGGCGGCGAGCGCCGCGTGTGGCTGCAGATGGCGCAGCAGAACGCGACGCTGGCCATCGGCCAGCGCCTGGCGCAGAAGGCGACGCAGGAGGACCGGCTCGCGGCGCTGCAGGACGCGCTGGGATTGCCGTCGACGGCGCAGCGGATCGAGTGCTTCGACATCTCGCACACGATGGGCGAGGCGGCCGTCGCGTCCTGCGTAGTCTTCGACAAGCTGGCGATGCAGTCGGGCGAGTACCGCAAGTTCAACGTGACGCCGGAAGAAGGCGGCGACGATTACGCGGCGATGCGCGAGGCGCTGACGCGTCGCTATGCGCGCGTCGCGGCCGGCGAGTATCCGCCGCCCGACCTCCTGGTGATCGACGGCGGCAAGGGGCAGGTGGGCATCGCCGCGCAGGTGCTCGCCGAGCAGGGCATGCTGGGCGTGCCGATCATCGGCATCGCGAAAGGTCCCGAGCGCAAGCCCGGCCTCGAGGACATCGTGTTCCCCGACCGCGAGGCGCCGCTCAACCTGCCGCCGGACCATCCGGGCTTGCACCTGTTGCAGCAGATCCGCGACGAGGCGCACCGCTTCGCGATCCAGGGCCACCGCGCGCGGCGCGGCAAGGCGCGGCTCGCGTCGTCGCTGCAGGACATCGCGGGCATTGGCGCCACGCGGCGGCGCGCGCTGCTCGCGCACTTCGGCGGCCTGCGCGGCGTGCAGTCCGCGAGCGTCGACGACCTGACGCGCGTACCCGGCATCAGCCGCGCGCTGGCCGAGCGCATCTACGCGGAGCTGCACTGACGGCGGCGTAACATGCCCGCCGAACGCGCGTCGCCGACGCGCTCATGGAATCGTCGCATGGGAACGGAAACACGCAATCGCGCGGGCGCGCTGCTGCTGATCGCGTCGCTGTGGGGCCTGGCGCTCGCCGCCGTCGGTGCGTTTGCGCATCCTGCCGGCTCAGCTGCTGGCCCCGTGCCGGCCACCGCGCTCGGCGGCACCGTGGTGCTCGTATTGGCTGCGCTCGGCCTGATCCGGCGTCCGTTTGTCGGCGGGCGCGCATGGTATGCGTGGCTTGCGTCGAGTTTGCTGTTGATCGCGGCCGTCGCATGGCTGGCCAGGCGCCTGTCCGCGGATTGGCTCGTCGTCGCGATGGCCTTTGCGTTCTGGGGCTGGGGTTTGGTAGCCGTGCAGGGCGCGCGTCACGCGGTTGCGTGGCGGGCCGTATGGCGGATCGCCGCCATTGTCGCGGTCGTTGCCGCGCTTGCGCTCGCGCTGCTGCCGTCGATCGGCGACGGCGCGCGACCGGCGGCGCAGCGCGCGGACCTTGTTAAGCCTGTAACAATACTTTTGCGCGCCTGAATATGATGCGTCCTGTTTCCTTGCGGATCGCGTGGACATGGGCGAGCAAAAAGGCAAGACGATGGCATTCGACCTCGGCCGCAGCGGCACGATCACGTGCCACATCTCCGAGGACGCGAAGCGCCTGCTGATCTCGTTCGACACGCGGCCCGAGGGCCTGTCGAAGAGCGGCCTCAACGGCTTCATCGAGGCGCTGAAGAAGGTCCGCGACAAGATGGATCGCTGACCGCATCGGTCACCGGCGCGCCTGCGGCGCGCCTCCGCGCGGCCACAATCCGGGCCCAGCATCGCATCTCCAACCGGGGAGACGCGACATGCAGAAGGGCCTGCTGATCAAAGTGCTCGTCATTGCGGCGGTGTTCGCGGCGCTGCTGCTGCCCCTGTCGATGATCGGCGGCATCGTCGGCGAGCGTGCCGCGCGCCAGCAGGCGGTGGTGCAGGAGATCGCCACCAGCAGCTTCGGCGCGCAGGTGCTGGCCGGCCCGGTGCTGGTTCTGCCTTACGTCGAGGACTACGACGAGGAAGTGGGCGAGGGCCGCGGGCGCTGGCTCCAGCACCAGCGCATCGAGCGCACGCTGTACGTGCTGCCGGCCACCAGCCGCGTCGCGGGCACCGCGGCCGTCGACGAGAAGCATCGCGGCCTGTTCAAGGTGCGCACGTTCCGGTGGACGGCGACGCTGCAGGGCGAGTTCGCGCTGGACGGCAAGCTCGCGTTCGAGCGCAGCCGCGCCGACTCGCGGATCACCTGGGGCGCAGCGTCGATCGGGCTGGCGCTGGCCGATCCGCGCGGACTGGCCGGCACGCCCACGCTCGAATGGGACGGCAAGCCGCTCGTGTTCGAGCGCGGCAGCGGGCTGCCGGGGCTGCCCGACGGCGTGCATGCGCGCGCGAACGAAATCGATCCCGGCGTGCCGCAACGGCTGAGCTATGCGCTCGGCATCGCGCTGCAGGGCACGCAGTCGCTTGCGCTGGTGCCGGTAGCCGGCGACAACCGCGTGAGCCTCCAGTCCGAGTGGCGGCATCCCGGCTTCGGGGGCCAGTTCCTGCCGCAACCCGAATCGCAGCAGGTGGGCAGCCAGGGGTTCACGGCCGAGTGGAACGTCACGGCGCTGTCGTCGAGCGCGCAGCAGCAGCTGCAGCAGGCGATCGCGGGGCACGGCCACGGGGGGCTGTCAGGCGTCGACCGCCTTGCGGTCAGCTTCATCGACCCGATCGACATCTACTCGCTGTCCAACCGCTCGCTCAAGTACGCGTTCCTGTTCATCGGCCTCACGTTCGGCTTCCTCGCGCTGCTGGAGGTGGTCAAGGGCCTGCGCGTGCACCCGGCGCAATACGGTCTCGTCGGGCTCGCGCTGGCCACGTTCTTCCTGCTGCTGCTCGCGCTGTCCGAGCACGTCGCGTTCGGCATCGCCTATCTCGCGGCGTCGACGGCTTGCATCGCGCTGCTCGGCTTCTACGCCGCGGCCGTCATGCGCAGCGTGCGGCGCGGCCTCGTGTTCACCGGCATGCTCGTCGCGCTGTACGGCACGCTGTACGTGTTGCTGATGTCGGAGGACGACGCACTGCTGCTGGGGGCCATCGTCGTGTTCGGCGTGCTGGCGGTGGCGATGATCGTCACGCGGCACGTGGACTGGTACCGCATCGGTGTGCCGGGCAGCGCGGCGTCGCGCGGGGCTTGAGCCCGGCGCCAGGACCCGGATGCTTGCAACCCTCCTCAACATGGAATAGCATTCCAACATAGAGCGGCGCATGGAGACCGCTCGCAGTTGTCGCAGGCACGGCCCCTGCGGGCTTTCGTGCCTGCACCCGAGAGGAGCGGGCGCAGTGGCATACGCAAATTCGGCGACGGAGCGCGCCGTCGCGCCGGTAACGGCGACGACGCGGGACGAGGCGGGCATCGCGCCGCCGCCCTCCATGGCCACATCCGGTGCTCGGGTTGCAGCGCGCCGATCGCCCGGCCTGCAACTAGCGCGCCGCGTGGGCTGGAGCCTGCTGCCGCCGCTGACGTTCGTCGCGATGGTCGCGCTGTGGTGGGGCGCCGTCATCGTGTTCAAGATCCCCGCTTACCTGTTGCCGGGCCCCGGTCCCGTGTTCGCGCGCATCGTCAGCGACGCGGGGCTGCTGTGGACGCACGCACAGGTGACGCTGATCGAGATCGTGCTGGGCTTCGGCCTCACGATCGTCACCGCCATCCCGCTCGGCCTCCTCATCGCGCTGTCGCCGCTCGCCAAGCAGATCGTCTACCCGCCGATCATGCTGATGCAGCTCGTGCCCAAGATTGCCGTCGCGCCGCTGTTCCTGGTGTGGATGGGCTTCGGCATGGAGTCCAAGGTGCTGCTGACGGTGCTGATGACGTTCTTCCCGCTGCTGCTCGCCAGCATCAGCGGCTTCATGATCCTGGACGATCGCCTGCTGTACCTGACGAAGTCGATGGGCGCGTCGAGCTGGGACACGTTCCGTTACCTGCGCTTTCCCGCCGCGCTGCCGGTGATCTTCTCCGGGCTCAAGACGTCCGCGACCATCGCCGCCACCGCCGCGATCGTCGCCGAGTTCGTCGGCGCCAACCGCGGGCTGGGCTATGTGCTGCTGCGCGGCACCAGCACGATGGACATCGAGCTCGTGTTCGCGGTGCTGGTGGTGCTGACGGTCATCGGCATCGCCATCAACTACATCGTCGAGTTCTGCGAATGGGCGATCACGCCCTGGCAGCGCGCGAAGTACAACTAGCGCGGCATCAAGCCGCCGTGCAAACCACTGCGTGCCGGCACACCGGCATCCCTACCGAGGAGGAGCAATGAAGGCATTCACGAAATCACTGCACATGGGTGCGCTGGGGCTTGGCTTGGGCCTCGCCGCGTTCGCGGGCCTGGCGCACGCGGCCGACACACCGGTGACGTTCCAGCTGAACTGGATGGCCGGCGGGCCCAACGCCGGCTTCGCGTCGGCCGTGGCGCAGGGCTACTACAAGGACGTGGGCCTCGACGTGACGCTGGTACAGGGCAACGGCTCCGGCAACACGGCACAGCTCGTGGCCAACGGTCGCGCCCAGATCGCGTACGCCGACGCCGTGGCGGTGACGCAGCTGATCGCCAAGGGCGCGCCGATGAAGGTGGTGTCGACGATCTACCAGTCGAACCCCAACGCGGTGATGGCGCTCAAGAAGACGGGCATCAAGTCGATCGGCGAACTCAAGGGGAAGAAGGTCGGCGTGCCGTCGGGCTCGTCGCAGACGACGATGCTGCCGCTGCTCCTGAAGGCGAACAACCTGAAGGAAAGCGACATCAACATGATCGACATGCCGGTGCCCGCGATGGTGCCCGCGCTGCTGCAAGGCCAGGTCGACGCGGTGCTGGGCTCGATCGACGCCTACCAGATCCAGGCCGAGGCGCAGGGCGCGCAGCTCGACGTGTGGCGCTTTGCCGATTACGGCGTGCCCACGGTCAGCACGTCGATCTTCGTCAACAACGACTACCTGAAGGCCAACCCGGAGGTCGTGAAGAAGTTCATCGCGGCAAGCCTCAAGGGCTGGAGCTTCGCGATCGACCATCCGGAGCAGGCGATCAAGGACGTGAAGAAGGTGTTCCCGGAAGTGAACGAGAAGCTCGCCACCGCGGAACTGGCGGCGATCCGGCCGCTCTTCTGCAGCGGCGGCGCCAAGTACCTGGGCAAGGGCGAGGACGCGCTGTGGGCCAAGTCGCAGGACCTCCTGTCGGAGGTGAAGCTGCTGCCAGCCGGCACGGACCCCAAGACCTATTACACGCACGACTACCTGCCGCCCGCGTCGCAGATGCGTGCGTGCCCGCTCTGATCGCAGGCGCGAGGACATCCCGTGGAGCGTGACGCAGCCCGGCTCGGTTACCGCTACGACGACCTGCACGTCGGCATGGCGTTCAGGAGCCCCGGTCGCACGATCACCGACGCCGATCTCGTCGGCTTCGCGGGTCTCACCGGCGACTTCTCGGAGCTGCACACCAGCGACGTGTATGCCAGGAGCAGCCAGTTCGGCAAACGCGTCGCGCACGGGATGCTGGGCCTCGCCTATGCGCACGGCCTCATGTGGGCGCGCACCGGCGAGCTGCGCGAGACGGCGGTCGCGTTCCTGGGCATCGACGAGTGGAAGTTCGTGGGACCCATCTTCCTGGGCGACACGATCTTCGTGAACTACCGGATCGCCGAACTGCGCGACAGCAAATCGCGGCCCACGCAGGCGATCGCCGTGTTCGACGTCGAGGTGGTGAACCAGGACGAGGTCGTCGTGCAGCGCGGCAGGAAGGCGCTGCTGGTCTCGAAGACGCCGCTCGCCGCGGTGTCGGCGTCGAAAGCGCGGGCCGCGTCCCGCTGACGAGGAAAGAACGTGGTTGCCACCGTCGAAAACCTGATCCGCTGCGGCGTGCCCATCTCGATCCGCGGCGTCACCAAGACGTTCGGCGAGGACTCGGCCACGCCGTTCCGCGCGCTGAACGACGTCACCACCGAGATCGAGGCGGGCGAGTTCGTGTCCGTCGTCGGGCCCTCGGGCTGCGGCAAGAGCACGCTGATGCTGATGGTCGCGGGCCTGCTCGCGCGCAGCAGCGGCGACATCACGATTGCCGGCAAGACGGTGACGAAACCCGTCACCGACGTCGGCATCGCGTTCCAGGACCACCTGCTGCTGGAGTTCCGCACGGCGCTCGACAACGTGACGTTGCACGCGGACATCCGCAAGCTGCCCAAGAAGCAGATCGAGGAACGGGCGCGCGAGCTGTTCGCGCAGCTGCGGCTCGAGCACGCGATGGGCAAGTACCCGCGCCAGCTGTCCGGCGGCATGCGCCAGCGCGTGTCGCTGATCCGCACGCTGGTGCACGACCCGTCGCTGATCCTGATGGACGAGCCGTTTGGCGCGCTGGACGCGCTGACGCGGCTGCAGGTGCGCACGGACCTCGAGAACCTGTGGCTGCGCCGCCGGCCGACGGTACTGTTCATCACGCACAGCGTCGAGGAAGCGGTGGGCCTGTCCGATCGCATCCTGGTCATGGGGCCGAGCCCCGGCGAAGTGGTCGAGGAAATGCGCGTCGAGTTGCCGCGGCCGCGGCCGATCGTGCTGGGCGACGTGCCCGAGTTCGCGGCCTATGTCGACCGCATCCATCGCCATTTCGAGCGGCTGGGCGTGCTGCACGGCCTCGACGGCAAGGGCGACCATGGCCACTGACGAGGGCCGTGCGGGCGCAGTGGCGGGGGCCGCGCCCGCGGCGAAGGTGGACAGGATGCTGACGGTCGATGGGCACGTCGGCGAGATCACGCTCGCCAACGGCGCGCTGAACCTCGTCGACAAGCCGCTGTTGCGCGCGTTGAACGGCGCGTTGCGTGAAGCGGCGCAGATGCCCGACCTGCGCTGCGTGATCCTGCACGGCGGCTCGGCGCGCGCGTTCTGCGCGGGCAGCGACATCCGCGAATTCGAGCACCTGCGCGCCGACGCCAGCGAGCACAAGATCCTGTACGAGGACATGGTGGTGCGCACGCTCGCGCAACTGCCGATGCCGACGATCGCGGCGATCGACGCGCCGGCGCTGGGCGGCGGCTTCGAGCTGGCGCTCGCCTGCGACCTGCGCGTCGTCAAGGCAGGCGTCAAGCTGGGCCTTACCGAATCGCGGCTCGGCGGTCTCGCGGGCAACGGCTCGGTGCGGCTCACGCGGCTCGTAGGCCCATCGCGCGCCAAGGAACTGCTCTATACCGGCGACATCGTCGACACGGCGCGTGCGCTCGACTGGGGGCTCGTCAATCGCGTCGTCGACGAGGGCACCGCGCTGGACGCGGCGCGTGCGCTGGCCGCGGTGATCGCCGCGCGGGGGCCGGTGTCCAACCGGCTGGCCAAGACGCTCGTCGACGCGGCGCAGGACCTGCCGCTGGATGCCGCGCTGTCGCTGTCGACGGTGCAGCAGCAGAAGATCTTCGACAGCCACGACCTGCACGAAGGCGTCGCGGCGTTCCGCGCCAAGCGCGACCCGCGCTTCCAGGGGCGTTAGCGATGGCGTCCGCGATCACGTCCGCCGACGCACCGGCTGCCGAGAGCGCGGCGCGTCCCCGCGCCGATGCGCGCAGCTCGATGCTGGGCCGCGGCACCGTGCTGATCTGGAACGACGTCGCGCCCGAGGGCGTCGATTCGTTCTACGCCTGGCACGACAAGGAACACATCCCGGAGCGGCTTGCGCTGCCGGGCTTCCTGCGCGGTCGCCGGCTGCGCTGCGCCGGGCACTCGCCCGAATGGCTGACGATCTACGAAGCGGAGGACCTGTCCGCGCTCGTGTCTGCGGCCTACCTGGCGCGGCTCAACGCGCCGACGCCGCTGACCACCGCGACGCTCGTCCACTTTCGCAACACGTCGCGCGCCGTCTGCCGGATGGTCCATTCGGCGGGCACGAGCACCGGTGGCCACGTCGTCACGCTGCGCATCGCCATCGCGCCCGAGCGCGAGGCGGACCTGATCGCGCACCTGCGCGACCGCGCATTCCCTGCGGCGATGGCGGCTACCGGCGTCATTGCGTGCCATCTGTTCGCGGCCGACACGTCCGCGAGCTTCGTCAACACGGCGGAATCGAAGAACCGCGCGTTCGACGTTCCGGCCTGGATCGTCCTGTGCGAGGCGACGAATGCCGACGCGGCGCACGCGGGCTGGCGGACGATCGACGATGCGGCGTTGAAGGCGCTCGGCGCCAGCGTGCGGCCCGACGCCGCGTCCTATCAACTCGAGATCTGCCGGCTGGCGCAGGCGGCGGACTGAAGCATGAACCTGCAACGACAAGGGTGGGCGCGTGGCTGAAGCGAAACCGATCAACGTCGTCGTGACCGGCGCGGCCGGCTTCCTGGGCCAGCGCCTCGTGCGTGCGCTGTTGCGCCGTGGCACGCTCGCGGGACCGGATGGCGCGCAGGCGCCGATCGGCCGCATCGTGATGCTGGACGTCGCGCGACCGGCGGGCTTCGACGATCCGCGCCTCGACATCCAGGTGGGCGACCTCGCCGATGCCGAGGTCGTCCGCCGCGCCGTCGCGCCCGGCACGCACAGCGTCTTCCATCTCGCGGCCGTCGTCAGCGGCCAGGCGGAAGCCGACTTCGACCTGGGCATGCGCGTGAACCTCGACGCGGCGCGCCTGTTGCTCGAGGCCTGCCGCGGCGCCGCGGCACCGCCGCGCGTGCTGTTCACGAGCTCGGTGGCCGTCTACGGCGGCGACTTGCCCGCGCTCGTCGACGATGGCACGCCGCTGCACCCGCAGTCGTCGTACGGCACGCAGAAGGCCATCGCCGAGATGCTGCTGTACGACTGCACGCGCAAGGGCTACGTCGATGGCCGCGTGGCGCGGCTGCCCACGATCAGCGTGCGTCCCGGCCGGCCGAACCAGGCCGCGTCGTCGTTCGCGAGCGGCATCATCCGCGAGCCGTTGAATCGCGAGCCCGCGATGTGCCCGGTGCCGCCTGATGCCAAGCTGTGGCTGCTGTCGCCGCGCAAGGCGATCGAGGCGCTGATCGCGTTGCACGACGTGCCCGCGAGCGCGCTGGGCCGCGCGCGCAGCGTCAACCTGCCCGGCGTCTCCGTGACGGCCGGCGAGATGGTGGCGACGCTCGGCGCCGTCGCCGGCGCGGAGTTCCCCGCGTACGTGCAGTGGCAGCGTAATCCCGCCATCGAGCGCATCGTCTGCAGCTGGCCCGCGGCCTGGGACGTGACGCGCGCGCAGCAACTGGGCCTCGCAGGCGACCCTGATTTCGCGGCGATCGTCCGCGCCTATGTCGAGGACGAGCTCGCCGGCGCCCCCGGCGGCGCTGCACGCGCCGCCGCGCACTGAACGCTCGCCTCCCCGCAAACCGCATCACGACTGGACCCATGGAAAAAATCACGGCTGACGAGGCCGCACAACTCATCCAGGACGGCGACGCCATCCTGATCAGCGGCTCCGGCGGCGGTCATGCGGTGCCCGAGGCGCTGCTCGCCGCCGTCGGCAAGCGCTTCCGCAACGAAGGCAAGCCGCTGGGCCTCACGTCGATCAGCGTCGTCGGCATCGGCGACCGCATGGAGCTCGGCGCGTCGCACCTCGCGCACGAAGGGCTGCTGAAGCGCGCGATCACGAGCGCGCTCGTCGATTCGCCGGGACTCGTGAAGCTGGCGGCCGAGAACAAGATCGAGGCGTACACGCTGCCGCAGGGCACGCTGTCGCAATTGATGCGCGACATGGCCGCGGGCCGGCCGGGACTCCTCAGCAAGACCGGCCTCGACACGTTCGTCGACCCGCGCCAGCAGGGCGCACGCCAGAGCCCCTGCACGCGCCCGGATTTCGTCGAAGTGGTGCAGATCGCCGGCGAGGAGTGGCTGCTGTTCAAGCCGGTGCCGGTGAACGTCGCGTTCCTGCGCGGCACGACGGCCGACGAGGACGGCAACGTGACGATGGAAGAGGAGGCGGTGCTCGGCGAGATGCTGGCGATGGCGCAGGCGACGCGCCGCGCCGGCGGCATCATCGTCGTGCAGGTCAAGCGGATGGCCCGGCGCAACACGCTGCCCGCGAAGCAGGTGAAGATCCCCGGCATCCTGGTCGACTTCGTCGTCGTCGACGCGGAGCAGCGTCAGACCTATGCGACGTACTACGACCCGAGCTACTCCGGCGAGCTGCGAATTCCCGTCGGCAACATCAAGTCGCTGCCGTTCGGGCCGCGCAAGGTGATCGCACGGCGCGCGGCGATGGAGCTCTATCCCAACGCCGTGTGCAACCTGGGCGCCGGCATTTCCACCGGCATCTCGACGATCGCCGCGGAGGAGGGCCTGCTCGATGCGGTGCACCTGACCAACGAGCAGGGCATCATCGGCGGTGCGCCGATCACGGGCCGCGATTCCGGCGGCGGCCAGAATTTCGCCGCGATGATCGAGCAACCCGCGCAGTTCGACTTCTACGACGGCGGCGGGCTGGACCTCGCGTTCCTGTCGTTCGCCGAAGTCGATCCGCAGGGCAACGTCAACGTGAGCCGCTTCGGCGACAAGATCATCGGCTGCGGCGGCTTCATCAACATCAGCCAGAACGCCAAGTGCGTCGTGTTCAACGGCACGCTGACGGCGGGCGAGCTGGACATCGGCTGGGAGAACGGCAAGACGGTGATCCGGCGCGAAGGCAAGCATCGCAAGTTCGTGCCGCAGGTCGAGCAGATCTGCTACAGCGCGAAAATCGGTCGCGCGCGCAGGCAGACGACGTACTTCGTCACCGAGCGCGCGGTGTTCAGCGTGGGCGCGGAAGGCCTGGAGCTGATCGAGATCGCGCCGGGGCTCGACGCGGAACGCGACGTGATCGCGCACATGGGCTTCCGGCCACGCATCTCGCCGACGCTGAAGACGATGGACGCGCGGATCTTCGAGCCGGGCACGATGGGCCTCGCCGCGGATGTCGCGCGCCGGCCCCAGCGCTACCGCTCGGAGCGGCTGCGCGCGTGGCACGAAAACCGCCGCGCGGCGGGCGGCAAGGCCTGACGCGATGATCAACGGTGCCACGCGGCTCTACGCGATCGTCGGCGACCCGATCGCCCAGGTCCGCTCGCCGCAACTCTATACGGAGCGCTTCGCGGCGATGCACCTCGACGCGGTGCTGGTGCCGATGCGTATTCCGGACGCCGCCTTCGAAACGGTGTTCCCGGCCTTGCTGCAGATCGGCAACCTCGACGGCGTGCTCGTCACGTATCCGTTCAAGGCGCGCGCGATGGCGTTCGCCGCGCGGATCGGCGCCTCGGGCAAGGCCGTGGGTGCGGTGAACGCGTTCCGGCGCGAGGCGGATGGCTCGTGGTCGGCCGACATGTTCGACGGCGTCGGCTTCGTCCGCGGCGCGGAGCGCAAGGGGCATCGCATCGACGGACGGCACGTGGCGCTGTTCGGTGCGGGCGGCGCGGGCAGTGCCATCGCGCACGCGCTCGCCGATGCGGGCGTGGCGTCCATTGCCGTCATCGAGCCGGACAACGCTCGTGCGACGGCGCTGGCCGACGGCCTGCGCAAGCGCTTTC
>JBGAIC010000051.1:12371-23844 GCA_044225845.1 Casimicrobiaceae bacterium
CGAAGTCGCGGCGGCCGTAACCGACGACGCGGACCTGATCGTCAACGCGACGCCGATCGGCATGCGCAAGGGCGACGGCCTGCCCGGTGCGATCGGCCGGCGCAAGGCCGGCACGCTGATCGGCGACGTGACCGTCAGCGAAGGCGATACGCCGATGCTGCGGCTCGCGGCCGAGCAGGGCCACGCGTGCGTCGCGGGACGCGATATGCTGACGGGGCAACTCGAGGCGCTGCTCGCGTTCTTCGCGCCCGTCCGCGCCGAGGCGGCGCCCGCAGCGGCGCACTGAACACCGCGACCGGATCGATCATGTCCCACGTCCCCGCCGAGCGCTGCCTCTCGATCATCGAGCTGCTGGCCGAAGGTGCGCGCGCGATGCCGCTCGGCGAGATCGCCGAGCAGCTCGCGCTGCCAAAGAGCGCCGCGCACCGGATGCTCGCCACGCTCGTCGATGCGGGGTGGGCCGAGCGCGACGAGGACACCGGCTTCTACCGGCTCTCGATGCGGCTCGCCATCCTGGGCCAGCAGTTCTACGTCGCCACCGGCATTCCCGACATCTGCCAGCCGGTGCTCGACCGGCTCGCGCGCGACTGCCGCGAGTTCGTGCGGCTCGCGGTGGTCGACGGCACGTCCCTCGTCTGGGTCGCGCACGCGCAAGGCGCATTCGGCGGCCTCATGTACCAGCCGTCGCTGACATCGAACACGGTCCCGCTGTTCGCCACCGCGAGCGGCAAGGTGTGGCTCGCGACTATGGCGCCCACCGACGCGATGCAGGTCGTCAGGAAAGGCGGCGGCATGGCCGAAGGCGCGCGCTATGGTCCCAACGTACTGAAGACGGCCGAGGCCTTGCAGCGCGAGTTGAAGGCCACCGCGCGGCGCGGCTATGGCCTTGCGATGAGCGAGGCCGAGTTCGGCGTGACGGCGGTGGCGGCGCCGATCCGCGCGAGCGCCACGGGCCCGGTGCTCGGCACGGTCAGCATCGCCGGCCCGAGTGCGCGGATGGGCGACGCGCGCGTCGTCGAGCTGGGCGCGATGGTGCAGAAGGCCGCGCAGGAGCTGTCGCGGCTGTGGCCATTGCGGGTGGGCCTCGGGGTGGCGGCGCGGGCCGAGGCGCTCGACGCGCCGGTCCTGCGCACGCGCACCGCGTGACCCGGCGCCCGGCATGACGCGCCTCGTGCTCGGCTGCATCGCCGACGATTTCACCGGCGCCACCGATCTCGCCAACAACCTGGTTCGCGCCGGCATGCGCGTCGTGCAGACGGTGGGCGTGCCGCCGGGGCCGCCGCCGGCGGACGTCGACGCAGTGGTCGTCGCGCTCAAGTCGCGCACGATTCCCGCCGCCGAGGCCGTGGCGCAGTCGCTCGCGGCGCTCGCATGGCTGCGCACGCACGGCGCGCGGCAAATCTACTTCAAGTACTGCTCGACGTTCGACAGCACGCCGGCGGGCAACATCGGTCCCGTCACCGAAGCGCTGATGGAAGCGCTGCGCGACGTGCCGGGCGCCGGCTTCACGATCGCCACGCCCGCGTTCCCGGACAACCAGCGCACGGTCTTCAAGGGACATCTCTTCGTCGGCGACCGGCTGCTGAACGAAAGCGGCATGCAGGACCACCCGCTGACGCCGATGCGCGACGCCAACCTCGTCCGCGTGCTGCAGGCGCAATGCACGCGGCGCGTGGGGCTCGTCGACTATCACGTCGTCGCGCGCGGCCCGGAGGCGATCGCGGCGCGCTTCGCGGACCTGCAGCGCGAAGGGGTCGCGATCGCGATCGTCGACGCCATCGCCAACGACGACCTGCTGCGCCTGGGGCCCGCGCTCGCGGCGCTGCCGCTGGTCACGGCGGGGTCGGGTGTGGCGATCGGCCTCCCCGCGAATTTCGGCATCGCGCCGTCCGCGGCGTCGAGCGCGCTGCCGCCCGCCGGCGGGCGCCGCGCGATCGTCTCCGGGAGCTGCTCGCAAGCCACCAACCGCCAGGTGCGCGATTTCGTGGCGCGCGGCGGCCGGGCGTGGGTGGTCGATCCGCTGCTTGCACGCGATCCTGACGCCGTCGTGGCCGAGGCCATGGCCTGGTACGCGGCGCAGCCCGCGGAGGCCGCCGTGCTCTTCTATTCCACCGCGGACCCCGGGCAGGTGCGCGCCGTGCAGTCGACGCTGGGCGTGGAGGCCGCCGGCGCGCAGGTGGAGCACGCGCTTGCCGCGATCGCCCGTGCACTCGTGGACCGCGGCGTGCGGCAGCTGGTGGTGGCCGGCGGCGAGACCTCGGGCGCCTGCGTGCAGGCGCTCGGCGTCACGCAGCTCAAGATCGGCCCGCAGATCGATCCGGGCGTCCCCTGGTGTTACGCGACGAGCGATGCGCAGCGCGACGATGGCCTGCGCCTTGCCCTCAAGTCCGGCAATTTCGGCAGCGACGATTTCTTCACCAAGGCGTTCGCGCAACTGGCATGAACGAAGACCTCGCCCGCGCCGAGATCTGCCGCGTCGGCCGCAGCCTGTTCGAGCGCGGCTACGTGCACGCCACCGCCGGCAACATCAGCGTGCGGCTCGACGACGGCGGCTACCTGATCACGCCGACGGATGCCTGCCTCGGCTATCTCGACGCGGCGCGCCTCGCGAAGCTCGATCGCGACCTGCATCACGTCGCGGGCGACCGTCCCAGCAAGACCATAGCGCTGCACGCGTCCATCTATACGGAGGCCTCCGCCACGGACCCCGGCACGTCGTGCGTGATCCACACGCACAGCACGCATTGCGTCGCGCGTTCGCTCGTTTGCCGCGACGCCGAACTGCTGCCGCCGGTGACGCCTTACTTCGTGATGAAGGTAGGGCACGTGCCGCTGCTCGACTACACGCAGCCCGGGTCGCCGGCCGGCGTGCAGCGGGTCGTCGACGCCATCCGCCGCTACGCGGCCGCCGGTGCACCTCTCCGCGCCGTAATGCTCGCGCGGCTCGGCCCCAACGTGTGGCACGACACGCCCGCGGCTGCGATGGCCACGCTCGAGGAACTCGAGGAGACGGCGAAGCTCCTGTCGATCGCGGGCGACGCGGTGCAGCCGCTCTCCCCGGCCGCCATCGACGACCTGCGCACGACGTTCAACGCCCGCTGGTAACCGCGATGCCGAAATTCGCCGCCAACCTGTCGATGCTCTATCCGGAGCACGCGTTCCTGGATCGTTTCAAGACCGCGGCCGCCGACGGCTTCCGTGGCGTCGAATACCTGTTTCCCTACGCGTTCGCCGCGCCGGACATCGCGGGCGCGCTGCACGAGCACCGGCTGGAGCAGGTGCTGTTCAACGCGCCGCCCGGCGACTGGGAGCGCGGCGAGCGCGGCATCGCGTGCCTGCCGGGACGCGACGCGGAGTTCCGCGACGGCATCGGGAAGGCGCTCGAATATGCGCAGGCGCTGGCCTGCCCGCGCGTGCACGTGATGGCGGGGCTTGTACCCGCAGGCCTTGCGCGCGAGGCGGCGCGCGAGATCTATGTCGCGCGGATCCGTGAAGCCGCGCTTGCGGCGGCGCCGGTGGGCGTCGACATCCTGATGGAGCCGATCAACACGCGCGACATGCCCGGCTTCTTCCTCAACCGCCAGGCCGAGGCGCACGCGATCGCCGCGGAGATCGGGTTGCCCAACGTGAAGGTCCAGATGGACCTCTATCACTGCCAGATCGTCGAAGGCGACCTCGCGTCGAAGATCCGCCGCTACCTGCCGGGCGGCCGCGTCGGCCATTTCCAGATCGCCGGCGTGCCCGAGCGGCACGAGCCGGACGTCGGCGAAGTCGACTATCCCTACCTGTTCGACGTCATCGACGCAGGCGGCTACGGCGGGTGGATCGGCTGCGAATACCGGCCGCGGCGCGGCAACGAGCGCGACGGCACGACGCGCGGGCTCGGCTGGCTGCACGAATACCGCGCCGTGCGCGGCGCCGGGCGCTGAGGCGTGCGCGCGGCGCGCACGATCCGCTGGGGGATGATCGGCTGCGGCGAAGTCGCCGAGGTGAAGAGCGGGCCCGCGTTCTACAAGGCGCGCGATTCGGCGCTGGTGGCCGTCATGCGCCGCAACGGCGCGCTGGCCGAGGACTTCGCGCGGCGGCACGGCGTCCCGCGCTGGCACGACGACGCTGATGCGATCATCGAGGCGCCGGACATCGATGCGGTCTACATCGCGACGCGCCCCGACACGCACGCGGACTACGCGCTGCGCTGCGCCGCCGCGGGCAAGGCCGTCTACGTCGAGAAGCCGATGGCGTTGCGCGTTGCCGACTGCGAGGCGATGGCCGCCGCGTGCAGCAGCGCGCACGTGCCGCTGTGGGTGGCGTTCTACCGCCGGCGGCTGCCGCGCTTCGTCGCGATCAAGCGCCTGCTCGACGACGGCGTGCTGGGCATTCCGCTCGCGTTCTCGTTCCGCCATTTCGTCGCCGGCAGCGCCGCCAGCGCCGGTGGCGAGGCGCTGGCGTGGAAGCGCGACGGCACCTCCGGTGGCGGTGAATTCATCGAAGGCGCGTGCCACGTCTGGGACCTGGTCGACTGGCTGCTCGGGCCGGTCGCCGGCGTGCATGGCTACGTCGCCAATCGCGCGCGCATCTCGCCGACGGAGGAAGTCGTCGCCACGACGTTCGCCACCGCGAGCGGCGTGAATGGCACCGCGCTGTGGACCTATGTCGCCGCTGCCGACGACGAGCGATGCGAAATCGCCGGCACCGATGCGACCGTGCGCTTCTCGATCACGCGTCCCGTGCCGATCGAGATCGTGCGGCGCCACGGCACCGAGACCGTGGCCATCGACGATCCCCCGCACGTGCAGCAGCCGTTGATCCAGGCCATCGTCGACGAACTCAACGGCACCGACGCCTGCCCCAGCACCGGCGCGAGCGCACTGCGCTCGGCGCGCGTCATGGAAGGCGTGATGGCGGGGTTCCGCTAGCGCCGTTGCGCCAGCCCTGGCGTGCGGGCGCACGCCCGGCGGCGTAACATCTCGGCCGTTCGCGCCGCAGGGCGCTCGACGACGGAGCCGATGGCAGCAGGACAACGCAAGCGCGCGGGCAGGCCGGCCGTGGCGCCACAGTGAGCACGCTGCCGCGGCCGTTCCTGCGGCACGCCGCGCCGCGCGGGCACGTCGTAACGCCGGGTAATGCGGACGCGATCGCCGCGGCGGCGCGCGCGACCACGGCGTCCACCGACGTGCTCGCACTGCCGTGCGCCCCGCTGGCGGCGTGGCTCGCGGCCTGCCGCGGGCCGCTCCCGTTCGCGGGCGTCGTCGCCACGTGGCCGTCGGCCGCCGAGGCGGCGCAGGACAAGGCCGCGTGGCGCGTGCAGCGCGCACTCTTCGACCGCGGTTTCGTCGCGATCGGGGGCGCGGACACGCGGCTCGGCCATGCGCAGTGCTTCCTCGCGAGCGCGCAGGTGCGCACGCTGCGCGGCGCGGGCCGTCTTGCGCGCGGCCGCATCACGATGGCGACGCTCGCGCAGAACGGCCGCTTCGCCAACCAGATGTTCCGCTACGCGTTCGGCAAGCTCTACGGGCTGCGCCACGGCGTTGCCGTGCAGATACCCCCGTGGGAAGGCCAGGCGCTGTACGCGCTGGACGACGACGCCTCGCCCGCGCCGCCGACGCTGCCTACGCTGGCATTCGCGGGCTTCGCCGACGACGACCTTGCGCTGTGGCACCTGGACGAGCCGCCGGTCGACGTCGACTTCGTCGGCTACTTCCAGGAAACGCCGGCATGCTGGCGCCCGCATCGTCCGCTGCTGCGCACGATGTTCGCGCTCACCCAGCCCCACGCGCAGGAGCTCGACGACTGGCGCGAGCGCGTGACCGGGGCCGGGCGGCGCACGCTGGTCGCGGTGCACGTGCGCCGCGGCGACTATCGCGGCCACGCGTTCGGCGACGCCTGGCTGCGCCTGGTGCCGGAAGCCTGGTACGTCGCGTGGCTGCGCGCGCTGTGGCCCACGCTGGCCCGGCCGCTGCTGTACGTGGCGACCGACGCGCCGGACGAGGTGTTGCCCGCGTTTGCCGGATTCGAGCAGGCGCCGCCGCCGGCGTCCCGTCTACCGGCGCACGTGGTCGACTTCGAGGTCCTGCGCCGCGCCGACCACCTCGCGGCCTGCAACAGCAGCTTCTCGCACATGGCCGCGCTGCTCGCGCCCGATGCGCAGCGCTGTGCAATCCCGTCGTTCGACGCCGCGCGCTTCGAACCCTACGAGCCGTGGATCGACGCGGGCTTCTGGGCGCGCTTCGGCAATGCGCCGCCGGCCACATCCGGCGCCGGCAACGCCGGCAATGCCGGCGACGCCGTGGCGCCGGACGCGAAGGCAGCGCACGTATCCGCCGCGGCGCCCGTGGCGGCGGCGCTCCTGTTCGACGTCACGGACCTGGTCCAGTACCTGCTGCATCACGCCACGCTGACGGGCATCCAGCGCGTGCAGGTCGGCATCCTCGTGCAGCTGCTGAGGCTGCCGCACGTGCCGCCCGTGCACCTCGTCGTCTTCGACGAGGCGGGACGCATCGGCACGCTTCCCACGGAGTCGGTGCTGGACGTGCTCGACGCCACCGCGTCGGCGTCGACGACGCGCCCCGCGCGCGTGGCGGCGCTGCGTTCGCTGCTGCGGGCGCCCCCGAGCCACGCGTTGCGCGCGCGCGACCTGTTCCTGACGCTCGGCGCCTACTGGGCCGTGCCGGGCGCGGGACGCGCGCTGCAGGCGCTGAAGCGCGCGGGCGTGGTCGTCGGCGCGCTCGTGCACGACGTGCTGCCGGTCGACGCGCCCGAATTTTTCGACGCGCACACGGCGCAGGTGTCGGCGCGCGGGCTCGCGGAGATGCTGGCCTACGCGGACTTCCTGTTGACGACGACGGACTTCAACCGCGCGGCGCTCGCACGCCTCGTCGACGCGCGGCGCTTCGACCGCCTGCCGATCCGCGTGGTCCCGCTCGCGCGCGAGCTCGCGCCTGCACGGGCGCCCGGCGGCACCGTGCTCGAGCGCGTGCGGGCGCTGGCGTCGGCGCCGTACGTGCTGTGCGTGGGCACGCTCGAGGTCCGCAAGAATCCGCAATACCTGTTCCACCTGTGGAAGATGTTGCGCGAGTCCGGCCGTGCCGACGTGCCGCGCCTCGTGTTCGCCGGCCGCAGCGGCTGGCTCATCCGCGACTTCATGGAGCAGCTCGCCGCGTCGCGCCACCTCGACGGCTGCATCGACGTGATCCACGACGCCTCCGACGTCGAGCTCGACTTCCTGTACCGGCATTGCCTGTGCACGGCCTTCCCGAGCCTCGCCGAAGGCTGGGGCCTGCCGGTGAGCGAAAGCCTCGCCTACGGCAAGGTCTGCCTGTGCTCCAGCGCGGGCGGCATCCCGGAAGCCGGCGGCGCGGCCGCCGACTACGTCGATCCGTACAACGTGCGCGACGGTTATGCGCAACTGACGCGCTATCTCGACGACCCGGCCGCGCTCCGCCGCCGCGAGCGCGACATCGCCGCACGTTTCCAGCCGCGCACGTGGCGCGCAGTGGCCGACGACGTGCTGGGCGCGACGCTGGCGATGGCCGCGGCGTTGCCCGAGCCCGCACGCGCCCGCGCCATCCGGCTGCCCGCAGGGCGGTTCGTGCGGCTGGCGCGCGATGGCGCCGGCGCGCCGGAGGATCCGCTGGACGGCACGCTGTCGGCAGGACTTGCGTGCGTCGACGGATGGGATCCGCCCGACGCGCACGGCGTCGCCGCGGCGGCCCCGGCGGCGCGCCTGCGCTTTCGCGTCGACGTGGCGGCGCCGGCCGTGATCGCGCTCGCGTTGCGCGTGCAGGGAGGGCCGCGCGGCGCCACGTTGCGCATGCGTGCGGGCAGCGGAACCGAGGTCGCGGTCCTTGTCGACGCCAACGGCGAACGCGATGCCGTGCTGCCGGTGACTGTCGGTGCCGACGGCGTCGTCGACGTGACGATTCGCGATGCGAGCCACGCCGTCCCGGCCTGGCGCGACGCGCTGGCCGGCCGGCGCGCCCGCTTCCGGCTCGCGGGACTGCTGTACTTCGAGCCCGCACGCGTGGTGGCGGTCGCGGCGCAGACGCCCGCGCAGCACGGTGCGCGGCCGGCGCGTACGTCGCTCGGCACCGTTTCGATGGAGCAGGACCGCCGCGTCGAGACGCTCGACGCGTTCGTCGCGGGCCGCGACTGCTACCTGGAAACGGAGGCGGTGGCGGACTTGCCGCCGCCGCTGTGCGTCGACGCGGCGGACTACCGCAGGTTCGCCGCCGCCGAAGCGCCCGCGGGCGAATCGGGGCGGCGTCACCGCGATCGCGTGCGCTTCGTCCGCCGCAGCAACGTGCTGGTGTCGATGGCGCGCTTCTCGGAGGGCTCGGTCTTCGACGCGGCCGGCGTGTGGCGCGGCATGGGCTTCCTCGCCGGCGCGCCGCGCGGCTCGGCCCCGTGGCTCCACGCGGACGCATCCGGTGTCCACGTGGATGCCGGCGCCATGGCCCGCGCGCCCGAATACGACGGCGCGTGGCTCGTCTACTGCAACGGCAACCTGCACAACTACTACCACTGGGTCGTCGAGGCGATGCTCGGTCTCGAGGTTCTCGGCGACGCGCTGGGCGACCGCCTTGCGCTGCGCGTCCCGCTGCCGCGGTCGATCGACGTCGATGCCGCGTTCGACCATCGCGCGTCGTTTGCGCCGATGGGCGCGGAGCGCTATCCGGTGGTGGAGATCGCCTCCGATCTCGTGCGCGTCCGCGAGGCGATCTGGATCGACCCCGATCTCGTGCAGACGCTGCCGGCGCACCACCTGCTGCGCTTCCGCGCGCGCGTCGCCGCGCGCAACCCGGTGCCCGCCCCGGCCGCGCGGCGGCGCCTTCACGTCGCGCGCAAGGGTCCCGCGCGCAGCGTCGCCAATCACGCGGCGGTGGAGGCGCTGCTCGCCGGCGAGGGGTTCGAGACGGTCCACCTCGAGGGCATGCCGGTCCACGAGCAGATCGCGCTGTTCCAGCAGGCGGAGTTCGTCGTCGGACCGCATGGCGCGGGACTCGCCAACCTGCTGTTCTGCGCGCCGGGTACGCGCGTGATCGAGTTCATGCCGACGGCCGAGTTCCGCTCGTTCTTCTGGACCATTGCCGCCAAGCTTGGCCTTGTGCACGGCGTGCTGTTCTGTCCGACGCCGGCGGGTACCGGCTTCCAGGGAGCCGTCGACGTCGACGTCGATCGCCTGGCGCGGCTGCTGCGCGTGGTCGCCGGCGCCCGTTAACGGGCGCGCGCTTCGAACGCGGCAGCGTGTGCCCGGCGTATCGCCTGCTCGCCGGTGGCGTGCGCATAGCGGCGAATCGCGAGCTCGCGTCCCGCGCGCGCCAGCCGCCGCGCGAGCGCGGTATCCGACAGCAGCGCGATGCACGCCGCCGCAAACGCGGGACCGGCGGCCGCGAGCCGCACGTCGACGCCATCGGCGACGTCCAGGCCCTCGGCGCCCAACGGCGTCGACACCACGGGAACGCCGTGGGCCAGCGCCTCGATCAGCTTGATGCGGGTGCCGCCGCCGGCAACGAGCGGCACGATCGCGACGTCGGCCCAGCGGTAGTGCGGCCCGACGGCGGGCGGATCGGCCACCAGCTCGACACCGGGTGCCTGCGCGAGCGCGGCGACGTCCGGTGGCGGGCGGCTGCCGACGATGCGCAGCACGACGTCGCCCAGCGCCGCGCGAATGACCGGCAGCGTCGTCGCCACGAAACCGCGAATGCCGTCGCCGTTCGGCGCATACGAGAGGTTGCCGACGAACAGCAGGCGCCGCCGCTGCCGGCGCACGCGATGCGCGAGCCACGGGACGTCCACCGCGTTGGGTGCGACGGCGATGGTTCCGCCCGCCATCCGCGCGCGCGTCGCGACGGCATCGAGCTCGCTGCAGCGGTAGCCGAGATCGAACCGCGGCAGCCATTGCGCCTCGTGGCGCGCGTACTTGTCCGCTTCGGCCCGTTCGACGCGGGCGTCGTCGTCGCGGCCTTCCGCCGCCAGCAGCGCGGCAAGGCGGCGATGCGTCGCGGGCTCGTCGTCGTCGAGGTCGATGCTCGCGAAGGGGCGCGCGGCGGGCGCGGTGGCCGCCAGGAGCCGACTGCCGCGCGCATGGCGTCGAGGCAGGGCGTGGTCGCGTAGCGGCAGAGCGCCGGGCGCGGATAGGCGATGGCCGCCGCCGTGCGCGCCGCGGGATCCGTGACGCGGGCGCCCAGCGACCACAGTGGATCCTCGGCATCGGCTAGCGACACCGCGACGATGCGCACGGCGTGCCGCCTGGCGGCCGCGGTGGGCACCGTGCCACCGGCCACCGGCACGACGGCGAGCGTGACGTCGTGGTCGCGCGCGAGCGCCCGCAGGAACAACGCGGCGCGCATCGCTAGGCCGTTGCCGCTCGCGGCCGGCATCAACGGCGCCAGGTAGAGCAGCGAGGGGCGTCGCATCGCGGCGCGCCGTCAGCCCGGCATGGCGCGGGCGGCGCGCAAAGCCGCTACCGCATGCTTGGCGCGGATCTCGACGTCGCCCGGCGCGAGATCGCGCGCGCGGGCGTAATGCGCGGCGCTATCGGCAAGCCGGCCGAGGCGCCCGCAGCACAGGCCCAGCGCGGCATGCGCCTGCGCGCCGAAGATCGAGGTGTCGAACGCAAGGCCCGCGGAAGGCAGCCGCGCGGGGTCGATGGCGGCGAGGACCTCCAACAGCGGCATCGCCTCCGCGTCGCGACGTTGCTCGACGAGCGATGCGGCCCGCAGCCAGTGCAACGCGTGCTGCTCCGGATAGCGCGCGCAGCCTTCGTCGATGATCGCCCCGGCGTCGCGCTGCCGGGAGCGCAGGAAATTGGCGAGGTGGAGGTAGGGCGTGCTGTCGGCGAGGCGCGTCGACCCGCTTGCGCGCACGGCGGCGATGGCCGCGCGGTAGGCGGCTTCCGCGCCGGCCGCGTCACCCAGCCCTTCGCGCGTGACGCCGAGCTGGTCGAGGCAGTACACGTGGCCCGGCTCCCGGGCGAGGCGGGCTTCCAGCAGCGGCAGGTTGCGCCTGTGCTTGTGCGCGAGGTCGCCGTCGTAGCCCAGATGGTCCAGCGCGACGTCGCTGTCCGCAATCCGGTGCGCGCCGCCCGCGCACAACGCGTCGAGGGCGGGCACCAGCGACTCGTGGATCGCGCCGCGGAAGCGGAGGTCGGGGCGCTTGCGGAACAGCCGCAGCTCGCGGTAGCGCGTGTAGCCGCTGCGGGGGCGGAACAGCACGGTGCAGGCAACGACGCGCGGGTCGGCCGCGTGCGCCGCGAGCGGCTCGCGCTCGAACGCGACCATGCGCTCGTCGGCGTCGATGTACAGGATCCAGTCGCCCGCGGCGGCGTCGATCGCGGCGTTGCGCGCGGCGGCGAAATCGTCCTTCCACGCATGCGCCTCGACACGCGCTCCGTGCGCGCGGGCGATCGCGATCGAGGTGTCCGTGGAGCCGGTGTCGACGACGACGATGTCGTCGACGCGACCGTGCAGCGAGG
>JBGAIC010000127.1:0-2977 GCA_044225845.1 Casimicrobiaceae bacterium
ACACGCGCGCGAGGCCGTCGAACGCGATGTTCTCCTTCGCCGTGTGCGCGGACAGCACGCGCACCGTGCGCTTGCGCAACTCGGCCGTCGCCGGGAAGCTGGCGGCAAAGCGGTCGACGGCCGCGCGCGCGGCGGCGAGGAGCCGCGCGACGCGATCGTCGCGCACGCGTTGCGCGGCATCGGCGGTGTCGCCGGGCCGGCGCTTGTCGATCTCGGCGAGCCGGTGATGCAGCGCGTCGACCAGCGCGCGCTGGCGGCGCGGGTTGTCCGCGAGGTCGTCCTGCAGGTAGGGATTGCGGTCGACGACCCAGATGTCGCCCAGCACCTCGAACAACATGCGCGCCGAGCGGCCCGTGCGGCGTTCCGCGCGCAGTTCCTCGAGCAGCGTCCACATCGGCGCGCCGAGCAGCCGGATGACGATCTCGCGATCGGCGAACGACGTGTAGTTGTACGGGATCTCGCGCAGCCGCGGGGCGGGCGCCCCGGTGAGCGGCAGGTCCAGGAAGCGGTCGGCGACGGCGGTCATGGACCCCACAGTCTACCGCAGCGCACAACCACCATCGGCGCGCACGACGGCCGCTGCGCCGCGCAACGCCCGGCGGGTCAGCGTCCCGCCAGGTGGTCCTTCATCTTCATCAGCGCGACCGACGCGACGATGCCGCCGAGCGTGTTCACCAGCCCGCGGTGCTGCGCATAGAACTGGCCGAGCTGGTCCGCAAGTCCGGGGTGCAGTTCGTTGGCGTGATTGACGACGTCCTGCACCTGCTGCGGCGTCAGCTGCGAGGCCTGCGCCGGCGTTACCGACGTCTGCCCCGGCGCCATCACGTTGCCCAACGCGCCGCCGCCGAGCGCGGCGCTCGCGGCGGGGCCCAACGCCGCGATGATCTGGTTCAGCATGCCGGCCTGTTGCGCGCCGTTCGATTGCGCGAACAGCTGCGACACGATGTTGCCGATCGCGGGCGTCTCGTTCGACGCGAACGCGGCGCCCAGGCTCTTGGCGAGCACGTCTTCCGGAACGTCCGCAGTGCCGCCGACCGCGGCGCCTGCGGGGACCGTGCCGGAAGTACCCAGCATCGACGTCAGCGAATCGAGCAAACCCATCGCGCGCCCCCTCAGTTCGACGACTTGCGCGTCGCCAGGTGATAGACCACCAGCAGCACGATCGCGCCCAGTACCGACGCGACAAAGCCGGCCGGCTCGCCTTCCGTGTACAGGCCCATCATCTGGCCCACATACGTCGCGACGACGGCGCCCGCGATCCCGAGGATCGCCGTCAACCAGAATCCCGACGGCCCTGCGCCCGGCGTGACCGCGCGCGCGATCAAACCTGCGACGAAGCCGATCAGGATCGTCCAGACCCAATGCATCATGCGTGTCTCCTCGTAACAGGCGGGCCGGTGTCAGCCGCAGGCCTTGCCGTGCGACGCGTGCGCGCCCGCGGCCTTGGCTTGTGCCTCGGTCATGTACTCGCCCTGCTTGGTCTTGCCGTACCACTCGTCGCCGCTGCAGTGGTAGACCTTCGACGATGTGTTGACCCACACCTTGCCCGCACCACCGCCGGGGGCGGCTTCGGCGCGCATGCCTTCGGGCGCGGCCCTCGCCGGGGCGGCGGCCGTCTTGGCCGGAGCCGTAGCCGCCGCAGCGGCGGCCGGTGCGGCGGCAGCCGGTGCAGCGGCTGTCTTGCTTTCCTTCGCGGCCTTCGCTTCCTTCTTCGGCGACTTCGTGTCGGCCTTGGCCGTATCCGCCTTGGCGTCCGCCGCGAACCAGTCCTTCACGCCGCCGTGGCCCGCGCACGCACCCTTCTTGGTGGCGGCCGACGTATAGCTGCCGTCCTTGCACTGCGCGGTGGAACCCGCGGGTGCCTGCGCGAACGCGTTCGCGCCAAAGGCCAACGCGCCGACGCACGCAAGGCCGCAGATCCAGCGTTTCGTTTCCATGACGCATCCCTCGATGATCGCAACGCGCATGGAATACACGATCTCGCGGCAGGACACGCCGTGCGGCAGTAACTTGTTACATCCGGAGAAGCCTTGGGCAGCGTTTGCGAGCAGGGGCCCGGGCCGCGCCGACGCCGGCGTTCACGCGACCGCGGCAAGTGCATCGAGCCCGCGGCGATAGCCGATCGCTTCGGCCACGTGCGGGCCGGCGAGGACCTCCGCGCCTTCGAGATCGGCAATCGTGCGCGCGACACGCAGCACGCGATGGAATGCCCGCGCGGACAGCAATGACCGGCCCAACGCCTGCGTGACGAGGCGCTCGCCGGCCGCGTCCAGCGCGCACAGCCGATCGACGTCGGCCACCGGCAGCCGGGCGTTCGGGACAGCTTGGCGCGCGGCTTGGCGCGTACGTGCGCGGGCCACGCTTGCCGCCGCGGCTGCGGTCTCGCCGTCATCCGGCGCGCGTCGTGCCGTGAGGTCGGCGGCGGCCACCGCCTGCACGTCGATCGTGAGGTCGATGCGGTCCAGCAGTGGACCGGAAACGCGGGCGCGATAGCGCAGCGTGCGCTCAGGCGTGCAGCGGCAGCGGCCGCTGGGGTGTCCCAACCAGCCGCAAGGACAGGGGTTCATGGCGGCCACGAGCTGGAATTCGGCCGGGAAGGTGGCTTGCCGCGCGGCGCGCGACAGGTGGACGACGCCCGTCTCGAGCGGTTCGCGCAGCGTCTCGAGCACGTGGCGATCCCACTCGGGAAGTTCGTCCAGGAACAGCACGCCGCGGTGCGCGAGCGAGATCTCGCCGGGTCGCGGGTCGCCGCCGCCACCGACGAGCGCGACCGCGCTCGCGGTGTGATGTGGCGCGCGAAACGGCCGCTCGCGCCAGCGTGCAACGTCGAAGCGTCCCGCTAGCTGTGATTTCTATGAGGGTTGTTCACCCGGACTGAAACCCGGAAGCTGATTGGTGCGAGCCGATCAACTTTTGAGGAGACAGCCGGATGAACATCCACAAGAATGCGCGAACGACGCCCCAGAGTCGAGCCCTG
>JBGAIC010000052.1:0-22652 GCA_044225845.1 Casimicrobiaceae bacterium
TGACCCCAATTCTTCGCTTGTTACCAGACTGGCTAAGCCCCCAAGGCCCACCGCCCTCCGGCGACGTCGAGGAGCCACGGTAGTACACTCCGCCGCATGCGCCGGCTCCGCGCACTCGGCATTGCCCTCCTCGCGACGACGTGCGCGCTCGGCGGCGCTTGGCCGGTCGTCGCCAAGACGACGCCCGAGACGATCGCCGTCGCCGACCTGCCCAAGGAAGCGCGCGAGGTGCTGGGCAAGATCGAGACCGGCGGCCCGTTCCGCTATTCGCGCGACGGCATCGTGTTCGGCAATCGCGAGCACCGGCTGCCGTCCAAGCCGCGCGGCTACTACCACGAGTACACGGTCTACACGCCGGGCAGCCACGATCGCGGCGCACGGCGCGTCATCTGCGGCGGACCCAAGACCAAACCCGATGCGTGCTGGTACACGGCCGACCACTACAACTCGTTCCGGAGGATCGTCCAATGAAGTTGCCCGATCTCACCGACATCGACGCGGCGGGAGTAGTCGAATACCACGGCACGGCGGACGCGGTCTCGGAAGCGGCCAAGGCGGCGCACCTGCGCTACGTGCCGGTGGACCTCGCGGGCGTGGCTGACAAGCGCGCGCTGATGAACGCGCTGGCCAAGGGCCTCAAGCTGCCCTCGCATTTCGGCCACAACTGGGACGCGCTGGCGGATTGCCTCGAGGACGACGACTTCCTGCACAAGCCCGGCGCGGTCGTGCGCATCGCGCACGCGGCGGCATTCCGCACCGCGCACCAGGGCGACTGGAACACGCTGGAGGACATCCTCGGCGAGGCTTCCGAGTACTGGAAGGAGCGGCACGTCGCGCTGTGGGTGGTGGTCGCCTGAACGACGTCCGCTACAAGCAACCCCTTTCCGCGCTGGTCGTCGTTTACACGGTGGCGCTCGACGTGCTGCTGCTCGAGCGCGCCGACTTCCCCGACCACTGGCAGTCGGTAACCGGCAGCGCCGAATGGGGTGAGCCGGTGGCGATGACGGCGGCACGCGAGCTGGTCGAGGAAACCGGCATCGACGCGGCCCCGTTGGGCGGTGTCATCGACTGGCAACTCACGAATCGCTACGAGATCTTCACGCAATGGCGCCATCGCTATCCGCCGGGCATCACGCACAACGTGGAGCACACGTTCGGGCTTGCGCTGCCGGCACGGGTGCCCGTTACGCTGCGCCCGCGCGAGCACGTCGGCTACGCGTGGCTGCCATGGCGCGCGGCGGCCGCGCGCTGCTTCTCGTGGTCCAATCGCGACGCCATCCTCACGCTACCCTTCCGCCTCGACAAACCCTAAGGATTGGCACCATGCATCGCTGGATCATCTTCGCGGTCGCGCTCGCTCCCGCCATCGCCTTCGCCCAAACGTCCCCGCAGCGCGAACCGCCGTCGCCCACCGTCACGGTCACGGCCAGCGCGACATCCACGTTGCCCAACGACCGCATGACCGCGTGGCTGCGCGCCGACAGCGACAACGCAAGCGCAAAGGTGGCTGCGGCCGACGTCAACGCGCGAATCGCCGCCGCGACGAAGCGATTGCAGGGCAACCCCGCGATCACGGCGTCCAGCGCCGGCTACAGCACCACTCCGATCAACGAAAAGGACCGGCCTACCCGCTGGCATGTCACGCAGACCATCAAGCTCGAGAGTGCGGATTTCGGCGCGCTCGCGGCGGAGATCGGCGCGCTGCAGGAAAGCGGCCTCTTGTTTACCAGCATGGCATTCTCGCTCTCCGACGACGCGCGCCGCCGCGTGGAGGACGGCGTCACGCAGAACGCCATTCACGCGTGGCAGCAGCGCGTGCAGAATGCTGCGGCAGGCCTGGGCTATGGCGCATGGCGCGTCGGCGAAGTAAACGTCCAGACAAACGATGGCGGACGCCCTTTCCCCATGTCGGTGGCACGCAGCGACATGAAATTGATGGCGGCGCCCATGCCCGCACCCGCGGTTGACGCGGGCACCAGTGACGTCACGGTCGCAGTCAGCGGCAGCGCATGGTTGCTGCAACCCAGGTGAGTACACGAACGCGGCTGGAGAAGCCGCGACGTCCTGCGTGCCAGCATCAGGTGGTCCACCGATAGCAGCCCCGGACCCGAGGCCATGATGCACAGAGCCAATGCCGCCCAGTACAGGTGGAAGTTGGCCCATCCATCCGGAAAGACCAGTTGGATGACCCCGGTCATCAGCAACAGGCACGCGGCGGCAAACCGGGTCGCCAGGCCCGCAAGCAGCAGCGCAGGCAGCGCAATCTCGGCGACGGCCACCAGCCAGGCGACGAGGCCGGGCCATGGCAGCGCATATTGCCCCCCGAGGAGGTGGAGCCGGAACTGTTCGGCAAACAGGTATTCGGTGGCCGGCGCAAGCGACAGGAACCCATCCCACCGCGTCAACCCCGAACGCATGAACGGCAGCGCCAACGCGATGCGCGCGACAGGCGGCGCGGCAACGATGGCGCCGGACCGAATCCCGGACGCGGCGCGTGCAAGGAGCTTGCCGTACCCGGTCGCGTTCATCGCACACTCCCTGCAGGCGTCCCGTGCAGCCCCACCAACGCGCCCGCTTCCAGCAGGCTTACGAGGTTGGCGCCTAGATCGAAACGTTCGTCGACGGAGCGGGCAAGCTCCATGGATTCGAGCAGGGACCGGTCTTCCCGCAGGGCTTCGACGAAGACCGCGGTACCCGGCAACAGCGTTCGCAGTTCGACGTCCGCACCGGAGCGGCTGACGAGGACGCACTGTCCGTCCGCCTCCAGGTCTACCCAGGTGGGCGTGGCCTCCGCGACGTTGGTGCGCCAGAGCGTGAGCACCGGGAAGTGCGAGCGGACGACGCGCAGCGACGGATGCAGGCCAACACGCTGCTGCATCAGCGACGTGGGTTCATGCGAAGCCAGCACTCCGGCCGGCAGCGCGCTGGCTTCGGGCGCGTGATAGGCCTCCAGCCAGGCGCGCTCCAGCCGCGCCACGTCGCGCAGATAGGGAACGCTCCGCGTGGCGGGTTCGAACGCGCCGACGAATGCCGCGAACCCAGCCCCGTAATCGAGCATCACCGGCGAGACCGGCAGCTGGCGTGTCACGAAAGCGCGAGCCATCGCGGTGAAGAACTCGTCGCCTACGATACGCGCGACGACCGGATACGCATCCTTGAGCGTACCGATCAGGCCCGCGACGACGTTGTTGCGATAGATGCCGAAGCGGCGCGGGCTCGGCTGGCCCTCCGGATCGACGAGGTTCGACGGAACCGGATGTCGAGTGTCGAGCAAGGCCTGGACGAACGCCGCCTGGCTCGCGTGATCGCCGCCCGCGCCCGCCCGGGGCGCTTCGCGCGCCGCAGCGGGCACAGGCGGTGGATACGACGCCCGGGCGGGCGGCGACGGCTCGTGTCGCGACGCTGCCGCATCGGACAGGATCGCATCCGCCCGTTGCGCCTCGACCATCAGCGTCGGCCACGCCGGCACTTCGGCATCCCACTCGATCAACGTCGGCACAGCTCCGATCCGCCCGATGACCCTGCGGTACAAGTCCCAGACATTCCGGGCGACGGGGCGGTCGTGCGTGTCGATGAGGAGCTCGCCGCCGCGTTCGTCGACCTCCCGCAGATGCCCGGCAAGATGAATCTGGCGAACGTGGGCCATCGGATACGCATCCAGGTACGCGACCGGGTCCCAGCGCTGGTTGGTGGAGGCGACCAGGACATTGTTGACGTCGAGCAACAACGCGCAGCCACTGCGCGTCGCGACCTCGGCGATGAAGTCGGGCTCCGACCACGTGCTCTCGGCAAACGCGAGGTACGTCGACGGGTTCTCGAGAAGGATCTGCCGGCCCAGTGCCTCCTGCACTTCGTCGACGTGATGCACGACACGGGCGAGCGTTTGCCGCGTGTAGGGAAGCGGCAGCAGGTCGTTGAGGAAACCCGCGTCGTGCGTGGACCAGGCAAGGTGCTCGGACACGAGCAGCGGCTGGTATCGATCCACCACGGCCTTGAGACGCTGCAGATGGTCACGAGCAAGCGGTCGGTCGGCGCCGATGGATTGGCCGACGCCATGCACCGACAGCGGGTAGCGCTCGCGGATCGCCGCCAGGTAGCGGTGCGGCGGGCCGCCGGCCCCCATGTAGTTCTCCGCGTGTATTTCGAAGAAGCCGACTTCCGGCGACGTGTCGAGAATCGTCCGGAAATGTTGCGGCTTCAAGCCGACGCCTGCGCGGGCACAGGGCAGGCTACGGGTCGTGCACGGCGAAGTCGGGATCACGGTCGCGCTCCGGTGGACGGCGGGGCGGCCGCACGCATGAAGCCGCCCCGCCCGTGGGTCGATCAACCGGCCTTGGGGGTCAGGCTGCCGGGACCGTTGGGCGTCGCGATGGTCGTGCAGCTTCCCTTGGGAACGAGCTTGAATGCATTGCCTTGCCAGTCGGTCGTGCTGGTGCCTGCGCAGGTCGTACCCGGGCCGGCGTAGCAATCGTTCTGGCCCTTCACCGCGGTACCGAAACAGGGCTCGAGCTTCCCGGACTTGACAAGGACCGTGTGCTCGGCCTGGATTTTCTTCTGCTGTTCGGTGAACGTCTGCGCGTTGGCGGCGCTCGTGGAGATGGCGCCGAGAGCGGCCACGAAAGCGCCGATGGCCAGGGGGGATGCGTTGCGGACGGACATGCTGGTTTCCTTTGAGAGTGAGGTACCGGGCACCTTCGGAGGCGGCCTTTCCCGTTGACGAATTCGCACCATGCGATTCGGATTGCCGCTTCGTTCCGCGGATGTCGCGCAGGAAGTGGCGGTGTCGCAATGTTCGCGGGTTGACCCGGGTTCCGGCAGATGACGACTTCGACAGACTGCGGTGTCGATCGTGACAACAGCGGGTGCGCAGGCATGCGGCCGCGATATCGCGTCAGCTTTGCCATCCGCATTTGTCAGCATCGGCGCCTGTTCCATCCACCCGGCCGCGCGGATGATTTCGCCTTCCCCTCCACTCCTGCAGAAGGTGAACCATGAAGCGCTACCTGATCGAACGCGACATCCCCGGCGTGGCCGGGCTGGATGCAGGACAGCTTCAGTCGACGGCCGCAGCGGGCAACGCGGCCGTCGCCGCACTGGCAGGCCAGGCGCAGTGGGAGCAGTCGTTCGTCGTCGCGGACAAGACGTTCTGTGTGTTCCGCGCGTCCAGCGAGGACGTGCTGCGCGAGCACGCGCGATTGAGCGGCTTTCCGATCACGCGCATCAGCGAGATCAGCGCCGTCATCGATCCGACGAACGCAGGCTGAAGCCCGGTCTTGCCCCTCAACCGCCCATCAACGCGCCGCGCTCGAAGTTCCTCCGCCCGAAGCGTTCGCGATACGCGGACGGCGTCAGCCCGGTGTGGCGCTTGAAGAGGCGCCTGAAGAAGGCCAGGTCGGAATAGCCGACCTTGGCCGAGACGGTGACGACGGGGATGCTGCCGTTTTCGAGCAGTTCCTTCGCGGCAGCGATGCGCAGCGATTGCACGTAAGCGCCGGGCGCTTGCCCCGTTGCCGCCTTGAAGCGCCGGATGAAACTGCGCGCACCCATGCCGACGCGTTCCGCCATGAAGTCGATGGAAATGTCGCGCGCCAGGTGTGCCTGCAGATATTCCTCGGTCTCGCGAATCGTCGCGTCCGCGTGCGGCAGCGAGAGCGGCAATACCGCGTATCCCGCCTGGCTGCTGCGGGGCATGCTGAGTAGCAAGGACTTGGCGCATTGCACCGCGATCTCGTGGCCGCAGAGCTTTTCGACCAGGAACAGGCTGAGATCGATCGACGCGTAAACGCCGCCACTGCAATAGAGCTGGCCATCCTCGGTGATGAACTGGTCCGGGCGCCACAGGACCGCCGGGTACCGATCCCTGAGAATATCGGCCACCGCCCAATGCGTCGTGGCCTGGCGTCCGTCGAGCAAACCGCTCTCCGCGAGTATCGCCACGCCGGTGCAGATGCCGGCGATGTAGGCGCCCCGCTCATGCCACGTGCGCAGCCAGGGTAACAGCGCCGTGGTCTGCACGATCCGTTCCTGCACGTCCAGACCGGACGCGGGCAGGATGATGATGTCGGTGTCGGTGATGTCCTCGATTGAGCAAGTCGGAGCGAGCCCCACGCCGCAGAGGGTCACGACCTGGTCGCCGCTGATGGACGCGACGCGCACCTCGAACCGCGGCTTCGCGTGCTCGCCGTGAAAGAGGTGCCAGAGTCTTCCCGCCGAGTGGAAAATCTCGATGGGAGCGATCGACGTGGACGCGAAACTCGCTTCCGTCAGGACGACCGTGACCTTGATCACGGCGCCGGTTGGCTTGATCGGAAGCGCGCCGTGGCGCGACGCGGAGTTCGAGTCAGTCGGCATGCGCGGAAGCTGTCGCGGGAATGAAAAAAGGAGGCACCGCCTCCCTTTTTCCTGATGCGAGCGCGCCGCGGGTCAGCTCGCCGGCGTCGACTCCGCCGGCGCCGCCTTGGCGCCCGCGTCGTCTTCCGCCGCGGCCTTCATCGACAACCGGACGCGACCCTTCTCGTCGGCCTCGATGACCTTGACGCGGACGACCTGGCCTTCCTTCAGGTAGTCGGAGACCTGGTTCACGCGCTCCTTGGCGATCTGCGAGATGTGCAAGAGGCCGTCCTTGCCGGGCAGGAGCTGCACGATGGCGCCGAAGTCCAGCAGGCGCAGCACCTGGCCTTCGTAGATCTTGCCGACTTCGACTTCGGCCGTGATCTCGTCGATGCGCTTGCGCGCCAGGTTGGCACCGTCGGTGTTGACCGACGCGATCGTGATCGTGCCGTCGTCCTGGATGTCGATCGTCGTACCGGTTTCCTCGGTCAGCGCGCGGATGACGGCGCCGCCCTTGCCGATGACGTCGCGGATCTTTTCCGGGTTGATCTTGAACGTGTACATGCGCGGCGCATGCGCCGACACTTCGGTGCGCGCGTGCGGGATGGCCTGGTGCATGATGCCCAGGATGTGCATCCGGCCTTCACGCGCCTGCGACAGCGCGACGGCCATGATTTCCTTCGTGATGCCCTGGATCTTGATGTCCATCTGCAGCGCGGTGACGCCGCGTTCCGTACCCGCCACCTTGAAGTCCATGTCGCCGAGGTGATCCTCGTCGCCCAGGATGTCCGTCAGCACGGCGAAGCGATTGCCTTCCTTGATGAGGCCCATCGCGATGCCGGCGACCGGTGCCTTGATCGGAACCCCGGCGTCCATCAGCGCGAGGCTGCCGCCGCACACCGAGGCCATCGACGAGCTGCCGTTGGACTCGGTGATTTCCGAGACGACGCGGATCGAGTAGGCGAATTCCTCGGGCGTGGGCAGCACGGCAACCAGCGCGCGCTTGGCGAGGCGGCCGTGGCCGATTTCGCGGCGCTTGGGCGAGCCGACGCGGCCCGTTTCACCGGTGGCGTACGGCGGGAAGTTGTAATGCAGCATGAAGCGGTCGCGGTACTCGCCCTGCAGCGCGTCGATGATCTGCTCGTCGCGCGCGGTGCCCAGCGTGGCCACGACGATGGCCTGCGTCTCGCCGCGCGTGAACAGCGCGGAACCGTGCGTGCGCGGCAGCACGCCCGTGCGGATGGTGATGGGGCGCACGGTGCGCGTGTCGCGGCCGTCGATGCGCGGCTCGCCGGCCAGGATCTGCTGGCGGACGATCTTCGACTCGAGCTCGAACTGGATGTTGCCGACTTCGTTGGCCATGTCCGGCGACGCGTCGGCCGGCAGGCACTCGGCCGCCACCTTGGACGAGATTTCCTTCAGGCGTTGCTGGCGCGCCTGCTTGGAGCGCAGCGCGTACGCGGCACGCAGGTCGGCATCGGCGGCAGCCGTCACCTTGGCGATCAGTTCCTCGTTGCGCGGGGCCGGCTTCCAGTCCCACAGCGGCTTGCCGCCTTCCTCGACCAGCGAGTGGATCAGGTCGATGACGGCCTGCTGCTGCTGGTGGCCGAACACCACCGAGCCCAGCATCACTTCTTCCGGCAGTTCCTTCGCTTCCGATTCCACCATCAGCACGGCGGCTTCCGTGCCGGCGACGACGAGGTCCAGCTGCGACGTCGTGAGCTGCGTCTTGGACGGGTTCAGCACGAACTGGCCGTCGATGTAGCCGACACGCGCGGCGCCGATGGGGCCGTTGAACGGCACGCCGGCCAGCGACAGCGCGGCGGAGGCGCCGATCATCGCGGGGATGTCCGGGTCGATTTCAGGGTCGACCGACATCGTCGTGGCCACGATCTGGATGTCGTTGTAGAAGCCATCGGGAAAGAGCGGGCGGATCGGGCGATCGATCAGGCGCGACGTCAGGATTTCCTTCTCCGACGGGCGGCCTTCGCGCTTGAAGAAGCCGCCGGGGATCTTGCCCGCGGCGTACGTCTTCTCCTGGTAATCGACGGTGAGCGGGAAGAAATCCTGTCCCGGCTTCGCCTTCTTGGCCGCAACGGCCGTGACGAGCACGACGGTGTCGCCGAGGCTCACGAGGACGGCACCGTCCGCCTGGCGGGCGATTTCGCCGGTTTCGAGCGTCAGCGTGTGCGCGCCGTACGCAATGGACTTCTTGATGTGGTTGGACATGATGGATTCCTGAAACGACGATGGCCGTGCGGTTCAGCGCACGGCCATCGGGGTGTGACTAACGGGACGACGCGCGTCCTGCCTGCTGGTGGCAGGCGCGGTACGGGTTGCGCATCGTCGGCATGAATCGCTTGCTTGCGGACCGATCGGGGGCGACGGTTACTTGCGCAGGCCGAGCTTGTCGATCAGCGCCTTGTAGCTGTCGGCGTTCTGCGACTTGAGGTAGTCGAGCAGCTTGCGGCGGCGCGACACCATGCGCAGCAACCCACGACGCGAGTGGTGATCCTTGACGTTGGCCTTGAAATGGTCGTTGAGACCGTTGATGCGTTGCGTCAGCAACGCGACCTGCACTTCGGGCGACCCAGTGTCGCCCTTGGCGCGCTGGTAGTCGGCAATCGTTTTGGCCTTTTCGGCGACGGTGACGCTCATCGATGGCAATCCTTGAGGGTGCCGGCGCCGCAATCGGCGCAGGGCTTTTTGGGGTTACGTGACAGTTCTGTCGAGCCCGCGATTATAACCCCGAAACAGCAGCGTTTTCAAGGCGTTCGCTCGTCCTCGCAGGCGACCAGCCGGCGCGGCCGAAGGCTGCCGCCCGCGGCCTCGCCGACTCCGAGCAGGCGACCGCCCCCGTAAACCGCGACGGCACCCGCAAGCGCCTCCGCGGCCGGGATCGCTTGCCCATGCCCGAAGCGCCGCGCGGCGTCCGCATCGGCCGCCATGCGCGGCAGTGGTGCAAGCAGCACGTCGAGCGGCAACAGCCACGCGTCGCGCGCGGCCGGCGTCGCCGCCTCGATCGCCGGCAGGCCCACGGCATCCGCCAGCGCGAAGCCGCCCGTCTGCGTCCGGCGCAGCGCGGCGAGGTGCGCGCCGCAGCCGAGCGCCGCGCCGATGTCCGCCGCCAGCGTCCGCACATAGGTCCCTTTGCTGCACGTGACGTCGATCCAGGCCTCCGGCGCCGCGTGCGACACCAGCGCCAGCGACTCGACGACGACGTCGCGCGGCGCGCGCTCGATCTCGATGCCCTCGCGTGCGTACTCGTAGTAGGCGCGGCCGTCGCGCTTCAGCGCCGAGTACATCGGGGGGACCTGGCGTTGCGGGCCGGTGAAGCGGGCGAGCGTGGCGAGCAGCTGGGCCTCCGTGAACGCGGGTGGCGCTTCGGCCACGACGCGACCATCGGAGTCCTGCGTGTCGGTGGCGACACCGAAGCGGACGAGCGCGCGATACGACTTGGTGGCGTCGAGCAGGTAGCCCGCGAACTTGGTCGCCTCGCCGAAGCAGATGGGCAGCAGGCCGGTGGCGAAAGGGTCGAGGGTGCCGGTGTGGCCCGCCTTGGCGGCGTTGTAGAGCCAGCGCACGCGCTGGAGCACCGCGTTGGACGAGGCGCCGGCGGGCTTGTCGAGCAGCAGCACGCCGTCGAGCGCCCGGCGCGTGCTGCGTGCGGACGCCACTACTGCCCTTCGAGCTTGCGGTCCGCGGCCACCGCCTCGTCGATGAGGCGTGACAGTTCCATGCCGGACTCGATCGAGTCGTCGTAGACGAACGCGAGCGCCGGCACCGAGTACAGCGACAGCCGCTGCGCGAGCTGGCTGCGCAGGAAGCCGGCCGTGCGGCTGAGCGCGGCCACGAGTTCGGCGGCGTGCGCCTTGCCGGCGAGCGCCGTCACGTAGACGCGGGCGTGCGCCATGTCGGACGTAACGTCCACGTGCGTGATCGTCACGCCCTTGACGCGCGGGTCCTTGACTTCGGTGCGCAGCAGTTCCGCGAGATCGCGCTGGATCTCGTCGGCGACGCGACGGGCGCGCGGTGACGTGCGTTGCTTCATGTGGCCTCCCGTCGGCGATGGGGCGCCCGCGAAGGCGCCCCGTCCCTGGTTACAGCGTGCGCGAGACTTCGACGATCTCGTAGACTTCGAGCAGGTCGCCCTTGTTGATGTCGTTGAAGTTCTTCAGCGACAGGCCGCACTCGAAGCCCGCCTTCACTTCGCGCACGTCGTCCTTGAAGCGCTTCAGCGAATCGAGCTCGCCGTCGTGGATCACGACGTTGTCGCGCAGCAGGCGGACGCGCGCACCGCGCTTGACCAGCCCTTCGGTGACGTAGCAACCGGCCACCGTGCCGACCTTGGAGATGCGATAGACCTCGCGCACTTCCACCATGCCGAGCTGCGTCTCCTTGCGGTCGGGCGTCAGCATGCCCGACAACGCCGCCTTCACGTCGTCCACCGCGTTGTAGATGATGTCGTAGTAGCGGATCTGCACGCCGTTGTTCTCGGCGAGCTTGCGCGCCTGCGCGTCCGCCCGGACGTTGAAGCCGATGATCACCGCCTTCGAAGCCAGCGCCAGGTTGACGTCGGATTCGGTGATGCCGCCCACCGCCGCGTGGACGATGTTGACCTTCACCTCGTCCGTCGACAGCTTGGTCAGCGCCTGCGTCAGGCCTTCGTAGCTGCCCTGCACGTCGGCCTTGAGGATCAGCGTCAGCGTCTTGACCTCGGGACCGCCGACCTCGCCGAACATGTTCTCGAGCTTGGCCGCCTGCTGCCGGGCGAGCTTCACGTCGCGGAACTTGCCCTGGCGGAACAGCGCGATCTCGCGGGCCTTGCGCTCGTCGCCCAGCACGAGCACGTCTTCGCCCGCCAACGGGACGTCCGACAGGCCCTGGATCTCGACGGGAATCGCCGGGCCGGCCTGCGATACGGCCTTGCCGTTCTCGTCGTTCATCGCGCGCACGCGGCCGAACACGGCGCCGGCCAGCACGATGTCGCCGCGCTTCAGCGTGCCCGACTGCACGAGCACCGTCGCCATGGGGCCACGCCCCTTGTCGAGGCGCGACTCGATGACGATGCCGCGGGCGGGCGCGTCCTGCGGCGCCTTCAGTTCCAGCACTTCGGCCTGCAGCAGGATGGCATCCAGCAGCTCGTCGATGCCCTTGCCCGTGCGCGCGGAAACCGGCATGAAGCGCACGTCGCCGCCGTACTCTTCCGGCAGCACGTTCTCGGCGACGAGCTCCTGCTTGACGCGCTCCGGATTGGCCTCGGGCTTGTCGATCTTGTTGACCGCGACCACCAGCGGCACGTTGGCCGCCTTGGCGTGCGCGATCGCTTCCTTCGTCTGCGGCATCACGCCGTCGTCCGCCGCGACGACGATGACGACGATGTCCGTCACCTTGGCGCCGCGCGCACGCATGGCGGTGAATGCCTCGTGGCCCGGCGTATCCAGGAACGTGACGATCCCCTTCGGCGTCTCGACGTGGTAAGCGCCGATGTGCTGCGTGATGCCGCCGGCTTCGCCGCTGGCCACGCGCGCACGGCGGATCGTGTCGAGCAGCGACGTCTTGCCGTGGTCGACGTGACCCATGATCGTGACGATCGGCGGGCGCGGCAGCGCCTCGGCGGCCACGTGCTCCTCCGTCTCGGCCAGCAGCGCATCCGGATCGTCCAGCTTCGCGGCGACGGCCTTGTGGCCCATCTCCTCGATGACGATCATCGCGGTTTCCTGGTCGAGCATCTGGTTGATGGTCACCATCGTGCCCATCTTCATCATCGTCTTGATGACCTCGGTGGCCTTCACCGACATCTTGTGCGCGAGGTCGGCGACGGTGATCGTCTCCGGCACCGCGACTTCACGGACGATCGGCGCCGACGACTGCATGCCGTTGTCGCCGTCCTCGTCGCGATGATGGCGGCCGCCGCGACCGCCGCCGCGCCAGCCGTTGCCGGTGGTGGACGTCGCGGGCGCCGCGTCGCCGCCGCGCAGCTTGAGCGCGCGCCGGCGTGCCGCCTCTTCCGAGTAGACGGGGCCGGTGGCTTTCTTGCCGGGCTTGGCGCGCTCGCCGGGCTTGGCGGCCGGGCGGTGCAGCGTGCCGCCGCCAGGGCCCTTCGCTTCCGCCGCCTTGGTCTTCGCTTCCTCGGCCGCGCGCGCTTCGGCGGCCGCCTTCTCGGCGGCGGCCTTGGCCGCGGCTTCCTCGGCCTCGCGTTCCTTGCGCGACTTGCGCGCCTCGGCTTCCGCCTGCTTGCGGCGGATGTCGTCCTGCTGGCGCGCCATCAGTTCCTGGCCGCGGCGCGCTTCGGCGTCGCGCAGTGCCTGTTCCTCCGGGCTCACCACGCCGCTGGTCGCGCGGGCGGGCGCGACGGGCGCCACGGTCGCGGGCGCGGCCTCGACAACGGGCGCTTCCGCCACGATCGGCTCGGGCAGCGGCTCCGGAACCGGCGCGACTTCGACGACGACCGGTTCCGGCTCGGGTGCAGCCACCACCGGCGCGGCCACGACTTCTTCCGCCGCCTCCGGTGCGTCACGGCGCTCGAGCACGCGCTTCTTGCGCACCTCGACCTGGATGGTCCGGCTGCGGCCCTTGTTCGCCGCGTCGGGCGTCTTGATCTCGGTGGTCTGGCGGCGCGTCAGCGTGATGCGCTTCTTGGGCTCGGCCGCGCCTCCGTGCTGCTTGCGCAGGTAGTCGAGCAGGCGCGTCTTGTCCTGCTCGGTCAGGTTGTCGCCCGACTTCTTCGCCTCGACACCGGCGGCGGCGAGCTGCTCCAGCAGCGCCCCCGCGGGCATCTTGAGCTCCGATGGTCAGGTTGTCACCCGACTTCTTGGCCTCGACGCCGGCCGCGGCGAGCTGCTCCAGCAGCGCGCCCGCGGGCATCTTCAGCTCCGAGGCAAATTGTTCGATCGTCGTTTGCGCCAAGCGGTGTGTCTCCGGTACTGCGCTATGCGTGCAGTCTCGTGCGTTCTCGTGTGTCGTGCTTCGCTTGCTCGCGTGCGGCGCGCGGTCAGTGGACCTGCGCCTCGCCCGCCTGCGGCTCGCTTTCGAACCAGTGCGCGCGCGCCTTCATGATCAGCGCCTGCGCGCGATCCGCGTCGATGCCGGTCAACTCGACGAGCTCGTCGCCGGCCAGGTCCGCCAGCGCGTCGCGCGTCGTGATGCCGTGGGCCGCGAGCTTGGACGCGATCTCGGTGTCCATCCCCTCGAGCGCCAGCATCGCTTCCTCGACGTTCTCGACGCTTTCCTCGCGCTGGATGGCTTCCGTCAGCAGCGCGTTGCGCGCGCGGCTGCGCAGCTCGTTGACCGTATCCTCGTCGAAGCCCTCGATCTCGTTCATCTCGGTGATCGGCACGTAGGCCACTTCCTCGAGCGACGTGAAGCCTTCGGCCACCAGGATTTCGGCCACTTCCTCGTCGACGTCCAGCTTTTCCATGAACAGCGCCAGCAGGCGCGACGTCTCGCCTTCCTGCTTCTGCGCCGATTCCTCGACGCTCATCAGGTTGAGTTCCCAGCCGGTGAGCTCGGACGCGAGCCGCACGTTCTGGCCGGAACGGCCGATGGCGATGGCGAGGTTCTCCTCGTCCACCACCACGTCCATCGCGTGCTTCTCCTCGTCGACCAGGATGCTCTGCACTTCGGCCGGGGCCAGCGCGTTGACGACGAACTTGGCCGGGTCTTCCGAGAACAGCACGATGTCGACGCGCTCGCCGGCCAGTTCGTTGGTCACCGCCGTCACGCGCGAGCCGCGCATGCCGATACAGGTGCCCTGCGGGTCGAGCCGCGGGTCGTTGGACTTGACCGCGATCTTGGCGCGGATGCCGGGGTCGCGCGCGGCGGCCTTGATCTCGATGAGGCCTTCCTCGATCTCCGGGACCTCGAGCTCGAACAGGCGCACCAGGAATTCCGGCGACACGCGCGACAGGATCAGCTGCGGGCCCTTGGCCGTGCGGTCGATCTTCATCACGTAGGCGCGGACGCGGTCGCCGACGCGCAGCATTTCCTTCTGGATCAGCTGGTCGCGCGGGATCACGCCTTCGATGCGGCCCGATTCGACGATCGCGTTGCCGCGCTCGATGCGCTTCACGGTGCCCGTCAGCAGGTTGTCTTCACGCTCGAGGAAGTCGTTGAGGATCTGCTCGCGCTCCGCGTCGCGGATCTTCTGCAGGATCACCTGCTTGGCGGCCTGCGCGCCGATGCGGCCGAATTCGATCGGCTCCAGCGGCTCTTCCACGACGTCGCCCAGCTCCAGCGCGGGGTCGCGTTCCTTCGCATCCGTGATCGCGAGCTGGTGCGCCGGTTCCTCGTGCTCCTCGTCGGGCACCACGGTCCAGCGGCGGAACGACTTGTACTCGCCGGTTTCGCGGTCGATCTCGACGCGCGCGTCCACTTCCTGGTTCGGATAGCGCTTCTTGGTCGCGGAAGCGAGCGCCTGCTCGAGTGCGGCGAAGACGATTTCCTTCGGCACGTTCTTCTCGCGCGACAGCGCGTCGACCAGCAGCAGCATTTCACGGTTCATGACTTTCTCCACTCGATCTTCGGGACCAGCCGCGCCTTCTCGATCATGTCGAGCGGCACCGTCTTCGTCCCCGCAGTCGTTTCGACGACGGCCGCCTGGCCATCGACGCCCCGCAGGATTCCCTTCAGCTTGCGCGACTTGTCGATCGGCTCGCGCAGCGTCAACTTCGCTTCCTGGCCGGCGAAGCGCTCGAAATCGCTCGCCTTGCGCAGCGGCCGGTCAAGCCCCGGCGAACTCACCTCGAGCCGCGCGAAATCGATGCCCTCGACGTCGAACAGCCGCGTCAGCTGGTTGCTGACCTTCGCGCAGTCCTCGACGTCGACGCCGGGCGCCGGCTTGTCGATGAACACGCGGAGCAGGCGCCCGGGCCCGAACTCCCAGTCGACGAGTTCGTAGCCCAGCGCGGGCACCGTCTTTTCAAGCAGTTGTGCGAGGTCAGACACTGGTTTCGCTTCCGGCCCGACCGGGTACGGCAAAAAAAAATGGGCTGCCACCAGCCCACTTTTCTTTTGCACCCCCGGAAGGAGGACGATTATAACCGGAAACGGGCCTTTTTGGCACTCCTGCCCGGGGAAACGCCCGGGGGCGACAGTTAATATAGGGTCGGACCCTCCCCCCCAAAAGCCCTCCCGAGCACCCATGGCCGACCCCCTCGTCATTGCCCACAACGCCGACGGCGACGTCGCCCTGCTGCCCGCGATGGCCAACCGCCACGGGCTCATCGCCGGCGCCACCGGGACGGGCAAGACGGTGAGCCTGCAGGTGATCGCCGAGCGGATGTCGGCGCTGGGCGTGCCGGTTTTCCTGGCCGACGTGAAGGGCGACCTGGCCGGCCTCTCCCAGCCGGGCGCCGCGTCGCCCAAGCTCGCCGAGCGGCTCGAGCGCATCGGCGTGCCGATGCCCGCGTTCACCGGCTTCCCGGTCGAGTTCTGGGACGTGTTCGGCGAGCAGGGCCACCCGGTGCGCGCCACCGTCTCCGACCTGGGACCGGTGCTGCTCGCGCGGATGCTCCAGCTGAACGACGTCCAGGCCGGCGTGCTGGCGGTCGCGTTCAAGGTGGCCGACGACAACGGCCTGCTGCTGCTCGACCTCAAGGACCTGCGCGCGATGATCGCGTGGACCGGCGAGCACGCCAACGAGCTGACGACGCGCTACGGCAACGTATCGGCCGCGTCGATCGGCGCCATCCAGCGCTCGCTGCTGCAGCTCGAGCAGCAGGGCGGCGACAAGTTCCTCGGCGAGCCGATGCTCGACGTGGACGACCTGATGCAGACGGACGGCGGGCGCGGCGTCGTCAACATCCTGGCGGCCGACAAGCTGATGCAGTCGCCGCTGCTGTACGCGATGATGCTGCTGTGGCTGCTCGGCGAGCTGTACGAGCGGCTGCCCGAAGTGGGCGACCGCGACAAGCCCAAGCTCGTGTTCTTCTTCGACGAGGCGCACCTGCTGTTCAACGACGCACCCAGGGCGCTGCTCGACCGCATCGAGCAAGTGGTGCGCCTGATCCGCTCCAAGGGCGTCGGCGTGTTCTTCGTCACGCAGAACCCGCTCGACGTCCCGGACACGGTGCTGGGCCAGCTCGGCAACCGCATCCAGCACGCGCTGCGCGCCTTCACGCCGCGCGACCAGAAGGCGGTGAAGGCCGCCGCGTCGACGATGCGCGCGAATCCCGAGCTCGACACCGAGAAGGCGATCCTCGAGCTGGGCGTGGGCGAAGGCCTGATCTCGTTCCTGGACGCGAAAGGCAGCCCCTGCCCCGTCGAGCGTGCGTTCGTGCTGCCACCTGCGTCGCGGATCGGCCCGATCACCGCGGACGAGCGGCGCGCCGTGATCGACCGCTCCACCATCAAGGACACGTATGCGAAGGTGGTCGACCGCGAGTCGGCCTACGAGAAGCTTGCGGCGCGCGCGGAGGCGTCCGCGCCGGCGCCGGGCGGCACGGCCGCGGGCGCTCCTGCGTCCGCCGACGGCGGCGGCGGCTGGATGGGCGGCCTCAAGGACGTGCTGCTCGGCTCGACGGGCCCGCGCGGCGGCCGCCACGAAGGCGTGCTCGACGCGATGGCCAAGACGGCCGGCCGCACGGCGAGCTCCGCGATCACCCGCGAGATCGTGCGCGGCGTACTGGGTTCGCTGCTGGGCAAACGCTGAGCGCGTCGCGGGGACGGTCAGCGCTGCAGCGTGGCGTGCGCGGCCTTCGCTTCCTGCGCGAGGGGTGCGAGCGCCAGTACCTTGCCATCCGCGTGCTTGGGCGCGGGCACGTCCAACAAGTGGAGCACTGTCGCCGCGATGTCGCAGACGTGGCCGTGTCCCACGGGCTCGCCCGGTGCGGGGCGCGTCACGCCCGCGCCCGATACCCACAGCCGCGAATGCGGCGTGTGGTCGCCGGTGCGCGGGGCATGCGGGTGATAGGCCGGCACGGCGACACGACCGGTGCGCGGTGATTCGCAGGCTTCGAGCATGCCGAGGTCCGTGCGAAACACGACGATCAGGTCCGGCAAATCCGGATGATGATCGGGACCGTAGCGCTCCGTCGGCGTGAACGTCTCCGCCACGATCGGCTGCCCGCTGGCCGGATCGCGCAAGTCCGTCAGCTCGCGCCGCAATGCGGCGATGAGCGTGCGGGCTTCGGCGCCCGGCTGCACCGACCCGTGCGGCTCGCGTCCCGCGAGATTGAGGCGGATGGCTCCGCACCGATTGTTGTTGACGAAGGCCGCGCGCGTCTGCGCGCTCGCGAACGGGTCGACCAGGCAGCCGACCGCCGCGACCGGCGCTGCCAGGGCACGGTGGCGCACGAAGCGCTTGATCACGGCCTTGGCCGGGCGCGGCAGGAACGTAACGCAGCGCCGCGCGCGGCGCAGTACGCGTCCCGCGTGGCCCGCACCGCCGGAGCCGTAGCCGAGCCGCGCCAGCACTTCGGGCAGCAGCTGCGGACCGTCGTAGTACAAATCCATGCCGTGGCTGAACACGGCCAGCACCGTCGCGCCGTCGCCCGCCGCGTCGAGCACCGCGCCGAGAGCCGCATCGATGCCCTGGTAGACGTCGCGCAACGCGGTGCGCAGGTCCGCGGCCGCCGCGCGGCGGTGCCACGGGTGGCGCGCGTCCTCCAGATGCCAGAACTGGTGGCCCGCGCAGTGGCTTTCCGAGAATGTGCACGCGAACAGGTCGAACGCGTCCTCGCGCAACATCTCGCTCGCGAACGCGCCCTTCGCCGCGACGCCGGCGAGGAGCCCGTCGCGCAACGCCCGGTAGCCGGATTCCGTTGCGCCGTGCTCGTCGCAGCTGCGCACCGCGTGGTCACCCCAGCGCGCACGTATCCGCTCCAGCAGTTCTGGCGGCTCGCTCTGCACATCGAAGGTCCGGTCGTGCAGGCCCCATTCGAAGAGCTGGAGGCCCGGCAGGCCGCGCGCAGGCACGGCCTGGACCGGGTCGATGACCGCGATCCGGTGTCCCGCGCGCGCCGCAACGGTCCAGTAATACGCTTCCGGATCCATCTCGTCGGGCCGCGTCGCGCGCAAGCGCGTCTCGCCGGTACGCAGGCGGTTGGGCACGTAGAAGTGCCCATCGTGTTCGGCGCGCCGCCCCGTGTTGATCTCGGGCCAGATCGCACCGGGCAGCGAGCACATCGGGCTGTCGAGCGCAAAGATGCGCGACCGTTGCGCGAGTCGCGCAAAGTTGGGCAGCCCGCCTTCACTGGACCAGCGTTCGACGAGCGTGACCTCGCATGCGTCGAAGCCGACGACCAGCACGCGCGCGCTCACGATATCCCCCTCGCACCGGGCGTCAGCCCGCAGACAGGCACTGAATCGCGCGAGCCTTCGCGCCATCCCCGCATGCGCCCGCGCGCCACCGCCAGGTGGTAGCGTGCGTGGCTTCCGCGCGCCGTGAGCCACGCACAGCCGGCACCGGCCAGCGGCCGCGCGACGAGCCACGCGAGCTGCGTCCGCGCAGCGTCGTGCCTGCGCATCACGTAGCCGAACGCCCGCGCATAGCTCGCGCCCCGCTCGATCTGCGTACGGGTGAGCGGGCCACGCCAGCCGGGATGCTCGACCTCGATCTGCGGCATGAAGCGGATGCAGGCCCCGTGCGCGACGGCGCGCGCGAGGTAGTCGGTCTCTTCGGCGGCGATCCAGGGCGTGGGCGCACCGAGCCCCAGCGACTCGTCGAAACCGCCGATGCGCCGGCACAAATCCGTGCGCAGGAAGATGACGCAGGATATGCCACCCACGTAAACACTACGCGCGTCCAGCCGGTGCGCGCGGCGATGGAAGCGCGCCGGAGCGCGCTCGCCGGCCACCTTGGGTACGCGGCCTGTCAGTCCGTCGAGGGCGGGCACCTCCGCGAAGGACGCGGCCACCCGGGCCAGGAGACGCAGCGGATAGCGGCAATCGTCGTCGGGGAACGCGACGATTGCGCCGCGTGCGACGGCGAGTCCTGCATTGCGGGCGCGCGACAACCCCGGCGCGCAGCGCAGGCGCACGATCGCCAGCCGCTCGCCGTACTGCGCACATAGCGCGTCGAGTCGGTCGTCCGCGTTCTGGTCGATGACGATCACTTCGAACGGGACCTCGTGCTGTAACGCAAGCGACGCGAACAGCCGCCCGGGTTCGTGCACGCGTCCCAGCGTGGCCACGATCAGCGACACGAGCGGAGCTTCGAGGGTCACGCGGCTAGCGTAACCCGATTCCGCGCCGCGCGGTGCAAGACGCAGCTCGCCCGCTGTGGCCGGCGGCGGCGCCGGGGGTTTACGGGGTGCGAACGCTAGAGTGTCGCAGCCAGCGTGACGAGTGGCGGCGTGTCGCTGCGGCATGCGAGGCGGTAGCAGCCCACCTCCGCGGCCCCAGCGGCCCCGTGCTCCGCGAGCGATGCGGCGCCAAGCAGGCCTCGCGACCACTCCACGACCGTCTGCGGTGCATAGCTCGTTGCCAGCAGCACGCGATCCGCGACGGCGTCGGGCGTGCCGCGCAGGCGCTGCTCGGCGGTCATCGGCGGCTCGCCCCGCGCGCGCAGCAGTGCCGCACTGGTGAATGCCGCATCGGCGACGAGCGCGGGCAGCGCACTGCCGGCGAGCCAGCGCTCGAGCTCGGCGTCGCGACCCGGCGTGGCCGCGTAACGCACCGTCAGCAGTTCCGCGCCCTGCACCATGCCGACCGCGTGCTCGACGACGCAGAAGCTGCGCACCATGCCGCGGAACGAGGGCATCAGCGACTGCGTCCATGGCGTCGGATGGTCGAGCCGCTCGCGGTAGGCGGCGGACGTCAGCACGTCGAGGTCGCGCACCTCGTAGCTCACGCAGTAGCGCGGCGCCGTGCCCGCATGCGCCACCCAGCGCTGCGCGCGCAGGAAGCCGGGGATGCCGACCCGCTCGGGAAAGTGCTCGCGCGTGTGCCACGCGTCGTGGTCGGACACGTGCTCCGGCAGGATGTCGTACCACAGCAGCATCACCGCGCCGCCGATCAGCGCCATCGCCTGCCCTGTCCTTCCATGCCCGCCGTCACGCGCCGGCGCCGTCGCCGACGAGTTCCAGCAAGGCGTGCACCGCGTGGACGTAACCGCGCGCGCCGAGCCCGACGATCACCGCCGTCGCGGCACCGGACATCAGCGAGCGCTGGTACATCGGCTCGCGGCGGTGGATGTTGGAGATGTGCAGCTCGACGATCGGCCCGTCGAACATCTTCAGCGCATCGAGAATGGCGATCGACGTGAACGAATACGCCGCCGGGTTGATGACGATTCCGGCGGCGCGGCCCGTCGCGTCGTGGATCCAGTCGATCAGCTGCGACTCGCTGTTCGACTGCCTGAACTCGACCGCGACGCCCGGAGCGGCCGCGCGCGCCATCGCCTCGATCTCGGCCAGCGTCGTCGTGCCGTAGATCGCTGGCTCGCGCGTGCCGAGCCGGTTGAGGTTGGGGCCGTTCAGGATGACGATCGGTTTCATGTCAATGCGTGTAGCCCATCTCCCGCGGCAGCCACAGGACGGTGGACGGGAAGATCGTGATGATCGCGAGTACGACGATCGACATCGCGATGAACGGCGTCGCCTCGCGGACGATCACCGACAGCTTCTGCTTGGTCATGTTGGCGGTGACGAACAGCAGCAGGCCGAACGGCGGCGTCAGCAGGCCGATCATGATGTTGACGACGACGACGACGCCGAAGTGCACGAGGTCGATGCCCAGCGCCTTGGCGGTGGGAATCATGATCGGCACAATGACCAGCAGGATCGTCGTGCCCTCGAGCAGGCAGCCCAGCACCAGCAGCACCGCGTTGACGAGCAGCAGGAAGCCGAGCGGCGACAGCTGGAAGCCCGCCATGAAATGCTGGACTGACAGCGGGATGTTCTCGATCGTAACGACGTAGTTGAACACCAGCGCGCCCGCGATCAGCATGCCCACCGAAGTCGTCGCCCGCGCGCTCGACAGCAGCACGTTGTACAGCGTCCTGAACGACATCGAGCGGTAGATGAGCCACGACGCCAGCAGCGCATACGCCGCCGCCGCCGCCGCACCTTCGGTCGGCGTCATCACGCCGCCGTAGATGCCGAACAGGAGCACGACGGGGAGCATAAGCGCGGGGAATGCTTCCTTCGTGATCCGAGGCACCTCGCGCAGGGGAACCGCAGGCTCTGTCGGATAGTTGCGCTTGCGGGCGATGAGGTAGTTGGTCAGCATGAAGCCGACCCCCAGCAGCAGACCGGGAATCACGCCGCCCAGGAACAGGAAGCCGATCGACGCGTCCGCCACCAACGCGTAGACGACCATCGGGATCGATGGCGGGATGATCGGCCCGATGATCGCCGCCGAAGCCGTTATCGCCGCCGCGTAGCCGACGGGGTACTTCCCGTCGCGCGTCATCATGCCGATGATGATGCGGCCGATGCCCACGGCATCGGCGATCGCGGAGCCCGACATGCCGGCGAAGATGATGTTGGCCACGACGTTCACGTGACCAAGCCCGCCGCGGAAGCGGCCGACGAGCATCAGGCAGAACTTCAGCAGCCGGTCGGTGAGGCTGCCGCTGTTCATCAGGTCCGCTGCCAGGATGAAGAGCGGCACCGCCAGCAGCACGTAGCTGTTGAAGAGGCCGTTGAGGATCTGCTCGGCCGCCGTCGAGACGTCGAGGTGCGCGATCAGCAGGTAGAAGATCGACGCGCAGATCATCGAGAGGCCGATCGGCAGGCCGATGACCGCCAGCCCCACCAGCACGATGACGCACCACGTGAATGGAGTGAACATCAGCGTGCGTCCGTGTCGGCGCCCGCGTGTCCGTCGGCGGGCAAGGCTCCGCGCCACGCGCGCCAGGCAAGGCGCAGGTGGCGCACGATCATCGCCACGGCGAAGATCACGTAGACGAAGTAGAGGAAGTCGAAGCGCATGCCCAGGTAGGCCGACTTCTCGCGCTTCATGAAGAGCACGTAGTTGAAACTCGCGGGCAGCGAGATCAGGAACAGCACGACAAGCGCCAGGCTGCCGACGACGACGAACGCGCGCGCGACGCCCGGCGACACCTGTGCCGAGATCACGTCGAAGCGGATTTCCTCGCTGTCCTTCAGGATGAAGGCCGCGCCCCACAGCACGACCCACACCCAGCACAGCACGGTGACCTCGTCGGTCCAGCCGAGCGGCTTGTTGAGCAGGTAGCGGAAGCCGATCTGGAGCAGGAACGAGACGAACATCAGCGCGAGCAGCGCGACGATGACGTCCTGCGCCCGCCTCTCCAGCCAGCGTACGATGTCGGTCCAGCGCATGGGGGCCCCGGTCAGCGGATCGATTGGCTCGAATGGCACGTGGGCGGCCAGGCGGGCCCGGAACGGACCCACCTG
>JBGAIC010000128.1:0-3334 GCA_044225845.1 Casimicrobiaceae bacterium
GACGCGCTCGCCGCCGAAGTCGCGCGCGTGAAGGCGCGCCACGGTTATGCCGTGGTGCTCGACGGCCATTCGATCCCGTCGGCAGTGCCGCGCTTCTTCGACGGGCGACTGCCCGACCTCAACCTGGGTACGGCAGGGGGCGCGAGCTGTGCGCCGGCGCTGGAACAAATCGCCGCTTCGACGCTCGCGGGCGCCACGCGCTTCAGCCACGTCGTGAACGGCCGCTTCAAGGGCGGCTGGATCACGCGGCGCTTCGGGACGCCCGCCACCGGGGTTCACGCGCTGCAGCTCGAGATGACGCAGGCGTCGTACTGCGACGAACGCGCGGCGGATGTCTACGACGAGGCGCGCGCGGCGCCGCTCGTGGCCGTCCTGGAGCGGCTGTGCGTGGCGTTGCTCGAATGGAGGCCGCGATGAAGCGCTTCTTTGCGGCATGGAACCGCGTCGACGCGTGGTTGCTGCGCGACCGCCTCCAGCACGCGGGCATCGACTCCCACGTCTTCAACGAGCACGCGGCGGCGATCGTCGGCGACGTGCCGCCCGATGTCGCCTCGCCGCAGGTGTGGCTCGCGGACGAGGCAGACCTGCCGCGCGCCCGCGCGGTGCTCGCCGAGTGGCAGGCCGAGCGCGCGCGCACGGGGCAGCGCGAATGCCGGCACTGCACGGAGATCAATCCGGCGACGTTCGACCTGTGCTGGAAGTGCGGGGCGTCGCTGACGTAGGAAGGGTTGCTCGCGCCCAGAATTCCACGTCCGCACGACGACAGGGGATGTCCGACTACGCTTGACGAGAAGCACGCGCTCCCTCGGACATCCCCTGTCCTCGGGCTCGGAGGGATGCGAGGCCGCGGCTTCGACATCCCGGGCATCGCGGCGTTTCTCCGCACAAAGTTAAAAGCCTCCGCAACGTATGGGGCATCGCGTTATTGAAAGCCGCGCAGCCGCGCGACTCTTCAGCAAGGCCAGCCGTGAAACGCGGTGCTCTTTCGCCACGCATTCACGTCCGAGCCGAAGCATCGGGGGTGTCCGACGGAGCGCGTGGTCCTCGTCAAGCGTAGTCGGACACCCCCGATGATCCGGCGGCGCGACGGACGGAGCTGGGGGGTAACGCCGCGGACTACCGCGAGGACTTGCCGGCTAGCCGATGCATGCCGAGTTCGGTGAACAGGAACGTGTGGATGTCGGTCTCCTCGAGCACGACCCCCGACAGGCTGCTGCCGATGCCGTGGCCGGCCTCCGCGTCGGTGCGCAGCAGGATCGGGCGGTCGGACGACGTCGCGGCCTGCAGCCGCGCGATCATCTTGCGCGATTCGTAGGGCAGCACGCGGCCGTCGTTGTCGCCGGTGGTCATCAGCACCGATGGATAGGCAGTGCCGTCGACGACGCGCACGTACGGCGAGTACGCGTACAGCGCGCGGAACTGGGCCTCGTCGCGGACGCTGCCGAATTCGGTCACGTTGAACTCACCGTTGGGCGTCGTCTCCCAGCGCAGCGAATCGTAGGTGCCCACTTCGCTGACGACGGCGCGCATCGCTTCGGGATGCTGCGTCAGCGCGGCACCCATCGTCAGGCCGCCGTTGCTGCCGCCCATGATGGCGAGCCGGGCCGGGGTCGTGTACTTCGCGTCGACGAACCACTGCATGGCCGCCGCGAAATCGTCGAACACGTTCTGCTTCTTCGTCAGCATGCCCGCCTGGTGCCAGGGCTCGCCGTATTCGCCGCCGCCGCGCACGTGGGCGATCGCGAACACGCCGCCCCAATCGAGCCACAGGCGGTTCATGCTGCTGAAGCGCGGTGCCATGCTGATGCCGTAACCACCATAGGCGTACAGCAGCACGGGCTGCCTGCCGTCGAGCGGCATGCCCTTGCGGCGCAGGATGCTGAGCGGCACCTTGGTGCCGTCCTTCGACGTCGCGAACGTGCGCACGACTTCGGCGTCGGCGAAGCCGAAAGGAGGCTTGCCCGCGAGCGTGGTCGGCACGAGCGTGCCGGGCGCCGCCACGTAGCGATACCAGGTCAACGACTGCGTGAAGCTGCTGACGGACAGCAGCAGCGTGTCGCCGTCAAGCACGGGACCGAGCCGGGTGTCGCTTACCGGCGGCGTCGCCAGCGTCCCGAGTGCGCGGCCATCGCGGCCGAACGCGCGCACGAGCGAAGGCCCGCCGTCGCGATAGCGGACGAAGATGCGCGTCGCCCCGACCGCGAGATCCTCGGCGGCGAGCGACGCCTCGGGCACGACGACGCGCGCGCGGCCGAGATCCGGGTCGCCGGCCGGCAGCGCGACGATCTTGCCCAGCGGCGCGTCGCGCACCGTGCGCGCATAGAGCGTCGCATCGGGTCCGAACACCATTTCCTTGACGTCGTCGCGGAAGCCCGCGACGGTCTTCCACGCACCGCCCGGCGCGCGCACGTGATAGCCCACCTCGCCGCCGTCGCCGTTGCGCACTTCGGCGAGCAGGTAGCGGCCGTCGCGGCTGGCGCGCAACTGCACTTCGGCGATGCGCGGAAAGTCGCGGCCGATTTCCATGCGGTCGGACATCTGCGGCGTGCCGAGCGCGTGGAACCAGACTGTCTGGTAGAAATGCGCGTCTGCTTCCGGCTTCTCGCCGGGCGCGGGGAAGCGCGTGTAGAACACGCCGCGGTTGTCGGCGGCCCATTCGACGCTGCCGCCGGCGGTGGGGAACGCGATGTGCGGAAGCGTATCGGGCAGGGGCTTGCCGTCCGCGACGGCGAAGAAATGCAGGTCCCCATCCTCGCTGCCGTTCTTCGACAGCGACACGGCCACCTGGCGGCCGTCGAACGACGCGGAGAAGAAGTCGATCGTCGTGTGGCCCGATGGGTCGAGTACGTTGGGATCGAGCACGACGCGCTCGCGCGCCGTATCCGCGTTGGCCGGCAGCACGACGAGCACCGGCTGGTTGGCCGGCGGCTGCAGCCGCATCGCGAACAGCTTGCCCCCGCGGAACTGGAAGTCGTAGCGGCGAGTCACCTTGGCCTTCAGCAGCTCCTGCACGCGCGCCGCGATCTGCGGGCGTTGCGGGGAACGGTCGAGCCATTCGCGCGTCAACGCGTTCTGCGCCTTGACCCACGCCCGCACGTCGGCCGCGTTGTCGTCCTCGAGCCAGCGATAGGGATCGCTGACGGTCACGCCGTGGAACGTGTCGGTCACCGGCCGCACGGGCGTGGCCGGATAGGCGAGCTTGTCGGCCAGCGCGGCGGGTGCCACGCACGCGGCGAACAGCAGGGCCGCGATCGTCTCGAATCGAATGCGCTTCATTGCAGGGCCTCCCGCGCGCGCCTGAGCGCCGCGTCGTCGGCGGGCGCGTCGTGCGCGC
>JBGAIC010000129.1:0-2729 GCA_044225845.1 Casimicrobiaceae bacterium
CAGATCGTGACGTCGACGCCTTCGCGCGCCAGCGCTTCCGCGCAGCCGCGGCCCAGTCCCTTGCTGGCGGCGCACACGAGGGCCTTGCGTCCGGCGATGCCGAGATCCATATGCGTAAGTCCTTGCGCCGCGGCGCTCGATGTACGCGGCGCCTGCAAGCTTGCGCCGGGTCGCGGCTACTATAGCGTATCGATGTCGCGCGGCCGTGAGCGTCGCCGCGGCGCTTCCCAGGAGTTTTCTCACGATGGACGATTCCCGCAATCCCCCCGGCAAGGTCGTCAAGAGCGACGCCGAATGGCGCTCGCAACTGACGCCCGAGCAATACCGCGTCACGCGCGAAAAAGGCACCGAGCGCGCGTTCACCGGCCAGTACTGGGACACGACGGCCGCAGGCGAGTACCGCTGCGTCTGCTGCGGCGCGCCGCTGTTCGAATCGGGCACCAAGTTCGACGCGGGCTGCGGCTGGCCGTCGTTCAACGCGCCGCTCGCCGCGGACGCGGTGACCGAGCACGTCGACCTGTCGCACGGCATGCGCCGCACGGAAGTCGTGTGCTCGCGCTGCGACGCGCACCTCGGGCACGTGTTCGAGGATGGGCCGATGCCCACCGGCCAGCGCTACTGCATGAACTCGGCCTCGCTCAAGTTCGAACCGGACCGCTGACGTTGCGCGCGCTGCTCGCCGAGGACGATCCGATGATCGGCGAAGGCGTCCGGCGCGGACTCGCGCAGGACGGCTTCGCCGTCGACTGGGTGCGCGACGGTCGCGCGGCGGAGCTGGCGCTGGGCGAGAACGTGCACGACATCGTGCTGCTGGACCTCGGTCTCCCGCGCAAGCAGGGCCTCGACGTGCTGGCGACGATGCGCGCGCGCGGCGACCTGCGGCCCGTGCTCGTGCTCACCGCGCGCGACGCGATCGCGGATCGTGTCGCCGGCCTGGATGCCGGCGCCGACGACTACCTGGTGAAGCCGTTCGAGTTGACCGAGCTCACGGCGCGGATGCGCGCGCTGTTGCGCCGGCAGGCAGGACGCGCGGCGCCGTCGGTGGTGCTGGGCCCGCTGGTCATCGACCCGTCGACGCACGTCGTCACGCTGGCGGGCGTGGCGCTGGAGCTGTCGGCGCGCGAGTACGCGCTGCTCGAGGCGCTGTGCGCGCGTCCCGGCGCCATCCTGTCACGCGCCCAGCTCGAGGAGAAGCTGTACGGCTGGAAGGACAGCGTCGACAGCAACGCCATCGAGGTCCACCTGTCGGCGCTGCGCAAGAAGCTCGGCACGGGCTGGATCCGCAACGTGCGCGGCGTGGGCTGGATGATCGCGCTGCCGGCGGCGGCCGCGTGACGTCCACGGTGATGCGATGACGTCGATCCGCCGCGCCCTGCTCGTCCCGCTGGCGCTGGGACTCCTGCTCGCGATCGCGGGCGCGGCCGCGTTCACCTACCTCGGCGCGCGCGACGAAGCCACCGCCCTGCTGGACGTGCAGTTGCAACAGATGGCGGCATCGATCACCGGCAGGCCGCTGCCGGCGCCGTCGCCGGCGCTCGGCAGCGACGCGGCCAACCCGCTCGTCGTGCAGGTGTGGAACCGCGACGGCGTGCAGGTGTTCCGCTCGGATCCCGGCCGCGATGCGCCGCGGCTTGCCGATACGCGGACCGCGCAGCCCGGCTTCGCCACCGTGCCGGGCCGCGACGGGCTGTGGCGCGTGTTCAGCGTCGCCGCCAACGGCCAGGTCGTGCAGGTGGGCCAGCCCTTGCGCGTGCGCAACGAGCTCGCGGCGTCGATGGCCTGGCGCACGACGCTGCCGCTGATCATCATCGCGCCCATCCTGGGCCTCTTCGTATGGCTCGCGATCGAACGGGCGCTGCGGCCTTTGGGGCGTCTGGCCGGTGCCGTGCGTGCGCGTTCGGCCGACGACCTCGCGCCACTGCCACCCGGGCGCTGGCCGGTGGAGATCGAGCCGCTGGTCGCGTCGCTCAACGCGCTGCTCGCGCGGTTGAAGGAAGCGCTCGCGTTGCAGCGGACCTTCGTCGCCGATGCCGCACACGAGCTGCGCACGCCGCTCGCCGCCATCCACCTGCAGGCGCAGCTCGCCGAGCGCGCGCGCGACGACGGCGAGCGCGGCGAGGCGCTCGCCGCGATGAAGGGCGGTATCGACCGCGCCACGCGGCTCGCGTCGCAACTGCTGACGCTCGCGCGCGAGGAGCATGCCGATACGCGCGACGCGTTCACCGCCGTCGACCTCACGGCGCTGGCGCAGGAGGTCGTGCGCGCGCTCGCACCGCTCGCGGCCCAGCGCGACATCGACCTCGGCGTGGGCGCCACCGTGCCGGCCGTGGTGCGTGGCGACGCGGCCGCGCTGACGACGCTGCTCACGAACCTCGTCGACAACGCGCTGCGCTACACGCCGGCCGGCGGGCGCATCGACGTGGCCACCGAGCGCGTGGACGGCGGGTTCGCGCTGTCGGTGCGCGACGATGGTCCGGGGATCCCGGAGGCCGAGCGTGCGACGATCTTCCAGCGCTTCACGCGCGGCTCCACGGCGAGCGCGCCCGGCAGCGGGCTCGGGCTCGCGATCGTCAAGCGCGTCGCGGACCGCCACGGCGCCACGATCACGCTCGGCGACGGGCTGGACGGGCGCGGGCTGGGCGTGACGGTCCAATTTGGGTCAAATGGGGTCAGGCTAAATGGGGTCAGACTCTAATTCTTGAGCCGACGCGGCCGCGCCGCGCTCAAGA
>JBGAIC010000130.1:0-2705 GCA_044225845.1 Casimicrobiaceae bacterium
GCACCCCGGCTTGCCGCAACGCGCCCGGTCCCGGGCCGCCTGTGGCAGAGGATGATCGACGTGCGGGGCGGCCAGCTGCGCGGGCGCGGCAATGACGAAGCCACCGGGCGCACGGTGGTCGTCCTGCACGACGCGGCGGGATCCGCGGATACCGTGGCGACGCTCGCGGCTGGCTTCATCGGTCGCCGGCCGGTCGTCGCGATCGACCTGCCCGGCCACGGCGAATCGGACGATACCCTGCCACGGGGTGCGGTCACGGTGACGGACTACGCGAAGGCCTTGCGCACGGCGCTCGATGCGCTCGGCATCCGCGAGTTCGATGCCATCGGTGTCTGGGGCGGCGGCCTCGTGGGCCTCGAGCTCGCGCGGCTCGCGCCGAAGCGCGTGCGGCGGCTTGCGCTCGCGGGACCCCTGGTCCTTGACGCGGCCCTGCAGCGGGAGCTGCGGCGACGCTACGCGCCCGACATCCGCATCGACGCGCACGGCGGCCACCTGCTGCAGGCCTGGCAGTTCGTCCGCGACCACGGCAACTACTGGCCCTGGTACGACAACACGCGCGAGGCGATCATCCCGACCGCGGACAGCCTCGATACCGCGGTGGTCCACCAGCGCGTACTCGAGATCTTCCGCGCACCCGATGCGTGGCGCCGCGCGCTCCGCGCGCACTTCAGCTACCCGGCCAAGTCGCGGCTGCGCGCAGTGAAGTGCCCGACGCTGCTCGCGGCCGCCGACGGCGACCCGCTGCGCCCCTACGCGCTGGCGGCTTCGCGGGCGCTGCCGCAACTGCCGTTCTGCGCGCTGCCGCGCGACCCGCGGGAGTGGGCGCAGGCGCTGATGCCGTTCCTCGACGCGTAGGCGGGCGACGGATCGCGTTCCATCGCCAGGAACGCGCTCACCGCGCGGGCCGGGGGCCTACCCTGCGCCTTTCTCCGTGATCCACTCCCGCCACACCGCCATCAGCACGGCGAGGATCACGGGGCCGACGAACAGCCCCACCAGCCCGAAGGCCACGACGCCGCCCAGCACGCCGAACATCACGAGCAGGAACGGGATGCGCGTTGCGTTGCTGATCACGAGCGGGCGCACGATGTTGTCGATCCAGCTGATCGCAAGGAGCCCCCACAGGAAGAGGCCCGCGCCCGCCACGGGCCGGCCGCTGATCACGAGCCAGACGCTCGCGCCCACCCAGACGGCCGGCGTCATGAACGGCACCAGCGCGGCGATCATCGTGAGGGCGCCGAGCGCGATCGGCGCCTTGATGCCTGCGACCCAGTAGCCGAGGCCTGCGATCGTGCCCTGCGCGACGGCCGCGGCGAGCAGTCCGTAGACGACCGCGCGCACGGTCTGGCTGATCGCGACGACATAACCGTGCACGCGCGAGCCGAGCGAGTTCTCGAGCACGCGCACGACCTGCGCGGCGAACGACTCGCCGTCGCGATACATGAAGAAGAGGCTCAGCATCGCGATGAAGAGCTTCGCGATGTTGCGGCCGACGCCGCCGACCACGCCGCTCAACTCGCCCGCCGAACGCTGGATCCAGTTGCGCAGTTCCGCGTTGAGCGCACCGGGATCGTGGGCGATGCGCGCAAGCAGTTCCTCGAGCCACGGGCCGACCCACGGCAGCTCGAAGACGAAATGCGGCAGCTGCACGCCCTGCGCGAGCTGCGCGGCGAAGGTTCCATAGGCGGCCACGAGTTCGGTGCGGATCACCGCGACCAGCCAGATCGCCGGCAACACGATCGCGAGTGTCACCGCGAACGTCATGGCGAGCGCCGTCGCCGCGCGCCGTCCCTTCAGCACGGCCAGCAGCCTGCGATAGAGGGGCCAGGTGACATGCGCGAGGATCACGGCCCAGATGACGGGCACGATGAATGGTTTCAGCACCTCGAAGGCGAGCACGACGAGGCCCGCCAGCAGGGTCGCGACCAGCAGGCGCCTCAACCACGGTGCGGAGGCCAGATCGTCCATTCGTGACATTGTCGCAGGAGTCGGCGGCCTCGGCCTAGAATCGGGCAGGCCATTCGACCCGAGAGGATCCGACATGTCGAAAGTCCCCGCCACGCTCCTCGCGCTGCTCGCCGGAGCCCTGTCGTTCGCGGCGGTCGCCGCGCCGGTAGCGGTCAGCACCGACGACCAGCTCGCCCTGGCACCCGACGTCGCGGTCGGCCCGAAGGGCGAGATCGCCGTGCTCTGGCTTGCCAAGGGCAATCCCGAGTCCGCTACCGCCAAGGCGGCGGCGGCCGAACGGGCCCAGGCCGGCCATTCGCACCTCTCGTCGATGAATCTTTACGCCGCGGTTTCGAAGGACGGCGGCGCGAGCTTCAGCGCGCCGGTGCGCGTCAATCAAGCCGATGACGAAGTGTGGGGCTTCGCGGTCAGCCGGCCGCGCATCGCATGGGGACGGGGCGGCACGCTGCACGTCGCCTACCCCGCCAATGAAATGCAGGCGAAGCTCGGCAAGGCGGTGCTGACCGCGCGCTATACGCGCTCGACCGACGGCGGCGCGACCTTCGAGCAGCCACGCCGCCTCAGCACCGTGACGGACTCCGACATGTCGAGCGTGATCCACGGCGGTTTCGCGAGCGTCGCGGCCTTCGGCACGATGGGCGTGGCGCCGAACGGCGATGTCCACGTGCTGTGGATCGACACGCGCGACATGAAGAGCGGCACCGACAACGGCAGCATTTACGGCGTCGTCTCGCATG
>JBGAIC010000053.1:0-21525 GCA_044225845.1 Casimicrobiaceae bacterium
GGCAACGTCACGTAACTATCAGCGACCTTCACACCATCCGGGAACCCCCCGAACGGCTGGAACAGGTCCGGATAGGACTCGTTGCCGCCCAGGCCCAAACCGGCCGCGATGTTCAGCGACATCTGGTGCCCGCCGTGCGGGATGCACCGGCTCGCGGACCAGCCGTGCTCCTTGAGCATCGCCAGCGTCCGCAGGTACTCGACCAGCCCGTAACTCAGCGCGCAGTCGAACTGCAGCCAGTCGCGGTCCGGCCGCATGCCGCCGTAACGGATCAGGTTGCGCGCGTCCTGCATCGAGAACAGGTCTTCGCCGGTGGCCATCGGGTTGGCGTAATAGCCGCGCAGCGTGGCTTGAAGCTCGAAATCCAGCGGATCGCCCGGCTCCTCGAACCAGAACAGGTCGTAGCGCGACAGCGCCTTGGCGTACGCGATGGCCGTGTCGAGGTCGAAGCGGCCGTTGGCGTCGACGCACAGCTTCTGGCCGTCCTGCAGCACCTCCATGATCGCGTCGATGCGCCGCAGGTCCTCGTCCAGGGACGCGCCGCCGATCTTCTTCTTGACCACCGTGTAGCCGCGGTCGAGGTAGCTGCGCATCTCGTCCTGCAGCTTCCGGTAGTCCTGGCCCGGGTAGTAATAGCCACCGGCCGCGTAGACGAAGACTCGACGGTTGGGCGTGCCGTTGCCATAGCGCTCGGCCAGCAGCTGGAACAGCGGCTTGTCCTCGATCTTGGCCACCGCGTCCCAGATGGCCATGTCGATCGTCCCGATGGCCACGGACCGCTCGCCGTGGCCGCCCGGCTTCTCGTTCGTGAACATCGTGGCCCAGATCCGGTGCGGGTCGAGGTTGGTGCCCGACGCGTCGACGAGCGTCGCGGGGTCCGCCTCCAGGATGCGCGGGATGAAACGCTCCCGCATCAGCGTGCCCTGCCCGTAGCGCCCGTTCGAGTTGAAGCCGTAGCCGACGACGCGCTTGCCGTTGCGCACGACGTCGGTGACGACGGCCACGAGGCTCAGCGTCATCTTGCTGAAGTCGATGTAGGCATTGCGGATCGGCGAGCTGATCGGGAACGTCTTCTCGCGGATTTCGACGATCTTCATGGCGTGTTTCGTGGCGGTAAAGACCGGAGTCTGCATGATCCTCGTGGCGGCCCCCGGCTGTCCATTGCGCTCACTTCGCGGTTGGGTCGGCGCGGAGGATCTCCGTTGCCGTCAGCTGGCCGTTCACGAAATCGGCCCTGAAGTGGACCTTGTCGCCTGCCTTCAGGTTCTCGAGCGCCGCTCGGTCGCGGGCCACGAAGACCATCGTCATCGGCGCCATGCCGATGTTGGCGATCGCGCCATGGCGCAGCGTCACGGTGCCGGCGGCTTTGTCCACGGCGCGGACCTCGCCTTCGGTCCAACCGGCAGCCGGCGCGGCAGCGCTCGAGGCCGGGGCCGCGGGCATTGTCATCGGCGAGGCGAAGTGCGCTTCCCAAGGTCGCGCAGGTAACGATTGCCGCGGCAGCGAGCGCCAGGGCGAGAGAAGCAGGAGTCGTCTGCATCGGGAGTTCCTTCCGTTCAGTGTTGGTGGTTCCGGGGCTTCTGCGCCGCGAGTGGCGGCTGCGTGCTTGCAACCGCTGCGTCCGGCGCGCGCGGCGCATCCGGTAGAGCCGCTGTCCATTCGCGCGCAACGCTGCCGGCCGGATGGCGATACCAGCCCGGATCGGCGTAACGGCCGCGCGGCAGGTCGTCGCGGACCTTCAGCACCGTGAACATGCCGCCCATTTCGAGCGGGCCGAACGGTCCGGTGCCCGTCATCATCGGCAGCGTGTTCGCCGGCAAGGGCATGGGCATCGAGCCCATCTCGGCCATCCCCTGCCCGCCCATCGCCATGTAGTCCGGAACGAGGGCGCGGATGCGCGCGTCGAGGTCGGACGTGTCGACGCCGATCATCGTCGGCACCTCGTGGCTCATCGCGTTCATCGTGTGATGCGACTTGTGGCAGTGGAAGGCCCAGTCGCCGGCGATCGCGTCGAACTCGAACGCGCGCACCTGGCCGACGGCCACGTCGATGGTCACTTCGGGCCAACGCGCGCCCTTCGGCACCCAGCCGCCGTCGGTGCCGGTGACCTCCATCGTGTGGCCGTGAAGATGCATCGGATGATTGGTCATCGTCAGGTTGCCGACGCGCACGCGGACCCGCTCGCCCGTACGCGCGACCAGCGGCGCGATGCCCGGGAACACGCGGCTGTTCCAGGTCCACAGGTTGAAGTCGAGCATCGTGTTGACGCGCGGCGTGCGGCTGCCGGGATCGATGTCGAACGCGGCGAGCAGGATCAGGTAGTCGCGATCGACTCGGAAGCGCGACGGATCCTTCGGATGCACGACGAACATCCCCATCATGCCCATCGCCATCTGCAGCATCTCGTCCGCATGCGGGTGGTACATGAACGTGCCGCTGCGCGACGCCGTGAATTCGTACACGAACGTCTTGCCTGGCGGGATGTGCGGCTGCGTGAGTCCGCCGACACCGTCCATGCCGTTGGGCAGCGGCATGCCGTGCCAGTGCACGGTGGTGTGCTCGGGCAGGCGGTTGGTGACGAAGATGCGCACGCGGTCGCCCTCCACCACCTCGATGGTCGGGCCGGGACTCTGGCCGTTGTAGCCCCACAGTTGCGCCTGCATGCCGGGCGCGAGCTCGCGCACGACGGGTTCGGCGACCAGGTGGAACTCCTTGACGCCCTCGCGCAGGCGGAACGGGAGCGTCCAGCCGTTCAGCGTGATCACCGGGTTGTGCCGGCGCCCGTCCGGCGGGACGAGCGGCGGCGCGGTGTCGTGCGTGACGTGCGTCGCTACTTCGGGAAGGCTCGCGGCTTCGGTGCGCGCCACCGCCGTGGCCGCGACCATCGCAGCGCCGGCGGTGCGCAGGAACGTTCGGCGATCGTTCATCGCTCGGCTCCTTTCAGTGGGCTTGCGCGTCGATGCGCGCATCGGGTTCACCGCCGGCCATCGCGGCCTGCAGCGTGGCATCGGCAATCCAGAATTCGCGGCGGGCTTCGACGTCGGCGCCTTGCGCGGCGATGCGCTCGCGCACGTCGACCATGAGGTCGAAGGCGCTCGCGAGCATCGCGTTGTAACGCAGTGTCACCTCGTCGACGATCTTGTCGCGCAGCGGCAACACCCCATCGGCGGACCGGCGTGCGTTGGCGTGCGCGCCGGCATAGCCGGCCCACGCCGCGCGGACGGCGGACAACGCGTCCACGCTCACTTCCGCCGCACGCAACTCGGCCTGGCGGTAGCGGGCGTCCGCCTGCGCGATCCGCGACGTGCCCAGGTCGAACAGCGGCACTTCCACCTCGATCACGTAGCCGTTCTCGCGCGGGAGCCCGCTCTGGCTCTTGTTCGCATAGCCGACATCGAGCAGGTTGACGAAGCGCGTCGTGCGCGTGAGCGACAGCGCATAGGCGGAGGTCTCCAGCGCGCGCTTGGCATAGAGCACGTCGAGGCGCTGGTCCATGGCCGTCTGCTCGACAGCGCGTTTCGCTTCGAGTTGCGCCGGCACGGGTGGCAACGTCGGCGGCAACTTCACCGCGTCGGCGGACGCGAGACCCAATGCGCGGACGAGCGTCTCGCGCGCCTCGACGGACTGTTGCGTGGCCTGCGTCGCGGCGCTGCGCGCCGATGCGAACGCCGCTTCCTCGCGCAACGCCGTGAGCGTGGGCACATTGCCCGCTGCGGCCATGCGCCGCGCAAGTTCGGCGGCGATCGAGGCCGCCTCCTCCACCTGTCGCGCGTTGCGTTCGCGCTCGGCGGCGGCCACCGCATCGACCCAGGCCTTGCGCGTCGTGGTGGCCATCGCGACGATCGCCGCCGCGACGCGCACCTGCGTCTGCTCGTAGCGGCGCTGCTCCAGGTCCGTGGCGAGCGGCATCGCGAGGATTGCCATCACATCGACGACGACGCTGCGCTCGATCTCGCGGATGCCGCCACCGGCGATGTCCGTGAAGCCGAAGCGCGGGTTGGGCAGCGTCCCGGCTCGCGCACGGTCGGCGGCCGCGACCCGCAGCTCCTGCAGCGCTGACAGCACACGCGGCTGGTTGAGGAGCGCTACCTCGACGGCCGCGTCGGCCGTCAGCGGTTGCGCGAGCAATGCCGCGACGCGAGCGTCGCGCGGGACATCGGCGCGGGCCGGTGCGACCCCGGTGCGCGGCTGCACGAGTGCATCGACCGCCTTGATGACCTCGGGGCCGGGTTGGGGATCCACGGTCGCGCAAGCGCCGAGCGCCAGCAGCAGTGCAACGGTGCCGGCGCGCAGTGCGACGCGCGCGGACGGAGCCTGGCCGGCAGCGGCCGGCCCGGATGAAGGAAACATGGTGCTACCTCGTCGATCACGTTGGGCCCATGCAAGACGCAAAGGCAACGACGCCCTCCGGTGTTCAGGCGGGCAGGACCGCCACGTCGGGCGGTCACGCGATCAGGCGGCGCGTGGAGGCCGCTCGAGTCCGCTGATGCGAGGTTCGGGTGTGGGCAACGCGAGCGCGTCGAAGCGCTCGCCATGCGCGGCCACGGGCGGCGCCCAGGTCGACGCCGCGGGGGCGATGGGCGGCAGCGAGCACAGTGCCGCGCAATACGAGCAGGCTTGTGATGGCGCGTGATGGCAGCCGTCGTGGTCGCCTGTTGCGGGCATGGCGCCGTCGTCGACGATCATGTCCTGCGCCATCATGGCGCCGTCCATCGCCGCGTGATCGTGCATGGACGCATGATCGTGCATCGAAGCGTGCCCTGGCGGCGCATCCATCACGCAGAAATGGCCGCCGACCGCCAGCGCGCCGCGGATGGGCAGCAACAGGGCCAGCAGCAACAGGAAGATCGAACGGCGCCTCACGACGTGAAGGTTAGCACAGCGACCCGCGGCGCCGCGGGCGGTCGATCGCCGTTGGTAAAGCCCCGCGCGCCCATCGCCTCGCTACAATGCGCCACCTTCCCCGCTCACGATCATGAAACGCTGGATCCTTCGCATCGTCGCCGCGTGCGCGCTCATCCTGGTCGGTGTCCTTGGCCTGCGCGTGTTCGAACTGTCGCGTGGCCCCGCGCTGACGCCGTGGCACACGGTCGTGCCGCCCGAGTTGTCCGCAGCCGAGCTCGACCGCAGCGACTGGCCCGCCTATCTCGCCGCCGAGGAGCGGGCGTTCGCGGTCGTCCAGCACGACGTGGTCGAGCACGTCGCGCCCGAGTACCGCACGCTCGCCAATCGTTACTACGCGGAAGCGGCCAACTTCACCGGCCGCTTCAAGCCGGACTGGAACCGCTCGTTCGAGATGCAGCCGCAGGGCACGCCGCGCGGCGTCGTCGTGCTGCTGCACGGCCTGACGGACTCGCCGTACAGCGGCCGCAGCCTCGCCAACCTGTACCGGGAACGCGGCTTCGCCGTCGTCGCGCCGCGCCTGCCGGGACACGGCACGGTGCCCGGTGGTCTCACGCGGGCGACCTGGGAGCAATGGCTGGCGGCGACGCGGCTCGCCGTGCGCGAGGCGCGGCGGCTGGTGCCCGCGCCGGCACCGCTGCACATCGTCGGCTACTCGAACGGCGGCGCGCTGGCGACGAAATACACGCTGGATTCGCTCGGCGATGCCACGTTGCCGGTGCCGCAGAACGTGGTGCTGCTGTCGCCGATGATCGGCGTCACGCGCTTCGCGCGCTTTGCCGGCGTCGCGGGTTGGCCCGCGGTGTTCCCGGCCTTCGCGAAGGCGGCGTGGCTGGGCATCGAGCCCGAGTTCAACCCGTTCAAGTACAACTCGTTCCCGGTGAACGCGGCGCGGGAATCCTATGCGCTGACGGCGGTGCTGCAGGGCGACATCGATCGCGCCACGCGCGACGGTCGCATCGCGAAGATGCCGCCGGTGCTCACGTTCCAGTCGGTGATCGACTTCACCGTCAGCACGCCGGCGGTGATCCAGTCGCTGTACAACGCGCTGCCGGCGAACGGCAGCGAGCTGGTGCTCTATGGCCTCAACCGCAACGCCGCGTTCACGCCTTTCCTGCGCGAACGCGCCTACGTGGCGCCCGAGACGCTGATGCCCGCCCCGCCGCGCCGCTACACGGCTACGCTGCTCGGCAACGCGGGCGACGGCGACGACCGTGTCGTCGCGCGCACGGTGGCCGCGGGCGGCACGAGCGAAGTGCTGGCGAATACGGGGCTGCGCTATCCGTCGTCCGTGTTCTCGCTGTCGCACATCGCGCTGCCCTTCCCGCTCGACGATCCGCTGTATGGCCTGCAGCCGGATCGCAGCGTGGACTACGGCGTCCACCTCGGCACGCTGGCGCCGCGCGGCGAACGCGGCGTGCTCGTGGTGTCGCTGGACACGCTGCTGCGGATGTCGTCCAACCCGTTCTACGCGGACCTGGCGCAACGCGTCGCGCAGCGCATCGACGCCTTGCCCACGGCGCCCGCGGCCGCGACCTGGGGCCGCGTGCCGGACTCCACCATGCCGGCGCTGCCGGCGAACGACGACGAGGCGAACGAGGCGCCGTGACCGTGCCGGTGCGCGGCCTTCAGTGCGCGGTGAACAGCCTCGCCCACAGCACCGGCCCGTACTCGACGATCAGCATCAGCGACACGCCGAACAGCGCCAGCTGCACGAGCCGGAAGAACCACACGTCGGCGATGCGGCGCGTCGCCCACATCCCCACGTACGTGCCGACGAGCGCCGCGGGCAGCAGGATGGCGGCGGTCCGCAGGTCCTCGCCGCTGTAGGGCCGTAGGTTGGCGTAGGGAATGATCTTGGCCGCGTTGATGACCGCGAACGTGATCGTCGACGTGCCGGCGAACACGAGCTTGGGCAGCTTCTGCGGCAGCACGTAGATCTGGAACGGCGGCCCGCCGGCGTGCGAGATGAAGCTCGTGAAGCCGGACAGCGTGCCCCAGAAGCCGCCGCGGACGACGCTCGGCGACGTCGCCGGCGCGTTGCGCTTGCGGCGCAGGAACATGCTGATGCAGAACGCGACGCCGACGAATCCGATCAGCACCGAAGCGGCCGCGTCCGACAGCCAGGCCGCGGTGGCCCAACCGATCACCACACCCGCCACGCCGGCCGGCAGCAGGATCTTCAGGTTGGGCTTGCTGTAATCGCGTCGATAGAGATACACACCGACGACGTCGCTCGCCACATACACGGGCAGCAGCAGCGACGCGGCCTTGATCGGCGGGATCGCCGCCAGCGCCATGATGGGCACCGCCAGTCCCCCGATGGCCGGCAGCCCGCCCTTCGACAATCCCACCAGGAACGACGCGAGGAGCGCGGGCAGCAGCGTTGCGAGTTCGTGCACGTCAGTCCACCGCGGCCGGCTCGCTGACGGGCACCACCGCACGTCGCCGCTCGTACCACGTGAGGAACAGCCCCGAGCCCGCGATCACCGCCATGCCGAGCAACGCGATGCCGTCGGGAAACTCGCGATAGACGAACCACCCCAGCACGGTGGCGAACACGAGCTGCACATAGCTGATCGACGCAAGGCCGGAGGCCGGCGCCAGCTGCAGCGCGCGGATGAACAGGAAATGGCCGACCGTCGCGAAGAAGCCCATCGACGCGATCGCCAGCATGTCCTGCCAGCGCTCGATCGGCGGCGCGCCGCGCCACGGCAGCATCGCGGTGGTAGCCACCGCGCCGACGATCGCCGTGTAGAACAGCATCGTCCGTGCATCCTCGTGCGCGAGCTTGCGCGTCAGGATCTGGTACAGCGCCACGGCCAGCGCGGCGGCCAGCGGATACAGCGCGGCGGGCTGGAAGATCGACGAGCCGGGGCGCGCGATCAGCAGCACACCCGCGAAACCGGCCGCCACGCAGACCGCGCGCGCCGGCGTCACGTGCTCCTTCAGGATGACGATGGCGAGCACGGTCACCAGCGTCGGCGCCGCGAAGCTGAGCGACGTCGCCTCCGCCAGCGGCAGGTAGTGGAAGCCGATCACGACCAGCGTCGACGACACCACGAGCATCACACCGCGCAGCACCTGCAGCCCGAACGAGCGCGTGTGCACGAGGCTCGTGCCCATCCGTGGCGCGAACACCGCCGCCAGCACCACGGCCTGGATGCAGTAGCGGATCCAGACGATGAAGGGGGCCGGGAACGTGCGGGCGAGGTACTTGCTGGAGGCGTCCAGCGACGCGAACGTCAGCGACGCGCAGGCCATCGTCAGCGCCGCGGCGGCGGTGACGTGAACCACACGATTCATGGGTGCGCGCGACGCGCGAACGGCTTCGGCGCGCGGTAGCCGGTGGAAAGGCGCTGCATCGCCGCGCACTATACCGCGCTGCCCTTCGGGACACTTGCACCGGCTTGGTTAGCGCGCCACGATGACACCCGGCCCGCATCTGTTACCGTGCGCCCCGCATGACGACCCCGATTCCCGAATCCGCCGCGGCGGAAACGCATTTCGAGCACGCGCTTGCGCACTACGGTGCCGGCCGGCTCCGCGATGCGTGGACCGAATGCGGCCGCGTCGTCGCGCTCGATCCCGCGCATTCGCGCGCCATCCATCTCGGCGGCGCCATCCTGCTCGACTCGGGCCACCTCGAGCCCGCGATCACCGAGCTGTCGCGCGCACTGACGCTCGACGCCACCGCCGCCGGCGCCTGGCTCGATCTCGCGCGTGCTTTCGACCAAGCCCACCGCCCGGCGGAGGCGATGAACGCGCGTCGCGAGGCAGTGCGCCAGGCGCCCCGCGACGCCTCGGTGCTGGCCAGCGTGTCGGCCGGCTTCCTGCAGACCGGCCACGTCGCGGAAGCGATGGAAACCGCCGGCGCCGCCACGCAACTGATGCCCGACTTCGCGGGCGGCTGGTTCAACCTGGCGCTCGCGTTGCAAACCGCGCACCGCATCCGCGAAGCACGTACCGCCATCGGCCAGGCGCTGCGCCTCGTCCCGGACGATGCGCGCGTCGTCGGCGTGGCCGCGCAACTGGACGGCCAGCTCGGCGACCTCGTCGGCGCCCGCGACCGGCTGCGCGCCGCGTTCCAGCGCAACCCGCGCGACGTCACGCTGGCCACGGAGCTGGGCTATGTCGCGTCGCGGCTCGGCGACCTCACGCTCGCCACCGAGGCGTTCGAGGCGGTGCTCGTCGTCGATCGCGACAACGGGCCCGCGCTGTCGCAGCTGATCTTCGCCGACAAGGAACTGGCGCGCTGGGACCGCCTGCCCCAGTTGCAGCAGCGGTTCGCCGCGGGCGTCGCGGCCGGCCGCACGTGGCTGTCGCCGTTCTCCTACCTGTCCGATCCGTCGTCGCGCGCCGACCAGCGACAGTGCGCGGCAACGTGGGGAAAGGGCTTCCTGCCGGCGTATCCGGTCAACAACCCGCCGGCCGCGCCTCACAACTCCATCCGCTTGCGGCTGGGCTACCTGTCCGCCGATTTCCACGACCACCCGACGTCCGTGTTGATGGCGGGCGTGCTCGAGCATCACGATCGCGCGCGCTTCGAGGTCTATGCGTACTCGACGGGCCGCGACGACGGCAGCGGGCTGCGCAAGCGGATCATGACGGCCGTGGACCACTTCGTCGACGCACGCGAACTGGATCCCGACGCGCTCGCCGCGCGCATCCGCGCCGACGCCATCGACGTGCTCGTCGACCTCAAGGGTTACACCGAAGGCGCGCCGCTGGCCGCGTTGGCGCGTCGGCCCGCGCCGGTGCAGGCGCATTGGGTGGGCTATCCCGGCACGCTTGCGGCGCCTTACATCGACTATCTGATTGCCGACCGCGTCGTCGTGCCCTCCGCGCACGTGGCCGACTATGGCGAGGCGATCGCCTGGCTCCCCGGCAGCTACCAGCCGAACGACCGCTTGCGCGAAGTGGGCAGCGTGCCGTCGCGCGCGGCGCTGGGCCTGCCCGAGGAGGGTGTCGTGCTGGCGGCGTTCAACGCGACGTGGAAGATCACGCCGGAAGTGTTCGACACCTGGCTCACGATCCTGGAGCGCGCACCGGGCAGCGTGCTGTGGCTGCTGCAACGCGAAGGCGACGATCCCGTGCCGGGCCGCCTGCGCCGCGCGGCTTCGGCGCTGGGCATCGATCCCGCGCGGCTCGTGTTCGCCACGCGCCGCCCCGCGCCGGACTACCTCGCGCTGTACGAGCACGCCGACCTGTTCCTCGACACCTGGCCGTACAACGCGCACACCACCGCGTCCGATGCGCTGTGGATGGGCGTGCCGGTGATCACCTGGCTCGGCAACACGTTCGCGGGCCGTGTCGCCGCGAGCCTGCTGACCTCGCTCGGGATGACGGACCTGATCGCGCCCAGCATTGACGGCTATGTGGAGCTCGCGGTGCGGCTCGCCGGCGACGAGCCCGCGCGCCATGCGCTCTTGCGCCGGATCGAGGCCGCGCGCTACGCGAGCCCGCTGTTCGATGCGCGCGCGACGACGCGAGCCGTCGAAAGCGCCTACCGCACGATGCACGAGCAGGCGAAGCTCGGACGGCGCGGTTCGTTCGACGTCGCCGCCGCCGGCTGAACGCCGGCACGGCTACCAGGGCCTACTCGCGCAGCAGCGCCAGTGCGTCGTCCACGCGCTCGACCGTGCGGATGGAGATGCCGTCGATGGCCTGTTTCGGTTTGTTCGCGACGGGCACGACGGCGGTCTTGAAACCGAGCTTGGCGGCTTCGCGGATGCGATCCACCCCGCGCTGAACCGGCCGGATTTCCCCCGCCAGCCCGACCTCACCAAACACTAGAGTTTTATCGTGTAACGGTTTGTTTTTAAGGGATGAGGCAACCGCCATCAGGACGGCCAAGTCGGCCGCCGGCTCGTCGATCCGCACGCCGCCCACCGCGTTGACGAAGACGTCGAACCCCGCCACCTCGACCTGGCCATGCCGGTGCAACACGGCGAGCAGCAGCGCCAGGCGCTGGGCGTCGAGGCCTACGGCCAGCCGCCGCGGCGACGCGCCCGCCACCGGATCGACCAGCGCCTGCACTTCGACGAGCAGCGGACGCGAGCCCTCGAGCGTCGCGACGATCGCCGAGCCCGCCACTGCCTGCGGGTGATGCGACAGGAACAGCGCCGACGGGTTGCTGACACCGCGCAGGCCGCGCTCCGTCATCGCGAACACGCCCAGCTCGTTGGCCGCGCCGAAGCGGTTCTTGATCGCGCGCACCAGCCGGAAGCTCGAATGCGTGTCGCCCTCGAAGTACAGCACCGTGTCGACGATGTGCTCCAGCACCCGCGGACCCGCGATCGCGCCTTCCTTCGTGACGTGGCCGACGAACAGGATGCCGATGCCGCGCTGCTTGGCCACGCGCGTCAGCTGCGCCGCGCATTCGCGCACCTGCGCGACGCTGCCGGGCGCCGACGTCAGCGCCTCGGTGTAGAGCGTCTGGATCGAGTCGATGACGACGAACGCGGGCTGCTGCGCGTCGATGGCCGCGACGATCGCCTCGAGCTGGACTTCCGCCAGCATGGACACCGGCGCGTTGACGAGGCCCAGCCGCTGCGCGCGCATCGCCACCTGCTCCACCGATTCCTCGCCGGTGACGTACAGGACCGGCTGCGCGGCGCCGAGCAGCGCAGAGGCCTGCAGCAGCAGCGTCGACTTGCCGATGCCGGGATCGCCGCCGAGCAGGATCACGCCGCCGGCGACGAGGCCACCGCCCAGCACGCGATCGAATTCCTCGACGCCGGTGGGGGTGCGCGGCGTCTCGCGCGCATCGACGGACGCCAGCGGCCGCACCGTCGAGCGCGCACCGGCCACGTTGGCGAAGCGCGTCGGCGCCGGCGCGGCCACGCTCTCGACCAGCGTGTTCCAGGCGCCGCATTGCGGGCACTGCCCCTGCCACTTGGGACTCTGCGCGCCGCACTCGGTGCAGCTGTAGACCGTCTTCGCCTTGGCCATCGATGTGTTCAGCGGTAGAAGCGCCAGGCCTCGCCCAGCGTCAGCGCTCCCGGAAAGTAGTGGCGGAACGCGAGCGCGGCAAGCACCAGTACCACCAGCAGCGCGAGGAAGGGCTTCCACGTGGCGGCCAACACGCCGCCGGCCCAGGGCCCGCGTTGCGCCGCACGGTGTGCCGACGGCGCCATGCCGCCCGCGAGCGCCGCGCCGAACGCGACGTCCACCAGCAGGTGCGGCGCGCTGACGATCAGGTAGATGACGCCGCCGCCCAGCGCGGTTGCAAGGGCCAGCACGATCACCACGAGAATGACAACGGCAGTTCCTTCGTCGAGGTCGATGCCGCCACCGACGTCCGGCAGGCTCCAGCCGCCGCTGCCGCCGGACGACGCGTGGCCGCCCCCCTGGAACAGCGAACTCGAGCCGCCGTCGCTCCACGGGCCCGACGCACCGCCGCCGCCGAACGAGCCGCCGCCTTCAGGCATCGGCGTGCCGGACGATCCCGACGATCCGCCGCTCCAGTTGCCGGCGTCGAGGATGTCGCCGCCGTCGTATTCCAGCGGCCGCACGCCGACGTAGGCGAGCCAGATCCGCATGCACCCGAAGAGAACCAGGTAGCCGACGACGAAACCGACGCACCAGCGCACGAGCACGTCGTGCACGGGCCACTGCAGCAGCGCGATGTTCGTGAGGAAGCCGGCACTGGCCGCGGTGAGCAGCATGATCGCCATGTGGAAGCGGAGCCAGAAGCGTCCGGCGAACGACGCTTCGAACGCGGTGCGGCTGGGCCGGTTGCGGATCGCCATGGGCGAGTCGCGCGACGCGCGGCGTTACAGCTCGTCCGGCGTGACGACCGCGGTGCCGAGCTTGCCGACGACGATGCCCGCAGCGCGATTGGCCACGTGCACGGCGTCCTCGATCGGCGCACCCGCGCCGAGCAAGGCGCCGAGCGTCGCGATCACCGTGTCGCCGGCGCCGGTGACGTCGAACACTTCGCGCGCCTGCGCCGGGATGTGCAGCGCGCCGCGCGCGGTGAACAGGCTCATGCCCTCTTCCGAGCGCGTGACGAGCAGCGCCGCGAGGTCCAGCGAGCGGCGCAGCTCGTCCGCCTTGCGATCGAACTCCGCGTTGGACGACCAGCGGCCCACCACCTGGCGGAACTCGGAACGGTTGGGCGTGACGAGCGTGGCGCCCGCATAGCGCGCCCAGTCGTCGCCCTTGGGATCGACGAGCACGGGCTTGCCGGCGGCGCGCGCCTTCTCGATCATCGCGCCGATGTGCGCGAGGCCGCCCTTGCCGTAGTCGGACAGGACGATGGAATCGGCGGCGTCGACGAGCGTGTCGTATTCGCGCAGCTTGCCGGCCAGCACCTCGTGCGACGGCGCCGTTTCGAAATCGATGCGCAACAGTTGCTGCTGGCGGCCGATGACGCGCAGCTTCACGGTGGTCGGCAATGCGGGATCGCGATGCAGCGACGGATGCACGCCTTCGGCGGCGACGAGCTTCTCGAGCGCGGCGCCGGCCTCGTCCGCGCCGACCACCGACAGCAGCGTGGTCGACGCGCCGAGCGCGGCGCCGTTGCGCGCGACGTTGGCGGCGCCGCCCGGGCGCTCCTCGGTGCGCGCCACCTTGACCACCGGCACCGGCGCTTCCGGCGAGATGCGCTCGACGTCGCCGAACCAGTAGCGGTCCAGCATCACGTCACCGACGACGAGCAGCCGTGCGCGGCGGACCGCGTCGCGCCAGGTGGCGAACGACGGTGTCGCGCTCATCGACCGCACCTCATCGGTGCTCGCGCGGCGGCGAGCCCCACGTGCGTCCGCTCGCTCGAGGTCCTCACTTCCGACCGATCCCGAAATACTCGAGCCCCGCATCGCGCACCAGAGCCGGGTCGTAGAGATTGCGGCCGTCGAACACCAGCGGCTGGCGCAGCGTGGCGCGGATCTTCGCGAAGTCCGGGCTGCGGAACGCCTTCCACTCGGTGACCACGACGAGCGCGTCGGCGCCCTCGAGCGCCGCCTGCGGCGAATCGGCGTAGACGATGTGCTGCGGCGTGCCGAAGATGCGGCGCGCTTCCGCCATGGCCACCGGATCGTAGACGGCCAGCGTCGCGCCGCGCGACGCCAGCGCGTCGATGATCACGCGCGACGGCGCCTCGCGCATGTCGTCGGTGTCCGGCTTGAACGCCAGGCCCCACAGCGCGAAGCGGCGGCCGCCGAGGTCGTTGCCCAGGCGCGCGACGATCTTCTCGACCATCACGCTCTTCTGGCGCTCGTTGACGGTCTCCACCGCTTCCAGCAGCGCCAGCGGCCTGCCGTGCTGCTCGGCCGTGTGCTGCAGCGCCTTCACGTCCTTGGGGAAGCAGGAGCCGCCATAGCCTACGCCGGGATACAGGAAATGCCAGCCGATGCGCGGGTCGGAGCCGATGCCCTGGCGCACGAGCTCGATGTCGGCGCCCAGCGTCTCGGCCAGGTTCGCGAGTTCGTTCATGAACGAGATGCGCGTCGCCAGCATCGCGTTCGCCGCGTATTTCGTGAGCTCGGCGGAGCGCACGTCCATGACGATCAGCCGCTCGCGGTTGCGCTGGAACGGCGCGTAGATGGCGCGCATCGCCTGGATGGCGCGCTCGTCGTCGGCACCGATGACGATGCGGTCCGGCCGCATGAAGTCCTCGACGGCCGCGCCTTCCTTCAGGAACTCTGGATTGGACACGACGGCGAACGGCACGTGCACGCCGCGCGCCTTCAGCGCTTCGGCGATCGTGGCGCGGACGCGGTCGGCCGTGCCTACCGGGACCGTCGACTTGTCGACGATCACCTTCCATTCGTCCATGCGATTGCCGATCTCGCGCGCGGCGGCCAGCACGTACTGCATGTCGGCGGCGCCGTCCTCGTCGGGCGGCGTGCCCACGGCGATGAACTGCAGCGTACCGTGCGCGACGGCGCGGTCGACGTCGGTGGTGAACGCGAGGCGCCCGGCCTCGACGTTGCGCTTGATCATCTCCGCCAGGCCGGGCTCGTGGATCGGCACACCGCCGTTGTTCAGCGTCTCGATCTTCTTCGCGTCGACGTCCAGGCACAGCACGTCATTGCCGACTTCGGCGAAACAGGTACCCGTGACGAGGCCGACATAGCCCGAGCCGATCATCGTGATGCGCATGCGCGGAGCTCCGTCAGGCGATGGCCGCGTTGATCGCGGCGAGTGCGGCGAGCGGGTCGTCGGCGCCGGTGATCGCGCGGCCGATGACAAGGTAGTCGGCACCGGCGGCGATGGCCGCTTCCGGCGTCTGCGGCCGCGCATGGTCGTGCGTGCCGACGCCCGCGGGCCGGATGCCCGGCGTCACGAGCTTGAACGCAGACCCGAGCGCGGAACGCAGCCTCGCTGCCTCCTGCGCCGAGCAGACGACGCCGTCCATGCCGGCGCCCTGCGCCAGTTGCGCGAGCCGCAGCGCGGCATCGCCGGTGTTGCCGGCAAGCCCGATCGCGGCGAGGTTCTCGTTCGCGAGGCTCGTCAGCACGGTGACGGCGATCAAGAGCGGCACGCGCCGCTCGGTCGCATGCGCCGTGCGGTCCACCGCCTCGCGCGCGGCCTTCATCATCGCGGTGCCGCCGGACGCGTGGACATTCAGCATCCACACGCCCAGGCGCGTGGCGGCGGCGCACGCAGCGCCTACGGTGTTGGGAATGTCGTGGTATTTCAGGTCGAGGAACACGCGATAGCCGCGCGCCACCAGGTCGCTGACGAGCGCGGGTCCCGCCGCGGTGAAGAGCTCCTTGCCGATCTTCACGGCGCAGTACTCGGGCGAGAGCTGGTTGGCGAGCGCAAGGGCCTCGCTGCCCTCCGGGAAGTCGAGCGCGACGATGATGCGCGGGCCGCCCTGCGCATCGCGCGCGACGATCGGCGTCGCGGTGCGCGTGCCGGCGGCCATATCGGCCTTGGTATGCACGGTCATTGATAGCCTTCCGGGTTCTCGGTGCGTTTCGGCGAATACGTTTCCCACTTCTGGCAGCCGGGGCAGCGCCAGTAGTACTGCTTGGCGCGGAAGCCGCAGTTGTCGCAGCGGTACATGCCCAGCCGCTTGATGTGCGCGCCAACCAGGCCCTTGACGAGCTCCAGGTCGTGGCGGCGGTCGGCCGGTGCCGCGAGCAGTTGCGCCTCGAGCAGGCGTTCGAGCCCCAGCAGCGTGGGATTGCGCGCGAGCTCGTCCTTGATCAGCGCGGCGGCCGCTTCCGGGCCTTCGTGCTCGAGCACCAGCACGAACAGCGCGTTCAGGATGTCGAGCGACGGGTATTGCTGTTGCCAGTTGCGCAGCACGCGGATGCCCTGCTCGACGTCGCCGCGCTTGCGGTAGGCATCGGCAACGCGGTCGGCGGCCAGCGACAGGAACGCGGGATTCTGCGTCTCGATGCGCATCCACGCCGCGATGGCGCCGCCGGTGTCGTCGTCGGCCTGCGCGAGGTCGCCGGCGATCAGCGTGGCGCGCACGCAGCCGCGATGCGTCGCCAGCGCCTGGTCGATGCAGCCGCGCGCCGCATCGTGCTCGCGGCGCACCAGCGCGCCTTGCGCCAGCTCGCAGTAGTACTCGGCGATCTCCTTGAAGTAAGGCCGCTTGGCCAATGTCTCCATCCGCTGCGCGACGCCGATGGCCTTCTGCCAGTCCTTCTCCTGCTCGTAGATGGAGTTCAGCGCGCCCAGCGCGGACAATTCGAACGGCGTGCCGTCGAGCTTGGTGAAGAGATTCTCGGCGCGGTCGAGCAAGCCTGCACGCAGGAAGTCCTGCGCGAGCTCGTACGTGGCCATGTCGCGCTTGTCGGCCGGCAGGTCCGGCCGGTCCAGCAGGTTCTGGTGCATCCGCGTGGCCCGCTCGATCTCGCCCTGGCGGCGAAACAGGCTGCCCAGCGCGAAGTGCAGGTCGATGGTCTGCGGGTCGACCTTGACGACCTCGATGAACGACTCGATCGCCTTGTCGGGCTGCTCGTTCAGCAGGAAGTTGAGGCCGCGGAAATACGACAGCGGCAGCGCGCGCGATTCACGCAGCAGGTGCTTGATGTCGATGCGGGCCGCGATCCAGCCCAGGCCGAAGAAGATCGCCGGAATCGGCAGCAGCCACCAGAATTCGAAATCCATCCGTCGCGCCGCCCTACATCGCGTCGAACGGCGGCACCGGCGGCTCGGCCGGCTCGCGCGTGGCGGGGCCTTGCGCCGCCTTGTGGTGGTCGCGCTTGAAGCGGTTGAACTCGCGGCGCACGCGCGCCGTGCGCAGCGCGCCGGTCGTCATGCCGAGCACGACGCCCAGCACGAACGCGATGAACACGACGAGGATCAGCGGCGCCTGCCATTCGGCCAGGCGGAAGAACTTGAGGGTGACCTGTTCCGCGTTGTCGATCGAGACGAACAGGATGGCGAGAAAGACGACGGCCACCAGGATGAAACGGATGACGTTCATGGCTTCCTCTCTCGATGCGGAATGGTCAGCCTTCCTCCTTGAAGTCCACGCGTTCGCGCAACTCCTTGCCGGCCTTGAAATGGGGCACGTGCTTTTCAGGCACCTGCACCTTCTCGCCCGACTTGGGGTTGCGCCCGGTGCGCGGAGGCCGGTAATTGAGCCCGAAGCTGCCGAACCCGCGGATCTCGATGCGTTCCCCTTTCGCGAGGCTTTCGGCCATCGCGTCGAGGATCATCTTCACCGCAAGCTCGGCATCCTTGGCGACCAACTGGGGGAACTGCGCCGCAAGGCGGTCGATCAGCTCCGATTTGGTCATCGCGGAATCCACGGGCATCGTCCGACGGTCAGCCGTTGTTCTTGTCGTTGAGCTTGGCCTTCAGCAGCGCGCCGAGGTTCGTCGTGCCGCTGTTGACGCCGGCGTTGTCCGCCTTCATCGACTGCATCGCCTCGCTCTCGTCGGCGCTGTCCTTCGCCTTGATGGACAGGTTGATCGAGCGGTTCTTGCGGTCGACGTTGATGATCATCGCCGTGACGGGGTCGCCTTCCTTCAGGTGCGAGCGGATGTCCTCGACGCGGTCGCGCGCGACTTCCGACGCGCGGAGGTAACCCTCGACGTCGTGGTCGAACCCGATGACCGCGCCCTTGGCATCCAGGCTCTTCACGGTGCCGGAGACGATGGCGCCCTTGTCGTGCAGCGCGACGAAGTTGTTGAACGGGTCGCCTTCCAGCTGCTTGATGCCCAGCGAGATGCGCTCGCGCTCGACGTCGATGGCCAGCACGACGGCTTCCACTTCCTGACCCTTCTTGTAGTCGCGCACGGCTGCTTCGCCCGCCGCCGACCACGAGAGGTCCGACAGGTGGACCAGGCCGTCGATGTTGCCCGGCAGGCCGACGAACACGCCGAAGTCGGTGATCGACTTGATCGTGCCGCTGACCTTGTCGCCCTTCTTGTAGTTCATCGCGAACTCGTCCCAGGGGTTGGCCATGCACTGCTTCATGCCCAGGGAGATGCGGCGACGCTCTTCGTCGATTTCCAGGATCATCACCTCGACTTCGTCGCCGAGCTGCACGACCTTGGTCGGGTGGATGTTCTTGTTGGTCCAGTCCATGACGCCCTTGACGATGGCGCCTTCCTGCAGCGTCGAGAGGAGCTTTTCGCGTTCTTCGCCCAAGCTCGCTTCGAGCACGGCGCGGCGCGAGACGACGACGTTGTTGCGCTTGCGGTCGAGCTTGATGACCTTGAACTCGAGCGCGCGGTTTTCGTACGGCGTGGTGTCCTTGACCGGGCGGATGTCGACCAGCGAGCCCGGCAGGAACGCGCGGATGCCGTTGATCATGACCGTCAGGCCGCCCTTCACCTTGCTGGTGACGAAGCCTTCGACGATCGTGCCCTGTTCCATCGCCTCTTCGAGGTCGCTCCACGCCTTGAGGCGCTTGGCCTTGTCGCGCGAGAGCTTCGTCTCGCCGTAGCCGTTCTCGATGGATTCGATCGCAACGGTGATGAAATCGCCGGGCTTGACCTCGACGACGCCGTTGTCGTTCTTGAATTCCTCGATCGGAATGAAGGATTCCGACTTCAAACCCGCGTTGACGACGACGACGTTGTAGTCGACGCGCGTCACTTCCGCGGTGATGAGCTCGCCCTGGCGCATTTCCTGGCGCGCGAGGGATTCCTCGAACAGCGCCGCGAAATTTTCCATCGCCGGGTTGGACATTTCAGTGTTCAGCGTAGCCATGCTGGGTTGGTGCCTTTCTTTGACTGCCGCCGACGCCGAGAACCCTGTTGTCTCGTCGCGGACGGGTTGGTTGATGGGTCCCGTGCCACCGGCTGGCTTGAGTTGACCGGTGATGCGAGCGCCTTGCTGCCGTTGCGTGCTGCCTTCTGCGTCGTGCCGCGCCGTATTCAGCCCGGCGGCGGCTTGCTGCCCGCATTCCGCCACGCCGCGAGCACCTCGGCGACCGACTCGCTGGCCGCCTGGGCCGTCGTGTCGATCAGGAGTGCGCCCGGCGCGGGCCGAAGCGGTGCTTCCGCGCGGGTCGCATCGCGTTCGTCACGCTCGCGAAGTTCGCGCAAAAGACTGTCGATGGTAACAGAGATTCCTTTTGCGATCAACTGTTTATGTCGCCGGAGCGCCCTTTCCCCGGCACTCGCCGTCACGAACACCTTGAGCGCGGCATCCGGGAACACGACCGTTCGGTACAGCGTTGCTCGATTGGGTGCTTGCCTGTTGCGGGTTGCTCGATTGCGGGTGCTGCCTTGCGCTCCGTGGCGCCTCCTGCGCTTGTGCCGCTTGGGACGGGGCGGCCAGCGCGCCTGGTTCTTGGCCAAGGCCCCAGTTCTTTGCCACGTTCCGCCACGCTGTGAGCACCTCGGCGATCGACCGGTCGACCGCATGGGTCGTGGTGTCGATCAGCAGTGCCCCCGGCGCGGGCCGGAGCGGCGCTTCCGCGCGGCTCGCGTCGCGTTCGTCACGCTCGCGAAGTTCGCGCAAAAGACTGTCGATGCTAACAGAGATTCCTTTTGCGATCAACTGTTTATGTCGCCGCGCCGCCCTTTCCTCGGCAGCGCTTGCCGTCACGAACACCTTGAGGGGCGTCCGGGAAGACGACGGTGCCCATGTCCCGGCCGTCGGCCACCAGGCCGGGGGCGCGGCGAAACTCGCGCTGGCGCTCGAACAGCGCCTGGCGGACGCCGAAGACGGCCACGCGCGAGGCGGCGGCGCCACGTCGGGGTCGCGCAAGCGCATCGGTCACGTCGGCGCCGGCAAGGCGGATGGCCGTGCCGGCGAAATCAGCGTCCAGTGCGGCGGCCACGGCGGCCAGTGCCAGGGCGTCGTCCAGCCCGACGCCGCGGTCCAGCGCCGCCAGCGCGACCAGCCGGTAGAGGGCGCCGCTGTCCAGCAGGTGCCAGCCGAGCGCGGTGGCCACGCCGGCGGCGATGGTCCCCTTGCCGGAAGCCGCCGGACCGTCGACGGTGATGACCGGCACCGTCATCGGACCAGCGCGGCCAGCGCGTCGAAATAGCCGGGAAAGGTCTTGCGGACGCAGCCGGGGTCGTTGATCGTGACCGGCGCGCCGCCGAACGCCGCCAGCGAGAAGCACATCGCCATCCGGTGGTCGTCGTAGGTGTCGATGGCGGCGGCGCGGAACGTCGCGAGCGGGGCGACGCGCAGCCAGTCCGGGCCCTCGGCGACGTCGGCGCCGAGCTTCCGCAACTCCGTCGCCATCGCGGCGATGCGGTCCGTCTCCTTGACGCGCCAGCTCCCGATGCCGGTCAGCGTCGTCGGCTCGCGCGCAAACAATGCGGTCATCGCGAGCGTCATCGCGGCGTCGGGGATCGTCGTGCAGTCGAGCGTGCCGTGCCGCACGGCGGCCTGCAGCGCCGCGGCGCGCTTCGATGCTGTCGTCCGTGGTGCGGATGTCGGCCGAGCTCCGCCAGCACGTCGGCAAACGCGACGTCGCCCTGGATGGCGCGCCGGCCCACGCCATCGACCCGCACCGGTCCGCCGCCCAGCACGCCGGCAGCGAGGAAATAGGACGCGGACGACGCGTCGCCTTCGACGGCCAGCGTGCCGGGTGCCGTGTAGCCGCGGCCGGCCGGTATCATGAACGTGTCGTCGTCGGGCGCGGCGACGTCGACGAAGCGGGGCGCCAGGCCGGCGCTGATGTCGACGTGGCGGCCGCGAGATCAGCGGCGTCGCGAGCTGCAGCGTCGTGGCCTGCGTGGCGGCGCCGCCCGCGAGCGGCAGCGCCATCAGCAGCGCCGACAGGAACTGGTCGACTTTTTCGCCGCGCACGGCGATCGTCTCGCCGGCCTGCGCGCCGCCCGCGTCGATGGCCAACGGCGGATAGCCGGCTTGCCCGAGGTAGCGGACGCCGGCGCCCGCGGCGCGCAGCGCGTCGACCAGGTCGCCGATGGGCCGCTCGCGCATCCGCGCGACGCCGTCCAGCGTGTAGTCGCCGCCGAGCACCGCGAGCATCGCTGTCAGCGGGCGCATCGCGGTACCGGCATTCCCGAGCATCAGGAAGCCCGCACGGGGTCGAATCGGGAACGCGCCGCCGCGCCCTCCACCGTCATCGTCGGCCCGCGACCTTCCGCGCCGGGCTGCTGCGTCACGCGCGCCCAGTGCCGCGAGCGCTTCGAGCATCCGCGCCGTGTCGTCGGCTTCCAGTACGTCCGTCAGCGTCGTGGTGCCGCGCGCGACGGCCGCGAGCAGCAGGCAGCGGTT
>JBGAIC010000131.1:0-2693 GCA_044225845.1 Casimicrobiaceae bacterium
CGCGCCGCAGATGCTGCGCGTCGCCGCCGGCCGCCACCCGGAACGCGTGTTCGCGTTCGTGATGCTGCAGTGGAAGGCGATCGCGCCGCTGCTGGAGCCCGGCAGCCGCGAGCGCTTCGTCGCCAAGGTCGCCGGGGAGGGCATGGATGTCGCGATGATCCCGAAGCTCGAAGCCTATGCCCGCATCAACGTCCCGGCCGGCGCGCGCCAGGACGTGACCAAGGCGGAGGCCGCCATCCGCTACGCGGCGGCCATCCGCGCGCAGCGACTCCCCGAGCTCGACCGCGCGTTGGGGGGTGCGCCGCCAGCCGCGCGCTGAGAGCTTCGCACCGCCGCCACCCGGTTTCGCGCCGCGCCCGCAAGCTTCGTCGCTTTGCGCTTGGCCCGGGCGCCGCGTTCTTTCACGATGGCTCGTCCAAACCCGGAAGCGGCGAGGCATTCATGGGACGCATTCACGCATGGCTGTGGTTCGCGCTTGCATTGTCCTGCGCTCCGGCGCACGCGCAGCTCTACGGCGACTGGTGGAACACGCCCGGCCAGAACGGTACCGGCGTCAACATCGGCCACGAAGGCAAGTTCGTGTTCATGGCCTGGTTCACCTACGACGACGCCGGGGACGGCATGTGGCTGGTGATGGGCGGCCCGCTGTCGGGCAACACGCTCGCTGCCGACATCGTCCGCACGACGGCGGGTCCGCCGCTGGGTTCGCCTTACGCCGTCGCCGACGTCAAGTACGTGACGGCCGGCCACGGCACGTTGACGTTCGCGGATCCCTTCAACGCGTCGCTGGCATGGACGATCGGCGGGCACAGCGGGACGCTTCCGCTGGTGCGGGAGACGTTCGGCGTCATCACGCTCTCCGGCTCCTATCCGTCGGCCACGCAGGCCATCGCATCCGCCGACTGCGGCCCGGACTTGAGCGGCCTGTTCGCGTTCAGCAACGACATCGTGGCCGGGGGCGGCACGTTCTCCGACGTGCAGACCACCGACGGCGATTTCCAGTTCCGCTTCAGCGGACCGCTGGTCCAGCAGGGGCGGTGGGTCACCTCGCAAGGCACGTATACCGGCGGCACGAGCGGCATCCCGTTCCGTGGCGGTCCGTTCTCGATGCAGGTGCTGCCGATCGACGACGCCATCTACATGAACGAGGTGCAGGGCTCGACCAAGGCCGGCTGCCAGAGTGTCATCTACGCCGTGGGGCTCCAATGACGAACCTTTCGATCAAGACGATCGCCGGGCGACTGGCGAAGGCGGCGTGCGGTGCCGCGCGGGGCGCGCGGGCGTTGGCAGTCGTGCTGGCATTCGGCATGGCGGGGCCGGCGGCCGCCGACTACAACGGCTGGTGGTGGAACCCCGCGCAGTCGGGCTCGGGCATCAACGTCGGCCATCAGGGCGACTTCATCTTCATCGCCTGGTTCACGTACGACGAGACAGGCAAGCCGATGTGGCTGGTCATGGGCGGACCGATGTCGGGTCCGGATTCGATGACGGGGACTTTCTTGCGGACGCAGGGACCGGCGCTCGGCAGCGCCTACGACAACAGCCTCGTCAAGGCGAAATCGGTGGGCACGGGCACGATTTCGTTCGCGGATCTCCATCACGCGACGCTGGCCTGGAACGTCGACGGCAAGACCGGCACCACGGCGCTCGTGCGCCAATCCTATGGCACGACGGACGCGGACGGGACGTACCGCGCGGCCAACGGCGCCGTGGGCAAGACCACGGCGACGGCAGCGTGCGCGTATGCCGGCACCACGTTTGCGGTGCCGGCGTCGTTCGCCATCAGCTCCGACGCGTCCGGCCTCACGATCAGCGAGACCCAGCCGTTGACCGCGCAATACAAGGGTGCGGTCACGCAGAGCGGCGAGTGGCTGCAGGTGGCGAGCGGCACGTACACGTCGACCGAGAGCTACGGCGGCGGCACGTTCACCGCGAGCCTCCTTGCGCTGGGCGGCACCGTGGTCGTCGAGCTCTCGTTGTCGCCGTCCGCCCACCCGGGCTGCGTGCTGAGCCGCACGTTCACGGGCGCTGGCTGAACTCGATCAGGCCTGGCGGAACCGGTGGGCGAAGGCCATGCTCACCGGCAGCGACTCCGGGCGCGCCTTGAGTCCCACGTGCAGGTAGCCGCGCGCATCGCGATGGACGCGCGCTATCGCGTTGACGTTGACGATGGTGCCCCGGTGGATCTGCCAGAACACCTCCGGGTCGAGCTGTTCCGCGAATTCGCGGATGGTCTTGCGGACGAGTTCCTGCCTGGCCGCGGTAGCGATCAGCGAATACTTGTTGTCGGCCTGGACGTAGCAGACCTCGTCGACGGTGATCAGCTGGATATCGGGTCCGCGCGCCACCGATACCCAACGGAGCCAGGGCTTCCGCGCATCGCCGCGCTCCGCGAGCGTCTGCAGCAGGCGGTCCAGGTCTGCCGGCCGGCCACGGAGCTTGTCGCGCAGCCGGTCCAGCGCAACGGCGAGCCGCGCGGCCGAGAACGGCTTCATCAGGTAGTCGACGGCACCCTGCTCGAACGCCGCGACCGCGTATTCGTCGTACGCGGTGATGAACACGACGTGCGCGCGGCCGCTGGCGGCGCGCGCCACATCGAGGCCGCTGATGCCGGGCATCTGGATGTCGAGGAACAGCACGGTGGGCTCGTGCGTCGCCAACGCGTGCGCGGCTTCGACGCCGTCGCGCGCTTC
>JBGAIC010000054.1:0-21229 GCA_044225845.1 Casimicrobiaceae bacterium
CCATGTAGTCGAGCTTGCGCGGCGCCTTGAACAGCACGCCGGCCTTGTGCCGCGCGCGGCCCGCCGGCGTCTGCGCCGCCCAGGCGGCGTATTGCGTCGCCAGCGCCATCTCGTCGGCATGCGCGGCTTCATCGGCTTGCCAGCGCGTCACCGCGTTGGCGAAGGCGAGCTCGTCGAACGGCCCGATCCGCGCTTCGAGCGCCGCCTGCACGGCATCGCCGTCGATGGCCTCGGCGGCGGCGCCCTTGTACGCGTTGATCGCCTTCCGCTGGACGAACTGGCGCTTGACGGCGAACAGCGGCGCCAACTCGTGATGCAGCGCTTCCAGCGCGCGCACCTCGTCCTCGACGCCAAACAGCGCCGCGACGTAGTCCTCGACGTGCGGCGCGACGGCGATCAGCAGCGCGGCCTCGTCCTTGCGCGCCAGCGATCCCGGCGTCGCCCGCGCATCGCGATAGCGCGCCGCCAGCACCGGGTCGGCGCTCTCGAGCGCCTGCGCGAACGCCGCGTCGACGCGCGCAAGCCCCGCGAGCGTGTAGAGGTCGGCGAATTCGAGTCCGTGACGAAGCTTCAGCATGGCCTTGGGGAAGATGCCCGGCAAACGGGGCAAAGCCTCGCATTTTAACGGGCCGCGGCCGGGCAACCTTGCGCTGGATCATGAGCTTATGCTCCGCGCGCATGGCCACCCGTCCAATGGCCGCGCACGCGACCGTGCACCCGACCAGTTACACTCTCGCGCATCGACGTCCCCTCCTCGCGCGCCATGCTCCGCCGCCTGTACGCCGCCTTCGCCCTCCTCGCCGCCTGCGCCTGTGTGCCGGCGCCGTCCTTCGCCCAGCAGCCGATCAAGCTGGGCGAGCTCAACAGCTACAAGCAGTTCGCCGCCTTCCTGGAGCCGTACAAGAACGGCATGCAGCTTGCGCTGGACGAGATCAACGCCGCGGGCGGCGTGCTGGGGCGTCCGCTGGCGATCGTGTCGCGCGACGACAACGGTACGCCCGGCGACGCCATCCGCGTGGCGGAGGAATTGCTGACGCGCGAGAACGCCGTGCTGCTGATGGGCACGTTCCCGTCGAACGTGGGCCTCGCGGTGGCCGACCTCGCCAAGCAGCGCAAGGTGCTGTTCATCGCGGCCGAGCCGCTCACCGACAAGATCGTCTGGGACAACGGCAACGCGTACACGTTCCGGCTGCGCGCGTCGACGTACATGCAGACAGCGATGCTGGTGCCGGAAGCGGCCAAGCTGAACAAGAAGCGCTGGGCGATCGTCTATCCGAACTACGAATACGGCACGGCCGCGACCAACACGTTCAAGCAGCAGATGATCGCGCGGGCGCCGGCCGGCATCGAGTTCATCGAGTTCCCGGTGCCGCTCGGCAAGATCGATCCGGGCCCGACCGTGCAGGCGATGCTGGACGCGAAACCCGACGCGATCTTCTCGTCGCTGTTCGGCGCCGACCTCGCGCGCTTCGTCCGCGAAGGCGAGCTGCGCGGCCTGTTCAAGGATCGCCCGGTGTTCAACCTGCTGGGCGGCGAGCCCGAGTACCTCGATCCGCTGAAGGACGAGGCGCCGGTCGGCTGGTGGGTTACCGGGTATCCGTGGTATTCGCTCGCGACGCCCGAGCACCAGCGCTTCCTCAAGGCCTACCAGGCGCGCTTCAACGACTACCCGCGCCTTGGCGCCATCGTGGGCTACTCGACGGTCAAGGCGGCCGCCGCCGCCATCCGCAAAGCGGGCTCGACGGACACGGCGAAGCTCGTCGCCGCGATGCAGAACCTCGACGTCGACACGCCGTTCGGGCCCGTGCGTTTCCGCGCGCTCGATCACCAGTCGACGATGGGCGCGTTCGTCGGCCGCACGGCCGTCAAGGACGGCAAGGGCGTGATGGTCGACTGGCGCTACGCCGACGGCAAGGACTACCTGCCGCCGGACGCGATCGTCCAGAAGCTGCGCCCGGCACCCTAGCGTGCGCGCGCGGCGCGGCTTGGTCCCCGTCGTTCCGCCCGCCTCCGCGCCACGACGGCGCGCGCCGCGACCATGACGCTGGCCGCCCTCGCCGCGCAGCTCGTCAACGGGCTCGCGTCCGCGTCGGCGCTGTTCCTGCTCGCGGCCGGCCTGACGCTGATTTTCGGCGTCACGCGCATTGTCAATTTCGCGCACGGCTCGCTGTACATGGTGGGCGCGTACGCCGCATGGGCGCTGGTGGAGCGGCTCGGCGCGGCCGGGTTCTGGATCGCGGTGCTTGGCGCGGCGCTGCTCGGAGCCCTGCTCGGGGCCGTTGCGGAACGCGGCGTGCTGCGCCGTCTCTACGATGCGCCCGAGATGCTGCAGCTCACTGCCACGTTCGCCTTCGTGCTGATCACGCGCGACGTGCTGCTGGCCCTCTTCGGCGCCGAGGATCGGCTGGGGCCGCGCGTGCCGGGCCTCGCGGGCACGCTGACGCTCGGTTCCATCACGCTGCCGCAGTACGACGCGGTGCTGGTGGTGGCGGGCCCGCTGGTGCTGGTCGCACTCACGTGGCTCGTGCACCGCACGCGCTTCGGCCTGTACGTGCGGGCCGCGGCGGAGAATCGCGTCGTGGCCGGGGCGCTGGGCCTCGACGAAGCGAAGCTCTTCACGATCGTGTTCGCGCTCGGTGCGGGCCTCGCCGCGCTGGCCGGCGCATTGCAACTCCCGCGCGAGCCCGCGAACCTGGCGATGGACCTGCCTGCCGTCGCCGATGCGTTTGTCGTCACAGTGATCGGTGGGCTCGGTTCGATTCCCGGCGCGTTCGTCGCGGCGCTGCTGATCGCGGAGGTGAAGGCGCTGTGCATCGGCCTCGGCACGCAGACGATCGCGGGCGTCACGTTCGCGTTCCCGCAGCTCACGCTCGTCGCCGAGTTCGTCGTGATGGCGGTCGTGCTGACCGTGCGGCCACAGGGCCTGTTCGGCCGCGAAGCCGCGACCACGGCCACGACGACGCTCGCCGAGCAGCGTGCGTTGGTCGTGCGCGGAGGACGCGCGACGCGGATCGCGGCGCTCGTGATCGCGGCGCTCGTCGTCGCCGGCCCGCTGCTCGCCGACGAGTACGTACGCGTGCTCGCCACGGACATCCTGGTCGCCACGCTGTTCGCCGCCAGTCTGCAATGGCTGCTCGGCACCGGCGGCCTCACGTCGTTCGGCCATGCGGCCTACTTCGGTGTCGGCGCCTATGCCGCGGCGCTCGGCGTGCGCCACGGCTGGCCGTTCGCCGCCGCGCTGGCGGCGGCGCCGCTCGCCGCGCTCGCCTGGGCCGCCGTCTGCGGCGCGTTCGCCGTGCGCAGCCGCGGCGTGTACCTCGCGATGCTGACGCTCGCCTTCGCGCAGATCACGTGGGCCGCGGCGTTCCAATGGGACTCGGTGACCGGCGGGTCCAATGGGCTGTTCGGCGTATGGCCGCCCGAATGGCTCGCCGACCGTACGCATTACTTCCTGTTCGCGGCGGTGGTTGTCGGCCTCGCGTGGTGGGCCTTGCGCGCGCTGACCGCCGGCGCGTTCGGCTACGCGGTGAGGGCGACGCGCGATTCGCCGCTGCGCGCTGCGGCCTCCGGCATCGCGGTGCGCCGCACGCAATGGCTCGCCTTCGTCGCCGCCGGCGGCTTCGCGGGGCTGGCCGGCGCGCTGTATACCTTTGCGAAGGGCAGCATCGGGCCCGATGCGCTGGCGATCCCGCGCTCCGTCGACGCGATCGTCATGGTGCTGCTGGGCGGCCTCGCGTCGTGGTTCGGCCCGCTCGTCGGCGCGGGCCTCTTCACGTGGCTGCAGGACTCGCTGGCGCGCTCGTTCGACTACTGGCGCGCGGGCCTCGGCGCGCTGATCTTGGTGCTGGTGCTCGTGCTCCCCGGCGGCCTCGGCGGTGCCTGGCAATGGCTGCGAGCGCGCGGGCGATGAGCGGCGCTCTGCTCCAGGTCCGCGACCTGACGCGGACGTTCTGCGCCGTCGAGGCGCTCACCGACGTGAGCTTCGACGTCGCGCGCGGCGAGCGCGTCGCGCTGATCGGCCCCAACGGCGCCGGCAAGACCACCTGCTTCAACGTGCTGGGCGGCCAGCTCGCGCCCGATCGCGGCACCGCCACGCTCGACGGCCGCTCGCTGGTGGGACGACGCGCCGACGCGATTGCGCGGATGCGCGTCGGTCGCACGTTCCAGGTGGCGGCGACGTTTGCGTCGATGACTGTGCGCGAGAACGTCGAGGTGGCGCTGCGTGCGGCCGGCCGCGATCCGCGTGCCGCAATGGACACGCTCACGCGCGCCGCAGCCGCCGAACTCGCCGAGCGCCATGCCGGCACGCTGGCCTACGGCGACGCCAAGCGCGTCGAGCTCGCGCTGGCACTCGCGGTCGATCCCGTGCTGCTGCTGATGGACGAGCCCACCGCCGGCATGCTGCCGCGCGACCGCCGCGTGCTGATGGACGTCGTGCGCACGCTGTCGGGCGAAGGGATTGCGGTGCTGTTCACCGAGCACGACATGGACGTCGTGTTCGGTTACGCGGACCGCATCGTCGTGCTCGATCGCGGCCGCGTCATCGCCAACGGCACACCAGCCTCCGTGCGCGCCGATGCGCGCGTGCAGGCCGTCTACCTGGGCACGGACGCTTCCGCGTAAGCCGCGAGGCCGCGCTCGAGATCGGCCGCGAGATCGGCCGGATCCTCGAGGCCCACCTGCAGCCGGATTACCGGGCCCGCGACGTCGAAGCGCGTCGCATGCCGCAGCCGCGCCGCCGGCACGAACGTGGCGAGACTCTCGAAGCCGCCCCAGCTGTAGCCCAGCGCGAACAGGCGGAACGAATCGAGCATCGCGTCCACGGCGCTGCGCGGGCCGGGCCTCAACACCACGCTGAAGAGACCGCTCGCGCCCGTGAAGTCGCGCCGCCACAGCGCGTGCCCGCGCGCGCCGGGTAACGCCGGGTGCAACACTTCGGCGACGGCCGGGCGCGCGGCAAGCATCGTCGCGAGCTGCAGCGCGCTGGCCTGGTGGCGCGCGAGCCGCGTCGCCAGCGTGCGCAGCCCCCGGAGCGCGAGATAGCAGTCGTCGCTGGACGCCGTGACACCGATGTCGGTCCATAGCCGGTGCATCGCCTCGCGCGTCGCGTCGTTGCAGACGATGATGCCGGACAGCAGGTCCGAATGGCCGCCGATGTATTTTGTGATGGCGTGGACGGACACGTCGGCGCCGAGTGCGAGCGGCTTGCAGTAGAGCGGCGTGGCCCACGTGTTGTCGGCGACCACGCGCGCACCGTGCGCATGGGCCACCGCGGCGATCGCGGGAATGTCCTGCATGTCGAACGTCAGCGAGCCCGGCGACTCGACGAACACGACGCGCGTGTTGGGTCGCATCAGCGCCTGGATGCCAGCCCCGATCAGCGGGTCGTAGAACTCGACGTCGATGCCGTAGCGCGCGAGCGTCGTGCCGCAGAAACGCCGCGTGGGGAAGTAGACGGAGTCCGTGACGAGCACGTGGTCGCCGGCGCTCGCCAGCGCGAGCAGCGGCAGCGTCGTCGCGGTGAGGCCCGACGGCACCGCGAAGGCCGCGGCGCCGCCTTCCAGCGTCGCGATCGCATCCTGCAAGTCGGTAACCGTCGGCACGCCGTGCAGGCCGTACGTGAGGCCCTTGTAGCGTCCGTGCTCGACGTCGGCCAGCGTGGCGGCGTCCTCGAACAGGATCGTCGACGCGCGGAACACCGGCGTGTTGACCGCACCCACGTAGCGCCGCGGATGACGGCCCAGCCGCGTGACCCGGGTGGCGGGCGCAAGGCCCTCGTCGTCATCGTCGGGCGAGCTCATCGCGGTGATGCTATCAAAGCGGCGGCGGCGATGCGCCGTCCTCGTGTCGCGCGGCCGCGATCACCGCGACGACGATCAGCACGCCGCCCGCCAGGATCCGCAGGCTCGGCACCTGGCCCAGCAGCGCGATGGCCAGCGCGATGCCATAGACCGGCTCCAGCGCGACGATCACGCTGGCGGTGTGCGCGGACAGCCGCTTCAGGCCGGTGATGAACAACGTGTGCGCCAGCGCCGTGCACAGCACGCCCAGCACGAGGAGCCAGAGCCCTTGCCACGGCGTCGGCCGCGGCCAGCCGTCGTGGAGGCCGAACGCGACGACCACGGGCACCAGCCACAGCGCCGCCCACAGGTTCTGCCAGAACGCCTGCGCGAGCGGTGGCGCAAGGTCGGCGTGCGCGCGGTTGCGCACGGCGAGCCACGCGAACGAGAGCCCCGACAGCAGGCCATAGACCAACGCGAGTTGCAGCGTCTGCTCGCCCAGCGTCGCGCCCGCGAGCAAGGCGATGCCCAGCGTGACCAGCGCCGCCGTCACCGTGTCGCGGAAATGCCAATGCCGCCCCAGCAGCCACGACTCGAGCGGCAGCGCAAACAGCGGGAAGCTCGCGAATCCCAGGACCGCGATCGCGACACCGCCGGTGGCCACCGAGGCGAAGAACGTCGTCCAGTGGATCGCGAGCAGCGCGCCATGGCCGATGAAGCGTCGGCCACCCGCCAGCGGGATGGCACGGAGGCACGCGACGAGCATCAGCGTTGCGGCCGCGATGAGCGCGCGGCCGCAGGTGGTGACGGTGGCCGGCAACGCGATTGCCGCGCCGAGCACGCCCGTGCAGCCGAACAGCACGGCGGCGACGTGCACGGCGACCAGCGCGCGGCGGCGCGCGAGGCGGTCGGGAGCGGCGGGGATCATCGGGGCATCACGTACGGGCGCGAACGCCCCGCACACTACCATCGCGCCTGCGCCGCGCTGCGGTCATGGCTCGCGGAGCGCGCGTCGCCGCTGCTAGAATCGGCGCACGGCCGCCACGGTGGCCACTCCCGCTCCCGCTGCCTCCCCCGGACCGCGCATGCCCACGCCTACCGCCGTAGCCAGGAAAGCCATCGCCGACGTGATGAAGTCGCCGGGTGAGCGCATCAAGGTCGCGGTCGTCGACATCGACGGCATCCTTCGGGGCAAGTACATCCACAAGGAGAAGTTCGCGTCGGCCGCCGAAGGCGGCTTCGGCTTCTGCGACGTGGTCTACGGCTGGGATTCGGCCGACACCTGTTACGACAACACCACGACCACCGGCTGGCACAAGGGCTTTCCGGATGCGCTCGCGCGCATCGACTTCGCGACGCATCGCAACGTGCCCTGGGACGGCAACGTCGACTTCTTCCTCGGCCGCTTCGTGCGCCCGGGCAAGCGCGGCGAGGAGCCCTTCCCGCTCGACCCGCGCCAGGTGCTCGCCCGCGTGCTGGCCCGCGCGGACAAGCTCGGCTTTGCGCCGATGTGCTCGCTGGAGTTCGAGTTCTTCAACTTCGCGGAGACGCCGCAGAGCTGGGCCGCGAAGAACGGCGTCGGCCCGACGCCGATCACGCCGGGGATGTTCGGCTACTCGCTGCTGCGCGCCAACCAGTCACGCGAGTACATGACCGCGTTGTTCGAGGACCTCGGCGCATTCAAGGTGCCGATCGAGGGCCTGCACACGGAGACGGGGCCGGGCGTGTTCGAGGCGGCGCTCGTCTACAGCGACGCGATGGAAGCCGCCGACCGCGCGGTGCTGTTCAAGTCCGGCGCCAAGGAGATCGGCGCGCGCTTCGGCGTCATGCCGAGCTTCATGGCCAAGTGGAGCCAGCAGTACCCCGGCTGCTCGGGCCATTGCCATCAATCGCTGTCGGACGGCAAGCGCAACGTGTTCTACGACGCGAACGGCCGCGCCGGCATGAGCAAGCTGTTCGAAAGCTATCTCGCGGGCCAGCTCGAGTTCCTGTTGCAGCTGGGACCCATGCTGTGGCCGACGATCAACAGCTACAAGCGCCTCGTCGACGGCTTCTGGGCGCCGGTGAAACCGACGTGGGGCATCGACAACCGCACGGCGTCGTTCCGGATGATCCCGGGCTCGGCCAAGTCGACGCGCCTCGAGACGCGCTGCCCCGGCGCCGACGTCAATCCCTACCTGGCGATCGCCGCGTGCGTCGCGTCGGGCCTGGCCGGCGTCGAGAAGAACCTGAAGCTGAAGACGGCGCCCATCGCAGGCACGAACCAGGGCGCCGAGAACATTCCGCGTGCACCACGCACGCTGATCGAGACGACGCGGATCTTCCGCGACTCCGCCTTCGCGCGCGACTGGTTCGGCGACGAGTTCGTCGACCACTTCGCCGCGACACGCGAATGGGAATGGCGGCAATGGCTGGACGCCGTCACCGACTGGGAACTGAAGCGCTACTTCGAAATCATCTGATGGGCATCGAAACTTTCGGCTTTCCGACCACCATCCGCTTTGGCGCCGGCGCCGCTGACGAAGTGGGTCCGCATCTCGCCGCGCAGAAGCTCGCGCGGCCGCTCGTGGTCACCGATCGCGCGCTGGCCAAGCTGCCGGTGGCGCAGCGCTTCGTCGACACGCTGCGCGCCGCGGGCCTCGACGTAGGTGTGTTCGACGGCATCTGGGGCAATCCCACCGGCAGCCAGGCGATGGCCGGCGGCGCCGCGGCGCGCGCGCATCGCGCCGACGCGATCGTGGGGCTGGGCGGCGGCGCGGCGCTGGACGTCGCCAAGGCCGTGATGGTGCTCGCGACGCACGACGGCGACGTGCTGGAGTACGCGTGGGACCACCCGCGCGTGAGGCCCATCGGCTCGTCGTTGCCTTACTTCGTCGCCGTGCCGACCACCGCGGGCACCGGCTCCGAAGTCGGCCGCTCGTCGGTGGTGTCCGACGACGCGACGCACGTGAAGAAGATCCTGTTCTCGCCGAAGCTGCTGGCGAAGATGGTATTCGCCGATCCGCTGCTGACACTGGACCTGCCTCCCGCCGTCACCGCCGCCACCGGCATGGACGCGCTGACGCACAACGTCGAGTCGTATTTATCGCCCGCCTATCACCCGCTGTGCGACGGCATCGCCGTCGAAGGCGTGCGCATCGCGGCACGCGCGCTGGAGCCCGCCGTGCGCAATGGCCGCGACGTCGCGGCGCGCGGCGACATGCTTATGGCCTCGATGATGGGCGCGATCGCGTTCCAGAAAGACCTCGGCGCCGTGCACTCGTGCGCGCATGCGCTGTCGACGGTGGCCGACCTGCACCACGGCCTTGCCAACGGCGTGATGATCGACCACGTGATGGCGTTCAACCTGCCGGCGGCCACGGCGAAGCTCGCGGAGCTCGCGCACGTCGCACGGGCACCGGGCGGCGATGCGGGCTCCGACGAAGCCCGCGCGCAGGCGTTCATCGCTTGGCTCGCGGCGCTGAAGGCGCGCATCGGCATCCCGGCGCGGCTGTCCGCGGTGACGTCCCCGCGCGCCGTCACGCGCGACGACGTGCCGGCGCTCGTGCGCATCGCCGTCGACGACATCTGCCACAAGACCAATCCGCGACCCGTGTCCGCGCAGGATTTCGAGTCGCTGTTCGCGGCGGCGCTGTAGAGGCCTGGCGGTGAACGGCTTCCTGCGCGTCGGCGTCTCGGCGAGCTTCTTCCACCCGGACCCGCAGCGCCCGGTCTTCAAGGGCATGACGCTGCAGTACATCGAGCAGAACGTCGCGCACTGGCTGATGCAGCGCGCCGTGCTCGCGTACATGATCCCGTCGCCCGACGGCTGGACGCGCCGCGCGCGCAGCCCCATCGGGGTCGACGCCTACGCGGACGACCTCCACGCGCTGCTGCTGATGGGTGGCTCCGACGTGTGCCCGCTGACGTACGGCGAGGAGCCGATGCGCCCCGAGTGGAACGGCGACCGCATCCGCGACGACTACGAGATCTCGCTGATGCGCGCCTTCGTCGCGCGCGGCAAGCCGGTGCTCGGCGTGTGCCGCGGCGCGCAGGTGATCAACGTCGCGCAGGGCGGCACGCTGTACCAGGACATCGGGACGCAGGTGCCATGGGCACTCGCGCATCGCGTGCAGGCGCTCTACGAGAAGAATTGCCATGCGACGTCCATCGTGGCGGACACGGGCCTTGGCCGGCTGTATGGCGGCGCGCCGCTCGTCAAGACCAACTCGGTGCACCACCAGGCCGTCAAGGACCTGGGGCGCGATCTCGTCGTCGAGGCGTGGTCCGAGCCGGACCGGATCGTCGAGGCGATCGCGTGGACCGGGCCTTCGTATCTGCGCGGCGTCCAGTGGCATCCCGAGTTCCATCCGCCGGGCGACCGGTCGTTCATCGACGACACGCCGCTGCTCGACGATTTTCTCGCCAACGCCAGGGTCCGACCCTGTTTATCCGGGCGAAGTCGCGCCGCCCTGGCAGTGGCCTCCCCGGATCAATAGGGTCGGACCCTCAACCATCATGCTGATCAAGAACCCCGCCACCGGCGCCACGATCGCCGACATCCCGGCCGACGGTCACGCGGCCGTGCGCCGCAAGTACGAAGCCGCCCGCGCGGCGCAACCCGCGTGGGCGGCGCGTCCGGTCAAGCAGCGCCTCGACGCGATCCGCGCGTTCCGCGAGCAGGTCGTCCAGCGCCGCGAAAGCCTCGCCCGCACGCTGACCGAAGAGGTGGGCAAGCCGATCCGGCAGGCGACCAACGAGCTCAACGGCCTCCTCGGCCGCATCGACTTCTTCCTCGCCGAGTCCGCGCGCACGCTGCGCGACAAGACGGTGTTCACCGACGCCCCCAACAAGCTCGAGGAGCGCATCTCGCACGAGCCGCTGGGCGTCATCGCCAACATCTCCGCGTGGAACTACCCGTATTTCGTCGGCGCCAACGTGTTCGTGCCGGCGCTCGTCGCGGGCTACGCGGTCCTCTACAAGCCGTCCGAGTACGCGACGCTGACGGGGCTCGCGATCGCCGACATGCTGCACGCAGCGGGCGTGCCGGACGACGTGTTCGTCGCGACGCCCGGCGACGGCACGACGGGTGCCGCCCTGCTGCGCCAGCCCGTCGACGGCATATTCTTCACCGGCTCGTACGCGACGGGCACGAAGATCGCGGCGGCCGCCGCGCGCCGCATGATCAAGGTCCAGCTCGAGCTGGGCGGCAAGGATCCGATCTACGTGGCGGACGACGTCGACGTCAACGCCGCCGCCGCGGCCGTCGCCGACGGCGCCTTCTACAACACCGGCCAGTCGTGCTGCTCGGTCGAGCGCGTCTACGTGCACGAAGCGATCCACGACGCGTTCGTCGCCGCCTTCGTCGCCGAGGTGAAGTCGTTCAAGCTCGGCGACCCGCTGGACGAGTCCACGTACATCGGCCCGCTGACGCGCGCCACGCAGATCGGCGTGATCAAGCGCCAGATCGCCGAAGCCAGACGCAAGGGCGCCAGGGTGCTCACCGGCGGCGACGCGCTCAAGCGCCGCGGCAACTGGTTCGAGCCCACCGTGCTGACGCACGTCGACGGCACGATGCTCGTGATGCGCGAGGAGAGCTTCGGCCCCGTCATCGGCATCCAGAAGGTCGCCGGCGACGACGAAGCGATCGCCGCGATGAACGACAACGAATACGGCCTCACCGCGGGTGTCTACGCGTCCGACGGCAAGCGCGCGCGCAGGATCCTCGACCGGCTCGAGGCCGGCAGCGTCTACTGGAACTGCTGCGACCGCGTATCGCCGCGGCTGCCGTGGTCCGGCGTCAAGCACTCCGGCATCGGGCTCACGCTGTCGACGTACGGCATCGAGACGTTCACGCGGCCGAAGGCCTGGCATTTGCGCGGCGCGTGACGCCTGCGCCGACGGCGGTGCCGTCCGGCGCAAGATCCGCCCCCCGACGCAGCGCGAACTCGCGCAACGAACGGGCGAGAAGCTCGACGAGCGTGCGCCCCGCCGGAAGCAGCGACGCCGAGCGCCGCGTGACGATCGACACCGTCCGCGCGAGCACCGGGCGGACGAGCGGGATGAACGCGAATCCTTCGTCCTGCATCGGGCGCGTCATCGTCGGCATGATCGTCACGCCCAGGTTCCGGCGCACGCATGCGAGCAGCGGCGCGCGGCTCGTGATGACGAGGTGCGGCGGCGGCAGCGGCGGCGCCTGGCCTGCGTCGACGAGCACCTGCAGCGCGTCGCTGCCGATCAGCTTCTCGCGGCCCAGCGAGCGCCACGTCGTCGTGGTGCGCTGCGCGAGCGGATGCGCGCTGCTGCACAGCACGCCGTAGCGGTCGACGGCAACGGGCGCGATGGCGAGATTCGTGTCGTCGTCGAGAAGGCCGCCGACGCCGATGTCGGCGCCGCCAGCCGCCACCAGGTCGCACAGGTGGCTCGAGCGCTCCTCGACGGTCTGCACGCGGACGCCGGGGTGCTCCTCGGCGAAGCGCGCCACGACGTCCGGCAGCCATTCCTCCGCAAGGAACGGGGCGACTGCGACGCCCAGCGACTGCGACGCCCAGCGTCCCCTGATGGCCCTGCGCCATCTGCCGGGCCTGCGCGAACACGACGTCGTGCAGCGCGAGCAGCTCGCGGAACTGCGGCAGCAGCGCATGCGCGAGCGGCGTCAGGCGACCGCGACCGCTGCGCTCGACGAGCTCTCCGCCCACGGTGTTCTCGAGCTCGCGCATCGCGATCGAGACGGCCGCGGGCGAGCGGAACGTCGCCTCGGCGGCGACGCGGAAGCTGCCGCCGTCGGCCGCGAGCACGAGTTGGCGCAGCTGCGCGAGCTTCAGCACGTGTAGATTAAGATTTTCATAATCTAAGTATAGTTCATTCAAATTGCCTTAATCATGGCCCGCGCGCAGCATGGCGCGCCATGACAGCGGCACGCGCTTCGCACGATCGCCCCGTTGCCGTCGTAACCGGCGGCAGCGGCGGCATCGGCGTCGCCATCGTCCAGCGACTCGCCGCCGCGGGCTATGCGGTGGCGTTCACGTATCGGCGCAACCGCGAGCGGGCCGACGCCGTCGCCGCCGTGCTCGCCGCGAGCGGATGTGCCGTCGAGGCCCACGAGGCGGACCTGACGGACGAGCGGGCCATCGAGCGCCTGTTCGCGGACGTCGAGCGCTCGCTGGGCGCGCCCCGCGCGCTGGTCAACAACGCCGCCGCGCTGGCGGCCGAAGCGCCCGTGGACCAGCTCACCGCGGCCGCGCTGGCCGACCTCTGGGCCACCAACGTGACCGCGTATTTCCTGTGCGCACGCGAAGCGATACGGCGCATGGCGCCGCGCCACGGCGGCCGCGGCGGCGCGATCGTCAACATCTCGTCGATGGCGGGCGCCCGCGGCGGCGGCCCCGAACGCGTCGCGTACGGTGCGAGCAAGGGCGCCGTGAACGCGTTCACGCAGGGCTTGGCGCGCGAACTCGCCGACGACGGCATCCGCGTCAACGCCGTCGCGCCCGGCTACGTCGACACCGACGTGCACGCGTCGCCCGAGCGCGCCGCCAAGCTCGCCGCCGCGCTGCGCACGGTACCGATGAAGCGCGCGGGCCGTCCCGCCGAGATCGCGGACGCCGTCGCATGGCTGTTGTCGCCGCAAGCGTCGTTCGTCACCGGGTCGATCGTCAACGTCGCCGGCGGCGCGTGACATGCAGATAGAAGGAGGAGCCATGCCGTACGTGAACATCCGCATCAACAAGCCGCACACGCAAGCGCAGAAGGAAGAGATCGCGCGCCGCGTGAGCACCGCGCTGTCCGAGGTGCTCGAGATCCCGCCGGACTACGTGTGGACCGTGTTCGACAACGTGCCGACGGATCACTGGTTTGTCGGGCCCACGAGCGTCACCCGGCTGAACGCGCAGGGCTAGCCGGATGAACGTCGAGATCCGCGACGAGCGCTTCCGGCGCATCGTCGGCGACGACGTCGCGTTCGAGCCGCTGGTCCAGGGCTGCGAGTTCACGGAAGGTCCGCTGTGGCATGCGCGTGACCGCTACCTGCTGTTCAGCGACATGCCGGGCGATCACCTGCGGCGCTGGACGCCCGGCAAGGGCGTGACCACGTTCCGCAGCCCCTGCAACCAGTCCAACGGCCTGGCCTGGGACCACGACGGGCGCCTGCTCACGTGCGAGCATTCCACCAGCCGCCTGACGCGCACCGAGGTGGATGGCCGCATCACCGTCGTCGCAAGCCATTTCGAAGGCCGCGAGCTCAACAGCCCCAACGACGTCGTCGTGCACTCGAGCGGCACGATCTACTTCACCGATCCGACCTACGGCCGCGCCGAGTACTACGGGCGCCCACGCGAGCCCGAGCTCGACTTTCGCGGCGTCTATTGCGTCCGCCCCGACGGTGCGCGCCTGACGCTGCTCGCCGACGACTTCGAGCAACCCAACGGCTTGTGCTTCGCGCTCGACGAGCGGCGGCTGTTCGTCAACGACACGGCGCGCCGTCACGTGCGGGTGTTCGACGTGATGGCGGACGGCACGCTCGCCAACGGCCGCGTCTGGGCCGAGACCACCGGCAGCAAGCCCGGAAACCCGGACGGCATGAAGCTCGACACGCAGGGCAACCTGTACACCTGCGGGCCGGGCGGCATCCACGTGTTCACGCCGGATGCCGTTTGCCTCGGGGTGATCGAGACCCCCGAGTACGTCGCCAACTTCGCGTTCGGCGACGACGATTTCCGCACGCTCTACATCACGGCTTCCACGACCCTGTACCGGACGCGCATCGCTACGCCGGGTACGCGGCAGATGGCCGCCTGACGAACCCGAGGAGGAGTTGACCATGCAACGACGACGCGCACTGGCCATTGCCGCCGCGCTGCTCGGCGCAGCCGCATTCCCGGCCGCCGCCGATGCGCCCTATCCCAACCATACCGTGACACTCACGGTACCGTTCGCGCCCGGCGGTCCCGGCGACATCACCGCGCGCTATGTCGCGCTCGGCTTGCAGAAGGATCTGGGCCAGAACTTCGTCATCGAGAACAAGCCGGGCGCCAACGGCGTGCTCGCTGCCGGAGTCGTCTCGCATGCGCCGCCGGACGGTTACAGCCTGCTGCAGATCTCGAGCAGCCATACGGCCAACGAGTCGCTGATCCCCAATCGCGGCTACAACCTGATGAAGGACTTCGACCCGGTGGCGTCGCTCAACTTCACCGAGCTCGTGCTGATGGTCAACAACGACCTGCCGGTGAAGACGGTCCCGGAGCTCATCGCTTACCTCAAGGCCAACCCGGGCAAGGTGAATTTCGGCTCGGGCGGCAACGGATCCGGTTACCACCTGGCCGCGGAGCTGTTCAAGTCGATGACGGGAACGCAGATGACGCACGTGCCGTACAAGAGCTCGGCCAACGCGAGAACGGACCTGATCGGCGGCCAGATCCAGGTGATGTTCGACGCGCTGCCCGCGTCGCTGGAGCTGATCCGCGCGGGCAAGATGCGCGCGATCGCCACGACGGCGAAGTCGCGCTCCACCGTGTTGCCCGACCTGCCGACGGTGGCGGAAACCGTGCCCGGCTACGAGAGCACGATCTTCGTCGGCCTGATGGCGCCCAAGGGCACGCCGCCCGCCGTGCTCGACAAGCTGCACGACGCCATCAACAAGGTCCTGTCCACGCCGGAAAGCACGGCGTACTGGGCGAAACAGGGGGCGCGCCCGATGATCATGTCGCGCCAGGAATACAACCAATATCTCGAGCGCGACATCGCGGAGACCGCGAAGGTCGTGAAAATCTCGGGTGCGAAGATCGACTGACATGGCACAAGGCAAAGGCATACGCAGCGTCGGCTACATCGACTGTCCCGGCGGCGGACAAGTCGTCGTCAGGAACAACGTCGCCTACATCGGAAACATGCGTTCCCCGGAAGGGACGATGCTCGTCGACGTCGCCGACCCGTCCAGGCCGCGCGAGATGGCGCTGCTCACGGTGGATAAGGGCACGCACACGCACAAGGTGCGCGTCGAAGGCGACCTGATGGTGACCAACCGCGAGGTCAACCCCTTCGAAGGCGGGGCGCCCGCCGACTTCAAGGGTGGCGTCGCGATCTACGACGTGTCGAAGCGCGGCGTGCCCAAGCTGATCACGCGCTGGGAAACCGAAGGCATGGGCGTGCACCGCTTCGATTTCGACGGCCGCTATGCCTACCTCTCGCCGACGTACAAGGGGTTTCGCGGCAACATCGTGCTGATCCTCGACCTCAAGGACCCGGCGCGGCCCGAGGAAGTGGGACGCTGGTGGATGCCCGGCCAGTGGATCGAAGGCGGTGAGGAGCCGTCGTGGAAGGGCACCGATTTCCGCTGCCATCATCCGCTGCGCCTCGGCAACCGGCTGTATACGAGCTATTGGCACGGCGGCTTCGTGATCCTGGACATCGACGACATCACGAAGCCGAAGATGGTGTCGCACTTCAACACCTATCCCGCCTTCCCGTGGCCGACGCACACCTGCCTCAAGCTGCCGTACAAGGTGCAGAACCGCGAGCTGATGCTGCTGGCGAGCGAGGATGCGGGCCGCGCGCGCGATTTCTACCCGGCGTTCCTGTGGGTCTACGACGTGACGGACGAGAAGCAGCCTATCCCGTTCGCGAGCTACCAGATGCCCGACGTCGACGGTTCGCCGCAGCCGGAGTTCACCGGCGTGCACCAGCCATCCGAAGTGATCCGCGGCGAGGACATTCCGATCGCGTGGTTCGCCTACGGATTGCGCGTGCTCAACTTCTCGAACCCGCACGCGCCGCAGGAAGTGGCGTGGTACATGCCGGACCCGTCGTCCGACCCGCGCGCCAAGGGCCGCGTGCAGAGCAACGACTGCACGATCGACGACCGCGGCCTGATCTACCTGCTCGACCGCATCCGCGGCTGCCACATCCTCGAGCGGACGTGACGCGTTGAAGGCTCAGTGCTGCGGGCGGAGCCCTTCCGCCTGCAGCCGCGCCGCCTTCAGCGTATTGTCCAGCAGCATCGCAATGGTCATCGGCCCCACGCCACCGGGCACCGGCGTGATCCACGACGCCCGCGGCGCCACCGCCGCGAAATCGACGTCACCGACGAGCTTGCCGTCGTCGCCGCGGTTGATGCCCACGTCGATGACGATGGCGCCCGCCTTCACCCAGTCGCCCTGCACGAAGCGCGGTTTGCCCACGCCCGCGACGACGATGTCGCCCTGGCGCACGACGCCGGGAAGGTCGCGCGTCGCCGAATGACAAATGGTCACGGTACAGCGTGCGATCAGCAGCTCCAGCGCCATCGGCCTTCCGACGATCTGCGATTGCCCGATCACCACCGCGTGCTTGCCCGCGAGCGATTCACCCGTTTCGGCGAGCAGCCGCATGCAACCCCACGGCGTGCAGGGCCGCAGCCGCGGCCGCTTCTGCACGAGCAAGCCGATGTTGTACGGATGGAAGCCGTCGACGTCCTTGGCGGGATCGATGCGATCGGTCACGCGCTCCGCGTCGATGTGCGCGGGCAGCGGCAGTTGCACCAGGATGCCGTTGACGGCGGGGTCGGCGTTAAGCGCGTCGATCAGCGCCAGCAGCTCGGCCTCGCTTGCGGTTGCCGGAAGGTCGTGCGCGTAGGAGCGCATGCCCACGGCGTCAGTGGTGCGCCGCTTGTTGCGCACATAGACTTGCGACGCCGCGTTCTCGCCGACCAGCACGACGGCCAAGCCGGGCGCCGCGTGACCTTGCGCGACGAACGCGTCGACACCCGCGCGCACTTCGTCGGTGACGCGCTGCGCCACGGCCTTGCCATCGAGGATCATCGCGTCGGGCGCGACGGCGAATGCCTCGCGCAGGGCGGTTGCAATGGCGCGATTGTAGCGTCCGCGGGTCGTGCAACGGCGGCTGACTAGAATGCGCGCATGCCCGCTGCCTTCGACCACGCGATCGCCGCCGTCCGTTCGCGCATCCGGCGCGCGCGTCAGGAACCGCCCGAGGACTGGATCGCGCTGCGCGTCGGTGATGCGCTCGCCGGGCACGTGGCGCCGGCCCGCGCGCAACGCCTCGCCGCGTTCGCCGACGTGTTCGCGTTGGACGGCGCGCTCCGCTTTGTCCCGTCGCTGGCCACGGAACCGGAACGCACGGCGGCCATCGCGGGCGTCGCGCGGACGCTGGCCGCCGAAGGCGCGCTGACGCGCTGGCGCGACGAGCGTTATGCGGTGGCTCCCGAGTTCGGCGCGCCGCCATGGTTCCTGCTCGAGCGCGCTGCCGCGAAATACTTCGGCATCCGCACCTATGCCGTGCACGCCAACGGCCTCGTGGCGCACGACGATGGATGGCGGATGTGGATCGCACGCCGCAGCCCCGACAAGCCGGTGGACCCCGGCATGCTCGACAACCTCGTCGGCGGCGGCATGCCGGCGGGCGAGACGCCGGCGGCGGCGCTGCGCCGCGAAGCCTGGGAGGAAGCGGGCATCCGCGAACTTCGCGTCGGCACGCCGGCCGCCACGCTGGCCATCCGCCACGCGGGTCCGCGTGGGCTGCACGACGAAACGACGTTCGCGTACGACCTCTGGTTGCCCGGCGACTTCCGGCCGGAAAACCAGGACGGCGAAGTCGTCGATTACCGGCTCGTCGATCGCGACGAAGTCCTGCGGCTCATGCAGCTGGACACCGGTCCGGACGCGATGACGATCGACGCCACCTGCGTCGCGCTGGACTGCATCGAGCGGCTGGCGGCGCGCTGAAGGCGGCTGCGCGCGCCGCTTCGAAAGTCAGGCCGTGACGGCGGCCTTGGCCGCGACGGCCACGCGCGGCTTGCGCTCGCGCACGCCCATCTCGTCGAGCGCGTCGCCCATCGCGTGCACCGCAGCGCGCAGGTCCGCCGGCGTGATGGCGCCAATGCAGCCGACGCGGAAGGTCTCCACCGCCGTCAGCTTGCCGGGATAGAGGATGAAGCCCTTGTCGCGCACCCGCTCGTAGAAGGCCTTGAACGAGAACTTCGCGTCGGGCGGCGCGTGCACGGTGACGATGATCGGTGCCTGGATGGCCGCGGGCAGGAAAGACACGAGCCCCAGCTCGCCCAAGCCCTTCAACAGCGTGTCGCAGTTGGCGCGGTAACGTGCGCCGCGCGCCGGCTGGCCGCCCGCCTCCTCGAACTGCGCCAGCGCGGCGTCCAGCGCCACGACGACGTGCGTCGGCGGCGTGAACCGCCACTGCGTCGTCTTCTCCATGTAGACCCATTGGTCATGCAGGTCCATCGCCAGCGACGTGGAGCGCCCGGCCACTTGCTCCAGCACCGTGCGGCGCACGAACACGAAGCCCATGCCGGGCGGGCCTTCGACGCACTTGCCCGACGCGGCCACCAGCGCATCGAAGGGGATGCGCTGCGCGTCGATGGGCAGCGCGCCGAACGAACTCATCGCGTCGACGAGCAGCGCGCGGCCGCGCGCGGCCACGACCGCCGCGATGGCCGCCAGGGGGTTCTCGATACCGGTCGACGTCTCGCAATGGATGAGCCCGACATGCGTGATCGACGCGTCGGCGGCGAGCAGCCGCTCGACGTCGGCTGCGGTGGTCGGTTCGTCCTCCGCCGTCTCGAACACCGACGTACGCAGCCCCATCATCTGCGCGAGCTTGGCCATCCGCTTGCCGTAGGCGCCGTTGACCAGCACCAGCAGGTGGCCATCGCGGGGCACCAGCGTGTTCACAGCCGCCTCGACGGCGAACGTGCCGCTGCCCTGCAGGGGCACGCAGACGTGCGTGTCGCCGGCGTTGACGATGCGGCATAGCTTGGCGCGCATCGACGCGGTCACCGCGTTGAACGCGGCATCCCAGGAGCCCCAGTCGCGCAGCATCGCGGCCTTGGTCGGCAGCGACGTCGTCAGCGGGCCGGGGGTGAGCAGGATGGGGTCGCGGGCGGGGAGCGTCATGGCGGAAACCGGCGTATCGTGGTGCGCGGCCTGCACGCTGGCGGTGCATCCGGCGGACGGTTGTCATTAGAAGTGGCCGCATGTAGATTGTCAACAATCCGGTACCGCCACGCGACGAGGAGATTTGCGCTGCGGCCGGCGCTGTCACACGAGCGCAACCGGACCCACGCCACAATGCTCGCTTCATTCAGGGAGACGGTCATGAACATCGCTTCGAAGCTGCTCGGCGCACTCGCCGTGGCGGTCCTCGCCACGACGGCATCCGCGCAGGGCGTCGTCACGATCTACTCGGCCGACGGCCTCAAGGACGGCAACCCGAGCTTCTACGGCAACCAGTTCGAGGCCTTCACCAAGGCCACCGGCATCAAGGTGCAACTGATCGAGGCGGGCTCGGGCGGCGTCGTCGACCGGCTGTCGAAGGAAAAGTCCAACACGCAGGCCGACGTGCTCGTCACGCTGCCGCCGTTCATGCAGCGCGCCGCGGCGGAAGGGTTGCTGCAACCGTACACGCCCAAGGGCGCGGAAGCGCTGCTGCCGCGTGACAAGGATCCCAAGGGCCTGTACGTCGCGATGATGAACAACTACCCCACGTTCATCTACAACGCGGACGTGCTGAAGGAGCCGCCGAAGACGTACGCGGACCTGCTCGACCCGAAGTTCGCGAAGAAGCTCCAGTACTCGACTCCGGGCCAAGCGGGCGACGGCACGGCGCTGATGCTGCAGACGTTCCATGCGTTCGGCAGCAAGGAAGCGGGCCTCGCCTACCTGAAGAAGCTGCAGGCCAACAACCTGGGCCCGTCGGCGTCCACCGGCAAGCTGACGGCGCTGGTGAACAAGGGTGAACTGTACGTCGCCAACGGCGACCTGCAGATGAACCTCGCGCAGATACGCAACAACCCGAACGTGAAGATCTTCTGGCCCGCGGGCCCGGACGGCAAGAAGTCGGTGTTCTCGCTGCCCTACTTCATCGGCCTCGTCAACGGCGCGCCGAATTCGGAAAACGGCAAGAAGCTGATCGACTGGTTGCTGAGCGCGCCGGCGCAGAGCGAGATCAGCCAGGTGGCGATGGGCTTCCCGGTGCGCACCGACGTCAAGCCGACGGACGACACGTACAAGATGATGAGCTCGATGCTGCAGGGCATGGACGTGTGGTCGCCGGACTGGAACGCCGTGCTCACGGACCTGAAGGCCGACGTGGCCGCCTACAACCAGGCGATCTCGGGCAATTGAAGTCGTCGCTCGGGACCGGCGCTGCGGCGTCTCGCGCCGCCGCGCCGGCCGCTGACCGCGGGAGCGGCATCACCTTCGACGGCGTCAGCGTCGCCTACGGCGCCGTGACGGTGCTGGAGGCGCTGACGCTGACGGTCAAGCCCGGCGAGATCGTCGCGCTGATCGGCCCGTCGGGCTCCGGCAAGACCACCGCGTTGCGTGCCGTCGCCGGATTCGTGCAGCCGGCCACCGGTCGCATCCGCATCGGCACGCGCGACGTCACCGACGTGCCGCCGCACGACCGCAACATCGGCATGGTCGTGCAGAACTACGCGCTGTTCCCGCACATGCGCGTCGACG
>JBGAIC010000055.1:0-20530 GCA_044225845.1 Casimicrobiaceae bacterium
CGCGTCGCGGCCAAATAGGGCCGCGCGCGGCATGACGATGGACGACGACCGCGGCGCCGGCGGCGTGCAAGCGCGCGAGGGCTCGCGCACGCCTCTCGTCGCCATCCGCGGCCTCAACAAGTACTACACGCGCGGCGACCAGGTGATCCCCGTGCTGGTCAACATCGACCTCGACGTGGCGGCCGGCGACTACATCGCGCTGATGGGCCCCTCGGGCTCCGGCAAGTCGACGCTCTTGAACCTGATCGCGGGCATCGACAAGCCTTCGGGCGGCGAGATCCTCGTGGCCGGGGTCGACATCGCGCAGCTTTCGGACAGCGAGCTCGCCGCGTGGCGCGCCGCCAACGTCGGCTTCATCTTCCAGTTCTACAACCTGATGCCGGTGCTGACGGCGTTCCAGAACGTCGAGCTGCCGCTGCAGCTCACGTCGCTCTCGCGCCGCGACCGCCACGAGCGCGTCGCCACGGCGCTGGCGCTGGTCGGTTTGAGCGACCGCGTCGACCATTTCCCCAACGAGCTGTCCGGCGGCCAGCAGCAGCGTGTCGCCATTGCCCGCGCGCTGATCACCGACCCCACGCTGATCGTGGCCGACGAACCGACCGGCGACCTCGACCGCACGACCGGCGAGGAGATCCTGGGCCTGCTCGACCGGCTCAACCGCGAGCTCGGCAAGACCATCGTCATGGTGACGCACGATCCCAAGGCGGCCGGCAAGGCGCACCGGATGGTGCACCTGGAGAAGGGCGTGCTCGTCGACGCCTGAGCCATGTTCGCGCTGCTCGTCCTCAAGAACACGTTCCGCCACAAGCTGCGGACGCTGCTGACGATCCTGGGCATCGTCGTCGCGATCACCGCGTTCGGCCTGCTGCGCACGATCGTCGAGGCCTGGTATGCCGGCGTCGACGCCACGTCGTCGACGCGGCTCGTCACGCGCAATGCCGTGTCGCTCGTGTTCTCGATGCCGCTCACGTACGCGCAGCGGATGCGCCGCGTCGACGGCGTGACCGACGTCGCGTGGGCCAACTGGTTCGGCGGCGTCTACATCACCGAGCGCAACTTCTTCCCGCAGTTCGCCATCTCGCCGGGCTTCCTGGACCTCTATCCGGAGTTCATCGTGGACCCCGCGCAGCGCCGAGCGTGGGAACTGGACCGCAGCGGCGCGATCGCGGGCCGCAAGCTCGCCGACCAGTACGGCTGGAAGATCGGCGACCAGATCCCGATCCGCGGCACGATCTTCTCGGGCACGTGGACGTTCAACCTGCGCGCAATCTACGACGGCGCCGACGCCAAGACCGACGAGACGCAGTTCTACTTCCACTGGGACCTGCTCAACGAGACGATCAAGCAGCGCTTTCCCGGCCGCGGCAACGCGGTGGGGTGGTACGTCGTGGAGATCCGCGATCCCTCGCGTGCCGCCGAGATCTCGCAGGACATCGACGCGACGTTCAAGAACTCGCTCGCGGAGACGCTCACCGAGACGGAGAAGGCGTTCCAGCTCGGCTTCGTGTCGATGACGGAAGCGATCCTGCTCGCCATCCAGGCGGTGTCCTACGTCGTGATCGTCATCATCATGGCGGTGATGGCCAATACGATGGCGATGACGGCGCGCGAGCGCTACTCCGAGTACGCGACGCTGAAGGCGCTCGGCTTCTCGCAGGCCTATGTGGCGGGACTGGTCGTCGCCGAGTCGGTGTTCATCGCGCTCGCGGGCGCGGGCCTGGCCGTGCTGCTGACGTTCCCGCTGGCCCGGGTGTTCGGCAGCGCGATGGGCACGCTGTTCCCGGTGTTCAACGTCTCGTCGCAGACAGTGGCGATGCAGTGGCTCGCCGCGCTGGTGGTCGGGCTGGTGGCCGCCGGCATCCCGGCGTGGCGCGCGTCGCGCATCCGCATCGTCGACGGGCTGCGGGCGGTGGCATGAGGCGGCGTCCGTGAAATTGCCGGTCGGTTACATCGTCCGCAACCTCGTCGCGCGCAAGCTGACGACGATCCTCACGGCCGGCGGCATGGCGTTGGTCGTCTACGTCTACGCCACCGTGCTGATGCTGTCCGCGGGCCTCGAGAAGACGCTGGTGGCCACGGGACAGGACGACAACGTCGTCGTGATCCGCCGCGGCTCGCAGACGGAAGTGCAGAGCAGCGTCGACCGCGCGTCCGCGGCCATCGTCGAGAGCCTGCCCGACCTGGCCACCGGCGAGGACGGCACGCGTCTGGTGTCGCGCGAGCCCGTGGTGCTGATCAGCCTGCCGAAGCGCGGCAGCGCCAAGCCGTCCAACATCGTGATCCGCGGCGTGACGCCGCAAGGCCTGGTGCTGCGGCCGCAGGTGCACATCGTCGAAGGCCGCATGTTCCGGCCCGGGACTTCCGAGATCATCGCCGGCCGCTCGATCGCCAACGGCTTCAGCGGCGCGGGCCTCGGCGAGACGCTGCGCTTCGGCCAGCGCGACTGGACGGTCGTGGGCATCTTCGACGGCGGCCGTACCGGCTTCGATTCCGAGATCTGGGGCGACGCCGAGCAGATGATGCAGGCGTTTCGCCGGCAGAGCTTTTCGGCGCTGATCTTCAAGCTCGCGGACACGACGCACTTCGACGCGGTGAAGAAGGCGCTGGAGGACGACCCGCGGCTCAACCTGGAAGCCAAGCGCGAGACGCGCTTCTACGCGGACCAGTCCGAAGGGCTGTCCAAGTTCATCAGCTACCTCGGCATCTCCATCTCGATCATCTTCTCCATCGGCGCGATCATCGGCGCGATGATCACGATGTACGCGAGCGTCGCCTCGCGCACCGGCGAGATCGGCACGCTGCGCGCGCTGGGCTTCTCGCGCGCCGCGATCCTCACGGCCTTCCTTGCCGAGTCGCTGCTGCTGGGCCTCGTCGGCGGCGTCATCGGCCTGGCCGCGGCGTCGGCGATGCAGGCGTTCACGATCTCGACGATGAACTTCCAGACGTTCGCCGAGATCGCGTTCTCGTTCACGCTGACGCCGCGGATCGTCGTCGAGTCGCTGCTGTTCGCGGTGCTGATGGGCTTCATCGGCGGCTTCCTGCCCGCGTTCCGCGCGGCGCGGATGAAGATCGTCGACGCGTTGCGCGCCGCGTGAACGTTTCCGCGCTGCTGTTCGCCGCCTGCACGCTGATCTGGGGCTCGACGTGGCTCGTCATCACGTGGCAGCTCGGCGCCGTCCCGCCGGAGGTGTCGGTCGTGTGGCGCTTCGGCTCCGCGGGACTGATCCTCGTGGCGTGGTGCCTGGCGCGCCACGAGCGCCTGCGCTTCGACGCCACGACGCACGGCCTGCTGTTCGCGCAGGGCGCGCTGATGTTCAGCGCCAACTACCTGTGCGTCTACTGGGCCGAGCAGCGCGTGGTCTCGGGCCTCGTCGCCGTCGCGTTCGCGACGCTGACGTTCATGCTCGTGATGCTGCAGCGCCTGCTGTTCGGCACGCCGATCACGCGGCGCATGCTCGCCGGCACCGTGCTGGGCGTCGTCGGCGTCGCGCTGCTGTTCCTGCCCGAGCTGATGGCGGTGCAGGGGAGCCGTGCGACCGAGCTCGGCATCGCGTTCGCGTTGCTCGGCACGCTGTTCGCCGCACTCGGCCAGCTCACCGCGCGCCGCGTGCAGCGCCAGGGCGTGACGGCGGTGGCGAGCAGTGCGTGGGCGATGGTCTACGGCAGCCTGGTGTCGGCACTCGTCGCCGTGGTGCTGGGCGTGCACTGGACGTTCGAGCCGTCGTGGCGCTACGTCGGCTCGCTGGCCTACCTGGTGCTGGCCGGCACCATCGCCGCCTTCCTCTGCTACCTGGAGCTGATGCGGCGCATCGGCGTCACGCGCGCGTCGTACACGGGTGTCGCGATTCCCGTCATCGCGCTGCTGCTGTCGGCGCTGTTCGAGGACTACCGCTTCGGCTGGCACAGCCTGGCCGGGGCGCTGCTGGCGGCGGCGGGCAACGTGCTCGTGCTCCGCGCGCCGTCGCGGGCCGGCGCAGCGCGCTGATGCGGCGCGCCGCGATCAGGCGGCCGGCCCGCGGGCCATCTGCTGCTTGCGCCACGCCGCGGGCGGCGCACCGTACTCGCGCCGGAACGCGCGGCTGAAGGCCGCGTCGGTCTGGTAGCCCACGTCCTCGGCGATGCGCGCCAGCGGCATGTTGCCCTGCGCCAGCAGGTTGGCCGCCATCAGCATTCGCCATTGCGTGAGGTACTGCATCGGCGACGTGCCCACCAGGCGCTGGAAGCGCTCCGCGAGCACCGAGCGCGACGTGTCCGCCGCCCGTGCGAGTTCCTCGAGCGTCCAGGGATGCGCGGGACGCGCGTGCAGCGCATTGAGCGCCGCCCCGACGATGCGATCGCCGAGTCCCGCGAGCCATCCGGTGCGTTCCTCGCTCTGCTCGTTCACGTAGAGCCGCAGCATCTCGATGAACATGATCTCCGCGAGCTTCGCGAGCACGCCCGCGCCGCCGGGCCGCGGCGAGCGCGCCTCGCCGAGCGCATAGCGCACCGACGTTTCCAGCCACAGGCCGGCGTTGCTGCCGCGCAGGTGAACCTTCAGCACGGGGCCGAGTCCCGCGAGCAGCATGCGGGCGACGCGCGCGTCGCAGGCGAAATAGCCGCAGATCACGCGCGTGGCGGCGCCGCCGCCGCCGTGCACCAATGCGCGCGGGCGGATCGCGAACAGCTCGTCGAGGCGGCCAGGGGCGGGCGCCGCCAGCCCGGGTTCCGACGCCAGCTGGTGCCCGTGGCCCTGCGGCAGCAGCACCGCGTCGCCAGCGACGAGCGCGAGCGGCGGTGCGTCTTCGCATTCGATCACGCAAGTACCTTCGGTGACGACGTGGAAGATGACGACGCGCTCCGCGCCCGGCTCGAGAAAAGGCGCCACCTCCGCGGCGGGCGGCGAGCCGAAGCTCCACGGCGCGGAAAAGCGCGCGGTGAGGAAGATCGCGCCGGTCATGCGGACGACGCGCAACGTGTCGGATAGGGCGTCCATGGCTGCGGCAACCGGGGCCGGTCAGGGAAGGGGATCGCCATTGTCGTCAGCGGGCGGCACGCTGCCAAGCGGACAAGGGCCGCGCGAGCGGCCGGCGTGCCGTGCGCGGACGCGTGGGCAAGCAGTCCGGACGCCGGGACAAGCCGCGCGCGTCGGCGCATCGCCGCCGGACGCCGGGACAACGAAGGCCGACGCAGGGAAAGGACTTCGCGCGCCGTGTGCATCGACACTCCCGGTCCCGTCGCGCGGCGTCACCTGCCGTCATGGCGCGGCGACCCCGACCACCCGAGGAAAGAACCACGTTCATGAATGCACCGCTCGACCTCCCCGCACTCAAGCTCCGCCAGCAGGCCGCATGGGCCAGCGGCGACTACGCCGTCATCGGCACCACGCTGCAGATCGTCGGCGAGTCGCTCGCCGAAGCCTGCGAACTGCTCGCCGGCGAAGCCGTGCTCGACGTCGCGGCCGGCAACGGCAACGCGACGCTTGCCGCCGCGCGGCGCGGCGCCGTCGTCACGTCGACCGACTACGTGCCGTCGCTGCTGGAGCGCGGCGCCGAGCGGGCACGCGCGGAAGGCCTCGCCGTGAAGTTCGAGGTTGCCGACGTCGAGGCGCTGCCGTGCGCCGACGGCAAGTACGACGCCGTGCTGTCGACGTTTGGCGTGATGTTCGCGCCGGACCACGCGCGCGCCGCGTCGGAGATGATGCGCGTGTGCCGCTCCGGCGGCCGCATCGGCCTGGCCAACTGGACGCCGGAAGGCTTCATCGGGCGGATGTTCAAGGTGCTGGGCAGCCACCTGCCCCCGCCACCTGCCGCCGAGCCGCCGCCGCGCTGGGGCACCGAGGCGCATCTCGCGCAGCTGTTCGGCGAGCGCGCCGCGCGCATCGCCGTGGAGCGCCGGCTCTTCAACTTCCGCTATCGCTCGGCGGCGGAGTTCGTCGACGTGTTCCGCCGCTGGTATGGCCCGGTGCACAAGGCGTTCGCCGCGTTGCCGGGCGCGCAGGGCGACGCGCTGGAGCAGGACCTGCTGGCGTTGCTCGCGCAGCACAACCGCGCGGGCGCCCGCTCGCTGGTCGTCCCGAGCGAGTACCTGGAAGTGGTGATCACGCTGCGCTAGCCGTGGAGGGCGGCGCACATTTCCCGCGCGCCGCGCAGCGCCGGCTCAGTCGAACGCGAGGCGGGCGTCGCTGATGAGCTTCTGCCAGCGCGCGAGGTCCGCGCCGAGCGTGCGGCCCAGCGTGTCCGGCGGCCCCATCGTGATCTCGACGCCTTCGCGCTCCAGCCGCTCGCGCACCGCGGGCTCGGCCAGCAGCTTGTTCACCGCGCGGTTCAAGCGCGCGACGATCTCCGGATCCGTCGCGCGCGGCGCGACGATGCCCCAGTAGTTGATGACCTCGGCGTCGCGCACGCCCTGTTCGCTCCACGCGGGCACGTCGGGCATCTGCGCGACGCGCTTGTGGCCCGTCACCGCCAGCACCTTCACCTTGCCCGCGGCCATCTGCGGCAGCGTCGCCGGGATGGAAGCCGTCATCGCCTGGATCTGGCCGGCCATCAGGTCCTTCGTCGCGTCGGCGATGCCGCGATACGGAACGTGGACGACGTTGGCACCGGTGCGCGCGTTGAAGAGCTCGAGCGCGAGGTGGTTGACGCTGCCGGTGCCGGCCGAGCCGTAGTTGAGCTTGCCTGGCTCACGCCTGGCCAGCGCGATGAAGTCGTGCAGCGTGGCGGCCGGCACGCTGGTCGCGACGACGAACGCGAGCGGGCCTTCGGCGATCGCGGCCACCGGTGCGAACTGCGCGACGGGATCGTAGCCCGGGTTGCGTGTCGCGACGGCGACGGTGGTGAACGGCGACGCGACGAACAGCAGCGTGTAGCCGTCGGCGTCGGCCTTGGCGACTTCGACGGCCCCGATCGCGCCACCCGCGCCGGTGCGGTTCTCGATGACCACCGGCTGGCCCAGCGTCTCGCCGAGCTTCTGCGCGACGAAGCGCGCCACCGTATCCGTGCCGGCGCCCGGCGGGAATGGCACGACCAGCTTGATCGGCTTGGACGGATAGGCTGCGAGTGCGCCGGTCGGCTGGGCCGCAACGGCGCTCGCGACGAGGGCCAGCACGGCGAACAGCGCGGCACGGGTCAGGCGAAGGAGTGGGGACGGCATCGGAATCACGCGGGTATCGGGGCGAGCCCGCCAGTATGGGCCGGCATCATGGCACGAAGATGACGGTGCGGGACCGGTGCATCAGCCGCCCGCGCCCAGGTTGAAGAATTCGCGCCGCGAGCGCATGGCGGCAATGCGCTCGAGCAGCAGCGCGAAATGCCGGGGGTTGTCGACGAAGTTGAGCCGCTCGCTGTTGACGATCAGCAGCGGCGCCTCGTCGTACTGGTAGAAGAAGCGCGTGTAACCGTCGGCGAGGCGCGCGAGGTAATCGGCCGGCATCGAGCGCTCGTAGTCGACGCCGCGCCGCTGCACGCGTTCGGACAGCGTGGGCACCGGCGCCTGCAGGTAGATGACGAGGTCGGGCGTCGGCGTCTGCGGCTTCAGGTGCTGGAACACCTTGTCGTACAGCGCGTACTCGTCGTCGTTGAGGTTGAGCCGCGCGAACAGCGGGTCCTTGTCGAGCAGGAAGTCCGCCACCGTCGGCCGGCGGAACAGGTCCATCTGCGCCAGCGCGCGCAGCTGGTCCGCGCGCTGGAACAGGAACGTGAGCTGCGCCGGCAACGCGTAGCGCGGCATGTCGGCGTAGAAGCGCGCGAGGAAGGGATTGTCCTCGGGCTTCTCGAACAGCGTGTCGGCGCGCAGGTGCAGCGCGAGCTCGCGCGCGAGGCTGGTCTTGCCTGCGCCGATCGGCCCTTCGACAACGATGTAATGCGAAGCGGCGAGGTCCATGCGGCGTCAGCGGGAGGGGGCGGTGCGCGTGCGGCGGATCGCTTGGCCGTGCGTCGCGCGCCGGGCGCGGGCGGCGAGGCCGACGCCGGGGATCCGTGCATGCGGCGCGAGCGTCGCGAGTGGCACCAGCACGAACGCACGCTCGTGCATCCGTGGATGCGGCAGTGTCAGCGTCGGATGCCGCAAGCGGCGTGCGTCGAATAGTAGCAAATCGAGGTCGAGCGTCCGCGGGCGATTCCGCGTGCCCGGCACGCGTGTGCGCCCCTGCCGATGCTCGATCCGCGCGAGCGCCGCGAGCAGCGCGCGCGGGGCCAGCGCGGTGTCGAGCGCGGCCACCGCGTTGACGTAATCGGGTGCGGGGCTGCCGTCGGCCGCGAAGGAGTCGATGGGCGCGCTCGCGAAATTCGGCGACAGGCCCACGAGCCGCGTGCGCGGCAACTGCCGCAGCCGCCGCACGGCCCGTGCGAGCTGGCGACGCGGATGCGCGAGGTTGCTGCCGAGGCCCACGTACGCGCGCGCCACGGGGTCAGTCGGCGTTGTCGGCCGCGTCCTGTGCGTCGCTGTCGGATGCGCCGTCGGCCGCGTCGCCTTCGCCCGCGTCGCCGCTGCGCTTGCGGCCGCGGCTGCGCGAGCGGCGGCGCTTGCGCGCCGGCGCCTCGTCCGGCTTCAGCATCGACTCCCGCTCGTCCGGCGAGGCCGATTCGAAGCGCGTCCACCAGTCGGCCAGCGCCTGCGGCACTTCGCCGCTCTCGGCACGCAGCAGCAGGAAGTCGTAGGCGGCGCGGAAGCGCGGATGCTCGGCGAGGCGATAGGGCCGCGTGCCCGCGCGCTGCTCGAAGCGCGGCTGCAGCGACCAGATCTCCTTGATCGTCGCCTCGAAGCGGCGCGGGATGGCAATGCGCTCCGCCTGCGCCTCGAGCACGCCGTCCATCGCGTCGAACAGCGCGGGCAGGGGCTTCTCGCCCTTCGCCTTGCGCGCGTTCCAGTTGACGAGCACCTCGTGCCACAGCAGCGTGGCGAACAGGAAGGCCGGCGACACGCCCTTGTCGGCGCGGACGCGCGCATCGGTGTTGGCGAGCGCCGCGTCGATGAAGCGCGTGCCGAGCGGCTGCTCCATGATCACGTCCAGCAGCGGCAGCAGGCCGTGCGCCAGGCCGTGCGCGCGCAGGCTCTTCAGCGTTTCCGCCGCGTGGCCGGACAAGAGCAGCTTCTGCATCTCGTCGAACAGCCGCGCGGGCGGCACGTTCTGGATCAGCGGCGCGAGCTTGGGGATCGGCGCCGCGGTCTTGGGCTCGATCGCCAGCGACAGCTTGGCCGCGAGCCGCACGGCACGCAGCATCCGCACCGGATCCTCGCGGAAGCGCGTCACCGGCGGCCCGATCAGCTTCAGGCGCCGCGCGCGGACGTCGGCCACGCCGCCGACGTAGTCGACGATGGTCTCGGTTTCCGGGTCGAAGTACAGCGCGTTGGCGGTGAAGTCGCGGCGGCGCGCATCGTCCGCCTGCGTGCCGTAGACGTTGTCGGACAGGAGGCGCCCATGCTCGTCGGTGGCATCGTCGCCGGTCTGCGCCGCGCGGTAGGTGGACACCTCGAGCACCTCGGCGCCCGCGTGGACGTGCACGAGCCGGAAGCGGCGGCCGATGATGAACGCGCGGCGGAACAGTGGCTTCACCTGTTCCGGCGTCGCGTTGGTGGCGATGTCGAAGTCCTTGGGCTCGATGCCCAGCAGCAGGTCGCGGACGGCGCCGCCGACGATGTAGGCCTCGAAGCCCGCCTCGTGCAGCTTGCGCGTGACGCTGCGCGCGCCGGACGAGAGCTGGCCGCGGCGGATCGAGTGCTTGTCGGGACCGAAGACGCGCGGCTTGGCGGCCGGCCGGCCCGGCATCAGGCGCGCGAGCAGGCGTCGGATCATCGTTGCGGCATTCGGGAACTGCGGGGTCGGCGCATAAACGGGGTCGGCGCAGCAGCGCGCGCGAAGGCCCCGGAGGGCGCGAATGGTAGCACGCGCACTTTTCGCACCTCGCCCGGCGCAAGGCCGTCGAGCGTCCATTCGCCCACGCGCCAGCGGATGAGCCGCAGTGTCGGCAGCCCGACCGCCGCCGTCATCCGCCGCACCTGGCGGTTCTTGCCTTCACGGATCGTCAGCGCGAGCCAGGACGTGGGAATGGCGCGCCGTTCCCGGATCGGCGGCACCCGTGGCCACAGGCCGGGCGGCTCGGCCATCCGCTCCACCGCCGCGGGTTGCGTCGCGAAGTCGCCCAGGTCGACGCCGGCGGCCAGCCGCGCCAGCGCCGCCGGCGTGGGCTCGCCTTCGACCTGCACGTAATAGGTCTTGGCCACCTTGTGGCGGGGATGGGACAGCCGCGCCTGCAACGCGCCGTCGGCCGTGAGGACGACGAGCCCTTCGCTGTCGGCGTCCAGCCGGCCGGCGGGGTAGATGTCCGGCACGTCGACATAGGCCGCCAGCGTCGTGCGCTCCGCGGACGGGCTGAACTGGCACAGCACGCCATAGGGCTTGTTGAGGATCCACACGGAGCTCATGACGCTACGGAGTTCTTACGGCGGTAGTGCGCGCTTACTTTTAAATGGCGCTGCGAGCGCAGGAGAGCGCCGACATCAGTAAAAAGGGCCCGCATCGCGGGCCCTTCGGGCACTGCCGGCTGCCGCGCTCCGCGCATCAGGGGCGTGGAGCCGGCGGGCGTACACTGGTCATGCGGCCTGGATGTTCGAGGCCTGCTTGCCCTTGGGCCCCTGCGTGACTTCGAACGAAACCTTCTGCCCTTCCTTCAGCGTCTTGAAGCCCTGCATGTTGATCGCCGAGAAGTGCGCAAACAGATCCTCGCCGCCGTCATCGGGCGTGATGAAGCCGAAGCCCTTCGCGTCGTTGAACCACTTGACGGTTCCGGTTGCCATAAAACGTGTACCTCACAAGTTGGTGAACGGGGGCCAAACGCCCGTTTTTTTACGCGGAACAGCCGGGGGCCGTCAAGCAGATGCGCACGTGGTCCGGCGCGGCTTGATAAAACTGTTGCGTTCGTCAAACATAATCCCCATTTCACCGTGAACGCCAGGCCGCAATGACCGCCCGGGAGCATGCCGGCAACACGCTCGAAGCGGAGAAAGTCCGCGCGAAACCGCCGCCGCTATACAAGGTTCTGCTGCTGAACGATGATTACACGCCGATGGACTTTGTCGTCGTCGTGTTGCAGACTGTATTCGCGATGACGCGGGAGAAAGCGACGCAAGTCATGCTCCAGGTGCATCGCGAAGGGATGGGTGTGTGCGGCACGTACACCCGAGAGGTGGCCGCGGCGAAGGTCGACCAGGTGATCGGCATCGCGCGCGAGCATCAACACCCACTGCAGTGCACGATGGAGGAGACCTGAAAAGCAGTTGATGCATGACGGCGGAATCGTCCGCCGGTGCAAGCAGTCGAGAGGTCGGAGTCAGGCAATGATCGCGCAGGAACTGGAAGTCTCCCTCCACATGGCCTTTGTCGAGGCCCGGCAGAAGCAGCACGAGTTCATCACCGTCGAGCACCTGCTGCTGGCCATGCTCGACAACCCCTCCGCACAGGAAGTCCTGAAAGCCTGCGGCGTCGACCTCGACGAGCTCCGCGGCGTGCTGGGCGACTTCATCTCCGAGCACACGCCGCGCCTCGCCGCGCACTCGGACGCGGACACGCAGCCCACGCAGGGCTTCCAGCGCGTCATCCAGCGCGCCATCCTCCACGTGCAGTCTTCCGGCAAGAAGGAAGTTACCGGCGCCAACGTGCTCGTCGCGATCTTCGGCGAGAAGGAATCGCACGCCGTCTATTTCCTGAACCAGCGCGGCGTCACGCGGCTGGACGTCGTCAACTACATCGCGCACGGCATCACCAAGACGCCGCAGAAGAAGGACGAGAAGGCCGAGAGCAAGGAAGAAGGCGAAGGCAGCGAGGCGCAAGGCGCGCTCGATGCCTATACGGTCAACCTGAACCAGCTCGCCAAGGCCGGCAAGGTGGACCCGCTGATCGGCCGCGACGCCGAGCTCGAGCGCGTGGTCCAGGTGCTGTGTCGCCGCCGCAAGAACAACCCGCTGCTCGTCGGCGAAGCCGGCGTGGGCAAGACGGCCATCGCCGAGGGACTTGCACGCCGCATCAACGAAGGCTCGGTGCCCGACCTGCTGTCCGAATACCAGGTGTATTCGCTGGACATGGGCGCGCTGCTCGCGGGTACCAAATACCGCGGCGATTTCGAGCAGCGGCTGAAGGCCGTGCTGAAGCAGCTCGCCGACAATCCAAAGTCGATCCTGTTCATCGACGAGATCCACACGATCATCGGTGCGGGCGCCGCGTCGGGCGGCACGCTCGACGCGTCCAACCTGCTGAAGCCGGCGCTGTCGTCGGGCGCGCTGAAGTGCATCGGCGCCACGACGTACACGGAGTTCCGCCAGATTTTCGAGAAGGACCACGCGCTGTCGCGGCGCTTCCAGAAGGTGGACGTGCCGGAACCGTCCATCGCGGAGACGGTCGAGATCCTGCGCGGCCTCAAGACGCGCTTCGAGCAGCACCACGGCGTCAAGTACGCGCCAGCGGCGCTGACGTCGGCGGCTGAGCTGTCGGCGCGCTTCATCAACGACCGCCACCTGCCCGACAAGGCCATCGACGTCATCGACGAAGCCGGTGCCGCGCAGAAGATCCTGCCCAAGTCGAAGCAGAAGAAGGTCATCGGCAAGACCGAGGTCGAGGAGATCGTCGCCAAGATCGCGCGCATCCCGGCCAAGAACGTGAGCTCGGACGACCGCAACGCGCTGCGCACGCTGGATCGCGACCTGAAGAACGTCGTCTTCGGCCAGGACAAGGCCATCGACGCGCTCGTCGCGGCCATCCGCATGGCGCGCTCGGGCCTCGGCAACCCCACCAAGCCCATCGGCAACTTCCTGTTCAGCGGCCCCACCGGCGTCGGCAAGACGGAAGTCGCGAAGCAGCTCGCCTATTGCCTGGGCGTGGAGTTGATCCGCTTCGACATGTCTGAGTACATGGAGCGCCACGCCGTGTCGCGGCTGATCGGCGCGCCCCCGGGGTACGTCGGCTTCGACCAGGGCGGCCAGCTCACGGAAGCCGTGACCAAGCACCCGTACAGCGTCGTGCTGCTGGACGAAATCGAGAAGGCGCACCCGGAGATCTTCAACATCCTGCTGCAGGTGATGGATCACGGCACGCTCACCGACAACAACGGCCGCAAGGCGGACTTCCGCAACGTCACGATCATCATGACGACGAACGCGGGCGCCGCGGATCTCGCGAAGAGCACCATCGGCTTCTCGACGGAGCGCGAGGCGGGCGACGAGATGCTGGAGATCAAGCGCCTGTTCACGCCGGAGTTCCGCAACCGCCTCGACGGCACCATTTCGTTCGCGGCGCTGGACCACGACGTCATCCTGAAGGTCGTCGACAAGTTCCTGCTCGAGCTCGAGAACCAGCTGCACGAGAAGAAGGTGGAACCGTCGTTCTCGCCGAAGCTGAAGGAATTCCTGGCGAAGAAGGGCTTCGACCCGCAGATGGGCGCGCGGCCGATGGCGCGGCTGATCCAGGACATGATCCGCAAGGCGCTGGCGGACGAGCTGCTGTTCGGCCGGCTCACCAACGGCGGCCGCGTGAACATCGACCTCGACGACAACGACAAGGTCAAGCTCACGTTCGACGAACCCGAGGTCGCGGAAGCCGTCTAGTCGCGGGGCCGCGAACCGCACACGACGAGGGCCGGGCAACCGGCCCTTTTCGTTGGCGTGCCGCGCTTGCGCGTCCTGTCCTGCGCATCGCATCGCGCGCCAGGCGCCGCTGAAAACAATTTCTGTCGCGCGGAAATGCGTTGATGCGCCGCACGGTCGTACTGCGCGCGCGCCTTGCCCCTCGCAGCGCCTCTCGCACTCATGGTGGAGCGCGTCACGCTGCAACGCAGCGCATTTGCGTCATTGTTGTGCGTAGGAATTTCCATCCTGCGCAAACGATTTCTAACATCATGAAAAATAAGCAGAAATATTTTCCGTGACGCCGCAAAACGTATTGCGCGCGTGCGGCAGCGCTTGTTAGCGTGCCTTCCATCGCAGCGTGCATCGAATGGTTCGATCCGCGCTTGCGACCAACGCCGAACGACACCGGAGCGCACGATGAACCACGATCTCGACACCGCACGACTCAAGAAGGAATGGCACGACAACCCCCGCTGGAACGGCATCCGCCGCGGCTACGCGGCCGAGGACGTCGTCAGGCTGCGCGGGTCGGTCGCCGTCGAACACACGCTCGCCCGCCGCGGTGCCGACAAGCTGTGGCGCCTGCTGCACGACGAGCCCTACGTGCACACGCTGGGCGCGATGAGCGGCAACCAGGCGATGCAGCAGGTGAAGGCCGGCCTCAAGGCCATCTACCTGTCCGGCTGGCAGGTGGCCGCGGATGCCAACGTGGCGGGCGAGATGTATCCCGACCAGTCGCTGTACCCGGTGAACTCCGTGCCGTCGGTGGTCAAGCGGATCAACAGCACGTTCATGCGCGCCGATCAGATCCAGCACATGGAAGGCAAAGGCGACGTCGACTTCTTCGCGCCGATCGTCGCCGACGCGGAAGCGGGCTTCGGCGGCGTGCTGAACGCCTTCGAGCTGATGAAGGCGATGATCGAGGCGGGCGCCGCCGGCGTGCACTTCGAGGACCAGCTCGCGTCGGTGAAGAAGTGCGGCCACATGGGCGGCAAGGTGCTCGTGCCCACGCGCGAGGCCGTCGACAAGCTGATCGCCGCGCGACTGGCCGCCGACGTGATGGGCGTGCCGACGCTGATCCTCGCGCGCACCGACGCGGAAGCCGCCGACCTCGTGACGTCCGACGTCGACGACAACGACAAGCCCTTCCTCACCGGCGAGCGGACGATCGAAGGCTTCTACCGCACGCGCAACGGCCTCGACCAGGCCGTGTCACGCGGCCTCGCCTACGCGCCGTACGCCGACCTCATCTGGTGTGAAACCGGCAAGCCGGACCTCGCGTTCGCCAAGGCCTTCGCCGATGCGATCCACGCGAAGTTCCCCGGCAAGCTGCTGGCCTACAACTGCTCGCCGTCGTTCAACTGGAAGAAGAACCTCGACGACGCGACGATCGCGAAGTTCCAGCGCGAGCTGGCGGCGATGGGCTACAAGTTCCAGTTCATCACGCTGGCGGGCTTCCACAGCCTCAACTACTCGATGTTCAACCTCGCGCACGGCTATGCGCGCGGCGGGATGAGCGCGTTCGTCGAGTTGCAGGAGGCGGAGTTCGCGGCGGCGGAGCGCGGCTTCACGGCGGTCAAGCACCAGCGCGAGGTGGGCACCGGCTACTTCGACGCGGTGACCACGGCGATCCAGGGCTTCGCCGCGTCGACCACCGCGTTGAAGCACTCGACCGAGGACGAGCAGTTCTTCGACAAGCCCAAGGCCGAGCTCGCCGTCGTCCACGGCTAGCCCGGCTGCCGGCCGGCGTCAGCTCGCGAATTGCGATTCGCGGGCGCGCCGGTGGGCGGAGCGCCGTTCCTGCTGCCGGCGCTCCACCTTCACTTCGGTGAGCGACAGCACTTCGGCCGCCGGGGCCTTCTCGATGGCCAAGTCCGCGCGCGCGGCATCCGGCGCCGCGTCGATGCCGACGATGCTGGCCACCGCGGCCATCGGCACCGTTTCCGCCTCGTAAGGCGCGACGTCGGTCATGACGGTCGCTGCCTCGCGTTCGTCGGCACGACGTTGCGCGAGCGCGGAGCTCGCGCTGCGCCAGGCCACCGCGATGCACGCGGGCAACAGGAACACGGCGATCGTCGCCAGCAGCAGCGACGGCGACTGCCCGAGATCCGCATCGAGGCCGGTATAGCCCGCGTAGACGCCGAACAGCGTCGCGGCGGCCAGCGTGGCCGGCAGCGCGCCTGCAAAGGGTCGTTGGTTCATGTCCATGATCGTTCTCTCCGTTAGTGCTGCCTCTTGCGCCCGCATGCTGCGCGTGGCGTGTTGTGCAGACATTACGTAACGATTGCCGCCGGCTTCAACGCGCTTGCGACGAAATCGGCTGGACGGATGATGGAACGGCCCGGGCGCCGATGGATGCGACCACTCGGCACCCGTTTTGACGAGTATTAGCGAGGCGTCCGCGACCGGGCGGCTACGGAGCGCGACCGCTGCCAGGAGGGGCGGTGGGCGCGGATGTGGCCGAGCGGACTTGAACATCCGCGCCCACCGCCCACCTGCAGCGCATCCACCGCAGTGACCGACCGCGCCGGACCCCATCACTCCACGACCCCGGATAGACGGTGGTCAGCGGATACCCGGCATGGGCCATCGCCAGCACGTTGTGGCAGGCGGTGACGCCGCTGCCGCACTGGTGGACGATGCGCGCGCGGCGTCGGGCCCAGGAACTCACACGCCGTGCGCAGGTCGGCCGCCGAGCCGAACGTGCCGTCGGCGTTGACGTTGCGCGCGTAGGGCCAGTTGTGCGCGCCCGGGATGTGGCCGGCGACCGGGTCGATCGGCTCGACGTCGCCGCAGAGCGTTCCGCCGCGCGCGCGTCGACGATGAAGCGCGAGCGCGACGCCAGGCTGTCCAGCACGTCCTGCACGCTGGCGGTGGGCAGCGGCGTGCGCGCGACGAACGTGGCGGTGCGCGGGACCGCGCTCGCCGCGTCGACGGCGCGGCCTTCGGCCAGCCACTTCGCGTAACCGCCGTCGAGCACGGCCGCGGCGTCGTGGCCCAGCCAGCGCAGCATCCACCACAGCCGCGACGCGAACATCCCCTGGTTCTGGTCGTAGGCCACCACCTGCGTGCCGGGTCCGATGCCCATCCGGCTGAACAGCGCGGTGGCGACTTCCGGCGACGGCAGCGGATGGCGGCCGTTGCGCCCGGTCTTTGGCGCCGACAGGTCGGCGTCGATGCCGGCGAACTGCGCGCCGCGCACGTGGCCCGCGGCGTATTGCGCGGCGCCCCAGGAATCCGGCTGCGCAAGGTCGTGGCGGACGTCGACGACCACGAACGAGGGATCGTCCAGATGGGCGGCGAGCGTGGCGGTGTCGATCAGCGTGGAGTGCATGGCGCCATTTTACGGCGCGCCGGCGCGCCGCTGCGCGAGCAGCGTACCGGCGAGCGCCAACGCGCAGCCGACGGCGACGTCGTAAGCCCGCGTCGACCACAGCGTCCACGAGAAGCCCGCATGCGGCAGCGCGACTTCGATCAGCAGCAGCGCGAACACGGTGAACGCGGAGAAGCCCAGCGACGGGTTGATCGCCAGCGCGATGCGGATGACGGCGGCAGCGCCGACGGCGACCGCCGCCAGCGCCGCAAGCGGCGGCTCCAGCGCGACGATCGCCGCGGCGACGACGAGCCCCAGCAAGGTGCCCACCGCGTAATGCAGCGTCAACCGCAGGCTCTCGGTGCCTTCGCGGCGCATCACCATCAGCACGGTGACCGCGGCCCAGTAAGGCCGGTGCAGCGCGAGCAGGTTGGCCGCGAACAGCGCCGCGGCGGCGGCGCACGCCAGCGCCAGCGCGAAGCGCACGTCGGGACGGTCGAACGCGAATGCCGTGTCGATTCGCGTGCGCCAGTCCTGCGGGCTCGTGCGGTCGCGCGGCAGCAGCGCCCAGAGGAGGGCCGTCACGGTCAGCGCGCACGCGGCACCGCCGGCACACGCGACGAAGTAGGCGTCCGACAGCCACTGGACCCCTGCGCCGACGACGACGGCCAGCGCGAAGAAGCGCGCAACCGTGGACGAAGCGGGATGCGGCCCGGACAGGAGCCCCACCGCGAGCGCTGCGACGGTCACCAGCGTTTCGTGAGCGTACGGATGGCCGCCGAAATGGGCGCCGATCGCGCCGCCGGCGACGATCGCGACCGCGCCACAGGCCATCGTGACGAGGCGCGCGCGATGCGTGTAGCCGACGTCGCACAGCGCGATCAGCAGCGCCGCGAACGTCGCGATCACCGCGGGCCCGCGCGCATCGAGTGCAAGGCCCGCGCACAGCGGCAGGCCGGCGACGCACGCGAAGCGGAGCGCGACCGGCATGCGAAAGCGCGCGGAGCCCAGCGTGAACAGCTCCCGTTGCCAGCGCGCGATCGTCATCGGTTTGCCCGGCATGCGCCGGGATGCGTCAGAGCCGCGCCAGTGCGTCCGCCATGTGCGCGCGGTAGAACTCGTGGAAATGCTTCATCCCGTCTTCCATCGGCGACTGGTAGGGCCCGATCTCGTTGCGGCCTTGCGCGTACAGCGCGCGGCGGCCCGCGTCCATCCGCTCGGCGATCTCGTCGTCCTCGACGCAGGTCTCCATGTACGCGGCGCGCTCGGCCTCGACGAACTCCGGCTCGAACAGCGCGATGTCCTCGGGGTAGTAGAACTCGACGATGTTCGTCGTGCGGTCCACGGCCCGCGGCACCAGCGTGCTCACCACCAGCACGTGCGGGTACCACTCGACCATCACGCCGGGGTAGTAGGTGAGCCAGATGGCGCCCTGCGGCGGCATCGCGCCGCGGTAGTAGTCGAGCACGGCGCGGTGCCAGCGTTCGTAGGTGCGGCTGCCCGGCTTGGCGAGGCCGTTGTTGATGCCTACCGTCTGCACGCTGGCCCAGTCGGTGAATTGCCACGCGAGGTCGTCGCAAGTGACGAACTGGCCAAGGCCGGGATGGAACGGGCCGACGTGATAATCCTCGAGGTAGACCTCGATGAACGTCTTCCAGTTGTAGTTGCACTCGTGGATGTCGGCGTGGTGGAACCGGTAGCCGGCGAAGTCGAGGCGCGCGAGGTCGAGGCCCGCCAGGTCACGCGCGGGATCGCGAAGGCCCTCGAACAGCAGGCCGTTCCAGCGCGTCAGCGGCGTGCGCGCGAGGCTCGCGCAGGGCTGCGGCGAGAAATGCGGCGCGCCCAGCAGCTGGCCCTTCAGGTCGTACGTCCAGCGGTGCAGCGGGCATACGATGTTCTGCGCATTGCCCGCGCCCGTCAGCATGATGGCCTGCCGATGGCGGCAGATGTTCGACAAGAGCTCGACGCCGCCCGCGTTGCGGACGAGCGCCTGCGCGTTGTCGCGCGACGCCAGTACGCGGTAGTCGCCCGCGTCCGGCACCATCAACTCGTGGCCCACGTAACGCGGCGCGCGGGCGAACAGCGTCCGCATCTCCGCGTCGAACACGCGGGGATCGCAGTACCAGTCGACAGGGAATTGCGACGCCGTCTCGGCGAGGTGCGTCGCGGTGGCGAGATCCGACATGTGCCAGCCTTTCCTTTCCGGCAGGCGTCCCGTCCACCCCGCCCGGCGGAGTGGCCAAAAGAAGGGAACGCCGACCCAACGGCCCAACCCAACCCAACAACCCGGTGGCCGACTCGTCCGGCGACACCCCGGCATCCCGGACGGGATTCGAGGGTGGCAACGGGGAGCCTGCTCCGGACCGCTTTGCTAAGTCAGCCGCTGACGCCAAGGGTGCCCAAGACGGGCGCTCCGGCGGGTTTCGGCTGCATCGTCAACGTGCTAGTATATGGCGCTTTTGTTCGATAGGTCAAGACCTTAGACCATCGACCCCGGCGCGTCAGCCGCCGCCTGCCTCCGCTTTCACACCCATGGCCGAAACACCCGCTTCCCCCCCGCCGCCGAGCTTCGAGTCGGCGCTCGCCGAGCTCGAGGCGATCGTCGAGACGATGGAAGCCGGCACGCTGCCGCTCAAGGAATCGCTGGCCGCCTACAAAAGCGGGGCGCCGAGCTGCTCCAGTACTGTCAGGCGTGCTGAAGAAGGCGACAGGAGATCCAGGTGCTGGACAAGGGCGTGCTGCGCAACTTGCCGACGACGATGCGGCCTGACGTGGAGTTCGCCGTCTGGGCGTCCAGGCGGCGCATCAGCGATCCTCGAGCGCCTGCTCGGCGCCGACGCGCTCGCACCCGGGCCCCTGGCGGATGCGATGCGCTATGCGGTGCTGGGTGGCGGTGCTGATGCGCCTGCTGCTGGCCTATGCGGCTGGCGAATGCGTCGGCGCGGAGGCGGACGTCGTGGACGCGCCCGCCGCGGCCGTCGAACTGATCCACGCCTACTCGCTGGTCCACGACGACCTGCCCTGCATGGACGACGACGTGCTGCGCCGCGGCCGCCCGACCACGCACGTCGCCCACGGCGAAGCGATGGCGCTGCTCGCCGGCGATGCGCTGCAGGCGCTTGCGTTCGGCGTGCTCGCGGATGCCGGATGGGACTCGGCCGCGCCTGCCTGCTGCTGGCCGACGCCGCGGGCTCGCACGGCATGGCGGGCGGGCAGGCGATCGACCTCGCCGCCACTGGATCAAGCCTCGCGCTTGCCGAGCTCGCGACGATGCACCGTTTGAAGACCGGCGCGCTGATCGATGCGTCCGTACGCCTGGGCGCGCAGGCGGCCGGGCCGCTCGCGGCGGACGTCGAGCGCGCGCTCGCCGCGTATTCGACGCCACGGGCCTGGGCGTTCCAGGTCGTCGACGACGTGCTGGACGTCGAACCGCGAATCGCTCGGCAAGACCGCGAGACGCGACGCCGCGCAAGGCAAGCCCACGTTCGTCACGCTGATGGGTCTCGACGCCGCGCGGGCGCACGCCGATGCGCTGCGCGTGGAGGCGCATGCGGCGCTGGCACCGCTCGGCGCGCCTCGGCGCGTAGCGGCTCGGCGAGCTCGCCGACCGGATCACGCGGCGCT
>JBGAIC010000056.1:0-21964 GCA_044225845.1 Casimicrobiaceae bacterium
CTCGCGCGCCACCCGCGCCCTTGCGTCAGGCGAGGCGGAAAGAATTGGTGTCTGACCCCATTTAGGCCTTTTTGGGCCATCACCCCATTTGGGCCTTCAGGCGAGACCGTAGCGGCGCGGCAGCCACAGCGTGAAGTCGGGCCACAGCACGATCAGCAGCAGCGTCAGCAGCAGCACGATCACGTAGCGCGAATAGGGCTTCACGACGTCGACGATCCGCGTGTTGGCGATCGTGCACGTGGCGTACATGCCCAGCCCGAACGGCGGCGAGAAGAGCCCGATCCCCATCGCGATGACGAGCACGATCGCGAAATGCTGCGGGTGGTAGCCGAGCTGGACGGCGATGGGCGTCAGCAGCGGCCCGAAGATGATCAGCGCCGGCGCGCCTTCCAGCACCGCGCCGAACAGGATCAGCGCGAGCACGGCGATCAGCATGAACAGCCAGTTGCCGTACTGGTGCGCCAGCGACACGGTGACGGCGGCCAGCGCATGCGGGATCTGCTCGATCGTCAGCGAGTACGCGACGCTGCTCGCCGCGGCGACGATGAACATGATCATGCCGGCCAGCGTGGCCGAGTCGACGAACAGCTTCACCAGCGAGCTCCACGTCAGCTCGCGGAACGCGATCCAGCCGACGACGATGGCGTAGACGACGGCGAACGCGGAGATCTCGGTGGACGTCGCGATACCCGACGCGACGCCCTTGCCGATCATCACGATCATGACGAGGCCCACGAGCGCGCCGCCGATCAGCTTGGCCAGCGGCCGCGGGTTGGCGTACACGTGGCTCACGTCCACCTTCTTGCCGCGCCAGACGGAGAACACGGCGAGCGCCGTGGCCATCAGGATCGCCGGCGCGATGCCCGCGAGGAACAGGCCGCCGATCGACAGGTTGGCGACGAAGCCCAGGATGATCATGTTGATGCACGGCGGGATAGTCTCCGCCATGATCGCGCTGGCCGCGAGCAGGCCCGTGGCGTCGTTGACGTCCTGGCGCGTCTTGCGCACGGCGGGCATCAGGATGCCGCCCACGGCGGCGACGTCGGCGAGCTTGGATCCGGAGATGCCGGAGAAGAATGCCATCGCGACGACGATGATCAGGTTCAGGCCGCCGCGCAGGTGGCCGAACCAGCGCAGCAGCAGCTCGATCAGCCGCGACGACATGCCGTTCACTTCCATGATCAGGCCGGCCAGGATGAAGAACGGCACGGCCAGCAGCACGAAGTGGTCGACGCCCGCGGCGATCTGCTGCGCGAAGATCACGACCGGCAGCGTCGGCTCGATGATGAAGAACAGCAGCGCGGCGAACGCGAGGCTGAACGCGATCGGCACGCCGGCGACGAGGCACAGCAGGAAGCCCACGAGCAGCACATGGAAGGGTCGCGGTGCGTAGGCGGGCGCGAAGAACGCGAGGCCCACGATCAGGCCCGTCACCGCCGCGACGACCAGCCCCGCGATGACCGTCGTGCGGTCGAAGGGTCGCAACGCGTGCGCCAGCGCGAACAGCGTCAGGAACGTACCGCCCACCACCACCGGCGACACGAAGATCGCCTGCGGCAAGCCGATCGGCGTGGTCTGGCTCGTCGACAGCATCATCAGCACGGCCGACGTCCACACGACGCCGATGCCGACGAACACGACGACCCACTCGCAGCCGCGGATCACGTAAGGCCGGACGTGCGGCGGCAGGAAGCCGCGCAGCGAGTCGATGCCCACGTGGCGCGAGCGGCCGCACGCGGCCGCGGCGCCGAAGAACACGAGCATCACCATCAGCGCGCGCGCCACTTCCTCCGACCATTCGAACGGGTCGTGCAGGAAGTAGCGCCAGACCACCGACACGAACACGATCGCGACGTTGACGGCCAGCGTCAGCGCCGTGGCCAGCTCGACGAAGCGCAGGAGCCGCGGGAAGGCCGGCGGCCGCGCCGGCGCGTGGCCATGCGCGCCGACGGCGGGTGCGGCGTCGGCCGCGCCCGCGAGCGTCATCGTGTCCGTCACGCCGGCCGCCGGGCGATCAGCGCGTCGCGCGGATTTCGTCGACCACCGGCTTCACCGACGGGTACTTGCCGCTGAATTCGGTCCACAGCGGCTCGACCTTCTTCTGCAGCTCGGCACGGTCGACCGTGTTCACGGCGAGGCCCATGCCCTTCAGCTTGCCGAACGCGTTGGCCTCCGTCTCGGCCGCGCGGCCGCGCTGGTATTTCGTCGCTTCCGTGGCCGCATCCAGGAAGGGCTTGCGCAGCTCCGCGGGAATCCGCTCGAACGAACGCTTGCTGATCACGGGCAGCTGCGGGTTGTAGATGTGCTGCGTCAGCGCGCAGTTCTTCGCGACTTCGTAGAATTTGCCGGCCAGCGCCGTCGGCGCATCGTGCTCGAAGCCTTCGACGACGCCCGTCTGCAGCGCCGTGTAGATCTCGCCGAACGGCAGCGGCGTGGGCACGGCACCCATCAGCCGCAGCGTGGCGACGAAGTTGGGCACCGGCAGCACGCGCAGCTTCACGTTGTGCAGGTCGGCGGCCGTCTTGACCGGGTTCTTCGTCCACACGTTGCGCGCGCCCAGGCTGTACGCCCAGCCGAGGGCCTGCACGTTGACGCGCTCCGCGAGCATCGCCGCCAGGATCTGGCCACCCTTGCCGTCGAGCGCGCGGCCGCAATGGTCGTTGTTCTCGAACAGGTAGCCCATGTCCAGCACGCCCATCTCGGGCATCACCGTGGCCCAGATCGACGAGCCGGAGATCATCATGTCGATGCTGCCGATGCGCACCTGCTGGACGGTATCGGCTTCCTTGCCCAGCTGGTCGCTGGGGAAGTAGTTGACGACGATCTTGTCGCCGACGGCCGCCTTGAGGTTGCCGGCGAAGCGCTGGTACCAGACGTAGTGCGCGGAGTTCTCGGGGTCGGCGGGCAGCGTCGACGACATGCGGAACGTCACGGCGGAACCTTGCGCGAAGGCGCGGCCGCCCGCGAGCGTGGCGCCGGTCATGGCGAGGCCGGCCTTGATGAAGCTGCGGCGCGATGATGCGGGGTGATTCATGTTTCCTCCTGGGGCGTCACTGACGGACGATCGGTGCAACGTGGGTGGTGCGGAAAAGGGGCGGGCTGCTCCTGCGTGCTAGCGGCGACGGATGGGACCGGACGTCACCCACGGCCCGCCCTGGTAGATGCGCTCGGGCGTGTCGTTGGGCTCCAGCGGCGTGGGCGGAAAGCGGTCCGCGAACGCGCGCGAGCTGCCCTTGGGGTGGAAGCCCAGGTGCGTCGCGCGATGGTTGTCCCACCACGTGACGTCGTTGTCGGAAACGCCGTAGACGATCGAGTGGTCGACGCGCGGCGTGAACAGCGCGCAGCGGACCAACTCGACGGCGTCGTCGTACGTGAGCAGGCTCACCATCATCCGCGGGTTGCGCGGCTCGGCGAACGACGAGCCGATGCGCAGGCACACGGTCTCCAGGCCGAAGCGGTCGTAGTAATAACGCGACAGAGCCTCGCCGAAGCATTTGGTGACGGCGTAGAGGCAATCGGGCCGCAGCGGCACGTCGGTGTCGACGACGTCCGTCTGCCGGTAGAAGCCGACGACGTGGCTGGAGCTGGCGTAGACGATGCGCCGCACGCCGTGGTCGTGCGCGGCCTCGTACAGGTGGTTGAGGCCGATGATGTTGGGCCCGACCAGGTCTGCGAACGGCGATTCGAGCGACACGCCGCCGAAGTGCACGACGGCGTCGACACCTTCCAGCATCGCGTGCACCGCCTTGCCGTCGGTCAGGTCGGCAACGACGAGTTCCTCGCCCGGCTCCGCGGGGCCGAGATCGGCGCGATCCGAGAGGCGCACGACGTCCGCCCATTCGCGCAGCGGCGCGCGCAGCACGCGGCCCAGGCCGCCGGCCGCGCCGGTCATCAGCAAACGTCGAAAGGGCTTGCCCATCGGCAAATGGTACGACAAGTTGCAACGGGCGTATAGTAACGGCGCCGGCCCGTGCCGTCCAATCCGCCAGAAACCTCCGCCACCGGCACGATGACCACCCCACCATCCGCCACGCCAGCACCTCGGCGCGTCCGCCGCCGCCCGCCGCGCGACAGCCTGACGGCGCAGCTGGTGCGCGACCTGGCGGCGAAGATCGACGCCGGCGAGCTCGCTCCTGGCGCGCGATTGCCTGCCGAGCGCGAGCTGATGGAGGCCTACGGCGTCAGCCGCACGGTGGTTCGCGAGACGATGTCCAGCCTGCGCGCATCCGGCCGCATCGCGACGCAGCAGGGCCGCGGCGCGTTCGTGCTCGAGACGCCGGCCGCGTTCCGCTTCACGATCGATCCGGCGCAGCTCGGCACGCTGCGCGACGTGCTGCAGGTGATGGACATCCGCGTGGCTGTCGAGGCGGAAGCGGCGTCGCTGGCGGCCGCGCGCCGCAGCGACGCGCAGCTCGCGGCCATCGCGGAGGCACTGGCCGCGCTCGAGCGCGGCCTGCGCAAGCCCGGCGGCAACACGGAGAGCGACGTCGCGTTCCACCTGGCCATCGCGCGCGCCACCGGCAACCCGCTGTTCCCGCAGTTGCTCGGCGAGTTGGCGCCGCGGATGGTGCCACGCGCCCGGCTCGACCTCTTCGCCGGCGACCGGCGGCGCAAGCTCGACTACCTCGCCCGCCTGCAGCAGGAGCACGCCGACATCTATCACGCCATCGAGCGCCAGGACGTCGACGCAGCCCGCGCCGGCATGCGCCTGCACCTGTCCAACAGCCGCGAGCGCCTGCGCCAGGCTTTCGTGCCGCCGGCCGCGACGGCGCGCTGACCGCGTTGCGCCGCGGCGCTGCGCTGCGGTAACATGTCGTACAAGTTGCCACCGCCGTCCCGGCCGGTGGCCGTGCCGAGCGCGCCGATACCGCCATGTCCCCCGAACAGCTGAAGGCCGTGCTTCCGACCGGGTTGCTGTCGTTCCCGGTCACCGATTTCGACGCGGACGACCGCTTCGACGCGCACGGCTACCGCGCGCGGCTCGAGTGGCTGATGCCCTACGGCGCGCCCGCGCTGTTCGCGGCCGGTGGCACCGGCGAGTTCTTCTCGCTGACGCCAACCGAGTTCGCGGACGTGATCGGCACCGCCGTCGACGCGTGCCGCGCCCACACGCCGATCATCGCGGGCGCGGGCCACGGCACCGCCACGGCGATCGCGTACGCACAGGAAGCGGAACGTCGCGGCGCCGCGGGCATCCTGCTGCTGCCGCCCTACCTTACCGAAGCGAGCCAGGAAGGCCTGCGCGCGCACGTCACCGCCGTGTGCCGCGCCACGCGGCTGGGCGTGATCGTCTACAACCGCGCCAACGCGCGGCTGTCCGCCTCGACGCTTGCGCGCATCACCGACGAGTGTCCCAACCTGATCGGCTTCAAGGATGGCGTCGGCGACATCGAGGCGATGGTCGCCATCCACACGGCGCTGGGCGACCGACTCACCTACCTCGGCGGCCTGCCGACGGCGGAGGTTTACGCAGCGGCTTACCTCGCGATGGGCGTGCCGACGTATTCGTCGGCGGTGTTCAATTTCCTGCCGCGGATGGCCGTGGCGTTCCACCGCGCCGTGACGGCCGGCGACCACGCGACCACCGGCAAGCTGCTGCGCGACTTCTTCATGCCCTATCTCGCCATCCGCAACCGCCAACCCGGCTATGCGGTGAGCATCGTGAAAGCCGGCGTGCGCATCGTCGGCCACGGCGCAGGACACGTGCGCTCGCCGCTGTCGGATCTTGCCGCGGACGAGGAAAGCGCGCTGGCCGCGCTGATCGCTGCGGCCGGCCCGCAGTAGCAGGCGGCGCGACGCGGCGCGCTCAGCGCCCGGCGAAGAAGCAGGCGAGCGCCGCGAACGTCGCGTCGGGCGATTCTTCCGCCAGGTAGTGGCCGCCGGGCAGCGCCTCGCCGCGCACGTCGTCGGCCACGGCGCGCCAGTCGGCGAGCGGATCGAACAGCCGCGCGACGACACCGTTGGCGCCCCACAGCACCAGCAGCGGGCAGCGGATACGCGTGCCGTCCGCGTCGTGCTCGAGGTCGATGCCGGCGGCCGCGCGATAGTCCTCGCACGTCGCGTGCACCGTGCCGCTCGCCGCATAACAGCGCTCGTATTCGGCGAACGCGATGGGGTCGAACACCGAAAGGCCCGCGTTACCCCAGCCCGCCAGCAGCCGGTGCAGGTAGTACGTCGGATCGGCGCCGATCATCCGCTCCGGCAGGTCGTACGGCTGGATCAGGAAGAACCAGTGGTAGTAGGCCTTGGCGAACGCGAAGTCGGTGGCCGCGTACATGCGCGCCGTGGGGCTGATGTCGAGCAGCGCCACCTGCGACACGCGCTCCGGATGGTCGCGCACGAGACGGTGCGCCACGCGCGCGCCGCGGTCGTGGCCGACGAGCGCGAAGCGGACGTGGCCCAGCGCCTGCATCACCTCGACCATGTCGGCCGCCATCGCGCGCTTGGAGTAGGGCGCGTGATCCGGCGTGGTCTCGGGACGCGACGAATCGCCGTAGCCCCGCAGGTCCGGGCACACGACGGTGAACCGTTCGGCGAGCAGCGGCGCGATGCGATGCCACATCGCGTGCGTCTGCGGATAGCCGTGCAGCATCAGCAGCGGCGGCCCGTTGCCGCCGATCACGCAGTGGATCTCGGCGCCTTGCGTGCGGATGCGGCGCATCGCGAAACCGGGGAACAGTCGTGCGTCGGCCATGCGAGCAGTCTAACCGCTCTCCCCGCCGGCACTCTTGTCCGTCGCGTCGAACTGCGGTCGGCACGGCTGTCCGTGCCGGGCCCGGTTCGTCGTGCGCGCGCGTCGTTCGTCGCATCGCCCATCCGCGCGAGGCGCCGGTCGCGTCCAATGGCGATCCTGCAACGTACGAAAGTTACGACGACCATGGACTCGACGACACTCGCGGCCGCGCGGCCGCCCCACTCCGCCTCGCCGCGCGACGCCGCGGCCACCGCACGGGACCGTGCGCCCGCCCTCCACTCGGTGGCGCGCCACGACCTGTACCGGATGATCCACCTTGCGCTGCGCCGCTGCATGGTCGAGGCGATGCTGCAGGCCGGCCGTCTCGACCCCGACGATCCCGCCGACGTCGCCGCGATGACGAGCGCGATGCAGGAACTGGTCGCGCTGTTCCGCGGCCACCTCGCGACGGAAGACGGGCTCGTGCATCCGGCTATCGAGGCGCGCGCGCCGGGCGCGACGCGCCACGTCGCCGGCGACCACGTCGAGCACGCACTCTCGCTCGACGCGCTCGAAGCCGCGACCGCGGCCTTGCGGATGGCCGGGGGCGCCGTGGCGCGCCAGCACGCTGCACGCGAGCTCTACCGCCACCTGGCGGCCTTCGTCGCCGACAACCTGGTGCACATGGCGTACGAGGAGCGCGAGCACAACGCGGCGCTGTGGTCGCGCTACACCGACGACGAACTGCTGGCGCTCGAGCGCGGCATCGTCGCGTCGGTGCCGCCGCAGAAGATGTTCGCGACGCTGCGCTGGATGGCCACGGCCTGCCCGCCAGCCGAGCGCGCGCAGCTGTTCGCGAAGCTGCGCGCCACGGCGCCGGCGGAGCTCGTCGACGGCGTGCTCGCCGCGATCGAGCCGGAGCTCGCGGACCGCGACTGGCGCAAGCTGGTCGCGAGCTTCCCGGAACGCTGACGCCGCGGGGGCGTGCGGGTACCGCAGGGCCGGCAGCGGCGCGCCGGGCCCCGGTACGCGCGCGCAAATCGCGCGCATCGCGGCAGGTAGAATGGCGCGATGCTCCTGTACGCGCTCGCGATCTTCCTGTCCGCGTTCCTGCTCTTCCTCGTACAGCCCATCGTCGCGAAGCAGATCCTGCCGTGGTTCGGCGGCTCGGCGGCCGTATGGACCACGTGCCTCGTGTTCTTCCAGTCCGCGCTGCTCGCGGGCTATGCGTATGCCGACTGGTCGGCGCGGCACCTCCGTCCACGTACCGGCGCCTGGCTCCACGCGGTGCTGCTCGTCGCCAGCATTGCGGTGCTGCCGATCATCCCCGCGGCGCACTGGAAGCCGCTGGGCGACGAGAACCCGATCGGGCTGATCCTCGGGTTGCTCGTCGTCACGATCGGCCTGCCCTACTTCCTGCTCGCGACCACGAGCCCGCTGTTGCAGGCATGGTTCGCACGGCGCTTCCCCGGTCGCAGCCCCTACCGGCTGTTCGCGTTGTCGAACCTCGCGTCGATGCTCGCGCTGCTGGGCTACCCGTTCCTGATCGAGCCCAACCTGCCTACGCGCGTGCAGGCGCTCGCCTGGTCGGTGGCTTATGCGCTCTTCGCGCTGCTGTGCGCAGCGGTGGCGCTCGTCGGCGCGCGCAGCGTCGCGGCCAGCGGCCTCGCCGGCGACGCCGCGCGTGCCCGGGCCGCGCGGGTTCCGGCCGGCCAGCAGCTCCGCTGGGTGCTGCTCGCCGCCACCGGTTCGATCCTGCTGCTCGCCGTCACCAACCACATCACGCAGAACATCGCGGCCGTGCCGCTGTTGTGGCTGTTGCCGCTGACGCTGTACCTCGTCACGTTCATCATCTGCTTCGACAGCCCGCGCTGGTACGTGCGCCCGCTGTTCCTGCTGCTGGCACCGGCGATGCTGGGTGCGATGGCGTGGACGCTTGCGGACACCAGCGTCACGCACAACCTGCGCCTGCAGGTCGGCGTGTTCAGCGCGGGGCTGTTCGTCGTCTGCATGTTCTGCCACGGCGAGCTCGCGCGCGGCAAGCCGGAGCCGGGCGCATTGACGCGCTTCTACCTGATGATCGCGCTTGGCGGCGCGCTCGGCGCGGCGCTCGTCGGCGTCGCGGCGCCGTTGTGGCTGCCGGCCGACTTCGAGCTCGGCTTCGGGCTGATCCTCGCGGCTTTGCTGCTCTTGTGGCAGGTGCGCGGCGATTCGCGCGTGTTCGCGCTGCTGGGCGTGGCCGCGGTCGCCGGGACGGCGTACGGTTCGTGGTATGGCATCCGCGATTTCTACGCATCCACGATCTACAGCACGCGCAACTTCTACGGCGTGCTGCGCGTGCAGGAGAGCGGCGTCGACGTGACGCGGCGCCGCCAGCTCGTCCACGGGACCATCCTGCACGGCAACCAGTATCTCGATCCCGACCTCGTCCGCGAGCCGTCGACGTACTACACGCGGACGTCCGGCATCGGGCGCGTTCTCGAGATGCTCAATCCCAGCGCGCAGCCGCTGAAGGTGGGCATGATCGGGCTCGGCGCCGGCACGATCGCCGCGTACGGCGCCAAGGGCGACGAGTACCGCATCTACGACATAAACCCGGCCGTCGTGCACATCGCCAATACGTACTTCTCCTACCTGCACGACAGCGACGCGCACGTGGTCACGCCGTTGGGCGACGCGCGGCTGTCGCTCGAGCGCGAGCCGCCGCAGGGCTTCGACGTGCTGGCCGTCGACGCGTTCTCCAGCGACGCCATCCCCGTGCACCTGATTACGTCCGAAGCGGTGGCCGCCTACCTGCGGCATATGAAGCCCAACGGGATCATCGCGTTCCACGTCACCAACCGCTTCCTGGATCTCGTGCCGGTGGTGCAGGCGATCGGCGCGGCGAACGGCCTCGCGTCCGTGTGGATCAGCGACGACGGCGAGACGGGCATGGCGAGCCGCTCGGACTGGGTGCTGCTGTCGCGCGACCGGGCCGCGCTCGCGCGACCCGAGCTCGCCGAGCACGCGACACCGATCGTCCCGCATCCCGAATGGCGCCTGTGGACCGACGATTTCAACAACCTCGTGCAAGTGCTGAAGCGGCCATGAGCGCGCAGCGCGGAGGCAGTCGTCGTGAGCGGTGATCGTCCGCGCATCGTGGACCCCGGCGCCTATCGCGCGCTCGTGCGGCCCGCCGGCGCGCGCCACATCGACGTCATCGACCAGCGTGCGCTGCCGCATGCGGTGCTGTCGGTGCGCATCGGCGACGCGGACCGCGCCGCGCGCGCCATCCGCGACATGTGGATCCGCGGCGCGCCGCTCATCGGAGCCGTCGGGGCCTACGGCCTCGCGATGGCGCTGGATCGCGACGCCAGCGACACCGCGCTGGCGCGCGCCTTCAATGCGCTCGACGGGACGCGGCCGACCGCCGTCAACCTGCGCTGGGCATTGACGCGTGTCCGCCAGCGCGTCGCCGACCTCGCCGAAAGCGCCCGCGCGGACGCCGCCTGGGACGAGGCGGACCGCATCGTCGCCGAGGACGTCGAGATCAACCACGCGCTGGGCCAGCACGGCCTGGCGCTGCTGCGCACGATCGCGCACCGGCGCTCCGGTCCGATCCGCGTGATGACCCACTGCAACGCCGGCGCGCTGGCCACCTGCGGCTTCGGCACCGCCACCGCGCCGCTGTTCCTCGCGCACGCTGAAGGCATTCCGGTCTACGTGTTCGTCAGCGAGACGCGACCACGCCTGCAGGGCGCCAACCTCACCGCGTGGGAACTGAAGCAACGCGGCATCCCGCACACGCTGTTCGCCGACAGCGCCGCTGCATGGCTGATGCGCCGCGGCGACATCGACGCCGTGTTCGTCGGCGCCGATCGCGTCGCACGCAACGGCGACGTCTGCAACAAGATCGGCACGTACGAGAAGGCGCTGGCCGCGCGCGACAACGACGTGCCGTTCTACGTGGCATTGCCGTCGCCGACGTGGGATCCGTCGCTCGCGAGCGGCGACGGCATCCCGGTCGAGGCGCGCAATCCGGCCGAGGTGCTGAACGTCGCGGGCCGCGACGAGTTCGGGCAGACGACGTCGGTATCGATCGCCCCACCCGGCACGCACGCGGTCAACTATGCATTCGACGTGACGCCGGCGCGGCTGGTCACGGCGCTCGTCACCGAGCGCGGCGTCGTCACGCCGTCGGAAGCCGGGATGACCGTGCTGTTCCCCGAGCGGCTCTGACATGCTGTTCCATACGTCGGAATTCCTGTTCGTATTCCTCCCGCTCGTCTTCGCCGCGTTCTATGTCCTGGGCCGCTTCTCGTGGCGGCTCGCCATCGCGTCCCTTGCGGTGGCGTCGCTCGTGTTCTACGCGATGTGGTCGCCGAAGTACGTCCTGCTGCTGCTCGGTTCGGTCGCGGTGAATTATGCGGTGAGCGGTGTCATCATTCGCCTGCGCGAGCGCGGTGCCGGGGGCATGGCACGCCTGGCGCTCGGCGCCGGCGTCGCGCTCAACCTGGCGACGCTCGGCTATTTCAAGTACGCCAATTTCTTCGTCGCGCAGCTGGACCGGGCGCTCGGCGCCCACTGGTACGTCGCGTCCATCGTGCTGCCGATCGGCATCTCGTTCTATACGTTCACCCAGATCGCCTATCTCGTCGACGCGTTCCGCGGCAAGGTCAGGGAACGGACGCCGCTCACCTACCTGCTGTTCGTCTCCTATTTCCCGCACCTGGTGGCGGGTCCGATCCTTCACCACGCCGAAATGGTGCCGCAATTCCTCGATCGCACGCGGCTGCGCTTCGACGTGCACAACGTCGCGGCAGGCGTCACGTTCCTGGCGATCGGCATGTTCAAGAAGATCGTGCTGGCGGACGGCATCGCGCCGCTCAGCAACGCGGCCTTCGGTGCGCCGCACGGGACGCTGGCAATGGGCGACGCGTGGATCGGCGCGCTGGCCTACACGATCCAGCTCTATTTCGATTTCTCGGGCTATTGCGACATGGCCGTCGGCGTGTCGCTGCTCTTCAACATCAAGCTGCCCGTCAACTTCTGGTCGCCCTACCAGGCCTGCAGCATCATCGACTTCTGGCGGCGCTGGCACATCACGCTGTCGCGCTTCCTGCGCGACTACCTGTACTTCCCGCTCGGCGGCAACCGCCGGGGGCCCCACTGGCGCACGCTCAACCTGCTCGCCACCATGGGGCTGGGGGGCCTGTGGCACGGGGCCAACTGGACGTTCCTGCTGTGGGGCCTGCTGCACGGCGCCTACCTGGTGGCGAACCACCAGTACCGGCTGTGGTGGCAACGGGTCTATGGCGACGCCCGCAGCCCGCGGTGGCTGCGCCTCGTCGAATGGGGCTTGACGTTCGTCGCCGTGACCGTCGGCCTCGTCATCTTCCGTTCAGACGGCGTCGCGGCGGCGCATGCGTACCTTGCCAACATGGCGGGCGTGGCCTCCATACAGCCGTCGCCGGTGGCGACGCCGGCATCGGCGCTGTGGCTGCTGGCAGCGGCATGCGCCATCGCCTGGCTCGCCCCCAACAGCAACGAAATCATGCGCTACGACTTCGGCGCGCAGGAAAACCGGATGCGTGCCGGCTTCCGGCTCTCGTGGCGCGCCACGCCCCCCTGGGGGTGCGTCGTCGGCGTGCTGCTGCTGGCGACGATGGTGGTCGGGGTCACGAGCCGCACCCGGCTCGAATTCCTGTACTTCCAGTTCTGAGTCATCCGCGTGGACGATCACTCGCCTCACAAGGCACCGGCGCGCACGCGGCGCGCGCGGCCTGGCGGTTTCTCGTCCTTGCCGCGCTGATTCCCGTTGCCGTGCTCGTGGTGGTGGCCGCGGGACTGGCCGCGGCGTCGATGCGCGGTCCGGTCGTCGCCACGAGCGACACCGCGGCCACGATCCATGTGATGAGGGAGCGCAAGGAAGAGCTCGCGCGCGAAGCGATCGGCGGCAAGGTCATGCTGTTCGCGGGCTCCGGCGCGCTCTACAGCATCCGCGCGCTGACGCTCGCGACGGAACTGCGCGTGCCCGTCATCAACATGGGGATCAACGCCGGCCTGGGCCTCGACCACATGCTGTACCGCGCGCGCCGGGAATTGCAGCCGAACGACGTCGCGGTGCTCGTCATCGAGTACGAGCTGTACGCCGACGAGAAGGCGAACTGGACGCTCGCGGACTACACGATACCGTTCGACCTGCCCTACCTGCTGCATGCCGGTCCGCGACGCTCGCTGGAAATCGCCGGGCTCATCACCGCGGAGGAATACCTGGGCAAGGTGTACGGCGGCTGGTTCGGCAAGCCGTATGCGGAGTCGCACGTGTTGAGCGCGATGGACGCGGCCGGCGATCTGGTGGCCAACCGCAAGGGCGACCAGACGACCAGCCAGCGCAAGAAGATGGCCGACGAGACGGTAATCCGCGAATGGCACCTCAATCCCGTGCAGGCCCGGATGATCGATGAATTCATCGCGTGGTGCCACGCGCGCGGCATCACCGTCGTCGCGGCGTTTCCCGCGTTGCGGCGCGCGTCGTTCGGGCCTGAGGCGATCGAGACGATCACGGCGACGCTGCCGCCGTTCTATCGCGATCGCGGCGTCCCGGTCGTCGGGTTGCCGGGCGATTTCCTGTTCGACGACGACCAGTTCATCGATTCGCGCTATCACATGAACGACGAGGGCGCGGCGATCATGACCGGCCGGATTGCCGGTCCGCTGCGCCTGGCCCTGCAGTGCGAGCTGCGCTGGAACCTGCCGGAGGCATCGCCGGACGAGTGCCGTGCGATGCGCCACTGGGTGGCCATCGACATCGCCCGGGACGAGGTGCCGTCCAGCGTGCGCTCGATGCAGGGATTCTTCCAGCGCGAAGCGTGGGGCCGGTGGACCGCGGCTCCGCGCGCACGCATCGTGACCACCACGCCCTTCACCGGTCCGTTCCGGCTCCGCATCCGCGTGGCGAACGTGTTCACGCCCGGAGTCGCGCAGGAAGCCCGCGTGCGGATCGGCGCCGAGACGCGCGTGTTTCCGGCCAGGAAGGGCGACGTCACGCTGGACTTCGAAGGCCGTGAACCGTCGAGCACCATCGACATCGAGACGGCGGTGCAGGGTTCACCGAAGGCGCTTGGACAGAGCGACGACGAGCGCCCGCTGGGCCTCGGGATCGCCCGCATCGACATACAGCCTGTAACCGGGCGCTGACCCGGGGCCGTGCCGGGTGCCGGGTCCGCGGTCAGGCCGAAAGATCCCGTTCCGAAAAGAGGTTGGTCGCCAGCACGAGAAACGCCAGCCGGCGCTGCGCTGCGTCGGCGACGTGGGCCGAGAACCGCAGCGAAACTTCGCGCCGCACCGGCGCGCGGATCTCGATGCGCTGCACGTCGTCCGGCGCAAGCGCTTGCGTATCCACCTTCACGCCGTCGACCAAGACGTCGACGACGCATGCGACCGCGGGACGCCCCGACACGAAGAGCACCGCGTCTCCGGTCTCCCGGGCGCCGCGCATGTCGGCACGCGGGCCCAGCCAGCCGTCGAGGTAGAAGCCGCGCACCTTCGCGGGCGCCGCCACCATCAGGCTGCCGCGGCCGCGAATCCGCCCCGCGAACGCGCCGAGCCCTTTCTTCGCCGCGTTGCGCGCGCGCGGCCAGCCGCTGCCCGGGACGTGATCCAGCCCATGGTGTATGCGCGCCGCCAGCGCGGCACCGCGCGGGAAGACGCCCACGGCTCGTCCGAAGGCGCCCGGATTCTCGCGCACGCGGTGGTCCCAGTAACCATGGTAGTAACTCAGGTCGACGTAGCCGCCGTGCCTGCGGCAGACCGCGAAGATCTCCCGGTAGATGTCGCGCCTGCGGGACAGGGTCTTCGTCGCGGGATGCAGGCGCGAATTCGCGAGCCGTTCGGGCACGAAGCGGATATTGCCGCCGGCCAGCGCGATCCTCAGCCAATAGTCGTAGTCCATGACGAAATCGAGTGTCTCGTCGAAGGGTCCCGTGCGTGCCGCGATGCTGCTGCGCCAGAATGCTGCCGGCTGGCAGACGCAGCAGTCCTGCATCAGGCGGGCGAACGAATACGGCGCGGTGTTGTAGCGCCCGATGACGTTGTCCGACTCGTCGATGTAGTCCGCATCGCCGTAGAGCAGGTCGCACGCCGGGTCTTCCGCAAACCAGCGCACCACACGACCGACCGCATCGCGCGCGAGCGTGTCGTCCGAATTGAGGTAAGCGAGGATCGACCCGCGCGCGCGCGCCATGCCCTTGTTGATCGCATGCGCCTGGCCGCGATCCTTCTCGCTGTGCCACCCGATCCGCGTGCCATAGGATTGCAGGATCGCCACCGAGTCGTCGGTGGACCCGCCGTCCGTCACGATCAGCTCGATGTGCGGATACTCCTGCGCAAGAACGCTGTCGAGGGTGCGGCGCAGGAAGCGGCCCTGGTTGAAGGACGGCGTCACGATCGACACGAGCGGTTGCGCGGAGTCCCGTGCCGCGCGGGGCACGCGGCTCGCCACGCGCCTGCAGGCGTCGATCCACTCGCCCGCGGATCGCTCCCACGAATACGCGCCGGCGCGCAGCCTGCCGCGCTGCACGAGGCTTGCACGAAGCCCGGCGTCCGTCGTGATCGCCTTCAGCGCATCGGCCATCGACGTTACGTCCGCGGGGTCGAACAGAAGGGCGGCGCCGCCTGCAACTTCCGGCAGGCTCGCGACGTTGCCACAGGCGACGGGACAAGCGTTCTCGAAAGCCTCGACGAGCGGCATGCCGAAGCCCTCGTACAGCGACGGAAACACCAGCGCGTGCGCGGAGCGATACAGGTGCCGCAACTCGGCCCGGCTCACGAATCCGAGGTGCGCGACACCCGGCTCACCTCGCCACGGCCGCTCGCCGTCGGGCGGCACGTGCCCGGTCAATACGAGGCGCAAGTCCTGGCGCGCTTCCTCGCGGCAGCGCTTGAACGCCGCCAGCAGCCTTGCGTGATTCTTGTGCGGCCAGAGGTTGGCGGGATAGAGCAGGAAGGGCGACAGCGCGGCGACGCGCGCCGCGAAGTCGTCGCCCACGGCGTTCGTCGCGTGCGCATCGAGCTGCGACGCCGGGGGCATCAGGAACACGTCGTCGCATTCGTTGTCGGCGCGGCTCAGGATGCTGGCGCGCGCAAACGCCGAGATCGTGCCGATGGCACCCGCGCCGCGCAGCGCCGACGCGAACAGCCGGCGGCGCTCCACGAGCTCGAGCGCACCGAAGAACTCCGGGTGCTCGTCGTGCTGCACGTCGGGGATCAGCACGACTTCCCGGGCCCGCGGGAAGTCCCCGGCATCCTGCCCGGGATAGGGACGGAAGAGCACGTCGAAGGATCCCGCGTGCAGCGCCGCCGCGAGATCGGGCCAATACGAGTGCAGCGGCAGCACGCGGACGTCGACGTTGGGCAGCGGCGGCCCGAAGAACTCCGCGTTGAACAGCGTCGCGAAGACGGTGAACTCCACGTCCGGATGCAAGCGCATCGCCGCGCCGAGCACGCCGCGGACGAGCGGAGCGATGCCCCCCGACGCACCGAAGTGGATGTTGCGAAGTTCGACCGCGACACGCACGCCGCGCGGGTCAGGACAAGGGGAAGCCGTCGTTGCGGGCGCCGAACTTGCGCATCTGCTCGGCGGCGGATCCCCAGAACGAAGGGATCGCGCTGGCGCGGAACCTTGCATCGAACACGTCCTCGTGTTCCCGCGAGAACCGGTCGAGGGTGTCGAGCAGGTAGCACAGCACGCCCGGCGTCATCGCCGCGCCGCTGTGTTTCTGCGCGATGCGGCGCAACTCCTCCACGCGTTCGAACAGCCCCGTGGCCGTCTTCGTCGCGGGGTATTCGCGGGATGCCGCCAGGAGGCCGTTCACAAAGCAGGGCATGCCCAACGCGGACAGGCGTATCCAGAGGTCCGTGTCCATGCCCCACTTCAGGCTCTCGTCGAGGAGCCCTGCCCGTTCGAGGCAGCGGCGAGCGATGAACGTGGAGGGCTGGAGCACGTAGTTGAGGCCGTACACGAGCGCTGCGCGGTTGAACTGCACCGGCACGCGTGGAAAGAACTCGCTCTTGCGCACGCCGCGCTCGTCGACACGCAGGCCGTTGCCGAAATGAAACGGCGCCTCGTCGTCGCGCGCATAGGCAGCGGCGACCGCGTTCAGCGCGCCCGGCAACAGGAAGTCGTCGGCGTTCAGCCAGGCCACCAGGTCTCCGGTGGCCAGGCGCAGGCCCTTGTTGATGGCCGCGCTCTGGCCGGCGTCGGGTTCGCTGCACCAGAAGTGGAGGGACGGCGCATGGCGCTCGAGGACGGCGACGGAGCCGTCGGTGGAGCCCCCGTCGATGACGATGTGCTCGATCGCCCGATAGTCCTGCGCGCGGACCGATTCGATGCACTCGGCGAGGTAGCGCCCCTGGTTGAGGCTTGGAGTCACGATGGAAATGCGCGGGGGCGAACTGCGTACGGTCATCAGGTCCTCGGCGGCAAATGCGCGCGGCTATAATTCTAGCGAAGTCTCCTCCGTTGGCTGCGCGTGCTTTTGGTCGAACAAGCAAACTTGCGGACCGCAATCGGGCGCGAATGAAGATCCTCGGCATTTCTCTCGACGGCTTCGGGGACCAGGTCCTGCGCCAGCCGTTGCTGACGCGCCTGCTCGACGACGGCCACGACGTTGCGCTCGCCGTGCGCGTCGGGTGCCGCGACATCGTTCCGTTCATCGACCCGCGCCTCCGCGTGCTGGCGTGCGACGTCGGCATCGACACAATCGACGACGCGCCGTGCGGCGCCTCGCTGGCCACGCAGCTGGGCGAAGGCTACGACGTCGTCGCTGCACTGGCGTTCAATCGGGGCGCACGGGACGACGCGATCCTTGCCGGCTTCGACCCGGCGGCACGCCTGGCATTCGCCGATGCGGGCGTCGCGACGTTCGATCCAATCGGTCCCGCGGCCCGTGGCGTTCCGGCCCCGGTTGCGCGCACGGTGCCCGTTGCAAAGGAATCGCTGGAGACGGCGAAGAACGCGGCGCTCTATCGCGCGCTGTCCGGCACCGCGACGCTGCTGCCGTCACCGCGCCTGCTGCTGCCGTCGGACACGCGAAAACGCGCGTCGGCGTACCTGGAGAGTCTGGCTCTCGAGCGTGATCGCTACGTCGTCATGGCGGGCCTGCGTCGGTCCAGCCCCAAGGCCATGCCATTCGCGATGGCGGTCGACACGATCGCCTGGCTGTGGCAACGCCATGGATTGGCCACGTTGCTTGCCGGCACGCCGGACGAAGCGGGCGACCTCCAGGCGATACACGCGGCTGCGACCGAGGCCGGAGGCCAATGCCGCATCCACGTCGGCGAAACGGGCAGCGTCGACACCTTGCTCGTACTGCTCGACGCCGCGCACGCCTATGTCGGCGGCGACACGGGCACGATGCATTTCGCCGGTGCGTTGGGACGCCCGGTAGCCGCGATCGTCGGGGGCGGTCATTTCCCTCGATTCCAGCCGTCGGCGGAGCGCTGGTTCGCCATCACTAAGCGATTGCTGTGCTTCGGTTGCGCGTGGAATTGCGTCTACGGTTCGCCACGCTGCCTGCGCGAGGTGACGGCGCCCAACTGGCAAGCAGGCATCGCCGAACTCCTTGCGGGCGGCTCCCCCGGATGGCGCCATGAGCCGGGGAGCATCGACGACGAAACCGCCGTGCGGGCTGCGCCGGAGGTGGCGACACTGGTCGGCCGCATTCTCGCGATCGAGTGCTCGCGCAGCGAACAGGCCGCGGCGCTCGATGGGCTGGCGCGGGCACATCGCGCACAGGACGCTTCGCTCGGCGAGGCCATGGCGCGCATCGGCGCGGCGGACGCGGATGTCGCCACGCTCACGCATCGGGTGCGCGAGCTGGCGGATGCGCTCGCGGCCGTGGAAGTCGACCGCGCCCAACGCCTGGAGTTGATCGAACGCCTGACGTCCACGAATCGCGCGCTGGCGTCGAGCGCCGACGAAGCACACAAGCGGATCGCCGCGGCCGACGAGCATGTCGCGACGCTGACGCGGACGGTGCGCGAGCTCGAGGGCGCGCTCGCGGTGATCGAGGCCGATCGCGCGGCGCGGCTTGCCATCGTCGAACGCCTGGACGTAGCGAACCAGACGCTTGGCGCTTCGCTTGCCGAGGTCGACGGCCTGGCCCGGCAGAGGCAGGACGCGATCGACACGCTGGCGCGGGCGGTCGGCACGCTTGAGGTCGAGCGAGACGCGCTGGCGGGCCGGGTCCACGAAGTCGAGCGTACGCGCGCGCTTGTACAGCAGGCCCTCGATGCGGCAACGAGCGAAAACGCGCAGCTCAGGAGCGCTCGCGGTGCGATGAAGTCCCTGGCTTCCGCGCTGCGTAATCCGCGCCGAGGCTGAGCGGCCGGGCGTGCGGCACGCCGATCGCGTCGAGCGCTTCGAGACAGCATCGCATCGCAAGCGATGCGTGCGATGCCAGCGTCGCGTCGGCCGCCTTGCGTGCGTTGCCGACGGCATCGATCAACGAGTCGACGTCTTTCATGTCGTCGGTGCGTTCGAGGTGCAGCTCGGATGCGGCAGCCCACACCTTCCGGCAGCGAGGGAACACGGCGACACGGGAGCCGCTCCAGGCCGCCAGCAGCGTGGCGTGATAGCGCGACGTGAACATGACCTCCGGTACTGCGAGGCTGTCCAGCATGCCGGAGACGGTTGCGGCGCCGGCATAATCGGGAACCACGAGCGGCGCGGCGGCCCGCGCCCAGGGCGCCAGCCGGGAGTGCAACGCAACTTCGGAGCCTTCGAGGCTTGGAATTCCCCCAACGTCCCGGACACAACGTTTAGCCCGCGAAGCTCTTTTCGAATTCCATTGGGCTGACCTGTCCTAGCGTCGAATGCCGGCGCCGGGAATTGTAGAACCCTTCGATGTAGTCAAAGATGTCAGCGCGTGCATCGTCGCGGGTCGCGTAGATCTTGCGATGCACGCGTTCCTTCTTTAGCGATGCAAAGAAGCTTTCCATTGCGGCGTTGTCCCAGCAGTCCCCGCGCCGGCTCATGCTGCAGGTGATGCCTTCTGCAGCCAGGGCGTTGGAAGTCCTCGCTCGTGTATTGGCTGCCCTGATCGCTGTGTACCAAGAGCTCCGAGGGCTTGTTCCGGCGCCACAGCGCCATCATTAATGCGTCGAGTACGAGCTGCGCTGTCATGCTGGGCTGCATTGACCAACCGACCACGCGGCGACTGAAAAGATCGAGCACCACCGCCAGAAATAGCCAACCTTCGCCAGTCCAGATATAGGTGAAGTCCGCGACCCATTTCTGGTTTGGGCCAGGCGCCGTGAAAACGCTCCAGCATGTTGGGCGCGATACTGTGCTCAGGCCGCACTCCGGTGTCACCAGGCTTGCGTCGCGGCTTGGGATTGGCTTGGATGTTAGCGCCGCGCATCAGGCGTGCCACACGATTCTCGCTGCACTGCTCGCCCGCAACCCGGAGATCCTGGTACACGCGCGGCGAGCCGTAGGTTCCGCCGCTCAGCGCGTGGCTTTCGCGAATGCGCGTCAGCAGCTTCGCGTTGGCCAACGATCGCGCGCTCGGGGCCCGCCCTTGCCATTCGTAAAGCCGCTGGTCGAGACACCCAGCATCTGACACATCGGCCGCGTTGAGCACCTGCCGATGCTTGGCGATGAAAGGCAAGCTTCACGTCGGCTCTTTCGCGAAGTAGCCCAGCGCTTTTTAAAGATGTCGCGCTCCATCTTCACCTTGGCCAGCTCCGCCGCGGCTTCTCGTTCTCCTGCTGCTGCGCGGACTTCAGTGGCAGACTCGCGTCTTTCTCGTACTTCCCGGCCGCAAAATTCTTGACCCATCGTTCGACCACCGAGCGATCGACATCCAGCTCACGCGCGACCGCCGTCAGCGACCGTCAGGCTGGCCAACCGCCTTAACCGCTTCCCGCTTGAACTCGGGGTAAATTTCCGTCTTTCCCTGCGTGCCATCAACACCTCCAGCTGCCAGTTTGGCATTATTGGATGTGTCCGGGAAATTGAGGAATTCCAGCTGCGCACCTCTTGCGCCATCAGCTAGTCGTACTGCACGTGCAGCGCGGCAACCAGGCGCTCCAGCGCGTGGAGCGTGTATTGCCCCGGCTCCTCGAAATTGAGGACCAGTGTTGCAAGGCGCGGCACGGCCGTTTCGGCGCGGCGGCGTGCAAGGACGATGTGGGCAAGGTCCGACCCTGCGGTGACGGCCGCTGGCGCGTGCGCCGCAAGCACGTCGCAGGCATGGTCCCGCGTCCAGACATGGGCGGCACGCCGGGCGAGGAACGCGGTGGCGGGATCCGCGGCCGCTCCTTCGTCGTTGACGCCGACGCAGACGTAGAACATGGGCTTCGCTGCCGCCTCGCACGCCTGCGCCTCCGCCAGCAAGTGGTCGCGCAGCCACGGCCCGACGTGCGACTGGAACGGCGTGCCGCCAACACCGACCCACGCGTCGCATCGCGCGATCGACTCCGCCCTGCAGGCGGCGTCGTAAGGGAGCCACTGCACTTCGGGAAACCGGCGACGCATCGCTGCGATGTCCCACGGGATGCAGCAGGTCAACGCCACTTCCGCGCGGCATTCGCGCAGTGCGGTCAGGAACCCCGCGAGCATGAGGTCGTCGCCCAGGTTGCCCGCACCGTAGAAGTGGTGGCCGATGTGCAGCGTCTTCATCATGCGGACTTTAGCGCGTCCCCCGCTGCCGCCGGCTGCGACGGATGTTGCCGTACAAAGCAAAAGGCCCGCTCGAGTGAGCGGGCCTTTTATGGAGGAACCTGACGATGATCTACTTTCGCGCGCGGTGATGCGCACTATCATCGACGTACTGCCGTTTCACGGTCCTGTGCGGGATGGGAAGGGGTGGTTCCAGCAGGCTATGGTCGTCAGGCATTGAGGGTTGCGGGTCGCGAGGCTCAGTTGGGTGCGAGGCTGGCGAACCGCGGGAAGGCAAGAAGGGGTTGGCTGTACCGGTGCGGTGTGCACCTGGTAAGCGCAAAGTTATGGGATCAAGCCGCACGAGCAATTAGTACCGGTTAGCTCAACGCATTACTGCGCTTCCACACCCGGCCTATCAACGTGGTGGTCTGCCACGACTCTTGAGGGAGGTCCAGCCTCCGGGAGATCTCATCTTCAGGCGTGTTTCCCGCTTAGATGCTTTCAGCGGTTATCACTTCCGTACATAGCTACCCAGCGATGCCTCTGGCGAGACAACTGGTACACCAGCGGTACGTCCACTCCGGTCCTCTCGTACTAGGAGCAGCCCCGTCAAATCTCCGGCAGATAGGGACCAAACTGTCTCA
>JBGAIC010000057.1:0-20403 GCA_044225845.1 Casimicrobiaceae bacterium
GCGTGTCGTGCGCGCGGTCCGCCGCCAGCGCCGCGACGACGCTCTCGGCCGCGAGCATCCCCGTCTTCATCGCGTTGTGCGAGCCCTTGATCCGCGGCAGGTTCACGAAGCCCGCGGCGCAGCCGATCAGCGCGCCGCCGGGAAACGCGAGCGCGGGCACGGATTGCAGGCCGCCCTCGTTGATCGCGCGCGCGCCATAGCCCAGCCGCTTGCCGCCTTCGAGCGTCGTGCGGATGGCCGGGTGCGTCTTGAAGCGCTGGAACTCGTCGTAGGGCGACAGCCACGGGTTCTCGTAGTTGAGGTGGACCACGAAGCCGACGGCGACGAGGTTCTCGCCGAAGTGGTACATGAACGAGCCGCCGCCGGTGTGAGAATCGAGCGGCCAGCCTTGCGTGTGTACGACCAGGCCCTTGTGATGCTGTTCGGGCTGGACCTGCCACAGCTCCTTGATGCCGATGCCGTACTTCTGCGGGTCGACGCCGGCGCGCAGGTCGAAATGCGCCATGAGCTCCTGCGACAGCGAGCCGCGGCAGCCTTCGGCGAACAGCGTGTATTTCGCGAGCAGCTCCATGCCCGGCTGGTAGTCCGCCTTGTGCTCGCCGTCCTTGGCGACGCCCATGTCGGCGGTGGCCACGCCGCGCACGGCGCCGCCGTCCGTGTACAGCACCTCGGCCGCGGGAAAGCCGGGGTAGATCTCGACGCCCAGTGCTTCCGCCTCGCGGCCCAGCCACTTGCAGACGTTGGACAGGCTGACGATGTAGTTGCCGTGGTTGTTCATCAACGGCGGCAGCAGGCCGTCGGGGATGCGGGTCGCGCCGGTCTCGCTCAGCACCATGAAGCGGTCGTCGGTGACCGCCGTGTCCAGCGGCGCGCCGCGCGTGGCCCAGTCCGGCAGCAGCTCGTTCAGCGCGATCGGGTCGATCACCGCGCCCGACAGCGTGTGCGCGCCCACCTCCGAGCCCTTCTCGAGGACGCACACGGAGATCTCGCGCCCGGCTTCGGCGGCGAGCTGCTTGATGCGGATCGCGCTCGCCAGGCCGGCCGGCCCCGCGCCCACGATCACGACGTCGTATTCCATCGACTCCCGGCTCATCCTCGTCCTCTTCGGGCAGGGCGCCACGGGCACGGCGTGCCGCGGCGCATACGTTACAATTTTAAGCTTTCCCGGCCGCCGTTTCCCGCATGTCCAGCTCCCGCGTCCTCGTGCACACCAGCGTGCAGCCCATCCGCTGGGGCGACATGGACGCCCTTGGCCACGTCAACAACACCGTCTACTTCCGCTACATGGAGCAGGCGCGGATCGAGTGGCTGCACGCGCAGGCCGAGCTCGCGATGTACGGCGACAGCGGCCCGGTGATCGTCAATGCGAGCTGCACGTTCAAGGAGTCGCTGGTGTACCCGGGCGACGTCGAGGTGCGCGTGCTGCTGGGCGACCCGGGGCGCACGAGCATCGGCAGCTTCTACGAACTGTACTTCGACGGCCGCATCGTCGCCGACGGCGCGGCGCGGATCGTCTGGATCGACATGCAGTCGCGGCGCCCCGTCGACCTGCCGCCCGCGTTGCGGGCGCTGGTGACCGAAGCCGCTTAGCACGCGCGGCGCGCCGCGACCCGTACCCGCATCGCACTGGATTGCCGATGAACGAACTGCCGTTGTGGACTCCCTCGCCGTCGCGTGTCGCGGCGGCCAACCTCACGCGCTTCGCGGCCGAGGTGGCCGCGCAGCACGGCGTCAACGTGCCGGACGCGCAGGCGCTGTGGCGCTGGTCCGTCGACAACCCGGTGGCGTTCTGGCGGACGCTGTGGACGTTCGCCGGCGTGCGCGGCGACATGGGCGCGCGTGGCCTGGCCAACCCGGACAAGATGCCGGGCGCGCAGTTCTTCCCCGACGGCAAGCTCAACTTCGCGCGCAACCTCGTCGAGCGCGGCAACGACTACCAGGATGCGCTGGTGTTCCGCGGCGAGGACAAGGTCCAGCGGCGGATGACGCGCAACGACCTGCGCCACAGCGTCGCGCGCTTCGCGCAGGCGCTGAAGGCGGCGGGCGTCAAGGCCGGCGACCGCGTCGCGGCCTACATGCCCAACATGCCGGAGACGATCGTCGCGATGCTGGGCACGGCGTCGCAGGGCGCCATCTGGTCGTCGTGCTCGCCGGACTTCGGGCCGCAGGGTGTGGTCGACCGCTTCGGCCAGATCGGGCCGCGCGTGCTCGTGACGGTGGACGGCTACTGGTACAACGGCAAGGCGATCGCCATCGGCGACAAGGTGCGTGAGATCGCGGCGCGGCTGCCCACCGTCGAGAAGGTGGTCGTCGTGTCCTACCTGTACGACGACACGGCGCTCGACGGCGTGCGCGACGCGGTCAAGTGGGACGACTGGCTCGCGCCGCACCGCGGCCTCACCGTCGACTACGTCGACATGCCGTTCAACGCGCCGCTGTACATCCTGTATTCGTCGGGGACCACCGGCGTGCCCAAGTGCATCGTGCACGGCGCGGGCGGCACGCTGCTGCAGCACCTGAAGGAACACGTGCTCCACGGCGACCTGAAGTCCGGCGACCGGCTGTTCTACTTCACCACCTGTGGCTGGATGATGTGGAACTGGCTGGTGTCGGGCCTCGCCGTCGATGCGACGCTGCTGTTGTACGACGGCTCGCCGTTCGTCGGTCGCGGCCGCGTGCTGTGGGACTACGCGGACGACGAGAAGATGACGCACTTCGGCACGTCGGCCAAGTACATCGACGCGATCAAGAAGGTGGGCCTGGTCCCACTGAAGGACTACAAGCTCGACGCGTTGCGCACGCTGTTCTCCACCGGCAGCCCGCTGGCGCCGGAGAGCTTCGACTACGTGTACCAGTGCATCAAGAAGGACCTGAACCTCGCGTCGATCTCGGGCGGCACCGACATCGTGTCGTGCTTCGCGCTCGGCTGCCCCACGTTGCCGGTGTGGCGCGGCGAGATCCAGATGCGCGGGCTGGGCCTGGCGGTGGACGTCTACGACGAGGACGGCCACCCGATTCCGGCGGGCAGCGGCAAGCGCGGCGAGCTCGTGTGTACCAAGCCCTTCCCGTCGATGCCGCTGGGCTTCTGGGACGACGCGGACGGCGCGCGTTACCACGCGGCGTATTTCGACCGCTTCCCCAACGTGTGGTGCCACGGCGACTACATCGAGATCACGAAACACGACGGCCTCGTGATCTACGGCCGCTCGGACGCGACGCTCAACCCGGGCGGCGTGCGCATCGGCACCGCCGAGATCTACCGCCAGGTGGAGCAACTCGACGAAGTTGTCGAGAGCCTGGTCATCGGCCAGGACTGGCCCCCTGACGAACTGGGCGACGTGCGCGTCGTGCTGTTCGTCAAGCTGCGCGACGGGCTCACGCTCGACAACGCGCTGACGGACAAGATCAAGAACCAGATCAAGGCCAACACGACGCCGCGCCACGTGCCGGCGAAGGTCGTGCAGGTCACCGACATCCCGCGCACCAAGAGCAACAAGATCGTCGAGCTCGCCGTGCGCAACGTGGTCCACGGGCGGCCGGTGAAGAACCTCGAGGCGCTGGCCAATCCCGAGGCGCTCGACCAGTACCGTGATCGCGCGGAGCTGAAGACCTGATGCCTCGCGCGCGTCCAGCGGCGCGGGCGGGCGCGACGCGATGAGCTTCGTCGCGCTGGTGGTCGCGCTCGCGCTGGAGCAGTGGCACGCGCTGAAGCTGCGCACGCAACTCGAGGCGCTGTACCGGCACTACCTGCGCACGCTCGAGCAGAACTTCAACGGCGGCTTGCATCAGCACGGCGTCGTCGCCGCATTGCTGGCGGTGGCGCCGCCGGTGCTCGTCGTCGCGCTCGTCTACGGCCTGCTTGCCGCCGTGCATCCGCTGCTGGCGCTCGTCGTCGACATCGTCGTGCTGTATTTCGTCATGGGTTTCCGGCGCTTCAGTCATGCGCTGTCGGAGGTGGTTGCCGCGCTGAAGGCGCACGACCTGCCGGCGGCGCGGCGGGCACTGGCGGCGTGGCAGGGCGGCTCGACGTTCGACTGGTCGTCCGACGACATCGCGCGCGCTTCGATAGAACGCGGACTGGTCGATGCCTACGGCCAGGTCTTTGGCGCCATCTTCTGGTTCGTCGTGCTGCCCGGGCCGATCGGCGCGGTGCTCTATCGCGCGGCGGCGCTCGCCGCGGACGAGTGGGCGGCGCCGCGCGAAAGCTCCGAGATTGCGCCGCCCGTGCGCGATCGCGCCGCGTTCGGCGCGCCGGCGCGGCGTTTCCTGGCGGCGCTCGACTGGATACCGGTGCGGCTCACCGCGCTGTCGTTCGCGGTGGTCGGCGATTTCGAGGACGCCGTCGCGTGCTGGCGCACCCAGCCGGCAAGTTGGGCGAACGAACCGGGCGGCCTCACCGCCGGCATCCTGCTCGCGAGTGGCGGCGGCGCGCTGGGCGTGCAACTGGGCGGTCCTCTGCCGGGGCCCACCGGCGAGCGCGAATTCCGCCCGGACATCGGCATGGGCGACGCCGTCGAGCCGGACCTGCTGCCGTCCGCCATCGGGCTCGTATGGCGCGCGCTGGTGCTGTGGCTCGGCGTGATCCTGCTGGCGACGATCGCCAACCTCGCACCCTGAATCGACGCGCCGCGCGGCGCGCTGGCGCTCGTCCGACGCGCGACGCGGTGCGTCAGCCGTGCAGCGACTCCGCGACCATCTCGCGCAGCAGGTCGAAGCGCTTCTCCGACACCTCGCCGGCTTCCACCGCGGCGACGAGCGCGCAGCCCGGCTCGGCGCCGTGGCGGCAATCGCGGAACCGGCAATGCCCTATGTAGGGCCGGAACTCGACGAAGGCTTCCTCGATCTGGTGCGGCGTCGCGTGGCCCAGCGCGAACGACTTGACGCCGGGCGCGTCGACGATCCACGCATCGTCCAGCGCGGGCAGCCGGTACAGCGTGCTCGACGTCGTCGTGTGGCGGCCTGCGCCGAGCGCTTCCGACACGATGCCCGTGCGCGCCGCGGCGTCGGGCACCAGCGCGTTGACGAGCGTCGACTTGCCCATGCCCGATTGCCCGACGAGCACGCTNNNGTGCCGGCCGCGCAGCCAGGGCAGCAGCGGCGCGACGTCGTGCACCGCGGACACCTGCACGACTGGATAGCCCAGCGCCGCATAGGGCGCGAAGCGCGGCCCGAGCGCATCGAAGCCGGGCAGGTCCGCCTTGGTGGCGACGATCACGAAGCGGCAGCCCTGGGTCTCGGCCGCGACGATGCAGCGATTGAGCAGGTACTCGTCGATGGCGACATCGGGCGCGACGACGCCCAGCACCTGGTCGACGTTGGCGGCGATCAGCTTCTCATGCGCCGCATCCGAGCGGTAGAACAAGGTGCTGCGATCCATCACGCGCTCGATGACGCCGCCGTCGCGCCCGACGCGCGCTTCGACGCGGTCGCCGCACGCGATCTGCAGGCTGCGGCCCTTCTGCACGCAATCCATCGCCTGGCCGTCGTCGAGATGCACGCGCCAGTGGCGCCGGAACGCAGCGACGACGAGGCCGTTGCCGCTGCCGCCCGCGGTGGCGCCCGTCATGCGACGAGCATCTCCACGCGCGCGGCGCACACGACGTCGTTGCGCGTGATGCCGCCGGCGCTGTGCGTCGAATACGCGACGCGGCAGCGGTCGTAGCCGACGGTCATGTCCGGGTGGTGGTCTTCGCGGTGCGCGATGGCCGCCACCGCGTTGACGAACGCAATCGTCCGGTAATAGTCCGCGAACGCGTACGTCTTGACGAGTGCGTCGCCTTCGCGCGTCCAGCCGGGCAGCGTGCGCAGCATGCCGGCGATCGTCTCGTCGGGCAGCCGCGGTGCATTGGCGACGCAATGCTCCGCGGCGAGCCCGGCCAGTTGCAGCGGTCCCATGGCGTCAGCTGCCGGCGGCGGCGAGCCGCGCGATGCGGATGGCGGCCGGCGGGTGCGAGTCGTAGAACGCCGAATGCAGCGGGTCCGGCGTCAGCGTGGCCGCGTCGTCCTCGTACATCTTCACGAGCGCGGCCACGAGGTGCTGCGCGGACGCGTGCTCGGCGGCGAACGCGTCGGCTTCGAACTCGTGGCGCCGCGAGTAGCGCGCGGCGATCGGCGACAGCAGGAACGTGAACACCGGGAACGCCAGCAGGAACAGCGTCAGCGTGACGCCCATGCGCTCCGCGAGCGCGGGATCGGTGACGCCCAGGCCTGCGTAGAACCACGGCGAGCGCGCAAGCCAGCCCAGCACGGCGAACACGACGAACGAGAGGCCCACCGACCACACAAGCATCCACGCGATGTGCTTCAGCGCGAAATGGCCGAGCTCGTGCGCGAGCACCGCCTCGATCTCGTCGGGCGCGAGCCGCGCGAGCAGCGTGTCGAAGAACACGATGCGCTTGGCGCGGCCGAAGCCGGTGAAGTAGGCGTTGCCGTGCGCCGAGCGCTTCGACCCATCCATCACGAAGAGCCCGCTGACGCGGAAGCCGCAGCGCGCGAGCAGCGATTCGATCCTTGCCCGCATGTCGCCGGCCGGCAGCGGGCTGAATTTGTTGAACAGCGGCGCGATGACGGTGGGGAAGAGCACCAGCATCGTCACCTGGAACACGGTCCACAGCACCCATGCCCACAGCCACCACGCGCTGCCCGCGTGCGCGGCGAGCCACAGCACCGCGAGCAGCAGCGGGATGCCGAGCACGGCGCCCACCAGCAGGCCTTTGGCCAGGTCGCCCAGCCACACGGCCACCGTGGTCCGGTTGAAGCCGAAGCGGCTCTCGACGACGAACGTGCGATACGCGGAGAAGGGCAGCGACAGCGCGCCGCCGATCAGCGCGAACGCGACGAGCAGCGCGACGTCGCTCCACGGCTGCGACCAGGCGCCGGTCAGGTGCGCGAGCCACGCGACTCCGCCGCCCAGCGTCCACAGCAGCAGCACGGGGACCTCGACGGCGAGCTCGGCGCGCAGGAGGCCCTGGCGCGCAATGGCGTAGTCGGCGGCCTTCTGGTGCGCGGCGAGCGGGATGCGATCGGCGAAGGCGGCGGGCACGCGGTCGCGATGCGCGCGCACGTGCGCCACCTGGCGCAACGACAGCCAGGCCTGCACGCCGGCCATCAGCGCGACGAGCACGACGAAGAGGAGGGAGAAGGCGGCAGCAGCGTCCATCGTGGGGCGGGGCGCGGTGCCGGCTTCGGGCTTGCCGCGTGTGCGAAAATGCGAATTCCCATTCTACCGCTCGCGCCCCGCGCGAGACGCCACGGGCCTTCCATGCCGCAGGACGCAAGCCGCCTCATCTGGATCGACCTCGAAATGACGGGCCTGAAGCCCGACAGCGACCGCGTGATCGAGGTGGCGCTCGTTGTCACCGACGCCGCGCTGCAGACCGTCGCCGAGGGTCCGGTGTGGGCCGTGCACCAGGCCGACGCCACGCTCGCCGGCATGGATGCATGGAACCAGAGCACGCATGGCCGCTCGGGCCTCGTGGACCGCGTGAAGGCGTCCACCGAGGACGAAGCGAGCGTGGAAGCGGCGGCGCTCGCATTCCTGCGCGAGCACGTGCCGGCCAAAGCCTCGCCGATGTGCGGCAACTCGATCTGCCAGGACCGCCGCTTCCTCGCGCGCTGGATGCCGACGCTCGAGGATTACTTCCACTACCGCAACCTGGACGTGTCGACGCTCAAGGAACTGTGCAAGCGCTGGCGTCCCGACGTCGCGCGCGGCTTCGTAAAGGACACCAAGCACACGGCGCTGGCCGACGTCTACGAGTCCATCGACGAGCTCAAGTTCTACCGCGAGCACTTCCTGCGGATGAGCTGACGCGCACGGCATGAAGTTCTGCAGCCACTGCGGCTCGGGCGCCCTCGAGTTCCGCGTCCCGGACGGCGACACGCGCCCGCGCTACGTCTGCGCGGCCTGCGGCACGATCCACTACGAGAACCCGCGCATCGTCACCGGCACGCTGCCGGTGTGGAACGACCAGGTGCTGCTGTGCCGCCGCGCGATCGAGCCGCGCTACGGGATGTGGACGTTGCCGGCCGGCTTCCTGGAGAACGGCGAGCCCGTCGAGGCGGGCGCCGCGCGCGAGACGGAGGAGGAGGCCTGCGCGCGCGTTGCCGACCTGTCGCTGTACACCGTGATCAGCGTGCTGCACGTGCACCAGGTACACATGATGTTCCGCGCGCGGCTCGTCGACCTCGAGTTCGCGGCGGGCACGGAGAGCCTCGAGGTGAAGCTGTTCCGCGAGTCCGAGATCCCGTGGGAGACGATCGCGTTCCGCACGATCGCGCGGAGCCTGCGCAACTTCTTCCAGGATCGCCTGCACGGCCACTGGCCGCTGCACATCTCGACGATCCAGCGCGGCAGCGTGCGCCGCGGCGACTGACGCGCGCCGCCGGGGCGAGACGACCATGCGCACGATTGCGGACTGGTTCGAGCTGTACGGCGAGTCGCATCGCAACCCGGTCAACAAGCGCATCCATTGGGCCTGCGTACCGCTGATCCAGTGGAGCGTGCTCGCGCTGCTGTGGGCCGCGTGGCCGCCGGCGGCCGTCGTCGTGATCGTCGCGGCGATCGCGTTCTACGCGGTGCTGTCGCCGCCGCTTGCGTTCGGGATGCTCGGCGTCAGCGCGCTGATGTGCGCGCCGTTTCCGCTGATCGACCGCGGGACACTCGCGGCCGTCGCCATCGCCGTGTTCGTCGGCGCGTGGATCGGCCAGTTCATCGGCCACCGGATCGAAGGCCACAAGCCGTCGTTCCTTGACGACGTGAAATTCCTGCTGATCGGGCCAGCGTGGTTGCTCGGCTTCATCTACCGCGCAGCGGGGATACGCTACTGATTCCGGGTGCCCGTCGATTTTCGAAGCACCTCTGCGATGAACGGGCTCTTCGCTCGAGTGTAGCCATCCCGGTCGTCGCCGAATTGCTCAGCGAGTACGAGCTTCAAGCGCTCGTATCCACGTGCGAGCGCAGAGTCTCCCCGCAGAGCGTCGCGAAAGATGATGTGCTCGATCCAGAACGTTTCGCCGAGCACGACGCCATGCACATGGAATCGCCTCGGCCTGGTGTGCGGCTTGGCGAGGAAGCGGCGATCAGGGATTTCCGCTTCGTGAACCGGCACGTATTGATAGTCCAGCCGCTCCAACAGGGGTATCCAGCTTTCAAGCTCCCGAAGAGAAGAGGCGCCGAGCATCATGTCGATGATCGGCTTGGCCGAGAGACCAGGCACCGCCGTGCTGCCGACGTGTTCGATCCGGGCGGCCGGGTGATTCAAAGCTGCTGAAATCAACGCTCGCTCCGCTTCGAACTCGGCCGGCCACCGGTCCGAGTAGCCAGCAAGAACAAGTGGAGCACGATGTGCCATAAAAGTATGATCTGACGTCGATCAAGCCACGAGTAACGTGGCGCTGCGGACGAGGGCGAAGGAAGCGAGAAAGCGAGCCGAAGGCGAGGCGGTCGGGCGATGGGTGCGTCCGACGCAGCGCCTGTTCTTCGTGAAGCGGAGTCGGACGCACCCATCGCCCGACCACACCAGCCACGACGCTCACATCACGCGAATCCCGGCCTTCTCCAACGCGGCCTCCAGCGCCCGGATGCGGATCCCGTCCGGTGGTCTCGACGACGCACACGACGCGCACGCTCGACATGTCCGGCCCCGCGAACGCGCGGTCGTGGACGATCTCCTTGATCGACGCGCCGGTGGAGCCGATGACGTCGGACAGCCGCGACAGCGCACCCGGCCGATCGCTGATCGAGACGGTGAAGCGCCACAGCCGGCCGTCGGCGACGAGGCCCACTTCGAGCACGCGGTCGAGGATCGAGAGGTCGATGTTGCCGCCGCACAACGTGAGCACCACCTTCTTGCCCGCGAGCCGGTCCAGCTTGCCCGAGATCAGCGCGGCGAGCGGCGCGGCGCCCGCGCCTTCGACGACGCTCTTCTCGAGCTCGATGAGCCGCAGGATGGCGAGCGCGATCGACGCCTCGTCGACCGTGACAACTTCGTCGACGACGTGGCGCAGGATCGAGAAGGGCGCGTCGCCGAGCAGCGGCACGGCGAGGCCGTCGGCCAGCGTCGAGGCGAGCGGCACCTTGACGGGCTTGCCGGCGGCCAGCGCGGCCGTGAGGCAGGCCGCGTGCTCCGGCTCGACGCCGATCATCTCGACGTCGGGCTTCTCGGCCTTGATCACGGTGCCGATGCCCGACAGCAAGCCGCCGCCGCCCACCGGCACGACGATCGCGTCCACGTCCGGCGCCTGCTCCAGGATCTCGAGGCCCATCGTGCCCTGGCCCGCGATCACGTCGACGTTGTCGAACGGATGGATGAACGTGAGGCCCTTTTCGGTGGCGAGCTCGTGCGCGCACGCGCGTCGCCGAGGTCGTCGCCGTGCAGCACGACGTTGGCGCCGAACGCGCGGCAGTTGCTCACCTTGATCAGCGCCGCGAACTTCGGCATCACGACGGTGACGGGTATGTTCAGCAGGCTGCCGTGATAGGCGATGCCTTGCGCGTGGTTGCCGGCCGACGCTGCGATCACGCCGCGTGCGCGCTGCTCGGCGGTCAGTTGCAGCAGCGCGTTGCGCGCGCCACGCTCCTTGAAGCTTCCGGTGCGCTGCAGGTAGTCGAGCTTGCAGTAGATGTGCGCGCCGGTGAGCTGCGACAGCGGGATCGACTCGACGCAGGGCGACTCGTAGATGGCGCCGCGGATGCGCTCGCGTGCCGCGACGATGTCGGCCAGCGTGACGGCGGGCTTGGTGTTCATCAGAACGGCAGCGCGAGGCCGGGTCGCGCGGTTTCGAGCACGTGGCGGAACGCCTGCTGGATGCGGGCGAGCGCGGCCTCGTCGTCGGCCTCGAAGCGCAGCACGACGACGGGCGTCGTGTTCGACGCGCGGGCAAGGCCGAAGCCGTCCGGATACTCGACGCGCAGGCCGTCGATGCGGATGACGTCGTCGGCGCCGGGAAACGTCGCGCTCTTCTGCAGGTCCGCGATCAGCGCATGCTGCTCGCCTTCCGCGAGTGGCAGCGACAGCTCGGGCGTCGACACCGCGTCGGGCAAGGCTTCCAGCACGGCGCCGGGATCCCTGGCGCGCGACACGATCTCGAGCAGGCGCGCGCCGGTGTAGAGGCCGTCGTCGAAGCCGTACCAGCGCTCGCCGAAGAACGTGTGACCGCTCATCTCGCCGGCCAGCGCCGCGCCGGTCTCCTTCATCTTGACCTTGATCAGCGAGTGGCCGGTCTTCCACAGCAGCGGCTTGCCCGCCATGCTGCTCGATCCAGGGCTTCAGGTTCCGCGCGGCTCGACGTCGTAGATGATCGTAGGCTCCGGCACGCGCGAGCCAGCACGTCCGCTGCGTAGAGCATCAGCTGGCGATCCGGGTAGATGACGGCGCCGCTGGGCGTGACGACGCCGAGCCGGTCGCCGTCGCCGTCGAACGCGAGGCCCAGGTCGAAGCCGCCCTGGGCCAGCCGCGCGATCAGGTCCTTCAGGTTCTTGGGCTGCGACGGATCGGGGTGGTGATTCGGGAAATGGCCGTCGACGTCGCAGAGAGCTCGGTGACGTCGCAACCCACGTGCGGAACAGCTCGGGCGCGTACGCGCCCGCGACGCCGTTGCCGCAATCGACGGCGATGCGCAGCGGCCGCGCGAGCTTCACGTCGCCGACGATGCGCTGGAGGTAGGCGGGGCCGATGTCGTGGGTGCGATAGCTGCCAGCACCCTTCATCAGGTCGCTGCGCTCGATGCGCGCGCGCAACGCCTGGATGTCGTCGCCCGACAGCGTCTTGCCGGCGATCACCATCTTGAGGCCGTTGTAGTCCGGCGGGTTGTGGCTGCCGGTGACCATCGTGCTGCAGCGCGTGCCGAGGTGCTGCGCGGCGAAGTAGGTCATCGGCGTGACCACCATGCCCAGGTCCACGACGTTCGCGCCGGCCGCGCGGATGCCGTCGGCGAGCGCCGCGATGAACGCGGGGCCGGAGAGCTGGCCGTCGCGGCCGATCGCGATCGTGTGGCAGTCCTGCTCGCGCGCGAGCGAGCCCAGCGCCTGGCCCACGGCGTGCACGATCGGTTCGGTCAGCGTGCGGCCGACGATGCCGCGGATGTCGTAGGCCTTGAAGATGTCGGCGGGTAGTTGCATGGCTCGGGAAGCGAGGCGCGCGGCGCTCGTGGCGCGGCGCGGGGTGGTCGGGATGCCGGGGCCGCGAACAGCGGCCGGCGCGGAAGAATGATAGCAAGCGCGCAGGCAACCACTCGGTGGCGCCCGGAAACGGGCCGGTGGGAAAGCCCGCGTGCCCACCGTGGGCGGGCTGCTCCAGCACGACGGCGCGCGACACTTCGCCGGGACCCGGCAGCGACGCCGCCGGAATGAACGGATCGTTGCGCGCGTTGATGACGAGCGTCGGCAACGCGACCCGCGCAGCCACGGCTTCGACGACGCGCGTGTCCAGTAGTCGACGACGCCGGAGAAGCCGTGCAGCCGCGACGTGACGACGTCGTCGAACGCCCACATCGAATGCGCGGGCGCAGCCGGCGCGGATCCAGCAGGCCAGCGGCGCGCGCGCCATCGCCAGCGCCTTGGGCTTCAGGTCCTTGAGGAAGTGCGCTTTGTAGACCTTGTTGAAGCCCTGCGCGATCGCGATGCCCGCCGCCATCAGGTCCAGCGGGGTCGACACCGCCGCGGCCGCGACGAGCGTTTGCGACGCGGCGCTGCCCTGGCGGCCGACCCAGTTGAGCAACGCGCTGCCGCCCAGCGACACGCCGATCGCGTACAGCGGCGCCGCGGGGCCGATGCGGTCGCACGGGCCGCGAGCATCGCGCCGATCTCCGCATGGTCGCCCGAGTGGTAGGCGCGCGGCAGGCGGTTGGGCTCGCCGCCGCAGCCGCGGAAATGCGGCACGACGCCGCGCCAGCCCAGCGGCACCAGCGACGCGAGCACGGAGCGCGCGTAGTGCGACGTGGAGCCGCCTTCGAGGCCGTGGAACAGGACGACGGGCGCATCGGGCGCACTCGGCGCGTCCAGCCAGTCGAACAGCCAGAAGTCGCCGTCGGCGGTCTCGACGCGCTCGCGGCGCAGCGGCGGATCGAGCTTCGGCCGCAGGAAGGGCAGGATCGTCTGGGCGTGGCTGCCGCGGATCCAGCCCGGTGCACGGTACGGCGCCGGCGCGGTCGCCGCGTTCATCGGGACCACGCGCGCGCGCCGCTCATCCGAGCGCGGCGTCGAGCCGGTCCACGATCGTCTGCAGCACCTGGATGCGCGCGCAGCGCTTGTCCTCGGCCGCGACGAGCGTCCACGGCGCGATCTCGCTCGACGTGCGCTCGATCATGTCGTTGGCCGCCGCGCGGTAGTCGTTCCAGCGCTTGCGATTGCGCCAATCGTCGCTCGTGATCTTGAACTGCTTGAACGTGGTCTTCTGCCGCGCGCGGAAGCGCGCGAGCTGCTCGGCCTTGCTGATCTGCAGCCAGAACTTGCAGACGACGATACCGCCGGCCGCGAGATTCTCCTCGAACTGGTTGATCTCGCCGTACGCGCGATGCCGGGTCGGCAAGGCGTGCAGAAGCTCTCGACGCGCTCGACCAGCACGCGGCCGTACCAGCTGCGGTCGAACAGCGTGATGCCGCCCTTGCGCGGCACCTGGCGCCCAGAAGCGCCGCGTAGCGTAGAGCTTCTCTTCCTCGTTCGGCGCGGACACGGGATCGATCCACCAGCGCGCGTCGAGCGCGCCGGTCACGCGCCGGATGGCGCCGCCCTTGCCGGCCGCGTCGACGCCTTCGAACACCAGCACGAGCGCGCGCTTCCGGAAGCGCTTGCGGCGCGTGAGCCGCGCGAGCTTCTGCTGCAGCGAAGGCAGCAGCTCGTCGTATTGCGGGTCGCTGATGCGCGCGGACAGGTCCAGCGTGTCGAGCAGCGTGAGCTCCGGCGTCGAGGCGCCGATGGTCGTGGCGCGCGGGGCCGGTGGCCTGGCCCGCGGCGCGGCGGCGGCGCGCAGCGCGTCGAGCACCAGGCGGCCGGTCGTGAGGTCGCGATAGCGCGGATCGGCACCTTCGACGACGTGCCACGGCGCGTGCGGCATCGACGTCTGGCGCAGCAACTCCTCGGACGCGGACCGGCGCGCGAAATACGCGTCCATCTCCTTGCGCGCGCGACCGATGGGCTCGAGCCGGTTGCGATCCTGCTGCAGTTCGTCCAGCCGTGTCGCCGCCTCTTCCGGCGACAGGGTGGAACCACAGCTTCAGGATCAGGAAGCCGTCGGCGGCGAGCATCGCCTCGTGGTGGCGGATCTCGTCCAGCAGATACTCGAAGCGCGCGTGGCCGCCGGGCTGCCGTGATAGCGCACCGCCTCGCGGTACCACGCGTTCATGAAGATGCCGATCGTGCCGCGCGCGGGCAATGCCTGCCAGTAGCGCCACGCGATGGGATGCGCGTCCTCTTCCGGCGTGCGCGGACCGAACGCCACCGTGCGGATGTGACGCGGGTCCATCCACGACGTCAGGTGATTGGCGGTCTCGCTGCGGCCGCCGCCTTCGATGCCCGACAGCAGGACCAGCAGCGGGCCGCGCGCGGATTTCGCGAGGTCGAACTGCGCGGAGAGCAGCTGTTCGCGCAGGTCGGGCAGCGCGCGCTTGTACGCGCGTTCGGAGATCGTGCGCCCGACCTCCGCGATCTCCAGCATCGCGTCAGTCGCGCGCCAGGCGCCGCGCGCGCACGGCGGCGGCGAGCTCGTGCAGTCACGGGCACGGTGTCGGCCCAGCCGATGCACGCGTCGGTGATCGACACGCCGTAGTCCAGCGCGCGGCCCGGTGCGAGGTCCTGCCGGCCCTGGTTGAGGTGGCTTCGATCATCACGCCGATGATCCGCGAATCGCCGCTGCGCATCTGGTGGCTGATGTTGGCGGCCACCTCGAGCTGGCGGCGGTGGTCCTTGCGGCTGTTCGCATGCGAGCAGTCGATCATCAGCCGCGCCGCGAGGCCCGCTGCGGCGAGGCCGCGCGCGGCGGCATCGACGCTGGCCGCGTCGTAATTCGGTTCCTTGCCGCCGCGCAGGATGATGTGGCAGTCCTCGTTGCCGGCCGTGTGCACGATGGCCGAGTGGCCACCCTTGGTCACCGACAGAAAATGGTGGGGCGCCGATGCCGCCTTGATCGCGTCGACCGCGATGCGGATGTCGCCGTTCGTGCCGTTCTTGAAGCCGACGGGGCAGGAGAGGCCCGACGCGAGCTCGCGATGCACCTGGCTCTCGGTGGTGCGCGCGCCGATGGCGCCCTCACGCGATCAGGTCCGCCTGGTATTGCGGCGTGATCATGTCGAGGTATTCGGTGCCGGCGGGCAGCTGCAGCTCGTTCACTTCCAGCAGGATGCGGCGCGCGAGGCGCAGGCCTTCGTTGATGCGATAGCTGTCGTCGAGCCGCGGATCGTTGATGAGGCCTTTCCAGCCGACCGTGGTGCGCGGCTTCTCGAAATACACGCGCATCACGATGACGAGGTCGAGGCGAGCTCGCGGCGCAGCGTCGCGAGGCGCGTCGCGTAGTCGATCGCCGCGTCGTAGTCGTGGATCGAGCAGGGCCCGACGACGACGAGCAGGCGATCGTCGGCGCCGTGCAGGATGCGATGGATGTCCTGGCGCGCCTGCCAGACGGTTTCCGCCGCGACTTCCGACAGCGGAAACTCGCGCAGCACGTGCGACGGGGCGTGAGCTCGCTGATCTCGGTGATGCGCGTGTCGTCCACCGGCCGCGTGACACGGGCGGAAGCGGTGGTGACCGGCGGTTTGATCGTCGACGACATGGCAGTGCTCCGGCGGGTACTGCAACAAAAACAACAGGTTAACCGATTTCTTCACCCCGCGCACGCTTTTTCGGGCGGGCGTTGCGCCGTGCATGATGCGAGGTCGCAACAGCCGGTCACAAGCGGCGCACGGAAACGATTGCGCCGGCCGGCGGGCGTCCCTTAGACTGGGTTCAAGACGGTCGCGCGGGGCTTGCGGCCGGCGCGCGCCGGCGTCAAGACCAAGGGGATACACAACCGGAGGATGGGGTCCATGAAGCGTCTGGTAACGATTGCAATGCTGGCGGGCTTTGCCGCCGTGGCGGCGACTCCGGCGCTGGCCGAAACGCGCAGCAGGAGCGGATGAAGACGTGCAATGCCAAGGCAGGCGACAAGAAGGGCGACGATCGCAAGGCGTTCATGAAGACGTGCCTGTCGGATGCCAAGAAGGCGGACGACAACAAGATGGCTGCTTGCAACACGGCGTCCAAGGGCAAGACGGGCGACGACCGCAAGAAGTTCATGAGTGACTGCATGAAGAAGGCGGCGTAGCGAAAGGAAGCCGGAACTTTCGACGCGGGACGCCGGAAGCATCCGATGGGCCGACCTCCTGTCCGGTCCGTCGAACTACAAGGCCGTGGGCTCAAACCCACGGCCTTGTTTTTAGAATCCGACCTATTTACGGGGTCAGGCTCGTCCCGCGCGCTTACACGCGCTGCGCGATACCCACTGTCCGGGAAATAGAGTCTGACCCCATTTAAAGGCCGACCCCATTTTGACCCCATTTAAAAACTGGGCGCAGCAGCAAGCCCTTCAGGTACTCGCCCTCGGGAAACGCGAGCGTGAGCGGGTGGTCGGCCGTGGCGGCCAGCCGCGCGACGATCGTCGCGTCGGCGCGCGCGTCGGCCGCGGCGCCGGCGACGATCTTCTGGAAGAATTCGCCGCCGATGCCGCCCGAGCAGGAGAACGTCGCGAGCAGGCCGCCCGGCTCGAGCATCTTCAGCGCCAGCAGGTTGATGTCCTTGTACGCACGCGCCGCACGGGCTGCGTGCGCGGCCGTCGGCGCGAACTTGGGCGGGTCCAGCACGATCAGGTCGAACGTCGCGCCGCGGTTGCGCAGCGCGCGCAGCTCGGTGAACACGTCCGCCTCGGACCACGTGGCGCGGGAAGCATCGAGCGCAGCATTGGCCGCGACGTTGGCACGCGCAAGCTCGAGCGCGGGACCGGAGCTGTCGATCGACAGCACGCTCGCGGCGCCGCCCGCAAGCGCCGCCAGCGTGAAGCCGCCCGTGTAACAGAACGCGTTGAGCACGCGCCGCCCGGACGCCTGCCGGCGGATCAGCGCGCGATTGTCGCGCTGGTCGAGGTAGAAGCCCGTCTTCTGGCCCGCGAGCACGTCGACGCGGTAGGCGAGGCCGCCTCGCGCATCGTCACCGGGCCGTCGACGCGGCCGCGCAGGACGCCGCTGCGCACCGGCAGGCCTTCGAGCGCGCGGACTTCGGCGTCGGAACGCTCGACGACGGCGCGCGCGCCCGTGGCGGCCACGAGCGCATCGACGATCGCGTCGCGGTGGCGCTCCGCGCCGGCCGCCAGCAACTGGACGACCAGCGTATCCGCATAGCGATCGACGACCACGCCCGGCAGGCCGTCGGCTTCCGCGTGGACGAGGCGCGCGGCGTCGTGCTCCGCGTCGACAGCGCCGCGCGCGCCGCGACCGCCGGCATCGACGCGCGCGCGGAAGAAGGCCGCGCGATCGGCGTGTCGGCGCGAACGTCCACACGCGCGCGGATCTGCGACGACGGCGACCACGCGCGCGCGCGCGAGCCACGCGCCATCGGCCGCGTGCAGGTCGACGGTGGCGCCGGAGCTCGTGATCGGCGTCGGCGTCCGCGAGCGCGCCGGAGAACACCCAGGGTGCCGCGCGAGCAGCGACTTCTCGCGGCCCGGCTTCAGCGTGACGCGCGGCGGCGCGGCGCCGCGGCGCGCGGGCATCAGGCGAGCGCGACGCCGGCCAGGCGGCCGATCGCGCGTGGTGCCGCCGCCGGCCAGCGCGCCGAGCAGCAGGAGGCGCGCGGCCCGAGCGCAAGGCCGGCCGCCCCGTGAACAGCGACAGCAGCGCGCCGACGCCGAACAGCGCCAGCGCGCAGCAGCGCGACGGCCCACGGCAGCGCGGACGGCGCGCCGAGCACGAACGGCAGCACGGGCACCGCTGCGCCGAGCGCGAACGACACGAGCGACGTCAGCGCCGCCCCGGTCGGCGAGCCGAGCTCGTCGGGATTGAGGCCCAGCTCCTCGCGCGCCAGCGTGTCGAGCGCATGCTGCGGGTCGGCGACGATCCGTTGCGCGACGCGCTCCGCCTGCTTGCGCGGCAGGCCCTTCGCCGCGTAGATCAGCGCGAGTTCCTGCGCCTCCGCCTCCGGGTACTGCTCGAGCTCGTCGCGCTCGAGGCCGATCTGGTACTCGAACAGCTCGCGCTGCGATTGCACGGACACGAACTCGCCGGCCGCCATCGCGAACGCGCCGGCCGCAAGCCCCGCGATGCCCGACAGCACGACGACGTGCGCCGGCGCGTGCGCGCCGGCGACGCCGAAGATCAGCCCCATGTTCGACACGAGCCCGTCCGACACGCCGAACACGGCCGCGCGCAGGTTGCCGCCGCCGCCCGTGAGCCCGCGATGCCGGTGCTCGACGCGGCCCGCGTGCGGCGGCGCGCCGTGGCCCAGCGGCGCGGCGCCGGAAGCGTAGACGGACATGCCGCGGACCTTCATCGCGGCGAGCACGCCGCGCACGCGGCGCGGGCCCAGCGTGCGCACAAGCGACGCGACGAGCCGCGTCCGCGCGTCGGGCATGTAAGGACCCGGCGGCGGATGGCCGCGCGCCGTCAGCTGCGCGCGCCAGATGGCGGCCTGCGCCAGGGCCTCGCCGGCGAGCCGGTTGAACAGCTCGCCGCGCACGCTGCCGGCCTCGGCCTCCGCGCAGACGCGGTACAGCCAGGCGGAGCGTTGCTCCTCGGTCCAGGATTGCAGCGCGTTCATCGCGTCAGCCGGTGATCGCCTCGATGCGGCCCACGACGTCGGGCGTGAGCTTGGGGACGACGTCCAGCGCGCCCAGGTTCTCGTGCACCTGCGACACGCGCGACGCGCCGGTGATCACCGTCGACACGTGCGGGTTCTTGAGGCACCACGCGATCGCGAGTTGCGCCAGCGAGCAGCCGAGCTCCTGCGCGATCGGCGCCGCGGCTTCTTCACCTTGGCGATCTCGACCGGGTTGGTGAGCCGCTCCGCGAGCCATTCGTAGCCCTTGATCGCGCCGCGCGAGTCCTTGGGGATGCCGTCGTTGTACTTGCCGGTGAGGAGGCCGGACGCGAGCGGGCTCCAGATCGTCGTGCCGATGCCGAGGTCCGCGTAGAGCCGCGCGTATTCCTTCTCCACGCGCTCGCGGTGGAGCAGGTTGTATTGCGGCTGTTCCATCACCGGCTTGTGCAGGTGGTGGCGCTCGGCGATCTCCCACGCCGCGTAGATCTCGGCGGCCGACCATTCGGACGTGCCCCAGTACAGCGCCTTGCCGGCCGCGATCATGTCGTGCATCGCGTACACGGTCTCCTCGAGCGGCGTGTCGGGATCGGGGCGGTGGCAGAACACGAGGTCGACGTAGTCGAGCTGGAAGCGCGTGAGCGACGCGTCGATCGCCTGCATCAGGTCCTTGCGGTTGAGCGTGTTGCGTTCGTTGCGGCCGTCGTTGAGGCCCCAGTAGAACTTGGTCGAGACGATGTACGACGCGCGGCGCCAGCCGAGCTTCTTCAGCACGTCGCCCATGATCACTTCGGACTGGCCCTTGGCGTACACCTCGGCGTTGTCGAAGAAATTGACGCCCGCGTCGTAGGCGCGCCGCCATGCAGTCGCGCGCGAGGCTGTCGTCGAGCTGGTTGCCGTACGTCACCCATGAGCCGAACGACAGCTCGCTGACCTTGAGGCCGGAGCGCCCGAGCCGCCTGTATTGCATCGTCGTCATCGGTCTTCCTGGAATGGTGCGCCGCGATGGACGCGGCCGCTAGAATGTCCGGTCGATTCTAACCCTCGGATTCGTCCATGGCCGCTCGCCGCAAACCTCCCCTCGACGTCGCCTCGCTGTGGGCGCTGAAGCGCATCGGCACGCCGACGCTGTCGCCCGACGGCAGCACGGCCTGCGCCGCCGTCACGAGCTACGACATGGACACGAACAGGTCGGCGACCGAGCTGTGGACGTTCCCGACCGGCTTGGCGACGCCCCGCCGCGCCGCGCACCTGACTGCAGGGAGCAAGGATTCGGACCCGCGCTGGTCGCCGACCGGTGAGCGCATCGCGTTCACGGCCAAGCGCGGAGACGACAAGGAGCCCCAGCTGTACGTGATCGCGGCCGACGGCTGGCGAGGCGCGGCGGGTGACCCGCGCTGGCGACGACCGCCACGATCAAGTGGTTCCCGGACGGCAAGCGCATCGCGTTCGTCTCGCGCGATGGCCCGGACCTCGCGGCCGACGCGGCGCAGGCGCGGCGGCTCAAGCGCGCCGACGACAAGGTCAAGGCGCACGTCACCGAGCATGGCGAATGCCGGTACTGGGATGTGCTGGCTCACCGACGGCCACGGTACACCTGTTCGTCTGCGACGTCGCGAGCGGACGCT
>JBGAIC010000001.1:0-173746 GCA_044225845.1 Casimicrobiaceae bacterium
CTACGGCGGCGACTGCTACGCCTACTGCCTGCTGGCGATGGGCCTCATCGACATCGTCGTCGAGTCGTCGCTGCAAGCCTACGACGTGCAGGCGGTGATGACGATCATCGGTGCGGCGGGCGGCATGATGACCGCGTGGGATGGGAGCGCCTGCGACGACGGCGGCAGCGTCGTCGCCTGCGGCGATCCGTCGCTGCATGCGAGCGTGATGGCGTTGCTCGCCGGCTGACGGGCGCGTCGTGGCCCGCAGCAGGAAACGCGCCATGCCGCACCGCCTGGCATGAACCTGCTGCTGCTGGGCGGCACGCGCTTCGTCGGCCGCCATATCGCGGAACTCGCGACGCGGCGCGGCCACGCGGTGACCACGTTTACGCGCGGCCGCGAGCCGCTGTCCCCGCATGCGGTGCGCGCGCTGGTCGGTGATCGCGATCCGCGGATCAGCACCGGCCTCGCCGCGCTGGAAGGCCATGCGTTCGATGCCGTCGTCGATCTCTCCGGGTACGTCCCGCGCGTCGTTGGTGCGTCGGCGGATCTGCTTGCGCAGCACGTGCGCCGCTACGTCTTCGTGTCGTCGGTGTCGGCTTATGCGGATCTCTCGCGGCCGGGCGCCGACGAGATGGCGCCGCTCGCCACGCTGGCGGACCCGCACACCGAAGACGTAGTGCCGAACTACGGCGGCCTGAAGGCTGCCTGCGAAGCGCGCGTGCAGTCGACCTTCGGTCCGCGCGCGACGATCGTCCGCCCCGGCCTCGTCGTCGGCCCGCTCGACGCGACGGACCGCTTCGGTTACTGGGTCGCGCGCTTCGTCCATCCGGCGCTGCTGGGCGACCGTGGGCCGGACGCCATCGTCCCGGCGCCGCCGTCGCGCGCGCTGCAGTTCGTCGACGCACGCGACCTGGCCGCGTTCATCGTCGACCTCGTCGAGCGCGACGTCGGCGGCGTCTTCAACGCGGTGAGCCCGCCGGGACACTGGACCTTCGGCGCGCTGGCCGACGCGTTGTGTGGCGCGACGCATGCGCCGCCACACGTCGCTTGGGTCGAAGACGACGTGCTCGTCGCGCAACGTGTGCAGGCGTGGACCGGGCTGCCGCTGTGGTTGCCCGCCAGCGAGCCGGACCATGCGGGCTTCATGCAGGTATCGACCGCGCGAGCGCAAGCCGAGGGGCTCGCGACGCGGCCCCTCGCGCAGACGATCGCGGACACCGCGCAGTGGCTCGCCGCGCGCGACAACGCGGGTGCGTGGAAGCACGTGCTGACGGCACGCGCCGAACGGGCGATCGTCGGCCTCGCGCAAGGGCCTGACTGAGCGAGCGCCCTCCGACATAACGATATGTCGGCGCGGCAACTCAAGCGCGCCGCCGCGCCTTATCATCCGCCTCCCGGCCGCGCGTTGCGCGGACCGGCCCAACCGCAGGAGACGCCGATGAAAGCGAACACCATCCTCGAGACGATCGGCCGCACGCCCGTCGTGAAGATCAACCGCCTGTTCGGCGGCAGCCACGACGTGTGGATCAAGCAGGAGCGTTCCAACCCGGGCGGCTCGATCAAGGACCGCATCGCGCTCGCCATGGTCGAGGATGCGGAGAAGCGCGGCATACTGAAGCCGGGCGGCACGATCATCGAGCCCACGTCCGGCAACACCGGCATCGGCTTGGCGATGGTCGCCGCGGTGAAGGGTTACAAGCTGGTGCTCGTGATGCCCGACAGCATGTCCGTCGAGCGGCGTCGCCTGATGCTGGCCTACGGCGCTTCTTTCGATCTGACGCCGCGCGAGAAGGGCATGAATGGTTCGATCGCGCGCGCGAAGGAGCTGATCGAGCAGACGCCCGGCGCGTGGATGCCGCAGCAATTCGAGAATCCCGCCAACGTCGACGTGCACGCGCGCACCACCGCGCAGGAACTGCTCGCGGATTTCCCGCAAGGCTTCGACGTGCTGATCACCGGCGTGGGCACCGGCGGCCACATCACCGGCGTCGCGCAGGTGCTGAAGCCCAAGTTTCCGCAGCTCAAGGTCTATGCCGTCGAGCCCGTCGCGTCGCCGGTGATCAGCGGCGGCAAGCCCTCGCCACACCCGATCCAGGGCATTGGCGCCGGTTTCATTCCGAAGAACCTGCACACGGACCTGCTCGACGGCGTGATCCAGGTGGAGGCCAACGACGCGAAGGAAATGGCGCGTCGCGCGGCGCGCGAGGAGGGGATGCTCGTCGGCATCTCGTCGGGCGCGACGCTGCAGGCGATCAGGCAGAAGCTGCCGGAGATCGCGGCGGGTGCCACCGTCGTCGGCTTCAACTACGACACGGGCGAGCGCTACCTGTCTACGCCGGAATTCCTGCCCACCGAGGGATAGAATCGGCGGTGTCGGCGCCGCGCGCCGCTCGCCGAGGAGTGCATCCGATGGTCCAGCCGAATCCGCACGAGCCGGGCAGCCTCGCGTACCAGATGCACGAGGCGGAGCAGTGGCGCACTTCCGCGCAGGCTGCGGAACCGATCCAGTGGCCCAAGGGTTTCGGCGAATGGGTCGCCGGCATGGGCTGCGTGTTCTTCCTGTTCGGCGTGCTGTGGTCGATCAGCGCGCAAGGCGTGCTCGGGCACGTCATCCTCATCGTTGGCACGACGCTGTTCGGCATGGCGCTGGCGGTAGCCGGTTATGCCATCGTGCTGGGGCCGCGCTTCCTGTTCGGCTTGCTTGCGCGGGCCTGGCGCGGGACCGTGCTGGCGCGCGCCGTCATGATCGGCGCGGTCGTGGGCCTGGCGCTTGGCGCGTGGCTGGGCCTTTCGATCCACGGCGGCAACCTGCTGCGCGGCATGCTTGCCGTCGGCGCGCTGGGGACGCTCGCCGGGTTGATCGTGGGCGGCGTGTGGACGTTCGTCGCGTCGCGACGTCGCAAGTCCGGACGCTAGCTAGGTGCGCCGTCGGGCCGCGGCGGCCCGCGCCGTCGCGCGTCAGGCTCGCGCTTCCGCGAGGTCGGCCGCGGCGCCGCGCAGTGACCGGAGCTTTCCGAAGCCGCCTTTGCCCGCGATTTCGCGGCGTGCCCGCGCCTTGCTGAAGCGCTGATCCTTGTACGGCTTGCAGAGCTTGCAGCCGGCGCGGCGACTGGCGGGGCGTTTGCGTTTGTGATGCATCGAAGGCGTCGTGGCTGGGTCGTGGCGCTTCGCTCGCGGCCGTGGGGCGCGATTCTAGCGAGATATTGGAGTCCGACGCCATCTGACGTGATGAATGGAGTCGGACCCTAAAGCGGCAACGCCGTCGTCTCCTTCACCGTCTCCAGCACGAACGCGGACTGCACGTTGACCACCACGGGCAACGCCAGCACCTTCTCCATCAGGAAGCGCGCATAGCCGTCGAGGTCGCGCGCGACGACCTTCAGCGAGTAGTCCCACTGGCCGGTCAGCGCATAGCCGGTCAGCACCTCGGGCCATTTCTGCACGGCCTTGCGGAACGTCGAGCGTGCGTGCTCGGCCTGCTTGTCGAGCATCACGTCGAGGTGCGCGGTCACCGTGAAGCCGACTTTCTTCGGGTCGACGATCGCGGCATAACGCGCAATCACGCCGCTCTCTTCGAGCCGCTGGAGGCGACGCAGGGACGGCGCGGGCGACAGCGAGAGCTTCCGCGCAAGGTCCGCGTTCTGCATCCGGCCGTGCTCCTGCAGCAACTGGAGCAGGCGCAGGTCCGTGCGATCGAGTTCGGGCAATGCGGCCATGAACGTGCGCTCGGTCGATCAATCAAGCACGAATATTGCGCAAATCGCAAAAAATACGCAACAAACGTGCTGCGCCGAGCGCTAACGAATCCTTAAACTGGCGGACCCGGCCATGCCTCCGGCAAGCCGCCTGTACGAAGGAACCGCGATGCCCCAAGCCACCCCCCAAGCGTTGTGGGACAACCCGCTCGGCACCGACGGGTTCGAGTTCATCGAGTACGCGGCGCCGGACCCGGTGGCACTGGGCGCGCTGTTCGAGCAGATGGGCTTCACGGCCATCGCGAAGCATCGCTCGAAGAACGTGCTGCTGTACCGCCAGGGCGGCATCAACTTCATCGTCAACGCGGAGCCGGACTCGTTCGCGCAGTCGTTCGCGCGCGTGCACGGGCCGTCGATCTGCGCCATCGCGTTCCGCGTCAAGGACGCGGCGTTCGCGTACAAGCGCTGCGTGGCCAACGGCGCGTGGGGCGTCGAGAATCACCCGGGCCCGATGGAGCTCAACATCCCGGCGATCAAGGGCATCGGCGATTCGCTGATCTACCTGGTCGACCGCTACCCGGGCAACGGCAACGGTGTCTCGATCTACGACATCGATTTCGTGCCGCTGCCAGGCGTGGACCAGCATCCGGCCGGCGCGGGGCTCACGGCCATCGACCACCTGACGCACAACGTGCATCGCGGCCGCATGGACGAATGGGCGGGCTTCTACGAGCGGCTCTTCAACTTCCGCGAGGTGCGCTACTTCGACATCGAAGGCAAGCTGACGGGCCTCAAGTCCAAGGCGATGACGAGCCCGGACGGCAAGATCCGCATCCCGATCAACGAAAGCGCCGACGACAAGAGCCAGATCCACGAGTACCTGGTGGCGTATCGCGGCGAGGGCATCCAGCACGTCGCGCTGGCGACCGCGGACATCTACGAGACGGTGGAGTCGCTGCGGGCGCGCGACGTCGCGTTCCAGGACACGCCGGAAACCTATTACGAGATGCTGGACAAGCGCCTGCCCGGCCACACGGAGGACAGCGCGCGGCTTTCGGCCAATCGCATCCTGCTGGACGGCGCGCCGGCCAAGGACGAGATGCTGCTGCAGATCTTCACGAGTACGGTGATCGGCCCGATCTTCTTCGAGATCATCCAGCGCAAGGGCAACGAGGGCTTTGGCGAAGGCAACTTCCAGGCGCTGTTCGAGTCCATCGAACTCGACCAGATGCGCCGTGGCGTGATCTGACGGGGGCGCGGCGCCCATTCGGGCGCCCGCGCTTGGAAACCCGGGCGGGCGTCCCCACGTGCACCGATGCGGGGTGGAAAGGTCGGACGCCTCGCGCCAAGGGGGTGCATTTCCCCGCATTTCTTGTTAAAATTCCGTCCCTTGCGGTGAGGCTCGACGGTAAGTGCTTACTCCTATCGGATTCTCCCTTCTGCGCCAGCTCTCGGACGGCGCCTTCCACTCCGGTGAAGATCTCGCCGCCAAGGTGGGGCTCACGCGCGCCCGGGTTTCGCAGGTCCTGAAGCAGGCCGAAACGGCCGGCCTCGCCCTCGAACGCATCCGCGGCCGTGGCTACCGCCTGGTCGCGGCGCCGGATTTCCTGGACGCGAACGCGGTGCGCCAGGCGCTGGTCGAGTTCGGCGCGCGCGTCGCCAAGCCGGGCACCATCACGCCCAAGCCGCAACCGCTGCTCGACGACGACTTGGGGCTGAACGGCGTCGAGAAGACCACGATCGACTACTCGCCGCCGCCGCTGCAGGTGGAAATCGTCGACCAGCTGGATTCCACGTCCACCGAACTGCTGCGCCGCTCGCAGCGTCGTGACATCCACGGCGCTGTTCTCGCGGCCGAATGGCAGACCGCCGGACGCGGCCGTCGCGGCCGCACGTGGACGGCGGTGGCCGGTGGCAGCCTCACCTTCTCGCTGGGCTGGCGCTTCGAGCAGGGCGCGGGCTTCCTCGCGGGCCTCTCGCTGGCCGTCGGCGTCGCCGTGGCGCGCGCGCTGGAGAAGGAAGGCTACGAAGGCGTCGAGCTCAAGTGGCCCAACGACCTCATCTACCGTCACCACAAGCTCGGCGGCATTCTCGTCGAGCTGAACGGTGACGCGCTCGGCCCATCGACGGTCGTCGTCGGCGTCGGCCTCAACATCCGCCTGCCGCGCGAAGTGAAGAAGGACATCGCGCAGGCCGTCACGGACCTCGGTGCGGTCGCCGGTCGCGGCGCGCCGCCCATCGACCGCAACCGGCTGTTCGCGCGCGTCGCGCAGGAAGTCGCGGCCACGCTCGCTGGTTACGCGGAAGGCGGCTTCGCCGCGTTCGCGCCCGAATGGCAGCACCGGCACGCCTACCAAGGCAAGCCGGTGAAGCTGATCCTGCCCGACGGCGCGGCCGTCAAGGGCACGGTCGCCGGCGTCGACGCCAGTGGCGCGCTCGTGCTGGCCGACGGCCCGCGCCGCTCCCGTTTCCTCTCCGGCGAGATCTCCCTCCGCCGCGCGTGATCCTCTGCCTCGACGTCGGCGCAAGCCGGATGAAATGGGCCCTTGCGGGGCCCAACGGTTGGGTGCAGCAGGGTGTGGTGGGCAATGCGGACATCGGCACGCTGATCCTGCGGGATTGGCAGGCGATGCCTCGTCCCACGCGCGTCGTCGGCGTCAACGCATCGGGTGAAGCGCAGCGCGTGCGCCTGGAAGGCCAGCTCGCGCGCTGGCGGGCGTCCATCGAGTGGATCCGGCCGCGCGCGGAAGGCGGTGGCGTCGTCAACGATTACGCGAAGCCCGCGCTGCTGGGCGCGGATCGCTGGGCATCGCTGGTCGCGGCGCACCGGCGCACGCGACGCCGCCATCCGGAGGGTGCGCCTTCTGTAGTCGTCAACGCGGGCACGTCGATCACGATCGACGCGCTGTCCGCGGACGGGCACTTTCGCGGCGGCCTGCTGTTGCCCGGCTTGCGCGCGATGCTGGATGCACTGGCCGAAGCAGCGCCCACCGCGCGACTGTCAGGGGGTACGTGGCAGGACTGGCCGCAGACGGATGCGGACGGCGCGGCCACCGGCGTGATCGGCGCGGCCTGCGGTGCCATCGAGCACCTGCGCGCGCTGGATCCCGCGCCCGGCGCCGTGCGTTGCTACGTGGCCGGCGGCGCGGCGCGCGAGATCGCGCCCCACCTCGCGGCGCCCGTCGAGCTCGTGGATAATCTGGTGCTCGAAGGCGTGCTCGCACTCGCGGGCGATTGACCCGCGCGCGCCACGCCTGATCCTTCGTCGCAAGGACCGATGCGCATCGTCCTCATCCTGCTGCTGCTCGCCAACCTGACGCTGTTCGCGTACACGCGGCTCGACCGCGTCGGCGCCGGCGAAGGCGTGCGCCTCACGCAGCAGGTGCAGCCCGACAAGATCAAGCTGCTGACGCCGCGCGAAGTGGCGGCGCTGGGGCCGGCGAAGGTCACCGCGCTCGCGGACGTGTGCATCGAGTGGGGCCCGATGAACGACAGCGATCGCACGCGCGCGCTCGGCGACCTCGCATCGCTGTCGCTCGGGCCGCTGCTGACGCAACGCAAGGTGGACGTGCAGGGAGCGTTCGGCGTCGTCTCCGACACGTTCGCCAATCGCGGCGCGGCCGAGCGGCGCGCTACCGAGATCCGCACGCGCGATCGCGACGAGATAACGGTCACCGATGCGGGCAAGGGGCAGTACCGGTTGTCGTTCGGCACGTTCCGCACGGAAGACGCCGCGAAGGCGCGACTCGCGACGCTGGAATCCTTTGGCACCAAGGGCGCGAAGATCGTGCCCGCGCAGGCGACACTCACGCAGACGGTGTTGCTGGTGCGCGACCCGCAGGCGCCGGTCGTCGCAAAGCTCAAGGACCTGCAGCCCGGCTATCCGGGCGCGGACGTGAAGATTGGAAGCTGCGAAAAGACCGCCTGAGCGCGTGGCCGCCAACGCCGCGACATCGGGCGAGGCGCCCCGCGAACCCGACGATGCCGCGCTGGTCGCGCTCGCGCAGGCGCTCGTCGGCGAATACTCGCTGATCAAGCCCAAGCTCACGGCCGCGGCGGTTGCGTCCGCGCTCGTAAGCGGCTCGGGTCGCGTCTACACCGGCGTCAACCTGGACCTCGCATGCGGCATCGGCTTCTGCGCCGAGCATTCCGCGGCCGCCGAGATGCTGAAGGCGCGCGAGACGCACGTGACGCGCATCGTCGCCGTCGACGACAAGCGCATCGTGCCGCCGTGCGGCCGCTGCCGCGAGCTGCTCGTGCAGCTCGACCGGCGCAACATCGACTGCGTCGTGCTGCTGCCGGGGCTCGCGCGCACGACGCTGCGCCAGCTGCTGCCCAAGGCCTGGCTCGAGCATCTGTTCGTCAGCGAGTAAATGGGGTCAGACTCCATTTCCTTGCGGCAGGTGACCTCGCCCGCCGACGTTGCCGTTGCCGCCGACCTCTTTCGCCGCTATGCGGCAAGCCTCCCCATCGACCTCGGCTTCCAGGGTTTCGAAGCGGAGCTCGCGACGCTACCCGGGAAGTACGCGCCGCCGGCGGGACGCTTGTACGTCGCGTGGCGCGGTGACGAGCCGCTTGCCTGCATCGCGCTGCGGCCGCTGGCGGGATCGCCCGAGCGCGGCGAGGTCAAGCGGCTGTACGTGGTCGATGCGGCGCGCGGGCTCGGGCTGGGGCGGCGGCTCGCGCAGCAGGTGATCGACGATGCGGGCGCAATCGGCTATCGCGCGTTGGTGTTGGATACGCTGGGCACCATGACCGCGGCGCTCGCGCTTTACCGCTCGCTAGGATTTCGCGACATCCCGGCGTACTACGACAATCCGGTACCGGGGACCGTGTACCTCGAACGACACTCCGACCGCACCTGATGCACGTAGCAGTTGGTAGGAACCCGGGCGGAATTGGTAACGTCCGCTCAGGCTAGCCAAGCATTGCACTCAGAGCGAACCGCCGTTCGTCCCCGGTTACCGCGCGCGGCGACGCCACAACCTCCACCGACGCAAACCCTGCCTCTCGCACCATCGCGACGATCTCGTCTTCCGCATACCAGGTCATCGATTCGCGGACGTCCTCGCGCGCGACGATGCTGCGGCCGACGCGCCGCTCGTAGCGGATGCGCCGGTCGATGCGGCGCCCGTCGCGGTCGACGAGCGTCTCGCTGCGCGCGATCAGCGAGGCGTCGCCGTCGGACGCAGTGCGCACTTCGACGAGCATGCCGCCGGGCGCGTGCTCGGCTTCGGAAGGCACGACCAGGTCCAGCAGCAGGACGCCCGGCGCGACGAGGTGCGCCGCGACGCGCGCGAGCAACGCCAGCGCGATCGTCGGATCCATGATGCGCTGGAAGCGCGCGCCGCTCGCATACGCGGCGCTGTAGCGGAACGGCAGGTTGAGCTCGGGCGGCGATTGGCGGACGAGCTCCGCCTTGGCGGGTGGCGGCGCACATGAGGCCAGGCGCTCGGCGCACAGCGCCAGCGCGCTTGCGGACCCATCGACGCCGTGCACGGCACGGCCTGAAGCGGCCAGCGGCACGAGCATCCGACCGATGCCGCACCCCACGTCGAGCAGCAACGACGACGAACCCGCCGCGTCGGCAACCCATGCGATTTCATCGGCACTCGCTGCGCGTTCGCATGCGAGCTCGAAACGATCAGCCAGCGCAGGCACCGCGCCGGCGCGCACGCCCGTTCCGGTCAGGACTGCTCCCAGGGCAGCCCGTCGTAGCGCCAGCCCGTCTGCGTGCCGCGATGGCCGTCGTCGTCGAGCGGGCCTTCGAAGCCCTCGAGCACGTTGTAGACGTCCGTGAAGCCCGCGGCCTCGAGTGCGAGCCCGGCGTCCACCGAGCGATGGCCGCTGCGGCAGATCAGCACGACCGGCTGGTCGGGCTTCGCCATCCGCTTCACCTCGTCGACGAAGTGGGGATTGATGTCCCAGTCCGGGGCCTCGTTCCACGCGACGTGCTCGGCGCCCACCGGGTGGCCGACGAACAGGAACTCCATCTCGCTGCGGCAATCGACCAGCACCGCGCGCGACGTCTTCTGCATGAACGCGTGCGCGTCCTTGGGCGATAGATGCTTCATGGCATCGAAGTCTACCGCACCGCACCGCAGCGCCCGTCAAGCCGCGCGGGGCCTCGCGTTGACTTTGCGCGGTCCCGCCCCTACCCTACGAAAAGCGCCGATTTGAGACGCGGCACCGGCAACGGGTCGCAAGAGCTTGCGGGCGCTATACAAATGCAGCTAAAGCGGTTGTCACCCGACCCGCGTTGGCTGTCCTTCGAGCCAACCGGGTTTTTTGTTGCCCCTTGCCGGGGCGTGGAAGCCAAGCGATGCAACCGGACCGTACCGCCGAACTCGTTCGCCTGCTGGACCAGCGCATCCTGGTGCTCGACGGCGCCATGGGTACGATGATCCAGCAATGCCGGTTGACGGAGTCCGACTTCCGCGGCGGCACGCACGGCCACCTGCACGCGCACCCGCACGACCTCGCCGGCAACAACGACGTGCTGTCGCTGACGCGGCCGTCGACGATCGCGCAGATCCACGACGCCTACCTCGAGGCCGGCGCCGACATCATCGAGACCAACACGTTCAGCGCCACCGCCATCGCGCAGGCCGACTACCGGCTCGAAAGCGAGGCGCGTGCGCTCAATCGCGCGGCCGCGGAAATCGCGCGCCGCAGTGCAGACGCGTTCACGGCGCGTAATCCGGCGAAGCCGCGTTTCGTCGCGGGCGCGCTGGGGCCCACCAATCGCACCGCGTCCATCTCGCCCGACGTCAACGATCCGGGCGCGCGCAACACCAGCTTCGACAAGCTCGCCGCCGCGTACGCGGAGGCGACCGAAGGCCTGATCGACGGCGGCGCGGACATCCTGCTCGTCGAGACGATCTTCGACACGTTGAACGCCAAGGCCGCGCTGTATGCCATCGACACGGTGTTCGAGAAGCGTGGCGCGCGGCTGCCGCTGTTCGTGTCGGGCACGATCACCGATGCGTCGGGCCGCACGCTGTCCGGGCAGACGCCGGAAGCATTCTGGAACTCGATCCGCCACGCGCGGCCGCTGGCCGTCGGCTTGAACTGCGCGCTCGGGGCCGCGTTGATGCGGCCTTACATCGAGGAGATCGCGCGCGTCGCCGACTGCTACGTGCTGTGCTATCCGAACGCTGGCCTGCCCAATCCGATGGCGGAGACCGGTTACGACGAATCGCCGGCGCAGACGTCGTCGCTGCTGCACGAGTTCGCCACCGCGGGCTTCGTCAACATCGTGGGCGGTTGCTGCGGCACGACGCCCGCGCACATCCATGCCATCGCCGACGCCGTGCGCGGCCTGCCGCCACGCGCGCTGGCGGACGACGCGGCGCTGAAGGCCGCGTGAGCCGCGGCGACGGCATCCTGCGGCTCGCGGGGCTCGAGCCGCTGGCGATCGGCCCCGATTCGCTGTTCGTCAACGTCGGCGAGCGCACCAACGTCACCGGCTCGAAGGCGTTCGCACGCCTGATCCTCGCCGGCGACTACGCGGGCGCAGTGGAAGTCGCGCGCCAGCAGGTGCAGAACGGCGCGCAGGTCATCGACGTCAACATGGACGAGGCGATGCTCGATTCGAAGGCTGCGATGCAGCGCTTCCTGAATCTCATCGCCTCCGAGCCGGACATCGCGCGCGTGCCGGTGATGATCGATTCGTCGAAGTGGGACGTGATCGAGGCGGGATTGAAGTGCGTGCAGGGCAAGCCGATCGTCAACTCCATCTCGATGAAGGAAGGCGAGGCGGCGTTCGTCGAGCAGGCACGCAAAGTGCGCCGCTACGGCGCGGCGGCCGTCGTGATGGCGTTCGACGAAGCGGGGCAGGCGGATTCTTACCAGCGGCGCATCGACGTGTGCCGCCGCGCCTGGGACATCCTGGTGGACCGCGTCGGCTTCCCGCCCGAGGACATCGTCTTCGACCCCAACGTGTTCGCCATCGCCACCGGCATCGACGAGCACGCGAACTACGCGATCGACTTCATCGAGGCGACGCGCTGGATCCGCGCGCACCTGCCGGGCGCCAAGGTGTCGGGCGGCATCTCCAACGTGAGCTTCAGCTTCCGCGGCAACGAGCCGGTCCGCGAGGCGATCCACACGGTGTTCCTGTACCACGCCATCCGCGCGGGGCTGACGATGGGCATCGTCAACGCCGGCCAGTTGGGCGTCTACGACGAGCTCGATCCGGAGTTGCGCGAGCGCGTCGAGGACGTCGTGCTGAACCGGCGGCCGGACGCTACCGAGCGGCTTGTCACGTTCGCGGAGACCGTGAAAGGCGGCGGCCGCAAGGTCACCGAGGACCTTGCGTGGCGCGACGAGCCTGTCGAGGCGCGACTCGCGCACGCGCTGGTGCGCGGCATCTCCAACTACATCGTCGACGACACGGAAGAGGCGCGGCTCGCGATCGCCGCGCGCGGCGGCAAGCCCATCGAAGTGATCGAGGGCCCGCTGATGGACGGCATGAACGTCGTCGGCGACCTGTTCGGCGCCGGCAAGATGTTCCTGCCGCAGGTGGTGAAGAGCGCGCGCGTGATGAAGGCGGCGGTCGCGCACCTGATCCCGTTCATCGAGGAAGAGAAGCTGCGCAGCGGGACCGCGGGACAGTCGAAGGGCCTCGTCGTGATGGCGACGGTGAAGGGCGACGTGCACGACATCGGCAAGAACATCGTCGGCGTGGTGCTCCAGTGCAACAACTTCGACGTCGTCGACCTGGGCGTCATGGTGCCGGCGCAGAAGATCCTGGCGACGGCGCGCGAGCGCAACGCGGACGCCATCGGCCTCTCCGGCCTCATCACGCCATCCCTCGAGGAGATGGCGCACGTGGCCGGCGAGATGCAGCGCGAGGGCTTCACCGTGCCGCTGCTGATCGGCGGCGCTACGACGTCGCGCGTGCACACGGCGGTGAAGATCGCGCCGCACTACAAGGGACCCACGGTCTACGTGCCGGACGCGTCGCGCGCCGTGGGCGTCGCGACGAACCTGCTGTCGTCGACGCAGCGCGACGGCTACGTGGCCGAGGTGGCGCGCGACTACGAACGTGTCCGCGCCCAGCATGCCGCGAAGAGCGGGCCGAAGCTCGTGGCGCTCGAAGCCGCGCGTGCGAATGCGTTCGCCACCGACTGGCACGCGCATCCACCCGCGCAGCCCGCGTTCGTCGGCAAGCGGCCGTTCCGCAACGTCGACCTCGCGCTGCTGGTGCCTTACATCGACTGGAGTCCCTTCTTCCAGACCTGGGACCTCGCGGGTTCGTATCCCGCCATCCTCGACGACCCCGTCGTCGGTGCCGCGGCGCGCAACGTCTACGACGACGCGCGCGCGATGCTCGCGAAGATCGTCGACGGCCGCTGGCTCACCGCGCACGGCGTCGCCGGCATCTGGCCCGCGTCGAGCGCGGGCGACGACATCGTGTTGTGGGACTCGCCGGCGCGCGAGCGTGCCGCGCTGACGTGGCGCAACCTGCGCCAGCAGACCGCGAAGGCGGAGGACAAGCCCAACTGGGGCTTGGCCGACTTCGTCGCGCCGGCCGCGAGCGGGGCGGACGATCACGTCGGTGCATTCGCGGTTACGACGGGCATCGGCATCGAGCGCAAGCTCGAGGAATTCGCGCGCGCCGGCGACGACTATTCGGGCCTGATGCTGAAGGCGCTGGCGGACCGGCTTGCGGAGGCCTTCGCCGAATGGCTGCACGCGCACGTGCGCCGCGAGCTGTGGGGCTATGCGCGCGACGAGGCGCTCGATACGCAAGGCATGATCCGCGAGGAGTATCGCGGCATCCGGCCCGCGCCCGGGTATCCCGCCTGTCCCGATCACGCGGTGAAGGGACCGCTGCTCGAGTTGCTGGAGGCGGAGCGCTTGGGCATCACCGTCACCGACAGCCATGCGATGTGGCCCGCGTCGTCGGTGGCCGGCTTCTATCTCGCGCATCCGGAAGCACGCTACTTCGCGGTGGGACGCATCGGCGACGACCAGCTCGCCGACTTCGCGACGCGCTCGGGCCTTGCGCTCGACGACGCACGCCGCCGCCTCGCCCCCAACCTGGGCTGACGCCTAGCGGATGAACTGATGTCGACGTAGGATCGCTCGCCGACGCGCTGGCGCGACGTCGGCGTAGTGCCGCATGGTGCGATACGTGCACCGATCTCCGCGCGGAACACGTCCTCGTGTCCCACCGGCCCTGCTCCCAGGGATCGACGTAGTAGACGATGCCGCACTCCTGGAAGTCGGTGATCACGCTGCTCGTGACGTCGCCGCCGTGCTGCACTACAGCGTGTGCGTCTCGCCATCGCGCGGCTCGAACACGTAGGGCTCGCCTTCGGTGTGCCACCTGGTCGTGCTCCAGGTAGTACCAGCGGCCGCGCAGCACCAGGCGGTGTACCGGCGACGTAGTCCGGGATGGCGATGGCGGCTCAGCACGCCGGACTTGCGAACCTTCAGCAGGTTCATCCAGTAGCCCTGCGACACGTTGACCTGGCATCATCTCCTCGACGTCGTCCGGAACCAGTGAGCGTTCTCGCCTTGCGGCACCCATTCGCGGTCGTCTTCGGGAATTCGTGTGGCACGATGACAGCGGCGCGCAGCACCCGCAGGCATGGGCAGCTGGTAACGCATCCGCCGGGTCCGTGCCTTGAGGGCGTCCTCCGGGTGCGACACGGAATGCTCAGTGGCCGGAACCAGACGTTGTCCCGCCGCGTCGCGGTGCCCATCATCCTGTGGCCGCCACGCGTGCGTGCGGCATCGGCAACTGGTACCTGCGCCCGCGTGGGTCAACGTGATCGCACCGCGCCTGCGCAACAGACCACTCCCACCGGCGAGCGCACCCGAACTTGGAATGAACGCGAATCCCGCACCGCGCGACACCGTCTTTCGTCCCGACCTGTTCAGGGACTGCATCGCTGTCGTCGTCGGTGGCACCAGCGGCATCGGCGCGGCCATCGCGGGCGCGCTGGGCGCGGCGGGTGCCGACGTGCGCGTCACCGGCGGCACGCCAGCCGACGTGACGGCGGCGCACGATGCCATGGCGACGGCGCTGGACGTGCGCAGCGACAGCGCGGTGAACGCGTACTTCGGTGCGCTGGACAGCCTCGACATCCTCGTCAATTGCGCGGGCATCATCCGCCGCCACGACGAGCTCGATCCGCGCGTGTTCGCGGACGTCGTCGACGTGAACCTTGGCGGCACGATGCGTTGCTGCGCGGCGGCGCGTCCGCTGCTCGCACGGCGTGCGGGTGCGATCGTGAATACCGCGTCGATGCTGTCGTTCTTCGGCGGCGGGATCGTGCCCGGCTATGCGGCCAGCAAGGGCGGCGTCGCGCAGCTCACGAAGTCGCTGGCGATCGCGTACGCGGCGGAACATATCCGCGTCAACGCCATCGCGCCGGGTTGGGTGCGCACGGCGCTGACCTCGGCATTGCAGGACGACGCGGCGCGCAACGAGGCGATCCTCGCGCGCACGCCGCTGCGCCGCTGGGCCGATCCCGAGGACATCGCGGGCGCGGCGGTGTTCCTGGCGTCGCCGGCCGCCGCGTTCGTCACCGGCGCCATCCTGCCGGTGGACGGCGGCTACCCGTGCGTGAACCGGCGGCTGCGGCCGGGCCCCGACGGCCACGATCGTCAACGCGCCGCGGCCGCAATGCGCGCAACGCTGCCGCGCACGCTGAAGCGGGACGACGGCGCATTCGCGGCCGTCGTCGTCGACGAGCGCAAGCCGGTGCGCGCCGGGTTGCGGCGACCAGTCGACGCTGGCGGCGCCGCGTGCGAGCGGCGCGCCGTCCAGTTGCCACGTCATCGACTCCGTCAAGACCTGTGCCTGCGAGCACGACGCGCTGGTGCGCGGCGGGATGTCGGGGTCGAGCGCGATGACCGTGTCGTCGGCCGGATAGCGGATGCGCGCCTCGGCGGCGGAACGACGCATCGTCGGCCGCCCGCACCACGTCCATCGCCGTGCCGCGCACGAACCACTCGCGGCGGCGCGGCGGCTCCAGCGCCGGTTCGAACGCGACGTCCGCGTGCTCGACGTGCGCGCGGCCGTGGGCGCGGTGGACGGCAACGTCCGGTGCAATGCATGGACGAGGTCGCGCCACACGGGCGCAGCGCCGGCGACGCCGGACACGTCGTGCATCGGCGCGCCCGAGAAATCGCCGCTGACCCACACGCCGATCGTGTAGCGCTCGTGTAACTCGATGCACCAGTTGTCGCGCATGTCCTTGCTGGTGCCGGTCTTGGCGGCGCTCCACACGCGTGTCGCGAGGCTGTTGTCGAGGCCGAACGTCGGCGCGCGTGCCGCGCGGTCGGACAGGATGTCGCCGACGATGAACGTCGCGTCCGGCACTGAGCACGCGGCGCGGCGCCGGAGATGCCGCATCCGCCCGCACGTGCGCCGGCGTAGACGCCGCCCGTTGGCGAGCATCCGGTACGCGTTCGTGAGATCGACGAGCGTCACCTCGCCGCCGCCGAGCGCCAGCGCCGCGCCGTAGTAGTCGGCGTCGCGTGTGAGCGTGGCCAGCCCCGCGGCGCGCAGCGTGTCCAGCACGTTGTCGGCACCGACGAGCTCCAGCGTGCGCACGGCAGGCACGTTGAGGGAGCTCGCGAGCGCGGTGCGCACGCTGACCAGGCCGCGCCACACCTCGTCGTAGTCGCGCGGTGCGTAGAGCCCGCGCGCGGTCGCGATGGCGAGCGGGCGGTCGTCGACCAGCGAAGCGGCCGTGACGAGCTGGCGGTCGAGCGCGGCGGCGTACAGCAGCGGCTTCAGTGTCGAACCTGGCTGGCGCGGCGCGACGCGCCGTCGACGTCGCGCGCGCTGGCGCGCGCGCCACTGCTGCCGACATAGGCGAGGATCGCGCCGCTCGCGTTGTCGATCACGACGACCGCGCCGTCGTCGACGCCGCCGCGGCCGGCCAGCTCTGCCAGGTGTTCGTCCAGCGCGGCGACCGGCGCGCGCTGCACGCCGGCGTCCAGCGTCGTCGCGATGCGCTCGCCGGCGCGCGCGGCGAAGCGCGTCGCGAGGTGCGGGCGAGTGCGTCGGGCGCGACGGCCGTACGCGCGTTCAGCCGCGTCATCGCAGCTGGCGGGCGCGCTCGCAATCGACGGCCATGTCGTCGCCGCCGGTAGCGAGCGCCTCGTCGCGCAGCAGGGCATCGCGCGCTGCGCGACGGCGCGCGGGGCGGCGGAGGGCGCGCGCAACAGCGCGACGAGCAGCGCCGCCTCGTCGCGGTCGACCCCCGACGGATCCTTGCCGAGCAGTTGCGTCGATGCGGCACCGATGCCGACGAGCTCGCCGCGGAACGTCGCGAGGTTGAGGTAGGCCTCGAGGATCTCGGGCTTGGACCACGTGCGCTCGAGCCGCAGCGCGGCGGCCGCCTGGTCCCATTTCTGGCCGACGCTGCGCTGGCCGCCGCTGCCGAGCGCGGGATCGAGCATCGCGGCCAGTTGCATCGTCAGCGTCGACGCGCCGCGCACGTTGCGGCCATCGGCCGCGCGCACCAGGTTCTCGATGGCGACGACGGCGAAGCCGGTCCAGTCGACGCCGTGGTGGCCGTAGAAGCGCCGGTCCTCGCCGTCGACGAGGGCCGCGGCCAACTGGGGCGACATCGTCGCCAACGGCGTCCATGGGGTGCGGCGCGCGTCGCGATCGACGCGGACGCGCGCAAGCTCGACGCCGTGGCGATCGAGCAGCACCGCGTCGGAGGCCGCGTACCTGGCGCGCACGGCGGCGAACGACGGCGGCTCGGCCACGTCGGCGCGCGCGGGTGCCGGCGCGGCCAGCATGGCGCCGAGGACGCAGGCAGGCAAGGCGCGCAACAGCGTGCGCACGGCGTGGGGCCGTGTTCGCCGCGCGTCGCGCGCGGTCGTCACGGCTGCACGCTCCAGGTGCTGCCCGGCAGCTCGCCGAAGAGCTCGGGCGCGTACATCGCCTCCGCGCGCGAGCCGGGCATCGCGAACGTGCCCGCGTTGTTGAGCCGCACCGTGTACTCGACGCTGGTCTTGCCCTTGGGCAGGTATTGCCAGAACGCGCGATAGTCGCGGCTCCCGCGCTGGTCGAACGTAGGCCACGCGCCCGCGGCGGAACCGCGCTCACCTTGCGTCGCGAGCGTCGAATCGGTGCCGAAGCCGCGGCCCAGGATCGTCGCGCCCGGGGGAATGGGATCGACGAGCGCGACCCACGTCATGTCGGTCTGCGCGTCGACGTCGAGCCGCACGCGCGCGATGTCGCCGACGTTCCAGGTGCCGGCGGTCTTCTGCTGCACCGGCGTCACCGTGCGCACCAGCGCATAGCCGCTGGAGAGCGGTTCCTTCAGCGGGATGGCCGCGATGCTCGCCAGCGTCACCCACGGCGCGCCGTCGCCGACATGCGCAAGCCCGAGGTCCGTGCGTGCAGACGGCCAGGGCAGGCGCTCCGTGTGCGTCTCGAACTCCGTGCCGCCCGAGAATTTCTCGGTCCGCACCGCGTCGCCTAGCGTGGCTGCCACCGCGCCGGTGACCGGTGTCTTCTCGAACGTGGCCGAGAAGCGCTCCAGTGCCAGCACGCCCCAGGCATTGGCCACCGTCGTGCTCCAGCGCCCCTTCTGCATGCGGCCCAGCGCGCCGCGCGCCAGCCGCGGCATGTCTTCCTTCCACGCCGGCGCATCGACCAGCGCCAACAGCAGCCGGTTGGCGTTGACGTCGCCGTTGACCATCAGCCACCACAGCGCATCGCTGCGTTCGGTGGAGAAATTCATCGTCGTGCCCTGGAAGTTGAGCCGCGTGCGCAGGATGGTCTGCGCTTCTGCCATCCGCGCGTCGCGTTGCGGCAGCGCCGGTTGGCGCTTGAGGATCCAGTACCAGTCGATCACGGCGGACGTCGGCCACAGCTTCGGTTCGATCGTGAACGTGTCGAGCCAGCGGGGCGAAAACGGCGCCTTGCGCCGCGACAGCGCCTCGAGCGCGGCGAGCTTGCGCAGCGTGAGGTCGGCCGTCGGCAGCGCGGAACCGCGCACGATGCGGCCTTCGACGAAGCCGATGAGGCCGTGCTCCAGTTGCGCGCGCATGTCGTTGGGCAACGGATAGCCGGCCTCGTCGGCCACGCTGTACACATAGGACGTCAGCGTGTCGTCGCCGCGCACGATGAACGGCCAGTACCGGACCAGGCCGTCGCGGTCGACGTAATTCGGCATCCTTGCCATCAGCGCATCCCAGCGCGCGCGGTCGCGCAGGCCGATGGCCACCGACGTCAGCTGCTCGAAGCAGTCGAACGGGTAGCGCGCCAGGAATTCGGCGACGCCCGGCAGTTCGCCGGCGAGCCTGTTCTGCGCGGTCACCGCGATGCCGCCGCGGCCAGGCAGCGCATCGGCGGGCTTCTCCACCGGGATGTTCTGCGGCTTGTCGAGCTGGAACAGCGTGGCCTGGTACGTGCGCTCGGGGACGACCTGCGTCACCGGCAGCGTCAGCTTCAGCGCGTCGGTGAACGTCTGCGCGGCAGCGCCTTCGCCGGACACCGCCTTCGCATCGACGCGCCATGCCAGCGACGTCGCGCCGTCCGGCACGACGACGTCCCAGCCGATCGTGCGCGAGGCACCCGGCGCGAGCTCCACCGGCGTCGGCGCCAACGCAGGCAGCGTGTTGCCGGCCGCCGTCGTTGCGCTGGCGGTCACGTCGACGCGCTGCGCGACGTCCGACGCGTTGCGCACCGTAAAGCCGGCGCGCAGCTTGTCGCCTTCGCGGACGCCCTGCGGTAATCCGGGCAGCAGCATCAGGGGCTGCGTCGTGCGGATCGACGCGGCCCCCGTGCCGAACCATTGCGTGCCGGCATCGGCCACCGCGACGATGCGGAAGCTCGTCAGCGAATCGTTGAGCGGCAGCGTCACGCGCGCGTGGCCGTTGGCGTCCAGCGCAACATTGGGCTTCCACGCAAGCAGCGTGTCGAACAGCTCGCGCGCCGACGAGCGGCCGCCGCCACCGCCCGTGGCGACGGCCTTGCGCCCGAAGTGGCGGCGGCCGATCACCTGCATCGACGCGGTCGCCGTGTCCACGTCCAGGCCGCGCTCGGCCATCATCGCGTCGAGCAGCTTCCACGAATCGTTGGGCAGCAGCTCGAGCAGCCCTTCGTCGACGGCTGCGAGCGCGATGTCCGCGCCGGCGGGCAACGTACCGCCGTCGGCGCGCTTCACGTCGACGTCGACCGTGACCGTGTCGCGCGTCCGGTACACCGGCTTGTCGGTGGCCACCTTCACGTCGAGCGTGTGTGCGGACCAGCCCACGCGCAGCGCCGCGAGGCCCATCTTGAACGTCGGCTTGCCGAGGTCGACGAGTGCCGTCGGTTGCACGTCGGCAATGCGGCCGCGCACGACCAGCGCCGACACGTAGACGTTGGGCGAGTAGTTCGGCTTGATCGGCACTTCGATGACGGGATTCGCACGCGACAGCGGCACGACGAAGGCATCGAGCACGCCTTCGCGCTCGACGGTGACGAGCGCCGTGGAATCCTTGAACGGCGTGCGCACCTGCAGCCGCGCGGTATCGCCCGGCTTCACCTGCTTCTGCTCGGGCAAGAGGTCGATGCGGTCGTTGTCGCTGGCGTCGAACCAGCCGTCGTCGCCGCTGGCGACGAAGAACTCGCGCTGCGTGACGGCCGTGCGGCCGCCGCCGTCGGCGGCTTGCGCGCGCATGACCAGCGTGCCACCACCGGGTGCGGGCGCGTCGCAGATCAACAGGCCCTGCGCGTTGGTGTTGCCGTCGCAGAACGCGCCGAGGCGCTTGGTTTCGCTGCCGTTCTCGAACGCGTAGAAGCCGCCGATCAGACGGCGCCGGTGCGAGAACGTCTCGCGCGAGAACGCGTCCACGCTCACGTGGGTGTTGGCCACCGGCTTGCCGGAGGTGTCCAGCGCGGCGACCGTGAACTTGAGGCGGTCCTTGCGCGCGAACCAGCCGTCCGGCTTGATGCCCAGCACCAGCGACGACGTCCACAGTGGTACGCGTGTGGCGGCCGTCGACGTCTCGCCGTTCGGATCGCGGTACTCGACTTCCGCCACCAGTTCGCGCGGGCGGTCGCCGTGCGCGATGCCGCCCGCCACGGTGCGCGCGCCGCCGCTGGCGTCGAGCGTCAGCGGCGTGGTGGCAACCGGGCTGTCGGCGCCGCTGGATGCCGTGGCGCTGTCGTCGTCCGCGTCGTCGTCGGCCGTTTCGGCGCCATGCGCGCTGCGGCCTTCGCGCACGTCGCCCATCGAGAACGTGTAGTCGTCGTAGCCGGCGAAGTCGACGCTGCGCGACCGCGTCTGCGTGCGCAGCATCACCGGCAGGCCGCCCGCGCCGCCACCGGACAGGTAGGCCACGCTGACGTCGAGCGGCACGCTCGTCGCGTCGACGAACGGCCCGCCCACCGCCTGCACGCGGGCGCGCATCAGCGGCACGCGGAATTCCTCGACGCGGAACGTGCCGACGCTGCGCTCGCTCATGTCGCGGCCGCGCAGGCGGTCGCGGATCGCGACGTCGTACGTGCCGAGCGGCGCGTCCCTGGGGATCGCGAAGCTCGCCGTGCCATAGCGCGCGCCCGTCCACGCGACGGGCACGTCGAAATGCCGGTCGCTGCCCTGGTGGCGCAGCACGAGCGTGCCGTCGAGCATTTCCGCGCCGGGCAGCGCGAAGCCGGCGCCGGTCTGCCGGCGCACGAACACCTTGATGCCGAGCGTGTCGCCGGCGCGCAGCAGCGTGCGGTCCATCACCGCGTGCGCCACGGTGCTGGTGCTCGCGTCGGCCGTCGGGACGTTGAAGCGCCACGGCGCGATGCCCTCGTCCCAGTCCGAGTAGGCGAACGCCATGTCGTCGTCGCCCTGCGCGGCGACGAAGTACGCGCGGCGGCCGTCGGTGTTGCACTTGGGCAGCGTGCTCGTGTCCGGCAACGCGCGGTCGATCCGCGCGATGCCTTGCGCGTCGGTGCGGCCACGCCAGTACGCACGGCCCGTGCAGTCGAGCACGTCGACGTCCGCATTGGCCGCGGGCGTCGCGTCGTCGAGGTGCGTGACCCATACGAGCGAGTTCTCGCCGCCGCGCTTGAAGTGGACGGCGAGGTTGGTGACAAGCGTCGCGGCGCGCGCGTAGTAGGGCCGCGGCTGGCCGAACAACGCGGCGCCCAGCCGCGGGCTCGCAAGCTCGACGACGTAGAAGCCCGGCGCCTTCAGCGGGATGCCGACCACCTCGAAGGCCTTGCCGTTGGCCGCCACCGGCACGCCGATCGTGCGCGTGACGTCGTCCTTGTCGAACAGCGAGCGCGCCACGCCGTCGTTGCGGATGATCCAGCGGTCCTTCTCGTCGTCGTAGCGCGCGTCGATGCGGTCGTTGTCGTCGATGCGCGCGATCCAGCGCGCGATGTCGCGCGGCGTGGTCACCTTCAGCACGCGGCCCGGCACCTTGTCGGGCAGCGTGGCAACACTCGCCACGCGACCCGCGAGGTTGGGCTCCACGTTGCGCACCGTCACCGGCAGCAGCGGGCCGTCGGCGCCGGCATGGCTTTCGAGGATGCCGAACGTCGCGGCGAACTTCACGAGCGGGGGGCTCTGGTCGGTGCGCACCCTCAGCGGGAACTGCGCGGCGTTCGCGAGCGGGCGGCCGGCGTCGTCCTTCAGGGCCGCCGGCAGCTCGATCCGGTACGCGGTCATCTCGGCGAGGCCCGGGCCGAACGACACGCCGTCGACCCACGGGTCGCCGTTGGCGTTGTCGAGCCTGGCGGGCAGCACGTGACCCGCGTCGTCGAGGAGCCTGATCTGCGCCGCGTCCGTGCGCTTGATCGGCGCGCTGAACGCCAGGCGCATCGGCAGGATGGGGATGCACTGCGCGTTCTTGTTGGCGCGCGGGCAGCTGAACGACGCACGAAAGGCCGGGCGCACCTGGTACGCAAGCGCCTGCGCTTGCGTCGTGGCGACGCCGGACGCGGTCGCGATGCCCGCGCCCCACACGAGCTTCATCGCCGCGCCGGCCGGCAGCACGCGTTTGCACGCGACGACGACGAGCGGCGAGTCGGGCGCGTCGCGCAGCTTGAGGAAGCGCGAGCGGTCGTCGTTGCCCGGCGGCAGCGTGAAGCCGAATACCGTCGTACGGCCAGTGGCGGGATCGAGCAGCAGCACGCGCAGGTAGGCGTTGAGGAAGCCGGCGCGCGCATCGAGCACGCGGCGGCGCTCGTCGCCGTCGACGACGCGTACGCCGATGCGCTCGTTGACGCCGGCCACCGAGCACCACGCGTTCGCGGCCACCGTGGCCGCATCCGCGGGCGCGTCGAGCCCCAGGATGAACATCTGGCGTTCGTCGATCGTGTCGCCTTCCCACGGCATCTGCTGCAGGATGGCCGGGCCGCCGGTGTCGAAGCGGAACGGCGAATGCGTTGCAACGACGGCGCCGCTCGCGTCGCGCAGGTCCGCGCGCGGCGTGAACGTGCAGCGCACGCCGGCGGGCAGGTCGGCGTCGAAGTCGTAGACCCAGTTGCGCGTGTCGGCCCAGCGGCCCTTGCCCGGCGGCGCGCAATCGACGGTGAACGGCGCTTCCGCGCGCGGGTCGCCGAACGCGACCATGGGCGTGTCGAAGCGTGCCGTGACCTGCCGCACCTGCTTGGCGCTGCCGGTTGGCGTGAACGTGCCGATCGCCTGCGCGTGGGCCGTGGACGCCAGTGCGGCCGTGGTCGCGACGAGCGAACCGAAGACCAGGGAGCGGAGGCGTGGCGCGTGCAGGTGGGTACGCATGGGAAGCCCGGGGATTTTCGGAACGCGAAGAATACGCCCGCGTGGCGGGCGCACGTGTGGCGTGGCGATGACTTTCCGCGGGCGCCGGCGGTGAATAGTCGCGTTGTCAAACGCGCGGCGATGGCCCCTTGCGAACATGGGCGCGCGGGCCCGGAACGGGCAACCTGTCGCGGTGGGTGCTCGCCCGCAAAGGCTTCTCGCCGGTGCCGAAGATCATCACGGAGCCAGCTGGGACCATGGGCCGGCGTCGACCAGGGTCACAGCCACTACGAACACGCGTTCGACCGACCGCTGGGGAACACGTGCCGGTGGCGCGCGCGGCGGCGACCACGGAGGCCGCCGCCGCGTGGCGTGCTTACATCCGTTCGAGGATCGCGGCGATGCCCTGGCCGCCGCCGATGCACATCGTGACCAGGCCGTAACGCTTGCCGGTGCGTTGCAGCTCGTACATGCACTTGACCGTCAGGATGGCGCCGGTGGCGCCGATCGGATGGCCCAGGCCCACGGCGCCGCCGTTCGGGTTGACCTTGGCAGGATCGAGGCCCAGTTCCTTGCTGACGCCCAGCGCCTGCGCGGCGAACGCCTCGTTGGACTCGATGACGTCGAGGTCCGCGATCTTGAGACCGGCCTTCGCGAGCGCACTCTTCACCGCCGACACGGGACCGAGGCCCATGATCTTGGGGTCGATGCCCGCGTGGCCATAGGACACGATGCGCGCCATCGGCGCGAGCCCGCGCGCCTTGGCCGCGGCGGCTTCCATCAACACCACGGCCGCGGCGGCATCGTTGATGCCCGACGCGTTGCCGGCCGTCACCGTGCCGTTCTCCTTCACGAACACGGGCTTCAGCTTGCCCATGCCTTCGACGGAGGCGTCCGCGCGCGGGTGCTCGTCCGTGTCGAACTGGACCGGGCCCTTCTTGCTCTTCAACTCGATGGGCAGGATCTGGCTCTTGAAGTGGCCGGCCGCAATGGCCGCGAGCGCGCGCTGGTGGCTCTGCACGGCGAACGCGTCCTGCACGTCGCGCGTAAGGCCGCATTGCTTCGCGACGTTCTCGGCCGTGATGCCCATGTGCACGGTGTCGAACGGGTCGGTGAGCGCGCCCACCATCATGTCGACCATCTTCGTGTCGTTCATCCGCGCGCCCCAGCGCATGTTCAGCGAGGCGTACGCGCCGCGGCTCATGCTTTCGGCGCCGCCGCCGATGGCCGCATCCGTCTCGCCGAGCAGGATGTACTGCGCGGCGCTGACGATGGCCTGCAGGCCGCTGCCGCACAGCCGGTTGACGCCGAACGCGCCGGACGTGACCGGCAGCCCGCCGTTCACCGCCGCGACGCGCGACAGGTACATGTCCTTGGGTTCCGTGTGGATGACGTGGCCCATCACGCACTGCCCGATATCCTTGGCGTCGACCTGCGAGCGGGCGATGGCCTCGCGGACGACGCGGGCGCCGAGTTCGGTGGGCGGGATGTCCTTCAGGCTGCCGCCATAGCCGCCGATGGCGGTACGGGCGCCCGAGACGATGACGACTTCGCGCTGGCTCATGGTGCTCCTCCTTGTGAACCGACCATGATACTCGCGCTTGCACGACCGCCCGGCCTGCCCCTAGGATGGCCGCCCATGCCCGCTGCGGGCGAGGAAACCGCGATGACCGACCCCCGATGGAAGCTGCACGGCGTGCGCGTGGTGCGCGCGAACGAGCTCGATACCAACACGCCGCAGACGGAAGGCATGAACCGTGCGGCTGCGATCACGCATGCGCGCACCGGCGCCGACAAGCTGTGGGCCGGCACCGTCGTCATCCACCCGAAAGCGAAGACCGGCGCGCATCACCACGGCGCCGTCGAGAGCATCATCTACGTCGTCAGCGGCCGCGCGCGGATGAAGTGGGGCGACCGGCTCGAGTTCACCGCCGAAGCGGGCCCGGGCGACTTCATCTACATCCCGCCCTACGTGCCGCACCAGGAGATCAATGCCGGTGACGGGCCGCTGTCGTGCGTGCTGTGTCGCAGCGGGCAGGAGCCCGTGGTCGTCAATCTCGATTTGCCGAACGTCGAGCCCAATCCCGAGGAAGTGCATTGGGTGGACAACATCCATCCGCAGCCGAGGAAGCCGGGTCCGCGCGAGTGTTGAGGCGAAACGTGACGCCTGCCACGCGGTGGCCTGCACGATCTATCGCGCCCTGTAATTGCTTGGCGGAGGCATGAAAATGGACAGAGTCAACGACCTGGAACGACAGGTTCAAGGTCTCACTCCCGAAGAATTGATCGCGTTCCGGCATTGGTTCGCCGAGTTTGACGCCGATGCGTGGGATCGGCAGATCGAGGCTGACGTGAAGTCGGGCAAGCTCGATGCATTGGCAGATTCCGCGCGCAAGCAGCACGCGGCCGGGAAATCTTCGACGCTTTGAATCACTTCGCTTCGCCTGATTTCTGGGTCGCGTACCGCGAGCTGCCGGCTGAAATTCAGACTCTCGCGGACAAGTCGTTCGCGCTCTTGAAATCCGACCCGCGCCATCCGTCCCTCCGGCTCAAGTACGTCGGGGACTATGTTTCCGTTCGCGTCGGCCCCTACTATCGAGCGCTCGTGATATCAGTCCCGGAAGGGGTGAGTTGGTTCTGGATCGGAACACATGCCCAATATGACCGACTTGCCCGCTGACGCGGCGGGGAACGAATCGCCTAATTGACTCTTGCCGGCATCGTCTGCGCGATCCGGTACAGCCCTTCGAGCACGAGGTTGTCGTGCAACTCGTGCGGAATGGCGAGCCGCGGCGCAACCGCGCGCGCAGCGCCGCCGGACAACAGGCAGCGCACGTCGGGCGTGACCGCCGATTCGCGCGCATGGAGCCGCTCGATCGCGCCCGCCTGCGCGTGCTGGCAACCCGACGCGATCGCATCGACCGTTTGCGTCGGATAGTTCAGGAAATCGCCGCCCTGGTCGGGCAACGCCGCGGTGCCTTCGTGCAGCGAGCGCAGCATCAGGCCCACGCCCGGCAGGATGACGCCGCCCTTGAACTGGCCGTCGGCGGACAGGAAATCGATGGTCGTCGCGGTGCCGCACACCACCACCATCGCGGGCTCGGGGCCCAATAACGCGCGCGCACCGATGATCGCGGCCCAGCGGTCGCTGCCGAGTTGCGCGGGATTGCGATAGGCGTTACGGACGCCGCATTGCTCGGCCTGCGGCACGAGCCACAGCGGTGCGGGTGCGTCGGGCCAGGTTTCGAGCAGGCGAATGGTCGCGGCACGGGCGCGCGTGCCGGCGACGTTGGAGATGACGATGCGTGCCGGCGCGGGTAGCGCCGCGAATGATGTGGCCAGCGTCGGGATTTCCTCGAGCAGCGCGTGGCCCGATTCGACGCGGTTCTCGCGCGCGCTGCCCGCGCCTGTCTGGAACAGGCCCCACTTGAGGAACGTGTTGCCGACGTCGATCAGCAGGTCGAATTCGCGGCGCGTGGGCATGGGTGGAGCCGGGCGGTGAGTGGGTCGTTGCGGGACTTGGCGGGGCGGGCGGCGTGATGCTACCGCGGAACGACCGGATCAGGCGCGATGGAACGCCGGGCCCAGCGGCGACAGCCGCAAGCCTTCGCGCAAGCGCGTCCACTGGAACGCGGCGGGATCGGCCAGCGCCGGCCCCGGCGCCGCGACGATCAGGATCTCGCGCGCCAGCGGCTCGAAATCGGCGCGGAAGTGCACGGAGCTCTTGAGCGCCAGGATGCGCTCGCGCACGGGCTCGATGCCGACGTGGCGGAACATCGCCTGGTCGCCGGCCTGCACCTTCTTCGACGCGAGCACCACGCGCACGCCGCCGCGCCGGAGCACCGCCATCGGCCCGAGCTTCATCGCGAAACCCTTGAACATCGGCCCGGTGCACGTGAACGCGCCTTCGGCCAGCGACTCGACGGTGAACTCGTTGACCAGCGGCACGTGCCCGGGAACGCCGGACGTTTCGCCGAGATGGAACACCGCACGCGCGCCGACGCCCAGCGCGTGGGCCTGCTTGGCGGACGCGGCGTCGATCAGCAGGCCCAGCGTCGCGTCGCGCGCGTCGGCGGCGATCAGTGCGGCGAGCAGGCCCGTCGTATCGCCATTGCCGCCGGCGCCGGGGTTGTCCTGCGTGTCGGCGAGCACCGTCGGGCGGCCGGGCGAGCCGGTGCGCATCGCGCGCGCCACGCCGTCCGCGGGCGAGAACAGATCCATCCTGAAGCGCGGCTCGGCGTCGGCGATGTCGCGCGTCAGCGCATCGGCAGCGCGCGTGACCGCGTCGCGATCCGGCCCGACACCTACCACCGTCATGCCGCAATCCGGGATGTCGGCCATCGGGAAGCCGGGCGAGAACGACAGCGTGCAACCGTGCTCGCGCTCGAGCGCGCCCAAGCGCTCGTACAACGAATGGCCGGGCTCGATGAACGACGATTGCGCGGGCAGCCCCGTGAGGTAATCGAGCGTGCGCAAGCGTTGCGTGAACGGCTGGCCGGTGCGCAGCATCGCATCCAGCACGCGCGCGGCGCGCTCGCCGGTTTCGGCCATGTCGACGTGCGGATAGGTGCGGTAGCCGACCAGGCCGTCGGCATGCTCGACCATCGCGCGCGACACGTTCGCATGCAGGTCCAGGCTCGCGACGACGGGCACGCGCGGGCCCACGATCGCGCGGACGCGGCGCAGGATCTCGCCTTCGCCGTCGTCGAGGGCTTCCGTGACCATCGCGCCGTGCAGGTCCAGGTAGACGCCGTCGACGGGGCCGGCTGCGGCGAGCCGCGACGTCATCATGCCGACGACGCGCTCGAACGCGTCGGTGGTGACGTGCGCCGACGGCGAGGCCGCGGCCCACGCGAGGCCGACGGTACGGTGGCCCGCGGCGTGCAGCGCGCGGGCGGCGCCTGTCGCCGGAATGTTGGCGCCGTCGAGGCGTGACACGATCGCCTCGCCCTCGGTCAGCGGCGGCCAGCCGCCGCCTTGCGCGAAGGCCGCGTAGTCCGCCTTCGAGGGCGCGAACGTGTTCGTTTCGTGCTGGAAACCGCCGAGTGCGATGACCGCCATGGGAGGGAGTGCGGAACGCGGAAATGGCCCATTGTCGCGCGAAACCCGGGCGGCCCCCCGGCCATTACAATGGGCGCCCCTGACGGTGGAGCTGGACGATGATGCACAGGACTTGGCGCGGGCTGGTGGCCGCGATGGCGGCGGGTGCGGCGATCGCCGTGGGCAGCGTGCCGGCGCAGGCGCAGACCGTGCGCGCGGTGATGAACTCGGACCTCAAGATGGTCGATCCCATCTGGACCACCGCGTACATCCAGCGCAACTACGGCTACATGGTCTACGACACGCTGTTCGCCACCGATGCGAACGGCGACATCAAGCCGCAGATGGTCGACCGCTACACGGTCAGCGCCGACAAGCTGACGTGGACGCTGACGCTGCGCGACGGCCTGCTGTGGCACGACGGCACGCCGGTGACGGCCGACGATTGCGTCGCGTCCATCCGCCGCTGGGCCGCCAAGGACACGATGGGCCAGAAGCTGGCGACGCTGGTCAAGGACATGCCGGTCGTCGACGCGAAGACGTTCCGCATCGTGTTGAGCGCGCCCAGCGGGCTCGTGCTCACCGCGCTGGGCAAGCCGTCGTCCAACGTGCCGTTCATGATGCCGAAGCGCGTCGCGGAGACCTCGCCCAACGAGCAGATCACCGACACCACGGGCAGCGGGCCCTTCGTGTTCGTCAAGGACGAGTGGAAGCCGGGCAGCAAGGCGGTGTTCGTCAAGTTCGACAAGTACAAGCCGCGCGCGGAGCCGCCGTCCGGGCTGGCGGGCGGCAAGGTTGTCAACGTGCCGCGCGTCGAGTGGCTCGCGATTCCCGACGCGCAAACCGCGATGAACGCGATCATCGCCGGCGAGATCGACTACATCGAGCAGCCGCCGCACGACCTGCTGCCGCTGCTGCGCGCGGACCCGTCGATCAAGCTGATCGACTACACGCCGCTCGGCAACCAGTACGCGATGCGCTTCAACCTGACGGCGAAGCCCTTCGACAACGACAAGATGCGCCAGGCGGTGCTGTACGCGCTGAACCAGCCCGATTTCCTGAAGGCGACGATCGGCGACCCGCAGTACTACAAGACGTGCAAGGCGCTGTTCGTCTGCGGCACGCCGTTCGCGTCGACTGCCGGCACCGACGGCCTGCTGGAGTCCAACTTCGCGAAATCGCGCGCGCTGCTGAAGGAAGCGGGCTACGACGGCACGCCGATCGTGCTGCTGCATTCGACGGACCTGCCGGTGCTGGCCAACCTGGGTCCCGTCGCCAAGTCGCTGCTGGAGAAGGGTGGCTTCACCGTCGACATGCAGTCGATGGACTGGCAGTCGGTGGTGGCGCGGCGCGCGAAGAAGGATCCGCCGGCGCAAGGCGGCTGGAACCTCATGCTGACGTCGTGGGTGTCGGCCGACGTGCTGAACCCCGTCGCCACCGCGTTCCTGAACGCAAGCTGCGACAAGGCGCCGTTCGGCTGGCCCTGCGACGCGGAACTCGAGAAGCTGCGCGACGACTTCGCGCGTGCGCCGGACCTGGCGTCGCAGAAGAAGATCGCGGAAGCGGTGCAGCTGCGCTGGACGCAGTACCCGACGCACGTGATCCTCGGCCAGTGGTACCAGCCGCTGGCCGTGCGCAAGAGCGTCGAGAACGTCGTCGTCGCGCCGGTGCCGGTGTTCTGGGGCCTCACCAAGACCGGGAAGTGACGGCGCCGCCCGCGCGCCGCTGACCGCAGGACGCCGCGATGCTCGCTTACACCGCAAGGCGCATCGCGGCCGCCGTGCCGGTGCTGCTGGTCGTGGCGGTGGTCGTGTTCCTGCTGCTGCGGCTCGCGCCCGGCGACCCGGCTGCGGTGATCGCGGGCAACGCGGCCACCACGGCCGACGTCGAGGCCATACGCGCGAAGCTGGGACTCGACCGGCCGCTCGTCGACCAGTTCGCCGTGTGGTTGCGCGGCGTGCTGGGCGGGGACCTCGGGCAGTCGTTCTACTTCAAGCGTTCCGTCGCGTCGCTGATCGGCGAGCGTGCGGGCCCGACGCTGTCCCTCGCGCTCGCCACGCTCGCGCTGTCGGTGCTGGTCGCCATCCCGCTCGGCACGTGGGCCGCGTGGCGGCGCGGCGCGTGGGTGGATCGCGTCGTCATGGGCATCGCGGTACTCGGCTTCTCGGTGCCCGTGTTCGTCATCGGCTACGCGCTGATCTGGCTGTTCGCCATCCGGCTCGACTGGTTCCCCGTGCAGGGCTACCAGCCGCTGGCGGACGGCGTCGGCGGTTTCGCCGCGCGGCTCGTGCTGCCGAGCGTGACGCTCGCCGTCGCCTACGTCGCGCTGCTCGCGCGCATCACGCGCACGAGCGTGCTCGCGGTGTTGCGTTCCGGTTACGTGCGCACGGCACAAGCCAAGGGCCTGCCGCTGCCTGCCGTGCTGTGGCGCCATGCGCTGCGCAACGCGGCCGTGCCGATCGTCACGGTGATCGGGCTCGGCCTGGGCATGCTGATCGGTGGCGTCGTCGTCACGGAAACGGTGTTCGCGATTCCCGGCCTCGGGCGGCTCACCGTCGATGCGGTGCTCGCGCGCGACTACCCGACGGTGCAGGGACTCATCCTGTTCTTCGCCGCGGTCTACGTGCTGATCAATCTCGCGATCGACCTCGCCTATGGCTGGCTCGACCCGCGCATCCGGCTGGTAGCCGAGGGCGATGGACGCTGACGCCATCGAGACTGCGCGCCGCGAAACGCGCCGAGCGCGACCGCGGCCCGCGCTCGTGTTCGCGCTCGCGGTGCTCGCCGCGATGGCCTTCGTCGCGGTCGCGGCGCCCTGGCTCGGCACCGTCGATCCGCGCGCGATCGATCCCGGCTCGCGCAACCGGCCGCCCGGCTACGTCAGCGAGCAGCGCGCGGACGACGGCAGCCTGGCGCGCATCGTCCACCGGATGGGTACCGATTCGCTCGGCCGCGACGTCTACAGCCGCACGCTGTATGGCGCGCGCGTGTCGCTGGCGGTGGGCGCGACCGTGGCGATCGTCGCGATGGCCATCGGCCTCGCGCTGGGCCTGGTCGCGGGCTGGAATCGCTGGGTCGACGCCGTGCTGATGCGCGTCATGGACGGGCTGATGGCAATCCCCGCGGTGCTGCTCGCGCTGGCCGTCGTCGCGCTCACGCGCGCGGGCCTCGTCGCCGTGATCGTCGCGATCGTGCTGCCCGAGATCCCGCGCACGACGCGGCTCGTGCGCTCGGTGGTGCTCGCGACGCGCCCGGAGCCTTACGTCGACGCAGCGCTCGCACTGGGTTCATCGCCCACGCGCGTGCTGTGGCGGCACATCGCGCCCGCGACGCTCGGCCCACTCGCCGTGCACGGCAGCTACGTCGCCGCGTCGGCCATCCTGATCGAGGCCATCCTGTCGTTCCTGGGCGTGGGCCTGTCGCCCGAGACGCCGTCGTGGGGCAACGTGATGGCCGACGGCCGCGCGCTGTTCCGCCTCTTCCCGCAGACGATCCTGTTCCCCGGCGCGCTCGTCGCACTGACGGTGCTGGCCGTCAACGTGCTCGGGGACGCGCTCGGCGAGCGCTGGCAACAACCGGGCAGCGAGCGCTACTCCACGACGTAGTACTGCCACTGGTTGCGCAGGAACGGGTGCAGCTTGAACCCGCGCAACGCGGGTTGCGCGAGCCACGTCGACTTCGTGTAGTAGTTGAGCATCAACGCGCCCTGCGCCGTGTTGATCGCGTTCATCTTGCGGAAGAGCTCGGTCTGCTCGGGACCCGGCGGCAACTTGCGCGACGCGGCGAGCAGCGCGTCGAATTCGGGCGAGCGCAGCCGCGCGTCGTTGGTGGTGCCGATGTTCGAGCTGTCCAGCAGCGACATGAACTGGTCGGCGTCCGGCAACGACGTGATCCAGCCGACGTTCCAGATCATCAGCTGCCCGGCCTCGCCCATCTTGATGAGCTCCGGCCACTTCTGCTTGAGGAACGTGATGCGCAGGCCCACCGCGTCCATGCAGCGCTTCCACAGCTCGTCCAGCGCGCGGTCGCTCGCCGTTGTTGCGGAAGCCTTCACGAGCGTCAGCGGCTTGCCGTCCGGCGCCTCGCGATAGCCGTCGCCGTCACGGTCGCGATAGCCGAAGCGGTCGAGCAGCGTGCGCGCCGTCGCGGGGTCGAAGCGCGGCGTCGCGTCATAGCCCGCGATGTGGCCGGGGATCGGCGGCGGCAGGATCTGCGTGGCGACCTCGGCCTGGCCATTGAGCAGCAACCGCACCTGCTCGGCGCGGTCGAAGCTCATGACGATCGCGCGGCGCAGCGCCACGTGCGCGTTGTCGTTGCCGCCGAGCACCGGGTTGTCGAGGTTGAAGAACGTGTACGCGAGCGATGCCTCCACGTCGCGCTGCGCGACGGTGCCGCGCGCGCGGTAGTCCGCCTTAAGCGTGTCGCCGTCGAGCACGCGCGCGGCCATCGATTGCGGCAGCTCGAGCAGGTCGATCTGGCCGCCGTCGAATGCCAGCAGCCGCGGCAGCGGCTCCTCGATCACCGAGATCTCGACGCGTGGCGTCAGCGGCAGGCGGCGACCCGGCAGGCCGCGCATCGCCGCCGCGTCGGCGGCGTCGGTCGGCGTCGGGAAGCGCGTGTCGCGGTAGTTCGGGTTGGCGAGCAGCACCATCCGCTGGCCGCGCACCCATTCGGCGAGGCGGTAGGGACCGTTGCCGACGGGATGATCGTGCACGCGGTGGCTCTCGTCCTGGTAGGCCGCGACGACTTCACGCGCGACGGGCGCGAAAATGCTCGTCGTGAGCCAGTCCGGGAAGCCGAACCACGGTTCCGTGAAATGCACGCGCAGCGTGTAGCGGTCCGGTGTCGTGAGGCCGGCAAGCGGCGCGTCGTAGTCGAAGCGATTGCTCGCGCGTGCGCGCTTCACGAGCTCCGCCGCGCCGTCGAGCCGGTTCTCGAGCAGGTAGGTGTAGTACGAGCGCACCTTGGGGTCGAGCAGCCGCCGCCATGCGTAAGCGAAATCGGCCGCGGTCACCTCGCGCTTCGCGCCCTTGAACGCCGGGTCGTCGCTGAAATACTGGCCGGGCTTCACGCGGATCACGAACGTGCGGCCGCCGTCGCTGATCACCGGCAATCCGTCGGCCGCCGCGGGGACGAGCTTCGCGGGCCGCGCAAAGTAGTCGTAGGTGTACAGGCCCTCGAAGATGACGTCGGCGATGGCGCGCGAATACGTGTCCGTGACCGCGGCGGGGTCGAAGCCGGTTTCCTGTTCCGCGATCAGCACGTGCAGCGGCCGCGCACCGGCGTGAGGCACCGCTGCACCCAGGGCGAGCACCACGCAATACGCCGCGATGCGTGGCCACGAGAGCGTTCTCATGGCCGCTATACTGCCTCATCGCGTGAAACGCGGCGTCCGCGTCGTGGAGCGCCGCAGGCTCGGCATGAACTTCGTGGTGCAGTTGCTGGCAATCGTCGCCTGCGGCGCGCTCGGCGCCGCGGCGGGGTGGGCGCTCGCCGCCAGCCTCGGGCTGGGCGGGGTCACCGCAGCGCTGATCGCGCTGCCGGTGGCGATGGCGATCGCGGTGGGGGCGTGGGCGCTGGGCGTGGCGCACATCGATCGCTGGCGACGCAAGCGTGTCGCACGGCACGAGGCGTCGAGGTAGAATCGGCCTTCGGCTTCGACCCGAAGCCCCTATCCAGTCAGGAACCCATGAAGTCCTCGATCGTCATCGCTGCCTCGCTGCTCGCGCTCTGCGCGGGCTGCGCCCAAGACCCCGCCGACAAGACGACTGAAGTCAAGTCCCAGGCAGCCTATCGCACCGGCAGCAACATTCCGTCCGGCCGCGACACCGACTCGGCCAACTCGGGCAGCGCCAACCAGGCCTCGTTGCCGCCGAAGACGGGCGGCACGATCAACTCGGGCCAGAGCGGCCGCTGACGCGCGGTACGCGTCGCGGCTTCCGGCCGCGATTCCCGGGGTGACGCCGGCACGGCGCCACGCCGGGGCTCAGCACACGAAGCCCGCGTAACGGGCGCGCAATTCAAGGCTCGACAGCTCGCCGCTTGCGGTGGGCGTCGAGGCTTGCGGCTGAGCGTCGGCCGCGTGCGCCGCTACGGCTACCGCCGACAGCGCCAGGATCACGCCGGCAAGCGTCGCTGCGACGACCGCATCCAGTACCAGCGCGACACCGCCGCGCCAACCCGGCGCGACGGGAGCGCGCGGGCGCGCGAGCAGGCGGCGGAACGACGTCGTGGCGGTGGTGAGCGAGAGCAGGGCGTTCACGGGATCTCCGGGCGGGATGGGCCGCGCACCGTGCGCAGCCTGCACCTGGATTGCACGCTTGCAACGTGGCGTGCAGCGCATGCCGGCGACGGCGAAACACGGAGCAATTCGGGCGAACTGCTGACGCGCCGCCGCGCGCGCTGGCGCGGCCCGGGCGGTCGGGTATAGTCGGCCGCGAGATCATCGCGCCGTGCAGCGCGCACGCCGCTTGCGGCGCGCGCCGCGGCATCGGCCCCGCGCCCATGAGCCGCCGCATCGCCATCGTCGAAGACGAGCCCGCCATCCGCGACAACTATGCGGAGGCCTTGCGGCGCCATGGCTACGACGTCAACGCCTACGCCGATCGCGCCTCCGCGCTGTCCGCGTTCCGCGTGCGGCTGCCGGACCTTGCGCTGGTGGACATCGGCCTCGCCGGCGATCCCGACGGCGGCTTCGCGTTGACGCGCGACCTGCGCGCGCTGTCGCCCACCGTGCCGATCATCTTCCTGTCGGCGCGCGATTCCGAGTTCGACATCGTCGCGGGCCTGCGGCTCGGCGCCGACGACTACCTGACCAAGGACGCGAGCATCCCGCAACTCGCGGCGCGCATCGCGGCGTTGTTCCGTCGCGCGGACCTGGCGTCGTCGCCGGCGGCCGCCGAGGACATCGTCGAGCGCGGGCCGCTGACGCTCGACGTGAAGCGGCTGTCCGCGCGCTGGAACGGCACGCGCGTCGAGCTGACGCTCACCGAGTTCTGGATCGTGCACGCGCTGGCGCGCCACCCCGGCCACGTGCGCGACCGCGACCAGCTGATGCGCGAGGCGGACACCGTCGTCGACGAAGGCACGATCACGTCGCACGTCAAGCGCATCCGGCGCAAGTTCCTGCTGCTCGATGCGCAGTTCGACCGCATCGAGACCGTCTACGGCGCCGGCTATCGCTGGGATCCCGAGGCGTGAGCCCCGCGCCGCGCCGCGCACTGCGGCTGGCGCTCAGCATCCGCGCGCAGCTCCTGCTGGTGCTGACCGTATTCGCGGCGATTCCCTTCCTGGCCTACGCGTACATCCGCGAGCTGGAGAGCGTGCTGCGCGACGCGCAGGAGCGCGCGCTGGCGGGCACCGCGCAGGCCGTGGCCACCGCGCTGCACGACCGGCCGCGGCTCTTCTCCGCGCCCCTGCCACGGCTCAACGGCCAGCTGCCGCGCGACCTGGTCGACGCGGCGGCGGCGAGCGCGCTGGCGCCCGCCGACAGCGCGCCCACCGACTTGCAGCAGATCCTCGCGGGCCTCACGCGCACGAGCGCACGCATCGAAGTCGTCGATCGCGACCTGCGCGTGCTGGCGAGCGCGGGCACGCTCGATCGCCCGCTCGACGCGGGGCCGCCCGCCGCGGGCATCGAGCGGCTGCTGCACCCGCTGTATGCGCTGGTGCTGCGGCAACCGGCCACCGGCGTCGCCGACGACGCGGCGTCCCCGCTAGCGCCGCGACGCGAGATCGCGGCTGCGTTGAACGGCATCGGCGCCACCGAGCGGCGCACGATCGGCGACGGCGCGGTCACGGTGGTGAGCGCCGCGTACCCGATCTGGGTCGGCGACAACGTGCGCGGCGCGGTGATCGCCGAGGAGACGACGAACACGGTGCTGGCCGCGCGCAACCGCGCGTTCGAGCGCCTGTTCACATGGGTGCTCGCCGTGCTGCTCGTGGGCTCGCTGGCGGTGACGCTGTACGCCACCTGGCTCGCGTCGCGCATCCGCCGCCTGCGCGACGACGTCGAGTCCGCGATCGACGCGCAGGGCCGCGTGCGCCACGCGCTGGCGGGCAGCGCGGCGGGCGACGAGATCGGCGACCTGTCGCGCGGCCTCGCCGCCGTGCTGGCGCGGCTGTCCGACTACGCGAGCTACCAGGAGCAGATGGCGGGGCGGCTGTCGCATGAACTGCGCACGCCGATCGCCGTGGTGCGGAGCTCGCTCGACAACCTGCGGCAGACGGACGACGCCGCGCAGGCCGCCGTCTACGTCGGGCGCGCGCAGGCGGGCCTGGACCGGCTGTCGCACATCCTCACGCGGATGAGCGAGGCCGCGCGCCTCGAGCAGGCGCTGGCCGATACCGAGCGCGTGCGCTTCGACGCCAACGCCGTGGTCGCCGCGTGCGTCGAAGGCTATCGCAGCGCGTATCCGGCGCGCGTCATCGAATTCCACGGCACGTCGATGCCGGCGCACGTGGCGGGCGCGCCGGAACTGCTCGCGCAGATGCTCGACAAGCTCGTCGCCAACGCGGTCGAATTCGCGACGGCCGACCCGGTCGTCGTGCGCGTCGCGGCCGATGCGGACGAAGTCGTCGTCAGCGTCGAGGACATCGGTCCGCCGCTGCCGGACGCCATGCAGGGACGCCTGTTCGACTCGATGGTGTCGGTGCGGCCCGCCGTCCAGGACGGCACTCCGCACCTGGGCCTGGGGCTCTACGTCGTGCGGCTGATCGTCGCGTTCCACGGCGGTGGCGTCGATGCGCGGACGCGGGCTGCCGGCGACGGCGTGATCGTCACGGTGACGTTGCCGCGCCGCTGAGCGCTCGGGTTCTGCGCAACGCGTTCGGCGCGGCGGCGTGCCGCCTGCAACAATAGGGCCTCGTCCGTCCGCCCGGTGCCGCCATGCCCGCTTTCGCCGCGTCCCATCCCGCGCTCGTCGCCGCGCTGCTGCTCACGTGCTCGAACCTCTTCATGACGTTCGCGTGGTACGGCCATCTGAAGAACCTCGCCGGCAGCCCCTGGTGGGCCGCGGCGCTGATCTCCTGGAGCATCGCGCTGTTCGAGTACCTGCTGCAGGTGCCGGCCAACCGCATCGGCTTCACCGTGCTGTCGCTAGGCCAGCTCAAGATCATGCAGGAGGTGATCACGCTGGCCGTGTTCGTGCCCTTCGCGGTGTTCTACATGGGCCAGCCGCTGAAGCTCGACTTCCTGTGGGCGGGGCTGTGCATGATCGGTGCCGTGTACTTCATGTTCCGCACGTAGCGAGCGACGAGCACCCGCCCGTGGTCAGGGGCCGAAGTCGACCACCTGCAGGTCGAGCGGCATCCGGTTGCGCTGCGCGCCGGAGAGTGCGTTGCGATCGATGACGCCCGGCTTGCCATCCGCGAACATCGCATCGAGGCTCGCGGTCTCGACGCGGCCCATGCCGGCGAACTGGCGGAACACATAAGGCAGGCCGTTCGCGTCGAGCGGCGACGGGCTGTCCATTACGTGGAAATGCAGGTGCGGCGCGTCCGTGTTGCCGGTGTTGCCGAGCAACGCCAGCACGTCGCCAGTCTTCACGCGGTCGCCGATCCTGAACCGCAGGCTGCCGGGCTGCAGGTGCGCGTAGAACGCATAGCGGCCGCCGCCGATGTCGACGACCAGCATGTTGCCGCCGATGCTCTCGGGGGTGATGCCCTTGGCCGGTGCGCCGGGCACCTGCTCGAACGTCGCGTCGTAGCGATTGACGACGATGCCGTCCGCCACCGCATGGACGTTGTGGCCGAACGAGAAGTAGCTGCCCAAGGTCCCGCTGGGGCCGGCATAGAGGCGGTCCTGTGCGTCGAGCTGCATCCAGTCGACGGCCATCCGCTCGGGCACGCGCAAGCGGCCGTTGATGGCCATGATCGCGCCGCGATGCGACGTGACGGTGTCGCAGCAACCGTTGAACGCCACCCAGCGCTTGCCGCGCAACGGCGGCTCGATGACCACGGCCCGCTGCGTGCCGACCGCGGTGGCGGGGCCGGTGAACGTGATCGTCGCCGGCAACGGCTGGCTGGCGGGATAGGGAATGGGCTTGCCTTGCGCGTCGGCCAGCTCGCGCGTCAGCGTGATGCGCGGCGCAAGCGTCGCGGGCAGCGGCGCATCGGCGGGGAACGTCACGTCGAGGAAGACGTAGGCGGATGCGCCGGGCGCGAGCCGCCGGCCGCTGGCCTGTCCCGCGATCATCGCGGCGAGCGCATCGCCCTTCATCGACGCGACCACGTTGCCGGCAGCGTCCACGACTTCGACCTGGTCGAGCGTCAGGAACAGCCGTGTCGGGTTGACGGCCAGCAGCTCGTACGCGAGATGCACGCGGTTGTCGGCCCCGGTAACCGGTTCGGGCGCCGCGAGCGTGCTCACGGCGAGCGAGCTGTAGACCTGGTCCGCTTTGAGCGACTGTGCGCCGGCGGGCATGCACGCGAGCGTCGTGGCGCACAGCAACGCCGTGCGGATGAAGAAGCTCAGGGACATGGACATTCCTTTGGAAGGCGGGTCGGGCGCGGCGCGCAGGTCCGCCATTGGATACGAACGCGGGGCCGCGCGCTACCATGCATCCTCTGGCCAAGGCTTCGCGGCCACTACCGAAGGGAGATCCCCATGAAGTTCACCATGCTTGGAGCGATCGCGGGGTTGGCGTTGTGCGCGGGCTGTGCGCAGACGCCCGACAAGAAGGACGAAGCGGCTGCCCCGCAGGCCAAATACCGCACTGGCAGCAACATTCCCACGAGCCACGACGCGCCGACCGCGTCCGGCAATTCCCCCAACGGGCCGATCGTATTGCCGCCCAAGGCGGGCGGCACGGTCAGCGCCGGGCAGGTCGCCAACTGACCCGGCATGCACATCCACATCCTGGGCATCTGCGGCACGTTCATGGGCGGCGTCGCGGTGCTCGCGCGCGCGGCCGGCCATACGGTGTCCGGATGCGACGCCAACGTCTATCCGCCGATGTCCACGCAGCTCGCTGCGCTGGGCATCGAGCTGACCGACGGCTACGAGCCCGCGCAGCTCGCGGGCGTCGCGCGCGACGCGAACCTGTTCGTCGTCGGCAACGTGGTGTCGCGCGGCAATCCGCTCATGGAGGCCATCCTCGATCGCGGCTTGCCGTATACGTCGGGCCCGGAGTGGTTGCGCGACCACGTGCTGCCGGGTCGCTGGACGCTCGCGGTAGCGGGCACGCATGGCAAGACGACGACCGCGTCCATGCTCGCGTGGATCCTGGACCAGGCCGGCCTCGAGCCCGGTTTCCTGATCGGCGGCGTGCCCGGCAACTTCGGCGTGTCCGCGCGGCTGACCGACAGCGCGTTCTTCGTCATCGAGGCGGACGAGTACGACACCGCGTTCTTCGACAAGCGCAGCAAGTTCGTCCACTACCGGCCGCGCACGGCGATCCTCAACAACCTCGAGTACGACCACGCGGACATCTTCCCCGACCTCGCCGCCATCGAGACGCAGTTCCATCACCTCGTGCGCACGGTGCCGCGCATCGGGCGGCTGGTCGTCAACGGCCATGACGCCGCCCTCGATCGCGTGCTGGCGCGCGGCGCGTGGAGCGAAGTCGAGCGCTTCGGCGCCGCGGAAGTGCCGCAGAACGGGCCGGGGTGGACCATTGCGCGCGACGGCGCAGTTCTGCTGGGCGGCGCGCCGCAGGGGACGCTCGCCTTCGACCTCACGGGCCGTCACAACCAGTTGAACGCGCTTGCCGCCGTCGCGGCCGCACGGCATGCCGGCGTGCCGCCCGCTCTCGGGCTGTCGGCACTCGCGTCGTTCGCCGGCGTCAAGCGGCGCATGGAGCTGCGCGGCACGGTGCGCGGCGTCACCGTCTACGACGACTTCGCGCATCACCCGACCGCGATCGCGACGACGCTCGACGGCCTGCGCCGCAAGGTGGGCAAGGCGCGCATCCTGGCGGTGGTGGAGCCGCGCTCCAACACGATGAAGCTCGGCACGATGAAGACCGCGCTGCCGGAGAGCCTCGCGGTCGCCGACCACGTGTATTGCTATGGCGCGAACCTTGGATGGGATGCGGCGGCGGCGCTCGCGCCACTCGGTACGCGTGCGGAGGTGGCGAACGATCTCGACGCGCTGGTCGCGTCGATCGCGCGCGAGGCGCGTTCCGGCGACAGCGTGCTCGTGATGAGCAACGGCGGCTTCGGCGGCATCCACGACAAGCTGCTGCGGGCGCTTGCCGCATGACGCGGCCGACGATCGTCTACCTGCACGGCTTCCGCTCGTCGCCGGCGAGCATCAAGGCGCGGCAACTGGTCGCGGCGGTGGAGGCGATGCCCGATGCGACGCGGCCTTTGCTGCACGTGCCGGACCTGTTGCATGCGCCCGCGAAGGCGATGGCCGACGTCACCGCCTGTGTGGACGCGACCTGGCGCGAAGGACCGCTGTGCTTCGTCGGCAGCTCGCTCGGCGGCTTCTACGCGACGTGGCTCGCGGAGCGCTACGGCGCGCGCGGCGTGCTCGTCAATCCGGCCGTGCATCCATACACCGACCTCGCGCCCTGGCGCGGTCCGCAGACCAACCTGTACACCGGCGCCACGTTCGACGTCACCGACGCGCATTTCGACGAGCTGCGCGCGCTGGCGGTGCCACGACTCGCCGATCCCGCGCGCTATTTCCTGCTCGTGCAGACGGGCGACGAGGTGCTCGACTGGCGCGTTGCCGTGCAACGCTACGCGGGCGCCTGGCAGAGCGTCGAGGGCGGCGGCGACCACACGCTGACGACGTTCGCGCGGCACATCCCGGAGATCCTGCGCTTCGCGGGCTGCACGCTAAGTTTTTGACGCAGTGCGGTCATGAAGGGGGCGTATCCTCGGGGATTGCTGATACCGAACAGCGTCGCACCATGAAACAGCAGACTCAGGAGCAACCGGCCTCGCGGGAACGGCCGGCATCGGCGCCCCGCGTCGTCGCGTCGTCGCAGGAAGCCATCCGCATCGAAGACCAGTACGGCGCGCACAACTACGCGCCGCTGCCCGTCGTCGTCGCCAGCGGCGAAGGTGCGTGGCTCGTCGACGTCGAGGGCAAGCGCTATCTCGACCTGATGAGCGCGTACTCGGCCGTGAGCTTCGGCCACGGTCATCCGCGCATCGTCGCCGCGCTGACCGAGCAGGCGCACCGGCTGGGCGTCACCTCGCGCGCGTTCTACAACGACCGCTTGCCGCTGATGCTGGAGCGCCTGTGCCGCTTCACGGGCCTTGCGCGGGCCTTGCCGGTCAACACGGGGCTGGAAGCAGTGGAAACCGCGTTGAAGGCCGCGCGCAAATGGGCGTACACGGTCAAGGGCGTGCCCGCCGATCGCGCCGAGATCGTCGCGTGCAACGGCAACTTCCACGGACGCTCGATCACGATCACCGGCTTCTCGACGGAGTCGCAGTATCGAGAGGGCTTCGGCCCGTTCGCGCCGGGCTTCGTCACGATTCCGTACAACGACGTCGCGGCGCTGGAGCGCGCGATCACGCCGCACACGGCGGCGTTCCTCGTCGAGCCGGTGCAGGGAGAAGCCGGCGTCGTGGTGCCGGACGACGGCTATCTCGCGCGCTGCGCGGCGCTGTGCAGCAAGCACCGCGTGCTGCTGATCGTCGACGAGGTGCAGACGGGCCTCGGCCGCACGGGCTATCGGCTCGGCTGCGACCACGACGGCGTGAAGCCGGACGGCGTGATCCTGGGCAAGGCGCTTGGCGGCGGACTGCTGCCGGTGTCCGCGTTCGTCGCCACCGAAGAGGTGATGCAGGTGTTCACGCCGGGCGACCACGGCAGCACGTTCGGGGGCAATCCGTTGTCGGCCGCCGTGGCGTTGGCTGCACTCGACGTGCTCGAGGACGAGCAGTTGGTCGAGCGCTCGCGCGAATCCGGGCGCTGGCTGCTCGCCGGCCTCAAGGCCATCCAGAGCCCGCTGATCCGCGACGTGCGCGGCCGCGGCCTCTTCATCGGCGTCGAGTTCGATCCGGCTCGCGTCTCGGCACGGACCGTGGCGGACCGGCTGCGCGCGCACGGCGTGCTGTCGAAGGACACGCACGGCACGGTGATCCGCATCGCGCCGCCGCTCAACGTGCCGCGCGAAGCGCTCAACTGGGCGCTCGTCGAGTTCCGTACCGTGCTCGCGGAGCTGGAGTCCGAGGCGGCGTGACGGTGGCTTCGCCGCGCGGCGACGCGGGTGGACTAAGCCGCGCGATGCGGGCATCCTAGGCTCACCATGAGTGACGTGCCCGCGGACCAGCTCGTCGTCGCGATTTCCTCGCGCGCGCTGTTCGACTTCGAGGAAGAGAACCAGGTCTTCGAGACGGCGAACGACCGCGCCTACATGCGGCTGCAGCTCGAGCGCGTCGACCAGCCGGCCAAGCCCGGCGTCGCGTATCCGCTCGTGAAGAAGCTGCTGCGCTTCAACGACGACGGCGTGCGCCGCGTCGAGGTGGTGATCCTGTCGCGCAACGACCCGGTGTCCGGCTTGCGCGTGTTCCGGTCCGTGAACGACGCGCAGCTCGGCATCGAGCGCGGCGTGTTCACGCGCGGCCGCTCGCCCTACGAGTACCTGGAGCCGCTGCACGCGCACCTGTTCCTGTCCGCCAACGACGACGACGTGCGCGGCGCGCTGCAGGCGGGCTTTCCTGCGGCGCTCGTGTACACGCAATCGGCCCACGTCGACTCGCATCCCGACGAAGTGCGCATCGCGTTCGACGGCGACGCCGTGCTGTTCGCCGATGAGGCGGAGCGCGTCTACAAGGCGAAGGGTCTGGACGCGTTCCAGAAGCACGAGGCGTCGCTGGCATCACGGCCGCTGCCGCCGGGCCCGTTCAAGCCGCTGCTCGAGGCGCTGCACCGGCTGCAGCAGCAGCCCGAAGGCGGCATGCGGCTGCGCACCGCGCTGGTCACTGCCCGCAGCGCGCCGGCGCACGAGCGCGCCATCCGCACGCTGATGGACTGGCGCATCGACGTCGACGAGGCGATGTTCCTGGGCGGCCTGCCCAAGGGCGAGTTCCTGCGCGAGTTCGAGCCGGACTTCTTCTTCGACGACCAGACCGGCCACATCGAGATCCGCGGCGCGCCACGTGCCGGCGGGGCATGTGCCGCATGGTGTCGCGAATGAACAGTCAGGTTGGTGGCGGAATCGGGAGGGCGTGGCTCATGCGGGCTTTGCTGTCCGCTGCGCGGTCCAGAGGCGCCCGCATGAGCCACGCCCTTCCGATTCCGGAAACTCGCGATTCGTTCGCCTTTATTCCTTGTTGAAGATGGGCGCCGGCGATGATGTTCGAGACGCGCAGCCGATCAAGGCAATCTTCTTCGATTTCGACGGGGTTCTCACGACCGATCGAACAGGCTCGCTGACGACGGCGCGTCACCTCGCCCGCGCCGCGGGTGTCGACGTCGACGTGGTCCGCACGGCGCTTGCAACGCACAACGAAGCGCTCACGCTGGGTCACCTGCGCTACGCCGATATCTGGCCGGAATTCTGCGCGGCCATCGGACGGCCGCTTGCGCTCGATGCGCTCGAAGCGGCCTTCGCCAGCACGCCGCTGAACGGCCCGATGTTGCAATTGGCGCGCAGCCTGCGGCCATCCTTCCGCGTCGGCATCATCACGGACAACAAGGCCGAGCGGATCGATGCGTTGCGCAGGCTCCACGCGCTCGACGAATGGTTCGAGCCGATCGTCGTGTCGGCCGAGGTGGGCCACGACAAACGGAGCCCGGCGATATTCGAGTGCGCGCTGCAACGCGCGGCGGTCGCAGCCGCACAGGCAGTGTTCATCGACAACCAGCCCGACAACCTGGTCATGCCGGCAGCGATGGGCATTCGCACCATCCTTCACGACGACTCGCGCAACGACATGCAGGCGCTGATCGGCAATCTGGAGCGCTGCGGCGTCCTCGTGGCGGGCGTGCCCTGACGCTCAGGGCCTGAGGGCTGCGGGTCGCTTGCGCCGCGACCTACTTGTTCTTCATCTTGCCCTTGGGCATCACCAGGGTCGTGGGGGCGACCGGACGGTTCGAGGGGGCAGCCGTTGCGCTTGCCGCCGGCAGGGTCGCCTTCTTCGGCTTCTTCACCATCTTGTTGCTGCGCTGTTCACCTTTGGGCATGGCGTTTCCTTGTAAGGAGGCGGGGAATCATTCCGCGACGGGTTCGTCCTGCGGCGGCTGCGGCTGCGACGGCTCGTCCGGCGGCGCTTCGCTCGCGAGAGCCTTGCGCTGGGCCTTCTCTTCCTTCTTCTGCTTCTTGCGCTGCTCGCGCAGTCGTTTCTCGAACTCGTAATTGGGCTTTGCCAAGTTGATGGATCTCCCTGTTGGTTTGGATCATGCCGTGCGAGCGCCTTGACCCCGCGGCTCGACGCGACGCACGATCTCTTCACGCGACGCAAGCGTTTTCAGATCGTAAAGAGACTGCAGTGCAAGCCACGAGGCGGCATCTCCGCCGAAATACCGTGCAAGGCGCTCTGCGGTGTCGGCGCTGACCGATCTGCGTTCCTTCACGATTTCGTGCACACGCGTGGCCGGCACGCCCAGTGCCAGCGCAAGCGCATTCACACTCATTGCCAGAGGATTCAGATATTCCTCGCGGAGAACCTCTCCGGGACGAACGGCGCGCATGCGATTGATCGGGCGGGACATGGGTGATGCTGTGCTGATATTACGCAATACGTCAAGCGTAGTAATCCCTTTCGACGTCAACTTCCTTCCATCAACTCGTGACCCGCCCGAAAAACGGATAGCGCGGATCGGTATACCCGGGCGTGGACGCATGCCCCGGCCGCACGAGCGCGTCGACGGCCGCCTCGTCGTCCGCCGACCACGCGGTACCGACGGCCGCCGCATACTCGCGCCACTGCTCGATGGTCCGCGGCCCGGCGATCACGCTCGTCACGTTGCGATTGGCCCACAGCCACGCGAGCGCAAAGCCGACGGCCGTGCGGCCGGAGCCTTCGGCGCGCGCCTTCAGCGTGCGCGCAATGGCGAACGATTCCTCGCGGAACTCCGTTTCCATGATCCGCGTGTCCTTGAGCGCGGCGCGCGAGTCGGCGGGAATTTCGTTGCGCGAGTACTTGCCCGTCAGCACGCCGCGCGCCACCGGCGAATAGGTCACCACGCCCAAGCCGTAGTTGACGCAGGCCGGCAGGATCTCCACCTCCGGCATCCGGTTCAGCAGGTTGTAGTAGGGCTGGCAGACGATGGGCCGCGGCACACCCAGGCGGTCGCAGGTGTTGACGAGCTCGGCGATGCGCCAGCCGCGGTAGTTGGACACGCCGAAATAACGGATGCGGCCCGAGCGCAGCAGCTCGCCGATGGCGTAGACCGTCTCGGCGACTGGCGTCTTCATGTCGTCCAGGTGCAGGTAGTAGACGTCGATGTAATCGAGGCCCAGCCGCTTCAGCGACTCGTCGCAGGCGTGCAGCATCCAGCGGCGCGACAACCCGCCGCTGTTCAACGTGCCGGCGGGGTCCGGCGAGTTGCCCACCTTGCTCGCCAGGATCCAGCGCGAGCGTTCGCTGCGTATCAGTTCGCCGACGATGCGTTCCGACGCGCCTTTCGCGTACACGTCGGCGGTATCGATGAAATTGACGCCGATGTCGCGCGCCGCGGCAACGATCTCGCGCGCGCCGACGGTGTCGGTGCGGTCGCCGAACGTCATCGTGCCGAGGCACAGTCGCGAGACGGTGACGCCGCTCGCACCCAGTTGACGGTAGTCCATCGCCAGGAGCCTTTCGCCGGGGAAGTCGGACGATTCTACGCGCCGCTATAATGCGCACCCCGACGCGTGCCGCCCACGGCGCCGCGTTCTTCCCCCGGTTCCCACGATGAATGTCCTGTTCGAGGACGACGGCCAGTTGAAGGCCGGCGTCATCCTCGCCGACAACGACGCCTCCCTGCAGGTCGAAGCCGCCAGCGGCAAGCGCCTCAAGGTCAAGGCCGCGAACGTGCTCTTGCGCTATGCGTCGCCGTCCCCGGCGGAGACGCTGGCCGAGGCCGAGCGCATCCGTCCCGAGCTCGACGCGACGTTCCTGTGGGAAGTCTCGGGCGACGGCGACTTCGGTTTCGATGCGCTCGCGCGCGACTACTTCGGCGCCACGCCTACCGCGCCGCAGCAGCTCGCCGTCGTGCAGTTGCTGCAATCGTCGCCGATGCATTTCTACAAGAAGGGCCGCGGCCATTACCGCAAGGCGCCCGAGGCTTCGTTGCGCGCGGCGCTCGCCTCGGTGGAGCGCAAGGCGCAGGAGGCGGCGAAAGTCGAGGCCTGGGCCGACGAGCTTGTCGCCGGGCAATGGCCCGACGCGCTGGCGGCGCGCCGCGAAATGTTGCTGTACCAGCCGGACAAGCAGTCGCTCGAATGGAAGGCGCTGGCCGCCGCCGCCGAGCGCGCGAAGACGAACACGCTCGCGCTGATGGCCCGCTGCGGCGCCATCCCGTCGACGCACGACTACCACTTCGACGCGTTCCGCCTGCAGGCGTTTCCGCGCGGCCTCGCGTTTCCCGCGGTGGCGCCCGTGCCGCCGCTGCCGGCGTTGCCGCGCGCCGACGTGGCCGCGTTCTCGATCGACGACGCGTCGACCACCGAGATCGACGACGCCTTCTCGGTGCGCCCGCTGCCCGACGGCGGCGCCGAGATCGGCATCCACATCGCGGCGCCTGCGCTGTCGATCACGCGCGGCTCGCCGCTCGACGCGATCGCACGCGAGCGGCTGTCCACCGTCTACATGCCGGGCCGCAAGATCACGATGCTGCCTGACGACGTCATCGCAGCCTTCACGCTCGCGGAAGGCGCGGACCGGCCTGCGCTGTCGCTGTACGTCGAGACGGACGCGGAAGGCACGCCGCGCGCGCAGCGCACGGTGGTCGAGCGCGTGCCGGTGGCCGCCAACCTGCGCCTCGATGCGATTCCCGAGACGTTCGCGCAGGACGGCGCCGCCGACGACGGCTACGCATGGACGCCCGCGTTGCGCACGTTGTGGCGGCTCACGCAGAAGCTCGCCGCCGCACGTGGCCGCACGGACCCGGCGCGCGTCGACTTCAACTTCGCCGTCGACTGGACCGAGCCCGACGGCCGCGTGACGATCACGACGCGCCCGCGCGGCGCGCCGCTCGACAAGCTCGTGTCCGAGCTGATGATCCACGTCAACGCGACGTGGGGGAAGCTGCTGGCGGACGCGAAAGTCGCGGGGCTCTATCGCGTGCAGAGTGGCGGCAAGGTGAAGATGAGCGCGCGGCCCGGCGAGCACCAAGGCCTGGGCCTCACGCACTACCTGTGGTCCAGTTCGCCGCTGCGGCGCTTCAGCGACCTGGTGAACCAGCAGCAGTTGCTCGCGGCCGTCGCCGGCGACAAGCCGCCGTACGCCGACAACGACGCGGACCTCTTCGCCGCGCTCGCGGACTTCGAGGCCACCTACAGCCAGTACGCGGAGTTCCAGGACCGGATGGAGCACTACTGGAGCCTGCGCTGGTTGCTGCAGGAAGGCGTGACGGAGACCACCGCCGTGGTCGTGCGCGACAACCTCGTGCGCTTCGACCGGGTGCCGCTGTGGCAGCGCTTGGCCGATCTGCCGACGTTGGCGCCCGACACGCGCGTGCGCGCGGCGGTGGACCGGATCGACCTCGTTGCTGCGACGCTCGAATGCCGCTACGCGGGGCTCGTCGAGGGCGAAACCGTCATGACGGCGGCATGAACCCCGCTTACAATAGCCGCGAGATCGTTTCACTCGCGCACTTGCCGTATCGTCATCGTGGCCCGTCGTACTCCGCCCCCGCAGCCGCCCGTGCCTCCGCAGGGCGCGGATGACGCGCCGCCCGCGCCCGCCGCGTCGCGCAAGCGCGTGACCGCGGCCAAGGCCGCCGCGCCGGACGCGGCCCCGACCCCGAACCCGCCCCCGACCCCGACCGCCAAAGCCGCAACCCCCAAGCCCGCGGCACCCCGGGCGGCGACGCCGAAGGCGGCGGCCAAGCCGGCCGCGGTCCCGCGCACCGCGACGCCGCGCACGGCCGCACCGCGCAAGGCCGCGGGCGGGGCGAGCGCGGCGGTGCTGCCGCTCGTGCCGCCGGCACCGGCACCCGCGCGGGAGCCGGCCCCGCGTCCGCGCGCCAGGCTCGCGCCGGCCGGTGCGTTGCCGCCCGCCCGCATTCCCCCGGAAGCGCTGCGTCCCGCGCGCAACCCGTTCGTCGTCTGGGCCGTCGCGGTGTCGATCTTCGTGCATACCGGCGTGCTGGCGCTGCGCTTCTCGCCGTTCGACCTGATGCGCAGCGACGACAACCAGGCGCCCCTCGAAGTGGCGCTGGTGAACGCGAAGACGAAGGCGGCGCCGACGAAGGCCGACGTGCTCGCGCAGGCCAACCTCGACGGCGGCGGCAACACGGACCAGAACCGCACCGCCAAGTCGCCGCTGCCCGTGCTGCAGAAGGACAGCAAGCAGAACGAGATCACCGTGGCCACCGAGCGCGTGAAGGCGCTGGAGCAGAAGACGCGCGAACTGCTGACGCAGTTGAAGGCCGCGCCAGTGGCCGCGCCCGCGCCGTCGCCCACGCCGGATGCGCCGCCGCCCACCAACCTGCCCACGGCCGACGAACTGATGGCCAAGACGGCGGAGGCGATGCGGCTCGAGGCGCAGATCGCCAAGGACATGGACGCGTACCAGAAGCGGCCCAAGCGCCAGTTCATCGGCTCGCGGGCGCAGGAGTATCGCTTCGCGCGCTATGTCGAGGACTGGCGGCTCAAGGTCGAGCGGATCGGCAACCTCAACTACCCGGCGGCCGCGCGCGACAACAAGCTGTACGGCAAGCTGGTGCTGACCGCGTCGATCCGCGCCGACGGTTCGCTGGAGGCCGTCGACATCAATCGCAGCTCGGGCAACCGCATCCTGGACGCGGCGGCCGTGAAGATCGTCGAGATGGCGGCGCCGTACGCGCCGTTCCCGCCCGACATCCGGCGCGACACCGACATCCTCTCCATCACGCGCACGTGGACGTTCACCAAGGCGGACGAGCTGGTGAGTCAATGAGGTCGTCGCTGAGCGAGCGCTATGCCGTCGTCGGCAACCCCGTCGCGCATTCGAAGTCGCCGCTGATCCACGCGGCATTCGCGCAGGCCACGGGCCAGGCGATGACGTACGAGCGCCTGCTGGCGCCGCTGGACGCGTTCGCGTCGACGGTGCGCGCGTTCGCAGCCGCCGGCGGCAAGGGGCTCAACGTGACCGTGCCCTTCAAGCTGGAGGCGTTCGCGCTCGCCGTGCACGCGTCGCCGCGCGCCACCGCCGCGGGCGCGTGCAACACGCTGAAGCTCGAAGCCGACGGCTGGCACGCCGACAACACCGACGGCATCGGCGTCGTGCGTGACCTCGCGCGCAACCACGGCGTGTCGCTCGCCGGCCGCGACGTGCTGATCCTGGGCGCGGGCGGCGCGGCGCGCGGCATCGTGCTGCCCATCCTGGGTGAAAAGCCGCGCAGCTTGTCCATCGCCAATCGCACCGAGTCGCGTGCCGAGGACGTGGCGGCGCGCTTCTCGCGCGATGGCATGGTGACGCCGGTGCCGGTGGCATCGCTCGCCGGCCGCAGCTACGACATCGTGCTGAACGCCACGAGCGCGGGCCTTGCCGCCGCAGCCGCGGCCCTGCCCTGGCCCGATGGCCTCTTCCGCCCCGGTGCCTTCGCCTACGACCTGGTCTACGGCGACGGTCCCACGCTGTTCCTGCGCTGGGCGCAAGCGCAGGGCGTCACACGGATGGCCGACGGCCTGGGCATGCTCGTCGAGCAGGCGGCGGAGAGCTTTCGCATCTGGCGCGGCGTGCTGCCCGACACGGCGCCCGTCTTCGAGCTGCTGCGGCCCACGGCGCGCGCGTGACGATGGCGCGGGTGCGCCGGTCGTGGTGGTGGTGGGTTTCGCGCACGCTCGCCGCGCTGATCCTGGGCCTCGTCCTCGTGCAGGCGTGGTTCGCGGCGAACATCCTGTGGTATCGCACGCATGCGCCGGCGTCGACGTCGTTCATGCGCGAGCGGCTCGCGGAACTGCGCGACAAGGACCCGAAGGCCGAGTTGCGCTACACCTGGGTGCCGTACGACAAGATCTCGCCGAACCTCAAGCGCGCGATCGTCGCGTCGGAGGACGCGACGTTCATCGAGCACGATGGCTTCGACTGGGAAGGCATCCGCAAGGCGCGCGAGAAGAACGACGCCAAGGGCAAGGTGGTGGCCGGCGGTTCGACGATCACGCAGCAGCTGGCGAAAAACCTGTTCCTGTCGCCGGCGCGCAGCTACATCCGCAAGGGCCAGGAGGCGATCATAACCGTGATGCTCGAGCACCTGCTCGACAAGCGGCGCATCCTGGAGCTCTACCTCAACGTCATCGAATGGGGTAACGGCGTGTTCGGCGCGGAAGCCGCCGCGCGGCGCTACTACGGGATTCCGGCGGCGTCGCTGTCCGCTGAGCAGGCGGCGCGGCTCGCCGCGATGACGCCCAGCCCGCGCCGCTTCGAGCGGAACCCGCATTCGGCGTATCTTTCGGGGCGCGTCGGCACGATCATGGCGCGAATGCCGTCCGCCGCGGTGCCCTGAGCCACCCCGCGCCCCACACCCGACGGTAGTCACGACCGCAACACCTGCCCGGCCCGAGCCCCGCCTCCACGCGATGAACGCCGAAGTCACCACGCGCCCCGCCGCGACCGCCGCCGAGACGCCCGAGCGCGTGCAGGATGCGCTCGCCGACGTGACGGCGCTGATCCGCAAGAACCGGCTCGTCGAGGGGCTCGTGCACGAGCAGGCCGAGCATGCGGAGTCGGGCGAGCGCGGGCCGCTCGTCGAGTCGCTGGTAATGCGGCAGAACCGCGCCGCGCTGCGCAACAAGCTCGACACGCTGCACGCGGCCGACGTCGCGTACATCCTCGAGGCGCTGCCGCCGGACGAGCGTCTGTACGTATGGGACCTGGTCAAGGCGGAGCGCGACGGCGAGATCCTGCTCGAGCTGTCCGACGCGGTGCGCGCGTCGCTGATCGAGTCGATGGACACCGACGAGCTGGTCGCCGCGGCGGAGACGCTCGAGGCCGACGAGATCGCGGAGCTCGCGCCCGACCTGCCGCAGGAGGTGCTGGACGACGTCTTCCAGAGCCTGCCGGTGGAGGAACGCGAGCAGCTGCGCGCGGCGATGTCCTTCGACGACGACATGGTCGGCGCGCTGATGGACTTCGAGGACCTGCAGGTGCGGCCGGACGTGACGCTCGAGGTGGTGCTGCGCTACCTGCGCCGCTTCGACGAGCTGCCGTCGCACACGGACCAGGTGTTCGTCGTCGACCGCGACGAGCGCCTGCTGGGCGTGCTGCCGCTGCCGACGCTGATCGTCAACGATCCGGGCGTGAGCGTGGGGGCGCTGATGAAGCCGCCGCCGATCAAGCTGCTCCAGCACGAGAAGGCGGCCGACGCGGCGAGCGCGTTCGAGCGCTACGACCTGGTGTCCGCGCCGGTCGTCGACACCAACGATCACCTGGTCGGGCGTGTCACCGTCGACGAGATCCTGGATTTCGTCCGCGATCGCGCCGAGACCGAGGCGCTGGCGCAGGCCGGCCTGCGCGAGGAGGAGGACGTCTTCGCGTCGGTGTGGAAGTCGTTCCGCAACCGCTGGGCGTGGCTGGCCGTGAACCTCGTCACGGCGTTCATCGCGTCGCGCGTGATCGGCGTGTTCGAGGCCTCGATCGGCAAGCTCGTCGCGCTGGCGGCACTGATGCCGATCGTCGCGGGGATCGGCGGCAATTCCGGCAACCAGACGATCACGATGATCGTGCGCGCGGCGGCGCTGGGGCAGGTGAGCGTCGCGCATGCGCGCACGCTGATCCGCAAGGAAATGCTCGTGTCGCTGCTGAACGGGCTGATCTGGGGCGGCGTCATGGGACTCGTCGCCATGCTGCTGTACAAGGACGTGAAGCTCGGCCTGGTCATGATCCTGGCCATGACGCTCAACCTGCTGCTCGCCGCGATGATGGGGGTGCTGATCCCGATGACCATGCTGCGGCTGGGCCGCGACCCGGCCGTCGGATCGTCGGTGATGATCACCGCCGTCACCGATTCCGGCGGCTTTTTCATCTTCCTGGGGCTGGCGACGCTGCTGCTGCTCTAATTGGGGGTCAGACACCAATCCCTCGTGAAATTGGGGTCAGACACCATTTCCCCTGCTGCGCCGCACCGGACTGGCGTGGCAGCGCGGGGAAATGGTGTCTGGAGGAATCCACCATAAGCCAGGATAGCCTGCTCGTCGCGCTGGCCTCGCCGCGCTTCCGCTTGCCGCCGCCGCCCAGATGGCCCCCGCCATGAAGGCCGCCGACGGCATGATGACCGACCACAAGGGCATGACGCTCTACACGTTCGACAAGGACGCCGGCGGCAAGAGAGCGCAATGGCCCCTGCGCCGCCAACTGGCCGCCGCTGATGGCGGGCGCCGACGCCAAGGCGATGGGCGACTGGACGGTCGTCACCCGCGACGACGGCAGCAAGCAGTGGGCGTACAAGGGCAAGCCCGTGTACACGTTCGTCAAGGACACGAAGCCCGGCGAGATGACCGGCAACGGCTTCAACAACGTCTGGCACGTCGTCAAGTAACGCCGCAAGCCGCGCGCGCCGGATGGCGTCCGATCTGCCGCAAGGCGACCTGCTGGCCGCGCTGCAGCTGCGCCGTTACGCGCGCGCTCGAAGGCGACTTCGCGCGCGCGGACGACCTGGTGCAGGACACGCTGGCACGCGCCTGGGAAAAGCGCGCGCTGTGGCAGGCGGGAACGGATTTGCGCGCGTGGCTCTTCACGATCATGCACAACCTGTTCGTGAACCAGCGCGCGCTGGCGCGGCGGGATGCGCGCAACGTTCCGCTCGACGCCGACGACGGCTCGGGCGCGGGCTGGCAGCTGCCCGTGCAGCCCACGCAACAGCAGCTGCGCGTCGAGCTCACGGAGCTGCTGCGCGACGTCGAGCGCCTGCCGGTGGAGCAGCGCGAGGTGGTGCTGCTCGCCGGCGTCGAGGAAATGCGCTACGAGGAGATCGCGGCAGCGCTCGACGTGCCGGTCGGCACCGTGATGTCACGGTTGTCGCGCGGCCGCGAAAGGCTGCGCAGGATGCGCGACGAGGTGCCCGTCGCGCTCAAGGTTGTACGCACGAATCCATGACGCTCCCGCCCCCTCCGAACAGGACCTGCACGGCTGGGTCGACGACCAGCTCGACGCGGCGCGCGCCGACGAGGTTGCCGCCGCGCTGAAGGCCAGCCCCGACGACGCCGCGCGCGCAGCCGCGTATCGCGGCCAGAACGCCGCGTTGCGCGAAGCGTTCGACCCTGGCTTGCGGAGCCGCTGCCGGCCGCGCTGGTGGAGGCCGCGACGCGGCCGCGGGCTGCGCCGCCCGCGGACTGGCTGCGCTATGGCGGCTGGGCCGCGGTGCTGGTGCTCGGCATCGCCATCGGTGGCCTGCTGGGCTGGGGCGCGCGCGACGCGACGCTGCTGCAATCCGGCGTGCCGACGACGTTCGCGCGCCAGGCCGCGTTCACGCACGCGCTCTATGCGGTGGACCAGCGGCGTCCCGTCGAGGTGGCCGCGGGCGAGGAGCAGAGCCTGGTGACGTGGCTTACCAAGCGCACAGGGCGCCAGGCGTTCGCGCCCGACCTGTCGAGCGCCGGCTATCACCTCGTCGGCGGCCGTCTCGTTGCCGGCAACCAGAAGCCGACGGCGCTGCTGATGTACGAGAACGCCGACAAGGAGCGGCTGACGCTGCAGTGGCGCCCGCTCGCGCCCGGCACCGAGGAGACCGCGTTCCGCTACGACGTCGAGAACGGCGTCGGCGTGTTCTACTGGATCGAGGACGCGTGCACGTATGCGATTTCCGGCACGATCGACCGCGCGCATCTCCTCGCCGTGGCGCGGCTCGTGTACGGGCAGCTGGTGGTGGCCGACGCCGCCCGCAGGCGCAGGAAATAACGGGGTCCGACCCTATTTTCTGCTGGCGGCGGCATGCCATGGGCGGGCGCAATGGAAATGGAGTCTGACCCCATTTCTTTCTACAATGCGGGATGCCGATCCCGCCACCGCCCGTCGTCATCGCCCACCTGACGGCCGCGGTCTCCGCGCTCGTCGTCGGCACGATCCAGCTGCTGCGCCCCAAGGGCACCGACGGCCATCGCGCACTCGGCTGGCTGTGGGCGACGCTGATGATGACGGTCGCGATCACGTCGCTGTGGATCCCGAGCTTCCTGCACTTCACGTGGATCCACATTTTCACGCTGGTGACGCTGATCGCGCTGCCGCTCGGGCTGTGGAACGCGCATCGCCACAACGTCGTCGCGCACGCGCAGTCGATGCGCGGCCTCTACATCGGCGGCCTCATCGTCGCCGGCGTGTTCACGCTGATCCCCGGCCGCCTGCTCGGCAACCTGCTCTGGTCGCACGTGTGGGGCTACCTGCCCGCAACGTGACGCGGCGGCGAACGTGACGCAGCGCAAGCCCGCCGAGCGCGGCATCGCGGCCGCGGACGTCGACACGCCCGCGCTGATCGTCGATCTCGAGGCGCTCGACGCCAACGTCGCCACGATGGCGGCCTTCGCCCGCACGCGCGGCATCCGGCTGCGCCCGCACGCCAAGTCGCACAAGTGCCCGGCGCTTGCGCAGCGCCAGGTCGCCGCGGGCGCCGTGGGCATCTGCTGCCAGAAGACGGACGAGGCCGCCGCGTTCGTCGCGGCCGGCATCCGTGACGTGCTGGTCACCAACGAGGTGATCGCGCCGCCGAAGCTGGCGCGGCTGGCGGCGCTGGCGCGCGCCGCGCGGGTCGGGGTTCTATGCGACGACGCGGCGGTCGTCGGCGCGATCGCAAGCGCCGCGCGCGAGGCGGGCGTCGTGCTCGACGTCTACGTCGAAGTGGACGTCGGCGCGCACCGTTGCGGCATCGCGCCCGGCGCGGCGTCCGCCGAACTCGCGCAACTCGTCGCGGACACGCTCGGGTCTGCGCTTCGCCGGCCTGCACTGCTACCAGGGTTCCGCCCAGCATCTGCGCGCGCCGGACGAGCGCCGCGCCGCCATCGCAAGCGCCGCGGCGGCCGTCACGGCCACGCGCGACGCCTGCGTGGCCCGCGGCCTCGACGTCGCCATCGTCACCGGTGCCGGCACCGGCACGTTCGAATTCGAAGCTGCGAGCGGCGTGTGGAACGAGCTGCAGCCCGGCTCCTACGTGTTCATGGACGCCGACTGCGCGCGCAACACGCGCGGCACGGGCGACCTGGCCTTCGCGCAGGCGCTGTACGTGCTGACGCAGGTGATGAGCGTCGCCACGCCCACGCGCGCCGTCTGCGACGCGGGGCTCAAGGCGCTTGCGTTCGATTCGGGATTGCCGCTCGTCAGCGGCCGGCACGGCGTCACGTATGCCAAGGCCTCGGACGAGCACGGCGTGCTGGACGTTGCGCCCGAGGCGCCGGTTGCCCTCGGCGAGAAGCTGCGCTTGGTTCCCGGCCACTGCGACCCCACCGCCAACCTCTACGACTGGCTCGTCGCCGTGCGGGGCGGTCGCGTGGAGGACGTGTGGCCCGTGGCGCGCGGCACGCGGGTTCAACAACAATAGGGTCCGACGTGGAAATTAGAGTCTGACCCCATTTGTTTTTGACCCCATTTGTTTTTGACCCCATTTGTTTTTGACCCCATTTGTTTTTGACCCCATTTGTTTTTGACCCCATTTGTTTTTGACCCCATTTGTTTTTGACCCCATTTGTTTACAAGGCGACGACGCCGCGCGGCGTGCGCAACATCACGGCCACGCGTGGCGCTACCGCATAGGTGACGGGCAGCAGCGACGAAGCCCCGAGCGCCGCGAGATCCTCGCGCACGCGGGCGGGCTCCGGATGTGACGCCGCGAATTGCGCGAGCACCAGCGCGTTGGCCGGCATCCGGGCCACGGGCGGCGCGCTGCCCCACTGGATCAGCGTCGGTGCCACGCCGCCCGCCGGCAACGCGCCGTCGGCAGGCACGGTGAGCCGCCAGCGCAGGTCACCGCGCGTGAAAGGCTGCACGTCGCCGCGCGGGATCGTGGCGCGCGCGGCGGCCGCGTCGATGTCGTCGACGCGCAGCGCCCAGTGGATCAGCCGCGGCCCGGCGGCGAGCGACGCCTGCATCGTCGCCGAATCGAGCGCGAACCAGCGCGGATGCGCGGGACGAGGTGCCTCGGGATCGATCGCGATCAGCTCGATGTAGCTGTCGGCGCCGAGCCGCACGACCGCGTTGTGCGTGCCCATCGTCGCGTGCTTGCCGCCCGCGACCGGCGCGACGCCGGTGCGCTGCGTGAACCAGTCGACGCCTTCGGCGACGCTGTTGCAGGCGATGACGAGATGGTCGAGCGATGCAGCCATGCGCGCGATTGTGCCATCGCGGCGCGGCGTGTCCGATGGTATTGTCGGGGCTTCCCCGCTTGCCGCCTCGTCGCCCCCCGGCCCGCATGCCGCACGACGTATCGCTGATCGCTACCTTCGCGCTGGGCTTCGCGCTCGCGTTCGTGCTCGGTTACCTGGCCGCGCGCGTGCGGCTGCCCCCGCTCGTCGGCTACCTGGTGGCGGGCGCCGTCATCAGCCAGTTCACGCCGCACATGGTGGCGGACAACGCGGTGGCGGGGCAGCTCGCCGACATCGGCGTCATCCTGCTGATGTTCGGCGTCGGGCTCCACTTTTCGGTGGCGGACCTGATGGCCGTGCGCCGCATCGCCATTCCCGGCGCGGTGATCCAGATCGTCGCCGCCACCGCGATCGGTGCCGCGATGTCGATGGCCTGGGGCTGGACGCTCGGCGCCGGCATCGTGCTGGGCCTGTGCCTGTCGGTGGCGAGCACCGTCGTGCTGCTGAAGGCGCTCGAGGAGCGCAACGCGGTGTCCACCACCAACGGCCGCGTCGCGGTGGGCTGGCTGATCGTCGAGGACCTGGCGATGGTGCTGGTGCTGGTGCTGCTGCCGGCGCTCGCGACGGTATTGGGCGGGCACGTCGACGACGCGCATGGCGGCGGTGGCGGCCACGGTGTCCTGTTGTCGCTGGTGATCACGCTGCTCAAGGTCGCGGCATTTGGCGCGCTGGTGCTGACGATCGGCCCGCGCGTGATGCCATGGCTCCTGACTCAGGTGGCGCGCACGGGCTCGCGCGAACTCTTCACGCTGGCGGTGCTCGCGATCTCGGTGGGCATCGCGTTCGGCGCGGCCGAGCTCTTCGGCGTGTCGTTCGCGCTCGGCGCGTTCTTCGCGGGCGTCGTGCTCAACGAATCGGAGCTGTCGCACAAGGCCGCCACCAACTCGCTGCCGCTGCAGGATGCGTTCGCGGTGCTGTTCTTCGTGTCGGTGGGCATGCTGTTCGACCCGTCGGTGTTCTTCGAGCACCCGTGGATGCTCGTCGGCGTGCTGGCGCTGATCCTCGTCGGCAAGGCGATCATCGCGCTGGTGATCGTGATGGGGATGGGCTATCCGGTCAGCACCGGTCTGTACGTATCGGCGGCACTGGCGCAGGTGGGCGAGTTCTCGTTCATCCTCGCGGGGCTCGGCATCGGCTTCGGCCTGATGCCGCCGGCGGGGCTGTCGCTGGTGCTCGCGGGCGCGTTGATCTCGATCACGTTGAATGCGGCAGCGTTCACGCTGGCCGACCGCATGATCGCGGGCATCCGCCGCAATCCGGCACTGCGCGAGCGCCTCGAAACGTCGCGGACCGGCCCGCTGACGCGGCTGGAGGCGGAACTCGAAGTGGCGCGCGCCCGCGCCGCCGAGCGTGCCGCCGCGCACAAGACGCTGTCGACGGAGGAACTCGCCGAGCGCTTCCCGCTGTTCGCGCGGATGACGCCCGAGCAGCGCGAGGTCGTGATCCTGCATTTCCTGCCCACCACCGCGCAGCCGGGCGACTGGGTCATCCGCAAGGGTGACGTCGCGGATGCGGCGTACTTCGTGTCGTCGGGCGAGGTGGAAGTGCGCGTGGCGGGCCGCAAGATCCGGATGGGCCCGGGCAGCATCTTCGGCGAGATGGCGCTCGTCAGCGGCAAGCCGCGCTCCGCCGACGTGATCGCGCTCGACTACTGCAACTTCCTCAAGCTCACGCGCGCGGATTTCAACGAGATCCTGCGGCGCTATCCCGACGTCCGCGAGCACATGATGGCGCTGGCCAACGAACGCGGCGCCATGAACCAGGCGCCGGAGCCGGCGTCCGAACCCGGCAGCTGACCTCCGCCATGAGGCAGGTTGAGCCGCTCCCGGCTGGCGGGCAGATCGGCCGCGTAGCCGGGCGGAGGGTGGCCCGGGCGCCGGGTGGGCCGGGCGCCGCCTTGCCGGGGCCACCGGCAGCGCCGATGGCCGCGTTGACGTATTTTTGCATCATCGCGAATATTCGACAGCCGCGCAGGCGCCCGCTACTGGCTTTTTCGCCGGAAAGCACCGTACGATTTGGAACAGGGCTTTTTTGCGATGCAACATGGTTGGCGTCGCCGCAGGCGGTCGCCAGGAAAAGGGGAGGGCAACATGAAGCGCTGGATGATCATCCTGATCGCCGGTTTATTCGGTACGGCAGCCAATGCCGCGAACGTCGCGTTGTTTGCGGATACGGGCTACGTCGATTACGACCCGGGGAACTCTTCGTCCGAGGCCAGCAACATGCAGGCGGTGTTGAGGGCCACCGGCAATTCGGTGCATCCGTTCACGGGTGTCACCGGGGCGGACTGGACGACCGCGCTCTCGGGGCAGCAGGTCCTGGTGATTCCCGAGCAGGAGCACGGATCGATCGGCGGCGCGATGGACTCCGCCGCCAAGACGGCCGTGACCAATTTCGTGAATGCCGGCGGCACGCTGATCGTCGCCGAGGATTACGTGACGCCCAAGTTCCTCGATACCGTGTTCGGCTTTGCGCTGGACGGCACGTACTCGGAGACGTCCACGCTGGATTCCGCCGCCGCCGCCGGTACCGCGTTCGCAGGCGGCCCGCCGGCCCTGCCGATCAACAATGCCACGGGCGGGTATACCGACGCGTCGCTGCCGTCGGGCGCGAAATGCATCTATGGCGACGGCACGTATTGCATGGTGTTCCAGTACAACTACGGCGCCGGCAAGATCGTGTACCTCGCTTACGACTGGTATTCGTCGACGCCGGTCGGCACCCAGGACGGAGGCTGGAATTGCGTGCTCCTCCGCGCGGCGGCCGGCAGTAGCTGCACCGGCGCACTCTTCTACACGGATACCTCGACGCCGATCCCCACGCTGGACCCGCAAGCCCTGCTCGCGATGATGCTGGTGTTGGCGGCGCTTGCCGCGGTCGCTCTCCGCCGGAGCTGACCCGTTTACCGGAGGCGATCGCGTCCCGCGCGATCGCCTCGGCGTTCAACCCGACGCCAGCGCCGGCGTCGCGATCTCGGACACCGCGCGCTCCAAGGTCTCCACGGAGCGCGCGACGTTGCCCAGCTTGTCCAGGCCGAAGAGGCCCACGCGGAACGTCATGAAATCGGCGGGCTCGTCGCATTGCAGCGGCACGCCGGCCGCCGTCTGCAGGCCCTGCGCGATGAACTTGCGCGCGGACTGCACGTCCTTGTCGTCCGTATAGCTGACGACCACGCCCGGCGCCTCGAAGCCCGGCGCGGCCACGCTCGCGTAGCCGTAGCGCGCCAGCATCGCGCGCACCTTGCCGCCCAATTCCACCTGCGCGGCGCGGGCGCGGTCGAAGCCGAAGCGCTCCGTCTCCTTCATCGTGTCGCGCAGCGCGGCCAGCGAATCCGTGGGCAGCGTCGCGTGGTACATGTGGCCGCCCTTTTCGTAGGCTTCCATGATGCCGTTCCAGCGCTTCAGGTCGCACGCGAAGCTGGTGCTCGTCGTCGTGTCCAGCGCACGGCGCGCGCGCTCGGACAACATGACGAGTGCGACGCCCGGCGAGCTGGACCAGCCCTTCTGCGGCGCGCTGATCAGCACGTCGACGCCGGTGGCTTCCATGTCCACCCACATCGCGCCCGACGCGATGCAATCGAGCACGAACAGGCCGCCCTGTGCGTGCACGGCATCGGCCAGTGCGCGCAGGTAGGCGTCGGGAAGGATGATGCCCGACGCGGTCTCGACGTGCGGCGCGAACACCATCTCGATCTTTTCGCGGGCGATCGTCGCGACGGCCTCGTCGATGGCCACCGGCGCATACGGCTGCGCGTGGCCCGCGCGGACCGGGCGCGCCTTGAGCACCGTCTCGCTGGCGGGAATGCGGCCCATCTCGAAGATCTGCGACCAGCGATAGCTGAAGTAGCCGTTGCGGATGACGAGGCAGCGCCGGCCCGTCGCGAACTGGCGCGCCACAGACTCCATGCCGTAGGTACCGCCGCCGGGCACGATCACCGCCGAATGCGCGTGATAGACGCGCTTCAGCGTGCTCGCGATGTCGCGCATCACGCCCTGGAAGCGCTGCGACATGTGGTTCAGCGAGCGGTCGGTGAAAACGACCGAGTATTCGAGCAGGCCGTCGGGATCGACGTTGGGATTGAGTCCGGGCATGGGGTCCTCCGTGCGCCTTCAGGATGGCGCTCGTTCGCGTGGACCGAAAAGCTTAGCACGCGGACACCCGTGCGGCGCGCTGCGGCGCCGTACGCGGTCAATTGAGCCGCGATTCCTTCGGCAGCCGCACCGACAACCACTCGTGCACGTCGGCGCGGATGCGGCGGCCTTCGAGCAGGAAATCCTCGAAGCGGCTCGGCGTGTAAGGCATGTACAGCAGCGGCATGCCCGATTCCTCGGGCGTGCGGTTGGCCTTGCGGCTGTTGCAGGATGCGCAGGCCGTGACCAGGTTCATCCACGTCGAGCGGCCGCCGCGCGACACGGGCACGATGTGCTCGCATTGCAGGAAGCGCGACTGGAACTCGCCGCCGCAATACGCGCACGTGTGGCGGTCGCGGCGGAACAGCTTGCCCTTGGACAGCACCGGCACCACGTCGAACAGGTTGATGCGCGCGTTGCCGTGCAGCGCCAGGATCGGGTGGACGGCGATGGTCGAGCGCCGGCCGCTCACCCGGTTGTAACCGCCGCGCAACGTGGCGAGCGGCCCGTCGCCGCCGTACCACGCCACCGAACGCGAGGCGATGTGCGACGCCGCGTGCTCGATCGAGATCCACGCTTGCGGGGTGCCGTGGACGTCCAGTTGCAGGACGTCGCGGTGGGGGAGGCGGTGCATCGGTCGGTTCAGGGTTTGTGCGGCCGCACCATCATGCAAGAAGTCGGGCGCGCGCGCCACTCTGGGGCGTTGGCCGGGTCCTCTCTGTAGTGGCAGAGTTGCGCGCTTGCATCAAATCGGGGTCGATTGGCGCTGTTCTTGCTCACTTTCCCGATCACGAGGGGAGGGGTCATGGGTCGGCGAGCCAGACGCGGTTTTGTCGGGGAATTTCTTGCAACAGTTTCAGTGTTGCCTTGGTGGGCGTGCCTGATTCTGGCCGTAGTGTCGTACTGGATCATTCATCCATGCGCCGCCGGGCCGCTTCCCGCCAGTTCCGACCCGACGCAGATCGCTCAGACAGTGTTCTCGTCGGGTGGAAGAGCGTTCGCGAGCCTGTTTCAATACCTGATACCGATTCTTTGCCTGGCTGCGGCAGGCATATCGGCGTTCAAGCGCTACCAACGAGCGCGGCTGTTCGATGTGGGCGCAAGACCCGATGGCGATGCTGCGATTGCTGCGATGGGCTGGCGTGAATTCGAGATGCTCGTCGGCGAGTCATTTCGGCGCGAAGGCTTCAAGATCGTCGAGCGCGGAGGTGATGGACCGGATGGCGGGGTGGACCTCGTGCTGTCCCGGCCCGACCGCAATGGCGCGGAACGTTACCTGGTTCAGTGCAAGCACTGGCGAGCCCTGAAGGTAGGCGTGGGGGTGGTTCGCGAGTTCTACGGCGCCATGGCGGCGGAGGGTGCAGCAGGCGGCTACGTCGTCACCAGTGGGCGCTTCACCGACGAAGCGCGAGCGTTTGCGAGCGGTCGTAACGTGAAGCTCGTCGATGGCCCCGATTTGCGGAAATTGATCGCAACCGCGAAGGCGACATCGGCAGCCGGAGACCCCCGGGCGCCTGCGAAATCGGTGCCCACCAACCCGAATCGGGCCGAACCAGCGCTGTCCGTGCCCGCGTGCCCCATATGCGGAAAACCGATGGTTCGGCGCATGGCCTCGCGCGGCGCGAAAGCGGGTCGCCCGTTCTGGGGATGCGCAGGTTACCCCGCGTGCCGCGGAATCCGTCCGATCGTTTGAGGCCGAAGACCCACTGGCCTGTTCTTGGCAGCGCGGAACTTCCGCGTGGCGATTCTTCAGATACGACGCGTACGCGATCGCGAGGAACTACGCACGCGAGTCCCGGAGTTCCGCGCCCACGCGACCGCGGCATCGACATCCGCCTGCGTCAAACCCTGCGTGGCGAGCTTGGCGCGGATGGTGTCTGCCGAAGGGATCACCACCGGTTTCGGACGGGACTCAGGATCACGTGTTTTCATGTCGGAATGATACGTTCTTCTGCCTACATCAGCACGATGTCGTACTGCTCCTGCGTGTAGACCGTCTCGACCTGCAGCGAAATGGGCTTGCCGATGAAGTCCCCCAGCTGGGCGAGGCTCTGCGATTCCTCGTCGAGGAACATGTCGATGACGGCCTGCGCGGCCAGGATGCGGAACTCGCGGGGGTTGAACTGCTTGGCCTCGCGGACGATCTCGCGCAGGATTTCGTAACAGATGGTCTGAGGCGTCTTGATCTCGCCACGACCTTGGCAGATGGCGCAGGGCTCGCAGAGCACGTGGGCCAGCGATTCGCGCGTGCGCTTGCGCGTCATCTCGACCAGGCCCAGCTGCGTGAAGCCGTTCACCGTCACGCGCGTGCGGTCGCGCTCCAGTGCGCGGTTCAGCTCGGCGAGCACCGCATCGCGGTGGTCCGCAAGCTCCATGTCGATGAAGTCGATGATGATGATGCCGCCCAGGTTGCGCAGCCGCAGCTGGCGCGCGATCACCTGCGCGGCCTCGAGGTTCGTCTTGAAGATCGTGTCGTCGAAGCTGCGGCCGCCGACGAAGCCGCCCGTGTTGACGTCGATCGTCGTCAGCGCCTCGGTCTGGTCGACGATCAGGTAGCCGCCGGACTTGAGGTCCACGCGGCGCGCCAGCGCCTTCTCGATCTCGTCCTCGACACTTGCCAGGTCGAACAGCGGCCGCTCGCCCGCATAGTGGACGATGCGCTCGGCGATCGTCGGCGTGTACTGCTCGGCGAACGCCTGCATCTTGCCGAACGTCTCGCGCGAATCCACCTGGATGCGCGCGGTGTCGTCGTCGACCATGTCGCGCAGCACGCGCTGCGCCAGCGACAGGTCCTGGTACAGCAGCGATGGCGCGGGCGACGAACGCGACTGCTGCGACAGGTCGCGCCACAGCTTGGTCAGGTACTCGATGTCGGAGCGCATCTCGCGCTCGGTGGCGGCTTCGGCCATCGTGCGGATGATGAAACCGCCGACCAGGTCCTGCGGCAGCAGCGATGTGAGCCGCTCGCGCAGCTGCTCGCGCTCGGCCTCGTTGTCGATGCGCTGCGAAATGCCGATGTGCGAGTCCTGCGGCAGGTAGACGAGCAGCCGGCCGGCCAGGCTCACCTGCGTCGACAGCCGCGCGCCCTTGGTGCCGATCGGATCCTTGATCACCTGCACGAGCAGCGGCTGGCCTTCGTGCAGGATCTTCTCGATCGGCCGCGTGTCGCCGCCGCCGTGGCCGTTCTGCCGGTGCTCCCAGATGTCGGCGATGTGCAGGAACGCGGCGCGCTCGAGGCCGATCTCGACGAACGCGCTCTGCATGCCGGGCAGCACGCGCGCGACGCGGCCGAGGTAGATGTTGCCGACGAGGCCGCGAGCGCTGGAGCGCTCGATGTGCAGCTCCTGCACGACACCTTGCTCGAGCACCGCGACCCGCGTCTCCTGCGGCGTCACGTTGATGAGGATTTCGCTCGCCATCGTCAGCGCGCCTTCGCGCGCTTGCGGATCTCGGCCAGCAGTTGCGCGGTCTCGTACAGCGGCAGGCCGACGATGCCCGTGTAGCTGCCTTCGATCCGCGTGACGAACGCGGCGGCGCGCCCCTGGATCGCGTAGGCCCCGGCCTTGTCGAGCGGCTCGCCGGTGGCGACGTAGGCCTTGATCTCGGCGGGCGTGAGTTTCGCGAACGTCACGCGCGACTCCGCCATCGCGAACACCACGTCGTCCTCGTGGCGAATGGCCACGCCCGTGATGACGTCGTGCGTGCGGCCGGACAGCCGGCCGAGCATCGCGGCGGCATCGGCCGCGTCCACCGGCTTGCCGAACACGACGTCGTCGAGCACGACCTCCGTATCCGCGCCCAGCACCGGGTGCGGCGGCAGCTTGCGCTTCTGCGTGCGTTCCCAACCCACGCTCGCCTTGGTCCGCGCGATGCGCTCGACGTAGTGGCGCGCCGGCTCGCCGGCCAGCACTTCCTCGATGACGTCGGCGATGCGCCCCGGCGCCTCGCGCATCAGCAGCAACTCGAACTTGACGTCGAGCTGGGCAAGGAGCGCCTGGCGGCGCGGCGATTTGGAGGCGAGGTAGAGCATGGGTCTAATGGTGGTCAGGCGCGATTTTTAAATGGGGTCAGACACCATTTCCACGCGCCCGCGGCGTGCTCCGTAGCGGATCAGGGAAATGGTGTCTGACCCCATTTAAAAATCGCGCCAGACCACCATTATACCCGATGATACGGGTGGCCGCTACAGAGGGACCACGCCCGGTAAAGCTGCTCGGCCAGCAGCACGCGGACGAGGCCGTGGGGCAGCGTGAACGGGGACAGCTGCAGGACGGCGGCCGCGCGTTCGCGGACGACGGGCGCCAGCCCGTCGGCGCTGCCGATGACGAAGGCCACGTCCTCCGCATGGTCATGCCAGGCGCCGAGCTTGCGGGCGAAAGCATCGGACGACCACGCGGCGCCCCGTTCATCGAGCGCCACGAGCCGGGCGCGGCCGACGGCCGCAAAGATGCGCTCCGCTTCCAGAGCCAGGATGTCCGCAACGCCGCGGCCGCCGCGCGGCACGGCCTTGAGCTCCACCACCTCGACCGTCCAGTCGCGCGGCATCCGCCGCACGTACTCGTCGACGCCGGCATCCACCCACGCCGGCATCCGCGTGCCCAGCGCGACGATCGCCAGCTTCATCGTGCGCGCGCGGCCGCGCTCAGGCGGCAGCCTTGCGCACGGCCTTGGCCGGCGGCGCCCACAGTTCCTCGAGGTTGTAGTACGCGCGCACCGCGGGCTGCATCACGTGGACGACGATGTCCCCCGCGTCGACGAGCACCCAGTCGCCGCTGTCCTCGCCTTCGGTGCCGACGATCACCGCGCCGGCGGCCTTCAACTCGTCGCGGACGTGATTGGCCAGCGCGCGCACCTGCCGGTTGGATTCGGCGCTGGCGACGATCAGCGTGTCGTAGAGACTGGTGAGCTTGCGGACGTCCAGCACCGTGATGTCACGGGCCTTGATGTCCTCGAGTGCCTTGACGGCGGTTTTCGCGAGCTTGTTAAGGCGCATCCGGGAGGGTTCGATACAGCGCGTGGTTTTGAATATAGGCCAAAACGGCCGGGGGCAGCAATTGCGCCAGTTGGGGGCTTGCACGATCCTCCGCAAGCAGCCGGCGCACGATCGTCGCCGAAATCGGGTAGCGGCCCGCCTCGACGCGGATGATCGAGCCCGCGCGCCGGGCGTGCAGCGCGGCGGGGTCGTCGGTCGCGTGTTCCGTCCACAACGCGGCGAGCTCGGCGTTGGCACTCGCGTGCAATGGCTCGTCGAACGCCACGCCCGGCCGGCCGATGACGACGAGATGCCCGAGTTCGAGCAGCGCGTGCCAGCGGTGCCAGCGCTTGAGTCCCAGGAAGGCGTCGGCGCCCACGACCCAGGCCAGCGGTGCGTCCGGCCAGCGCGCGCGCATCGCCTCCAGCGTGGTCACCGTATACGAGGGCCCGTTGCGCAGGATCTCGACGGGGTCGGGCACCAGGCCGGGGAACTCGCGCACCGCAAGCTCGAGCATCGCGAGCCGGTCCGACGCCGTGGCGCCGGGCGGGCGCCGGTGCGGCGGATCGCCCGACGGCACGAGGTGCAGCGCGGGCACGTGCAACGCGTCGCGCACGTCGCGCGCGACGTACAGGTGGCCGTAGTGCACCGGGTCGAACGTGCCGCCGAAGAAGACGCGAGGCGTCATCGCGGGCTGCGCCGTGCGCGCGGAGCGGTCGGTGCGTCCGTGGCGGATGCCGTCTCGCGCGCCGCCGGCGCCAGCGGCACGATCAGCGTGTCGCCGGTGGCGTCGCCGAGCAGCAGCTCGGCGTGATCGATGCGCGTCTCGACGTCGCGCGCGACGTCGTCGTTGACCTCGCCGCTCGCGCGCATCCGCGCCAGTGCATCGCGTTCCGCCCTGATCGCCTCGAACATCAGCGCACGTCCCCGGCGCGCGGCGCGCTCGTGCGGCTCGCGGCTCGCGGGGGCCGCCGTCAGTCGCGCCAGGCGCGACTCGTATTGCGCGAGCATCGCGCGCAGGTAGTCGTCGCGCAGCGGCTCGGGCGACCTCGCGATGTGCTCGCGGATGACGCGCGCGCCCGCTTCGGCGACGGCGATCTCGGCGGCGCGCCGCTCTCGCTCGGCGCGGCCGTCGCCATGCACGTGCAGCATGCGCATCAGCCAGGGCAGCGCAAGGCCGTTGATGCACAGCGTCAACAGGATGGTCGTCGCGGCCAGGAAGATCAGCAGCGCGCGGCCCGGGAATTCGGTACCGGAAAGCGCGGCGGCGGGCAGCGCCAGCGCGGCCGCCATCGTGACGGCGCCGCGCAGCCCGGCCCAGCCGATGACCAGCACGTAGGCAGCGCCGGGCCGGGGTTCGGCGTCGCGCACCTTGCGCGACAGCAGGTAGGGGAGCCATGCGGCCGGGTAGACCCACGCGATGCGCACGGCCGTGATCACGAGCCACAGCACGATGGCGTACAGCGCGAGCGCCGAGTGGGACTCGATGGCGATCAGCGTCGACAGCGCGGGTCGCAGCGAAAGGCCCAGCAGCACGAACGCGAGGCCGTTGAACGCGTACAGCACCATCGCCCACACCTGGTAGGCATGCTGGCGCGTGCGCACGGACATGTGGCGCGCATCGTAGACGCCGGCATACAGGCCCGCGCCGACCACGGCCAGCACGCCCGACGCGCCGATCGCGTCGCCCGCGAGGTAGGCGGCGAACGGCGTGAGCAGCGACAGCATCGTGTGCGTCGACGGATCGTCCACCGACGCACGGCGCAATACGCCGCGCACGAGGCCCACGAACACGCCGACGAGAAGTCCCGTGGCAAAGCCGCCGGCCGCGATCAGCACCAGGTCGCGCGCCGCGGCGCCCAGCGAGAAGGCGCCCGCGGTGAGCGCCGCCGCGATGGCGAACTTCAGCGCGACCAGGCCCGACGCGTCGTTGATGAGGCTCTCGCCCGCCAGGATCATCGATACCCGCCGCGGCAGCGCGAGCTTGCCGATCATCGCGGACGTGGCCACCGCGTCGGTCGGCGACACGATGGCGCCGAGCGCGAACGCGGCGGCGAGCGGCAGCGCGGGTATCAGCGCATGCATCACGTAGCCGACGGCGACGACGGTGGCGAGCACCAGCCCGAACGCCAGCATCAGCACCGGGCGACGGACCGCGACGAGGTCGCGCTTGGGAATCTGCCACGCATCCCCGAACAGCAGCGGCGGGATGAACAGCAGGAAGAACGGGCCGGGCTCGATGTGGACGTTGGCGAAATCCGGCAGCAGCGACAGCAGCACGCCGGCGCCGATCTGCAGCAGCGGCAGCGGTACCGGCACCACCCGCGCGAGCGCGGCCACGCCCGCCACCGCGAGCAGCAGCGCAAGGACGATTTCAATCATGCCCATCGCGCCAGGCTCCCGCTCAGAACGACGAGCCCGGCGTGCGCAGGAACGCCACTTCGTCCGGCGTCGACGCGCGGCCGAGGATCGCATTGCGATGCGGGAAGCGCCCGAAGCGCGCGATCACGTCGTGGTGCCGGCGCGCATAGTCCAGCGGGCCGTCGAGGCCCGACGCGTCTGCCAGAGCGCCAAACAACGCGAGCGAGCGTTCCTGCACCGCAAGGTCTTCCGCGTGCTCGAACGGCATGTACAGGAACCAGCGCTCGTAGCGATCGAGCGCCGCGTCGAAGCCGGCATCGATCGCCTGCGTCGCCGTCGCCAGCGCGCGCGCGTCGCCGGCGAACGCATCGGGCGTGTCGCGGAACGCGTTGCGCGTGAACTGGTCGAGCAGGATCACGCGGGCCAGCGCGCCGTGCGGCGACACGCACCAGCGACCGAACCCGCCGGCCAGCGCCTCGGCGATCGCCGCGCCGAAGCGCGCGCGGATCGTCGTGTCGAACGCGGCGTCCTTGCGGAACCACTCGCTGCGCTGCGCATGCGGCGGCGCGCCGAACCAGAAGGCGAGCACTTCCGCCGCCAGCGGCTCCAGCGTCATCGCGTCGCGCGGCGCCAGTAGACGGAATCGATCGTCTTGCGCAGCTCGGCCAGCGCGCGCGCCTTCACCATCGCGGCCAGCGCCGCGGTGTCCGCCGGCCGCTCGCCGCGCGTCGTCACGAAGAGGACCGAGCGATCGACGTCCAGCACCAGCGAATGGACTTCCGCGTCGACGCCGTCGTCGCGCAGCCACGTGGTCGCCGCCGCATCCAGCGCCTGGTCCGACGAATCGATCAGCACCGTGCTGTTGACGCGCGCGAGGAACAGCGCCATCGCGCCGAGCAGCACGCCGACGCCGATGGCGACGATCGCGTCGAACTCCGGGTGCGGCCCGAACACATAGCCCGCGCCCGCGACGATCAGCGTGAGCACGATGCCCAGCAGCGCCACCGCGTCCTCGAGCAGCACGGCGAGCACCGTCGTGTTGTGCAGGTTGCTGCGGATGGCGTGGAACCCGCCGATCTCCTTCAGCGCCGTACGGAACGTATAGGCCTCGAGCATGAAGGCGAACACCAGCAGCCCCAGGACGAAGCGCGTGAACGGTTCCACGTCGACGGGATTCAGCAGCGCGTGGATGCCGTGGTAGATGTTGATGCCGCAGCCGATGAAGAACACGCTGACGGCCGACACCAGCGCCCAGATGTACTTCTCCTGGCTGTGGCCGAACGGATGCTCGCGGTCCGGTCCCGCGCGGCCGCGGACTTCGCCGACCTTCAGCAGGATCTGGTTGCCGACGTCGGCCAGCGAGTGCACGGTTTCCGCGAACAGCGTCGGCGAGCCGGTCACCGACCAGCCGAAGCCCTTCGACACGGCGATGATCGTGTTGGTGGCGATCGAGACGGTGACCGATGACGACATCGGCGGCGGCTAGCGCTCGCGGATCTGCCCGCTGCCGAGCACGATCCACTTCTGGCTGGTCAGGCCCTCGAGGCCCACCGGGCCGCGCGCGTGCAGCTTGTTGGTGGAGATGCCGATCTCGGCGCCCAGCCCGTACTCGAAGCCGTCGGCGAAGCGCGTGCTGGCGTTGACCATCACGCTGGACGAGTCCACCTCGCGCAGGAAGCGTTGCGCCGCGTGATGGCTGTTGGTGACGATGGCGTCGGTGTGCTGCGAACCGTACTGCGCGATGTGCGCGATGGCTTCGTCCAGCGAGTCGACGACGCGGATGGCGATGATCGGCGCCAGGTACTCGGCGTACCAGTCGTCTTCCGTGGCCGCCTTCATTTCCGGCACCAGCGCGCGGGCGCGCTCGTCGCCGCGCATCTCGACGTGCTTCGCGAGATAGATCGCAGCGAGCGGGGGGAGCACGCGCGCCGCCACGTCCACGTGCACGAGCAGCGTCTCCATCGTGTTGCACGGCGAATAGCGCTGCGTCTTCGCGTTGTCGGCGATGCGGATGGCCATCTCGGCGTCCGCGGTGGCGTCGACGTAAACGTGGCACACGCCGTCCAGGTGCTTGATGACGGGCACGCGGGCGTCGCGCGCGATGCGCTCGATCAGGCTCTTGCCGCCGCGCGGCACGATGACGTCTACGTGCTTCTCGTCGGCGATCAGGTGGCCGACGGCGGCGCGGTCCGTGGACGCGATCAGCTGGATGGCATCGTCGGGCAGCAGCGCAGCCTTCATCGCGTCGCCGAGGCAGCGCGCGATGGCCGTGTTGCTCTCGAACGCCTCCGAGCCACCGCGCAGGATGGCCGCGTTGCCGGACTTGAGGCACAGCGCGGCGGCATCGGCCGTCACGTTGGGCCGCGATTCGTAGATGATGCCGATGACGCCGAGCGGCACGCGCATCCGTCCCACTTGGATGCCCGAGGGCACGTAGCGCAGGCCGTCGATCGCGCCGACCGGATCCGGCAGCGCAGCCACCGCCTCGACGCCTGCCGCCATCGCTTCCACCGACGCGGCCGTCAGCGTCAGGCGGTCGATGAACGCCGCGTCGTGACCGTGCTGGCGCGCGGCCGTGACGTCGCGCGCGTTGGCGGCGAGGATCGTTGCCGTGTGCGCGCGCAACTCCGCGGCGGCGCGGCGCAGGCCGTCGTCCTTGGCGGCCGTCGTCGCGCGCGCGAGCATCCGCGAGGCCGTGCGCGCGGCCGCGCCGACGCGCTCGACGTAGGCGGCGAGGTCGGCGGTGGCGACCGGGGCAGGGACGGCGACGCTGTTCATGCGCCGATTGTAGCGCCGCGGCTCGCCAGCGCGGCTAGGGAACGAGCCGCAGCACGAGCGCGATCGCGACGAGGCCAAGGACGGTGGCGCCGAGCAATGCGGCGAACGTACCCGGCCGGGCGGTGGCATGGGCTTCCGGCAGGATGTCGGCGACCGCGATGTAGAGCAGGAAGCCTTCGAAGAACCCGAGATAGGGAACCAGCAGCACGGCAGGCACCGTGAACGCGAGCGTCGACAGCGCGCCGAGGACCGGTGCCGCTGCGTCGACCAGCATCATCGCCCGCGTGCGGCGATCCGCGTTGCCGTGCATCAGCATCACCGAGACGGTGTTGAGGCCATCGCAGAAATCGTGCGCGATGACGGCGAGCGCCACCGCGACGCCGGCGGTCGGCGAGATCTGGAAGCCCAGGCCAATGGCGACGCCGTCCATGAAGCTGTGTCCCGCCAGCGCGAGCGCCGAGAACACGCCGACGGTCGGATGCCGGTGCGGAACCGCATCTTCGGCGCGTGCCGCGTGCAGCAGCATGAAGCGCTCGCCGACGTGGAACAGCAGGAAGCCGCCGGCCAGCGCCGCCATGCCGGCGGCCGGGTCGATGTCCTTCTCGTGCGCGAGCGCGAACAGTTCCGGCAGGATGTCGAAGCACACCACGCCGAGCAGCACGCCGGCGCTGAAGCTCAGGATGTAGCGCAGCGAACCGCGCAAGCGCAGCCCGAAGAGGCCGCCCGCCAGGGTCGACGCGAACGCGGCGAAGGAGAGGACGACGGCGTTCAAGCGCGGGAAACGACCTGGCCCATGGCAATATGATAATGCATTATCATTAGTGCTGGAACGGCCGCACACCAACCAACCCTTGCCGATGAAACGCAATACGATGCAGCGCGAAGCGATCCGTCATGTGCTGGCCACGGCAGGGCGCCCGCTGCTCGCGCAGGAGGTGCTGGAGACCGCGCAGCGGTCGATCGCGGGATTGGGCATCGCAACGGTCTACCGCAGCCTCAAGGACCTGCAGGCCACGGCCGATATCCGCGCCGTGCGACTGCCCGGCGAGGCCGACCGTTACGAGCCTGCGAATCGCCCGCACCACCACCACTTCCAGTGCATGGCGTGCCGTCGCGTCTACGACATCCAGGGATGCCCCGGCGACCTGGACCGCCTGGCACCGCGCCACTTCCACGTGCAGTATCACGACGTCACGCTCTATGGACGCTGCGCCGAGTGCGGAACCACGCCGCGGCGCGCTGCGCGCGGGACATCGTGACGACCGCCTGTCGCTTGCTCGCGTGGCCCGCGCGTCGCCCCGTCGCCCGCGGTGCTAGCATCCCGTCCATGTACGCGTTGCTGCGCCGTCGTCGCCTGCGCATGGCTTTGGTGCCGTGGATGGCAGTGCTCGTGCTGGCCGTGCAGCAGCTCGCCGCGGTACACCCGATCGGGCATTTGCACGAGCAACTCGGCAGCCACGACAAGCCCGTAGTGCAAGCGCTTGCGGACGCGTGCGACGAATGTATCGCGCTCGCAGCCGCCGCCCACGGCGTCGCCGGCGACCAGGCACAGGCTGCATGTGGCGTTGCTCCGTCGCAGGTTTGCGCCACGCCCGCCACGCCGATCCGCGCGACGGCGCTCGCCGTCTACCGCTCCCGCGCCCCTCCGGCGCCCGTCTGACGCCCCGCACGCGCCGGCTGGGACGGCGCATTCCGAGATGCTCGCCGCTCGCGCGTCGTACCGCGCTGGCGGCCGCGCCGCCGCCTGCGCGCCTGCAAAGCGCCGGCCGCGCGCGAACTTCACACGAGGCAAGACATGAAAGTTACATCCAGACGAGCCGCGGCGCTGGCCGCCGCGCTTGCGCTAGGCGGTGGCCATCACGCGGCGGTCGCCGCCGACACGATCGATCCGCAAGCTCCCGGCAACCCGGTGCGTCCGGCCACTGCGGCGGCCCCGGCCAGCCCCGTCGCGCCCGCAAGCACGGCGACGTCAGTCGCGGGTGCCCCTGCGGATACGGTTGCGCGCGACCTCGGCAGCATCGACGTCACGGCCAAGCGCCTGGACGAAGCGCGCCAGACGCTCGCGCCGGACCTCGGTGCCGACACGTTCAACTTCACGCGCCAGGACATCCAGCGGCTGCCCGCGGGCGAATCGACGCCGCTGAACCAGGTGCTGCTGCAAGCTCCGGGCGTCGTACAGGATTCGTTCGGCCAGATTCACGTGCGCGGCGACCACGGCGACCTGCAGTATCGCGTCAACGACGTGATCATCCCGGAGTCGATCGGCGGCTTCGGGCAGACGCTGCAGACGCGCTTCGCCGACAACCTGCGGCTCATCACCGGCGCGCTGCCGGCGCAATACGGCTATCGCACCGCGGGTGTGGTCGACATCACGACGCGCGACGGCGCCTACGACAGCGGCGGCATGCTCGGCGTGATGGGCGGGAGCCACGACACGCTGCAGTTCTACGGCGACGCGAGCGGCTCGTCCGGCGACTTCACGTACTACGTGCTGGGTAGCTGGATGCAGAACGGGCTCGGCATCGAGTCGCCGACGCCGTCCGCCAATCCGCTGCACGACGACACGACGCAGGGCAATGGCTTCGCGTATCTCTCGTATCACATCGGCGGCGACACGCGGCTGAGCCTCATCGGGGGTTCCGCCACCAACCGCTTCCAGATTCCCAACGTGCCGGGACAAACGCCGCAGTTCACGCTGGCCGGTGCGCCTGATTTGCCGTCGGCGGACCTGAACCAGAATCAGGTCGAGCGCACGACCTATGTCGCGCTGGCGCTGCAGGGATCCATCGGCCCGCGCATCGACTACCAGGTGGCACCGTTCTATCGCTACACCGGCGTCGATTACAACCCGGCGAGGCGGCGGGCGTGCAGGCGGACGTGGCGTGGCGCGTGGACGCGCAGAACACGGTGCGCGGCGGGCTCTACTTCTCGCGCGAGCGCCTCGCCACCGACAACACGTCGCAGGTGTTCCCGGCCGACGCGGATGGCCAGCAGACGAGCGACGTGCCGTTCGCGATCGTCGACAACACAGGCGGCAGCTCGCGGCTCTTCGGCGTGTACGTGCAGAACGAATGGCGGCCGCTGAAACCGTTGACGATCAATTACGGCATCCGCTACGACAAGCTCGATTCGTTCGTGAACCAGGGGCAATGGAGCCCGCGCATCGGTGCCGTATGGCAGGCAAGCGAGACGACGTCGCTGCATGCGGGCTATGCGCGCTACTTCACGCCGCCGCCGTCGGAACTCGTGACGTCGGAGACGCTGGAGAAGTTCGTCGGCACCACCAACGCGCCGGCGTCGCTGCTCAACTCGCCGGTGAAGGCGGAGTCGAGCAACTACTACGACGTCGGCTTGAGCTCCGCGGTGACGTCGAAGCTCACGCTGGGCCTCGACGGCTACTACCGCCAGGTGACCAACCTGCTCGACGAAGGCCAGTTCGGCAGCGCGCTGCTGTACACGCCGTTCAACTACGCGCAAGGCAAGGTCTACGGCGTGGAGGCGTCGGCCAGTTACACCGACGGCGGCTTCCAGGCCTACGCGAACTTCGCGTGGTCGCGCGCGATGGGCCGCGACATCGTCAGCAGCCAGTACACGTTCGATCCCGACGAGCTCGCGTACATCGCCGACCACTGGATCCACCTGGACCACGACCAGACGTACACGGCCTCCGCCGGCGCGTCGTATCTGTGGCAAGGGACGACGCTCAGCGCATCGGCGATCTACGGCAGCGGCCTGCGCGCCGGCTTCGCGAACAGCGAAACGCTGCCATCCTACGTGCAGGTGAATGCGGGCGCCGCGCACACGTTCACCAGCGCCGCGTTCGGCAAGTTCAACCTGCGGCTGACGATCGTCAACCTGTTCGACCGCGTCTACGAGATCCGCGACGGCACCGGCGTGGGCGTCGGCGCGCCGCAGTACGGTCCGCGGCGCGGGTTCTACGTGGCGCTGGAGAAGCCGTTCAGCTTCTGACGATGCGCGTGTCGACGCCGGTGTCCGTGCCCAGCAGCACGACGTCGGCGCCGCGCCTGGCGAAGAGTCCCACGGTGACGACACCGACGATCTGGTTGATCGTCGCTTCGAGGCCGATGGGATCGACGATGGACAGCCCCGCGACGTCCAGGATCAGGTTGCCGTTGTCGGTGACGAAGCCTTGGCGCCACGTGGGCTGGCCGCCGAGCTTCAGCAACTCGCGCGCGACGTAGCTGCGCGCCATGGGGATCACCTCGACGGGCAGCGGGAAATGCCCAAGGACCGGCACCAGCTTGGAGCCGTCCGCGATGCAGATGAACTTGCGCGACGCGGCCGCGACGATCTTCTCGCGCGTCAGCGCGCCGCCGCCGCCCTTGATCATCGCGCCGTGCTCGGTGACCTCGTCGGCGCCGTCGATGTAGACCGCGAGTTCGCCCGTGTTGTTGAGCTCGTCGACGGCGATGCCGTGCGCCTTGAGCCGCTCGGCCGTCTTGACCGATGACGCGACGGCGCCCTTGATGCGGTCCTTGCGGCTCGCGAGCGCGTCGATGAAGAAGTTGGCGGTCGAGCCGGTGCCGACGCCGATCCAGGCGTCGTCGACCACGTACTTGAGTGCCGCTTGCGCGACCGCCTGCTTCTGCTCGTCCTGGGTCATGGCTCGCCGTCGTTTACGAAAGGGCGAAGCATAACCGGGCGCGACGACGCGGATTTCGCGTCATCGGTGCAGCAGCCAGCAGGCGAGGGCGCCGCGGACGCGGCGCCGACCGATCAGTGCAGCGCGACGAGGTTTTCGCGGCGCTGGGCTTCGAGCGACGCTTCGCGACGCTCGAGGTCCGCGAGGTCCGCGGCTTGCGCCAGGTACGCGTCTTCGATGGCGGAGGCCGGCGCGAACAGCAGGGCCGGGAGGAAGGACAGGAACGTTTGCATTTTGGTTTTTGCCGGCGGCGCGGGGCGCCGGGGCGGGTTGGAAGTCGCTTGTGCGACGCAACAATTATGCGCTCGGGCGGTCCTGTATTCAAGGGCTCGTGTGCCAGAATCGGTCGATTTATCGTGTTTGTCAATGTTAAGTTTGACTTTAAGATTTCAAAGTCATACTATAAAGCGACATTCAAGCTTAAAGTCAATCTATAGTATTCCATGAGTGAATTTCGTTTACTTGCCATTGACCAGCTCGACCGCGCGCTCGGCCCACTGCGGGCATTCGAGCGCCCGCCCGTGCCGCGCGCCGGTTGGATCAAGGCAATCCGGGAGGCATTGGGGCTCTCCGGCTCTCAATTGGCGGCACGGCTGGGCGTGACCAAGCAGTCCGTCAACGCCGCGGAAAGGCGGGAGGCATCCGGCGACATCACGCTGAATCAGCTGCGGCGTGTCGCTGCGGAGCTCGATGCCGAGCTCTTCTATGCGCTCATTCCGCGTGACTCGATATCCACAACGGTCGAGCGCCGAGCGGAAGCGTTGGCCCGTCGAGAGGCGGAAGTGGTTTCGCATACGATGGCGCTCGAGGATCAGGCGACGTCACCGGAGCGCAAGCTGGCGCGAATCCAGGCGTTGAAGGAGCGGTTGATGCGCGGGCGCCCGTCGCGGCTGTGGGACTGAACCGCAGCACGCCGGCAGGAGCAACCCCGCTCACGGCCGAAGACATCGTCGATCTCATTCCCTCGCAGATCGCCACGCGCGATGAACTCGACGAAGTCGAGGAAATCAACATCGATGCCTGTCGCGATTGGTTGCGTACGGCGCGGGCAAGGTTCGATCCCCTCGACATGCACTACCTGCTCGAATTGCACCGTCGCATGTTCGACCGGACGTGGCGTTGGGCCGGTGTCCTGCGACAACGCGAGACGAACCTTGGCGTTGCGCCTGCGCGTATCGCGACCGACCTGCGGCAACTGCTCGACAACATCCGGTTCCGGCTGGACGCGAAGCGCGAAGCGCTGGAGGACGTTGCCATCGAGTACCACCATCGCCTGGTTGCGATCCACCCCTTCGCGAATGGAAATGGCCGGCATGCGCGGTTCGCAACCAACCTGCTGCTCGATTCGCGTGGGGAACGAGCCTGGACTTGGGGTAGCGAGACGCTCGCTCCTGCGGGCCCGGTGCGCGATCGCTATCTGCAGGCGCTACGAAAGGCCGACGCCGGTGACTACACCGAATTGAAGGCGTTTGCCCGCAGCTGAGACAGGCTGTGCGCCCAGCCTGTTCGCTACTTCTTCCGGGGCGGCGGCAGGTCGGTACAGGCGCCCTCGAACACTTCGGCCGCAAGTCCCACCGATTCCGACAGCGTCGGATGCGGGTGGATCGTCTTGCCGATGTCCACGGCATCCGCGCCCATCTCGATGGCGAGCGCGATCTCGGCGATCAGGTCGCCCGCATGCGTGCCCACGATGCCGCCGCCGACGATCCGGTGCGTCGCCTTGTCGAACAGCAGCTTCGTGAAGCCTTCGTCGCGTCCGTTCGCGATGGCGCGGCCCGACGCCGCCCAAGGGAACACCGCCTTCTCGACGGCGATGCCCTTGGCCTTCGCCTCGTCCTCGCCCAGGCCCACCCACGCGATCTCGGGGTCGGTGTAGGCCACCGACGGAATCACGCGTGCGTCGAAGAACGACTTCTGGCCCGCGATCACCTCGGCGGCCACGTGGCCTTCGTGCACGGCCTTGTGCGCGAGCATCGGCTGGCCGACGATGTCGCCGATCGCGTAGATGTGCGGCACGTTCGTGCGCATCTGGTTGTCGACGGCGATGAAGCCGCGCGCGTCGACGTTCACGCCCGCCTTGTCGGCGCCGATCTTCTTGCCGTTGGGCGCGCGGCCCACCGAAGACAGCACCAGGTCGAACGGCTGCGGTTCCTTCGGCGCGTCGGGTCCTTCGAACGTGGCGTAGACCGCGTCCTTGCGCGCGTCGACCGCCACCGTCTTGGTCTTGAGCAGCACCGCGTCGAAGCGCGGTTTGTTGACCTTCTCCCAGACACGCACGAGATCGCGATCGGCGCCCGGCATCAGCCCGTCCATCATCTCGACGACGGTGAGCTTCGCGCCCAGCGTCGAGTACACGGTGCCCATTTCGAGGCCGATGATGCCGCCGCCGATCACCAGCATCCGCTTCGGGATCGATTTCAGCTCGAGCGCGCCGGTGGAATCGACGACGCGCGGATCGTCGGGGATGAACGGCAGCTTCACCGATTGCGAGCCCGCCGCGATGATCGCGTTGCGGAACGCCACAACCTTCGTCGCACCCGTGGTCGCCTGGGCCGTGCCTTCCGTGAGCGCCACGCTGATGCGATGCGGATCGAGGAACGTGCCGGTGCCGCGCACGACCGTCACGTTGCGCGCCTTGGCCATGCCCGCGAGGCCGCCGGTCAGCTTGCCGACGACCTTGTTTTTCCAGCCGACGAGTTTCGTCAGATCGACGCTCGGCGCGCCGAACGTGATGCCGTGGTCGGCGAGGACCTTCGCTTCGTCGATGACGCCCGCGATATGCAGCAGCGCCTTCGACGGGATGCAGCCGACGTTGAGGCACACGCCGCCCAACGTTGCGTAACGCTCGATCAGCACGGTCTTCAGGCCGAGGTCGGCCGCACGGAACGCGGCGCTGTAGCCGCCCGGTCCCGAGCCCAGCACGACGACGTCGCAATCGAGATCCGCGGGGCCTGTCGAGACGGGCGTTGCAGCTTCGCGGCTGCGGCAGCAGCGAGTGCAGCAGCGGGGTGGGGGCGGGTGCAGTGGCGGCGCTCGGCGCAGCCTTCGCTGGAGCCGGTGCAGATGCCGCGGCAGGCGCCGCCGCAGCCTTCGCCGGCGCCGCAGCCTCGGCGCTCTCGAGCGTGACGAGCGGCACGCCTTGCTTGACGCGGTCGCCTACCTTCACGAGCACCGCGACGACGGTGCCGGCCGTAGGCGAGGGCACGTCCATCGTCGCCTTGTCGGATTCGAGCGTGACGAGCGGGTCCTCGGCGTTGATGCGGTCGCCCGGCTTGACGAAGATCTCGATGACAGGGACGTCGGCGAAATCGCCGATGTCGGGAACGAGGACGGGGGCTTGGCTCACGGTGTCGACCTGGAGGCTTGGAGGATGGGAACGCCGCTTCAGGGAATGGCGTGCGGATAGGGCTGGCCCAGCATGAACTCGCGCATCACGGCGGCCACCGGCGCATCGAGGCCGAAGTAGCCGTGCGGCGCGCGCGGATCGCAGGCATCCGATTGCGGCGGGTCGCCGCCTTTCACGGACACGAATGCATAACGCTCGCCGAGCTTCTGCGCCGCGTAATAGGGCGAAGCGCGACAACCGTCGTCGACGTGGTGGATCACCAGCGTCGGCACCGTCAGCGTAGCCCAGTCGAAGCGCGACAGGCCGGGGCCGCCGCGCCCCTGCTGCGTCAGCGTCGACGACAGGATGACGCCGGCCACGGTGTCGTGCAGCGCAACGCCCAACGCCGCCGCGGAGATCGTGCCGCGGCTGGTGCCCACGAGCCAGATCCTGGCGCCCGGATAGCGTTGCTGGAGGTCGCCGATCACCGCGCGGATGTCCGCGGCATGCTCGGGGCTCATGCGGAACGCGTCGTTCATGCCGGTGCCGCGCAAGTCGCTGGGCGCGTCGACGATGGCTTCCGCGACGTCGGCGTCGACGAGCGATTCGCGGGCACGCACCAGGAAGTTGGCGTTGGGGCCGAACTTCGCGGGCAGCGTGGCCGCGCGCGTCGCGAGATCCACATTGCCCTCGCCGCCGACGAACGCGAGCGCCACCACCTTCTTCGGCGCGCGATCGGTGGTCACCAGCAGGTAGCTGTCCGTGACGCCGGGACGCGTCGCCACGGTGACGAGTTGCTCGTCCGTGCGCGCGGAGGCGAGCGACGCAGCGCCCGCCAGCAGCAACGCGGCGACGCAGCGCCAGCGGCGCATCGAATGGCGGCAAGCCATCGCGCGCGGAGCGTTACAGCAGCGAGCGCCGCATGTCGGCCAGCAGCGCCGCGTAGTACGCGGTGAAGCGCGCGGCGGCCGCGCCGTCGATGACGCGGTGGTCGTAGGACAGCGACAACGGCAACGTGAGCCGCGGCACGAAGGCCTTGCCGTCCCACACCGGCTTCATCGCACTCTTCGACACGCCGAGGATGGCGACTTCCGGCGCGTTGATGATCGGCGTGAACGCGGTGCCGCCGATGCCGCCGAGCGAGCTGATCGAGAAGCAGCCGCCCTGCATTTCGGCGGGCGTCAGCTTGCCGTCGCGCGCCTTGGCGGACAGCTCGCCCATTTCCTTCGCGATCGCCAGCACGCCCTTCTTGTCCGCGTCGCGGATCACCGGCACGACGAGTCCATTGGGCGTGTCGGCGGCAAAGCCGATGTGCACGTACTGCTTCATCACCAGCTCGTCGCCTTCCGGCTTCTGCACGAGCGACGCGTTGAAATCGGGGAAGCGCTTCAGCGCGGCCACCGCGGCCTTGATCAGGAACGCAAGCATCGTGACCTTGGGGCCGGTCTTCTCGTTTTCCTTGTTGAGCGCGACGCGCAGCGCCTCGAGGTCCGTGATGTCCGCTTCGTCGAACTGCGTGACGTGCGGGATCATCACCCAGTTGCGCGCCAGGTTGGCGCCCGAGATCTTCTTGATCCGCGACAGCGGCTTCACTTCCACCGCGCCGTACTTCGTGAAGTCGACGTTGGGCCAGGGCAGCAGGTTGAGGCCGCTGCCGCCGCCGCCGGCCGGCGCGGCTGCCGCGGCGGGCGGCGCCTTCAGCGCCTGCTTCACATAGCCCTGCACGTCCTCGCGCACGATGCGGCCCTTGGGGCCCGAGCCCTTGACGCGCGACAAGTCGACACCGAGTTCGCGCGCGAACAGCCGCACGGACGGCGATGCATGCGCCGCCTTGAACGATGCGGGATCGACGACGGGCGGCGGATGGCCGGCGGACGCAGCGGGCGCTGCGGCGGCCGGCGACGCGGAGGAAGCGGGCGCTGCGGCGGCGGGAGCCACGGGGGCGGGCGCCGCAGCCGCGGGCACGCCCACCGGCGGCGCGACGATCGCGCTGCCTTCGGAACGCGGCGAGATGGATGCGATCACGGAGCCTTCGCCGACCTTGTCGCCGACGGCGACGCGCACGCCCTGGATCACGCCGGCGACGGTGGACGGAACCTCCATCGTCGCCTTGTCCGATTCGAGCATCACCAGCGGGTCGTCGACCTTGACGATGTCGCCCGGCTTCACGAACACCTCGATGACCGGCACGTCCTGGTAGTCGCCGATGTCCGGCACCTTCACTTCGGTGGTCGCCATCAGCGGCGGATTGCCGGACGGGCCTTCGCCGGGCAGCGTGGCGCCGGGGACGAAGCCTTGTGCGGCAGGCGCCGGCGCAGCCGGCGCGGTGGCCGCGCCATTCGTCGCGGCTTTCGGCGGCGCTGCCGCGGGTGCAGCGGATTTTGCCGGCGCGGGTGCAGCCGCGGCAGCCGCGCCGCCCGCTTCCATCTGCAGCACGACGCTGCCTTCGCTGACCTTGTCGCCGACCTTCACGACGATGCTCTTCACGACGCCGGCCGCGGGCGACGGCACGTCCATCGTCGCCTTGTCCGATTCGAGCGTGACGAGCGCGTCGTCGATCGCCACCGTGTCGCCCGGCTTCACCAGCACGTCGATCACCGGCACGTCCTTGTAGTCGCCGATGTCCGGCACCTTCACGTCGAGCATGCGCGTCAGTCCTTGAGAGCGATTGTGGGAAGGTGCGGGATCAGACGGTCCACGGCGCGGGCTTGGCCGCGTCGATGCCGTACTTCTTGATGGCGTCCGCCACCGTCTTCGCGGGGATGGTGCCGTCGTCGGCCAGCGCCTTCAGCGCGGCGATCGTCACGTACCAGCGATCGACCTCGAAGAACTTGCGCAGCTGCTCGCGCGTGTCGGAGCGGCCGAAGCCGTCGGTGCCCAGCACCACGTAGCGGCGCGGCACGAAGCCGCGGATCTGCTCTGCGAATGCACGTGCATAGTCGGTGGCGGCCACCACCGGGCCTTGCGTGTCGGCGAGCAGCCTGGTCACGTGCGCCACCTGCGGCTTGGCCGTCGGGTTGAACAGGTTGTGACGCTCCACCGCGTTGCCGTCGCGCGCGAGCTCGGTGAAGCTCGGGCAGCTCCACAGGTCCGCGTCGACGCCCCAGTCGTTCTTCAGCAACTCCGCCGCGGCCATCACTTCGCGGAAGATCGTGCCGCTGCCCAGCAGCTGGACGCGCGGCGCGGCCTTCTTCGCCGCCGGCGCGCCCGCCGCGAACTTGTACATCCCCTTCAGGATGTCCGGCGCCGCGCCCTCGGGCATCGCAGGCTGCTGGTAGTTCTCGTTCATCAGCGACAGGTAGTAGTAGACGTCTTCCTGGTTGCTGACCATGCGGCGCAGGCCGTCCTGGATGATCACGGCGACTTCATAGCCGAACGTCGGGTCGTACGAGATGCAGTTGGGCACCGTCGCGGAGATGAGGTGCGAATGGCCGTCCTCGTGCTGCAGGCCTTCGCCGTTCAGCGTCGTGCGGCCCGCGGTGCCGCCCAGCAGGAAGCCGCGCGAGCGCATGTCGCCGGCGGCCCACGCGAGGTCGCCGATGCGCTGGAAGCCGAACATCGAATAGAAGATGTAGAAGGGAATCGTCTGCACGCCGTGCGTCGAGTACGCGGTGGCGGCGGCGATCCAGTCGCACATCGCGCCGGCCTCGTTGATGCCTTCCTGCAGCACCTGGCCCGTCTTCGATTCCTTGTAGAACATCAGCTGGTCGGCGTCCTGCGGCGTGTAGAGCTGGCCGAGCTGGTTCCAGATGCCGAGCTGGCGGAACATGCCTTCCATGCCGAACGTGCGCGATTCGTCCGGCACGATGGGCACGATGAACTTGCCGATGGTCTTGTCGCGGACCAGCGTGCCCAGGATCTGCACGAAGGCCATCGTCGTCGAGATCTCGCGGTCGTCGGTGCTCTTGAGGAAGCGCTCGAACGCGGAGAGCTCGGGAATCGCCATCGGCTCGACCTTGCCGCGCCGCTGCGGCAGGTAGCCGCCCAGCGCGTTGCGGTGCGCGCGCATGTACTCGAGCTCGGGCGAGCCTTCCGCGTACGTGACGTAGGGGACTTCGTCCACCTTGGCCTCGTCGACGGGAATGTCGAAACGGTCGCGGAAGCGCTTCAGCGAATCGCTCGACATCTTCTTCTGCTGGTGCGTGATGTTCTGCGCCTCGCCGGACTCGCCCATGCCGAAGCCCTTGATCGTCTTGGCGAGGATCACCGTGGGCTGGCCCGTGCTCTTCACGGCCGCGTCGTAGGCCGCGTAGACCTTGAACGGGTCGAGGCCGCCGCGATTGAGGCGCCAGATGTCGTCGTCGGTCCAGTCGGACACCATGTCGAGCAGCTCGGGGTACTTGCCGAAGAAATGCTTGCGCACGTAGGCGCCGTCCTTCGACTTGAACGTCTGGTACTCGCCGTCCACCGCTTCCATCATCCGCTTGCGCAGGAGGCCGCTCTTGTCGCGCGCCAGCAATTGGTCCCAGCCCGTGCCCCAGATGACCTTGATGACGTTCCAGCCGGCGCCACGGAATTCGCTTTCGAGTTCCTGGATGATCTTGCCGTTGCCGCGCACCGGGCCGTCGAGCCGCTGCAGGTTGCAGTTGACGACGAAGATCAGGTTGTCGAGGTTCTCGCGGCCGGCCATGCCGATGGCGCCCATCGACTCGGGCTCGTCCATCTCGCCATCGCCGCAGAAGCACCAGACCTTGCGGCCTTCCGTCTGCGCCAAGCCGCGGTCCTGCAGGTACTTCATGAAGCGCGCCTGGTAGATGGCCATCAGCGGCCCCAGGCCCATCGACACCGTGGGGAACTGCCAGAAGTCCGGCATCAGCCACGGGTGCGGATACGACGAGATGCCCTTGCCGTCGACTTCCTGGCGGAAGCTGTCCATCTGCGCTTCCGTGAAGCGGCCGAGCATGAACGCACGCGCGTAGACGCCGGGCGCCGAGTGGCCCTGCACGAATACGAGATCGCCGCCGTGTTCGGCGGACGGCGCGTGCCAGAAATGGTTGAAGCCGACGTCGTACAGCGTGGCGGCCGACGCGTAGCTCGCGATGTGGCCGCCGACGTTCGTGTGCTTGTTCGCGCGCAGCACCATCGCCATCGCGTTCCAGCGCGCGACGTTGCGGATCTTCTCTTCCATCGCCGCGTCGCCGGGCATCTTCGGCTGCTGGTCCGCGGGGATCGTGTTGATGTACTCGGTGTTGGCCGAGAAGGGCACGTAGGCGCCTTCGCGCCGCGCCTCGTCGATCAGCTGCTCGATCAGGAAGTGGGCCCGCTCCGGGCCTTCGTTGGCGATGACGCCCTGCAGGGCCTCCACCCATTCGGTGGTTTCCTGCGGATCGCCGTCCGTCTTGCGCATGTCCATCGGGTGCTCCTCCAAGGCGCCGTCGCGAGCGCCCGATTTTTGATTGTAGGCGGCGCTTCCGGCGATGTATTGCTGCGGTGCGGGGCCGCTAAATGGGAAATGGGGTCAGACACCATTTCCCCGGAGCGGCGCCAATACTCGTGAGGTCGCAACTGGAAATGGTGTCTGACCCCATTTCCCATTTAGCCGCCCCGCACCGGACATTACCACATCGTGGAAATGATTTCCAAATAAATGGTTTACCCTGATCGAATGATGCGCTAACATCTGATGTATGCGCACCACGCTCGACATTGCCGACGACGTCCTCGCCGCAGCACGCGAGCGCGCGCGGCGCGAAGGCGTCTCGCTGGGCGCCGTCATCTCGATGCTCGCCCGCGATGCGTTGACGGCTCCCCCGACGGTTGCGGGAGAAGCGAAGGCGGCGTACGGGTTCAGCCCGTTCGCATCGCGCGGCCACATCGTGACCAACGGCCAGATCGACGCGTTGCGCCACGACGACGCCTCCTAGCGATGCGCGCGCTGCTCGACGTCAACGTCCTTGTCGCCCTGCTGGACGCGGATCACACGCTGCACGGACGCGCGACGTCGTGGTTCCGAGGTCACGCTGCGGCGGGGAACGGCTGGGCGTCGTGCCCGCTGACGCAGAACGGGTGCGTGCGCATCATGTCCCACGCCGGTTATCCGGGCGCGCTGCCCCCCAAGGCGATCGTCGAACGGCTCGCCACCGCGTGCGCTCATCCTCTTCACGCGTTCTGGCCGGACGACGTCTCCGTGCTCGACCCCGCCATCGTGGACGCCGGACGTGTCCACGGTCCTCGTCAGGTCACCGACGCTTACCTGCTGGCGCTCGCCGTACGGCATGGCGGAACCTTCGTGACGTTCGATTCCGCGGTGCCGGTGGCCGCCGTGCAGGGCGCGACCGCGGGCCACCTGGTCGTCCTCTAGCCGGGCAGCACCCGGGCTTTACCCCCGCGGCGATTGCACCCGCGCGATCGCCGCGCCGCCCAGCGCCAGCGCTGCCAGCAGCACGAAGCCCGCGCGATAGGTCCCGCTCACCGCGGTCAGCACCGCGAACAGCGGCGGCCCGCTGACGACGCCCGAAAACGTGATGAAGCTCGCGGCGCCGGTGATCGCACCGGCGTGACCGGGCGGCGCCTTGCGCGCCACTTCGGCGAGCTGCACACCATTCCAGCCGATGGCCGTAGCGCCGAGCAGCGTCGCCAGCGCGAGCACCAGCGCCGAAGGCCATGCCGGCTGTGCGCACGCCATCGCCACCGAACACGCGGCCGCGAGCAAGCCGAGCACGACGAGCACCGGCATCGGCGCCTGCAGCCGGTCCGCCACCGCACCCCAGCCGATGCGGCCCACGACGCCGCCGATCGTCGCCAGCGTGAGCCCGAAGCCCGCGGCCACCAGCGACCAGCGCAGCGTCTCGGTGAGGTAGACGACGAGGAAGCTCGTCACCGACACCTGCACGGCGGCATACAGCAGGGACAACACCGCGAGGCGGCGCAACACGGGCGTGCCCCACACCGTGCGCATCGGCGCCAGCACGCTGGCCATCGACAGGCGCACGGCCGGATCGCGATCGTCGTCGAGCGACGCGCGGATCGGCTGCGCCGCGAATGCGACGACGATGCCGACGCTCGCGATCGCCCAGAACGCGTGCTGCCACGTGAGCGCCACCGCGAGCGCGGGCAGCACGGCGCCCCCCAGCGCGACGCCGGCCGGCACGCCCGTCTGCTTGATCGAGAACATCAGGCTCATCTGCGCCGGCGGCGTCGTGCGCGCGAGCACGTGCGACGACGCCGGCGTGATCGGGCCATAGCCCCAGCCGAGGATGACGGCCGACAGCGCCGGCAGCCAGAGCCAGCCCTGCGGCGTGACGGCGACGAGCACGATGCCCACCGCACAGATCAGCGCGCACACCTGCGACACGCGGATGGCGCCGAAGCGCCGCACCATCGTGCCCGACAGCGGGCTCGCCATCATCGCGCCCGTGTAGACCAGGCCCACGAACACGCCCACCCACTTGGGCGCGACGCCCAGGTCGCCCGCGATGGCGGGCGCGAGCACGGCCACCGCCGTGCCGGCGAGCGACGTGAACACCTGGATCGCCGTCGTCGCGGCCAGCGTGACGACGGCGAGCTTCTGCGCCGCCGTCACCATGTCCAGCGACGCGTGGGCGTGTACAGCGCGTGGATGCGCGCGTCGTGCGGCGCCACGGGCACCGCGTCGACGACCTGCTCGTCGAACGCGCCGGCCGCGCGGAACGCGAGCGGGCGCAGCCGCGGCAGCAGCCGGTCGTAATAGCCGCCGCCGTAACCGAGGCGCCGGCCTTGCGCATCGAACGCGAGTCCCGGCACCAGCACCCAGTCGATGGCTTCCTCGCGGATTGCGCGCAGGTTGGCGCGCGGTTCCGCGATGCCCGCGAAGCCCGGCTCGAGGTCACGCTGCGGATCGTCGACGCCGTGGAGGCGCAGCATGCGCGTGACGGTGTCGACGCGCGGCAGTACGACGACCTTGTCGGCCGCGAGCGCCGCGCGCACGAGCGGCAGCGTGTCCCACTCGCCGCGGAAGGGCATCGTCAGCAGCACGAAGCGCGCGCTGCCGAATTCGGCGGAAGCGACGATCGCCGCGACGATGGCGCGGCTCGCCGCCTCGCGCGCTGGCGGCGACAGCGCGGCACGCCTCGCCAGCACCTCGTCGCGCGCGCGCTGCTTCGCGTCGTGCAGCTTGGCCCGCGCGGGCGCGCCGGGTTCGCTTTCCGCCACCATCGCTCGATGGTAGCGCAGCGCCGCGGGACTACAATGGCGGTTCGCGTCCCACAGGTCGTCCCTTCCGCCATGAACCACGCCCACCACGTCTATCGCGAGCGCCGCGCCGCGCTGCTCGCCTCGATGCGCCAGAACGCCAACGGCGGACTCGCGCTCGTCCCCACGGCGCCTGAAGTCGCGCGCAATCGCGACTCGACGTATCCCTACCGCTTCGACAGCTATTTCTATTACCTCACCGGCTTTCCGGAGCCCGAAGCGGTGGTCGCGCTGGTGGCCGGCACCGATGGCCCGGCCAGCGATCGCCACGTGCTGTTCTGCCGCGAGAAGAACGAGGAACGCGAGATCTGGGACGGCTTCCGCTACGGTCCCGACGCGGCGCGCGAGATCTTCGGCTTCGACGAAGCGCACCCGATTGCCGAGCTCGACCGCGTGCTCGCGGACCTCGCGTCCGACCGCCCCGCGCTGTACACGCCGCTGGGCATGTCCGACGTGTGGGACCGCAAGGTGGCGCAGACGTTGAACGACGTGCGCAATCGCGCGCGCACCGGCGTCTCGGCGCCGGAGACGGTGGTGGATGTACGCGGCCCGCTGGACACCATGCGCCTGGTCAAGGACGCGCACGAGATCGCGCTGATGAAGAAGGCCTGCGCAATTTCCTGCGACGCGCACGTCCAGGCGATGCGCAACACGCGGCCCGGTCAGTTCGAGTACCAGGCGGAGGCCGAGCTCGCCTACGTGTTCCTGCGCGAAGGCGCGCAGGCGGTGGCGTATCCGTCGATCGTCGCGTCCGGGCCCAATGCCTGCGTGCTGCACTATCGCGACAACAACCGCCGCATGGCCGATGGCGACCTGCTGCTGATCGACGCCGGCTGCGAGTACCAGGGCTATGCGTCGGACATCACGCGCACGTTCCCGGTCAATGGCAAGTTCACGGGGCCGCAGCGCGACGTCTACGAGCTGGTGCTCGCGTCGCAGCTCGCGTGCATGGATGCCGTGAAGCCCGGCATCGATTTCCACGAATACCACGGCGTGGCCGAGCGCGTGCTGGCGCAGGGCTACATCGACCTGGGGCTGTGCAAGGGCACGCTCGACAGCGTGCTCGAAAGCGGCGCGTACAAGCAGTTCTACATGCATCGCGCCGGCCACTGGCTGGGCATGGACGTGCACGACGCGGGCCAGTATCGCGTGAACGGCGCGTCGATGAAGCTCGCGCCCGGTATGGTGCTCACCGTCGAGCCCGGCACGTACATCCGCCCCGCCGACAACGTGCCCGAGGCGTTCTGGAACATCGGCATCCGCATCGAGGACGACGTCCTCGTCACCGCCGCGGGGCACGAGAACCTGACGGCCGCGTGCCCGAAGACGGTGGCAGACGTCGAGGCCGCCTGCAAGCGCTAATTGGGGTCAGACACCATTTCCGCGGCCAAATGGGGTCAGACACCATTTCCAGCGCCGACCTCAAGATTATCGCTGCCGCCTCGCGGAAATGGTGTCTGACCCCATTTAGATGCACGACGTCGCGATCATCGGCGCCGGACCCGTCGGCGCGACGCTGGCGCTGGGCTTGGCGCGCACGGGCCGCGACGTCGTCGTGCTGGATGCGCGCGCCGCGCACACCGACGCCCGCGGCGAGCGCTCGCTGGCGCTGTCGCACGGCGGCCGGCTGATCCTCGAGCGCACGGGCGCGTGGTCCGCGCTGGCGGCCGCGCCCGGCGCGCTCACGCCCATCGTCGCGATCGACGTGTCGCAGGCGCGCGGCTTCGGCGGCGCCACGCTCACCGCCGACGACGTCGGCGTCCCCGCGCTGGGCTATGTCGCGTCGTCGTCGGCGCTGCAACGCGCGCTCGACGCGGAGCTCGCGCGCGCCGGCGTCGCCGTTCGCTTCAACGCGCGCGTGCAATCGCTCGCGACGCCCGCCAACGCCGACCACGCGACGCTGGGCTTCGAAGAAGCCTCGCCGCCTCTGGATGCGCGCCTCGTGGTCGTCGCCGACGGCGGCGCGCTCGCCATCCCCGGCATCGAGCGCGTCCATCACGACTACGGCCAGGTGGCGCTGATCGCCGACGTGACGCCGGCCGCGCCGCATCGCGGCGTCGCCTACGAGCGCTTCACGCCAGAAGGCCCCGTGGCGCTGCTGCCGCGCGGCGAGCATTTCGGGCTCGTGTGGACGCAGACGCCCGCAAAGGCGGCCGAGGCGTTGAAACTCGACGACGCGGCGTTCATCGCGGCGGTAGCAAGGCATTCCGGAAGGCGCCTTGGCACACTCACCGCCGCGGGACCGCGGCGCACGTTCCCGCTGACGCTCGAATACGCGCGGCCGCGCACCGCGCCGCGCGTCATGCTCCTGGGCAACGCCGCGCAGACGCTGCATCCCGTGGCGGGCCAGGGCTTCAACGTAGGACTGCGCGACGCGCACGAGCTCGCAACCTTGCTCGCGGGCAGCGATGCCGCAGATTGGGGCAACGCGGACCTCGTCGGCAGGTTTGCACGCGGACGTCGCACGGATCGCGCGGCCGGCATCGCGCTGACGCATGGCCTGACGCGCGTGTTCGCGGGCGGCCACCCGCTCGTCGCATGGCCGCGCGGACTCGCCTTGACAATTCTCGACACATTGCCGCCCGCGCGCCGTGCCTTCACGCGCGCGATGTTGTTCGGCATGCACTGATCGGCGCGCGCCAAGGCGGCGCGCACCGGTCTGGACGCGCCGCGCGGAACGGAGCGCGCCGAATGCACCGAAGGGCAGGTTTGCGCGCGTGTCGCGCGCATCCATTGCCGGTATAATCCGTCCCCCGCCCCGCACGCCGGCGTGGAGTTCCAGGGAGCCACGCGTGCATCACCGCAGCGACTTCGATTCCGTGCAGATCGGTCCCTACACGTTGCCGAACAATCTGGTCGTCGCTCCGATGGCGGGCGTCACCGATCGTCCGTTCCGCCAGCTGTGCAAGCGGCTGGGCGCCGGCTATGCCGTGTCGGAAATGGTGGCATCCAATCCGCGCCTGTTCGGCACCGACAAGTCGCGCCGCCGCACCGATCACGAAGGCGAAGTCGCGCCCATCGCGGTGCAGATCGCGGGTGCCGATCCCGACTTGATGGCCGATGCCGCGCGCTACAACGTCGCGCGTGGAGCACAGGTCATCGACATCAACATGGGCTGTCCCGCGAAGAAGGTCTGCAACGTCGCGGCGGGCTCCGCATTGCTGGCCGACGAGCCGCGCGTCGCGCGCATCCTGGCCGCCACGGTGCAGGCCGTCGACGTCCCCGTCACGCTGAAGATCCGCACCGGCCCGACGCCGCAGTCGCGCAATGCGTCGGCCATCGCGCGCATCGCCGAGGACGCGGGCATCGCGGCGCTGTCCATCCACGGTCGCACGCGCGCGGATCTCTTCGTCGGCGCCGTCGAGTACGAGACGATCGCGGCGGTGAAAGCCGCCGTGGCCATCCCCGTCATCGCCAACGGCGACATCCGCACACCCCAGGACGCCGCGCGCGTGCTGGCGGTGACGCATGCCGACGGCCTGATGATCGGCCGCGCCGCGCAGGGCCGGCCGTGGATCTTCCGCGAGATCGCGCACTACCTCGCCACCGGCACCGAGCTTGCGCCGCCCACGCTCGCCGAGATGCGCGCGCTGATCGTCGAGCACCTGGCCGACCACTACGCGTTCTACGGCGAGGAGCTGGGCGTGCGCATCGCGCGCAAGCACCTCGGCTGGTATACGGAAGAGCTGCCCGGCGCGGCGGAATTCCGCCGCGACATGCAGGCCACGCTGACGGTTGCCGCGCAGCGCGCGAGCGTCGAGCGCTACTTCGACGCGCTGGAGTCCGGCGCTGCACCGGAGCGGGCCGATGCGCTCGAGCAGCCCGCGGCGCGCGGTGCTCGCGACGCCGCCCACACGCAAGCCTGGCGCGAGGCGCTCGCCGCATGAAGCGCAAGCCGCAACTCAATGGTGCCAACGAGATCTGCCAGTCGGTGGAGCGCTCGCTGAACGATTACTTCACCAAGCTCGACGGCGAGCCCGCCAGCAACGTCTACGACATGGTCATGTGCCACGTCGAGAAGGCGATGCTCGTCTGCGTGATGCAGCGCGTCGGCGGCAACCAGACGCAGGCCGCGGACATGCTGGGCCTCAACCGCAACACGCTGCGCACCAAGCTCACCAAATACAAGATGATCTGACGATGGCCGCCGCGATCACCCAGGCATTGCTCTCGGTTTCGGACAAGCGCGGCGTCGTCGACTTCGCGCGCGGCCTGTCCAAGCTCGGCATCAAGCTGCTGTCCACCGGCGGCACCGCGAAAGCGATCGCCGACGCGGGCCTGCCCGTCACCGACATCGGCTCCTACACCGGCTTTCCGGAAATGCTCGACGGCCGCGTGAAGACGCTGCATCCCAAGGTGCATGGCGGCATCCTCGCGCGCCGCGACGTCGCGGAACATGCGGCCGCGCTCGCCGCACACGACATCCCCACCATCGACCTCGTCGTCGTCAACCTCTATCCGTTCCGCGCCACGGTGGCCAACCCCGCGTGCACGCTGGAGGACGCCATCGAGAACATCGACATCGGCGGCCCGACGATGGTGCGCTCCGCCGCCAAGAACTGGGCGCACGTCGGCATCGTCGTGGACCCGGCCGACTACGACGCCATCCTGTCCGAGGTGGGCGGCCACACGCGCGCGCTGTCCGACGCCACGCGCTTCAACCTCGCGCGGAAGGCGTTCGCGCATACGGCTGCGTACGACGGCGCCATCGCCAACTGGCTCACCGCGCGCCACGTCGACGGCAAGGTCGAGGCCTTCCCGCAATCGTTCCGTTACGCGGGCGAGCAGATCCAGGCGCTGCGCTACGGCGAGAATCCGCACCAGCTCGCCGCGTTCTACCGCGACGACGACCACGTGCCCGGCGGCATCGCGACAGCGCGCCAGTTGCAGGGCAAGGAGCTGTCGTACAACAACATCGCGGATTCGGACGCCGCGTGGGAGTGCGTGAAGACCTTCGACACCACCGCATGCGTGATCGTCAAGCACGCCAACCCCTGCGGCGTCGCGCTCGGCGACACGCCGCTCGAGGCCTACACGCGCGCGTTCGCCACCGATCCCACCAGCGCGTTTGGCGGCATCATCGCGTTCAACGTGCCCGTCGACGCGGCCACCGTCGAGGCCATCTCCATCCAGTTCCTCGAAGTGCTGATCGCACCCGGCTATACGCCCGATGCGCTCGCCGTGATCGCGCAGAAGAAGAACGTGCGCGTGCTCGAGATTCCGTTGCCGTCCAAGCCCGTGACGCCGCCGCTGGACTTCAAACGTGTCGGCGGTGGCCTGCTCGTGCAGACGGCCGACCATCACAACGTCGACCGCGCGTCGTTCAAGGTGGTGACCAAGCGCGTGCCGACGCCGCACCAGATGACGGACCTGGTGTTCGCGTGGCGCGTGGCCAAGTACGTGAAGTCCAACGCCATCGTGTATTGCCGCGACGGCGCCACGCTGGGCATCGGCGCCGGCCAGATGAGCCGCGTCGATTCCACGCGCGTCGCCGCCGCCAAGGCCGCCAACTCGATGCTGGACCTCGCCAACTCCGTCGTCGCGTCCGACGCGTTCTTCCCGTTCCGCGACGGCCTCGATGTCGTCGCCGAGCACGGCGCCGTCGCCGTCATCCAGCCGGGTGGCAGCGTGCGCGACGACGAGGTGATCGCGGCCGCCGACGAGCGCGACGTCGCGATGGTGTTCACCGGCGTCCGCCATTTTCGCCACTGAGCCGCCCCTGAACCGCCACCGAGTCGCCACTGAGCCGCCCCCGATGCGTTCGACCATGCTGCTTCGACCCGAGATGAAGAATCGCCGCGGCGTTGCCGCCGCGCTGTTTGCAGCGGCGCTTTTCGCCTGCGCGGGCGGTGCGATCGCGGAAGCGGACGCGGACGCGGCGACGCCGTCGGTCGTGCTCGCGCAAGCGGTGCCGACGCAGCCCGCGCCCGCAACACCGGCCTCCGCCACGCCGGACACGTCCAACGACTGGAAGCTGCCGGACACGCTCACCGTCGAATGGCTGGCGTCGCACCCCAATCCGTTCATCGCGCCGGGCAGCGTGAACACGCCGCTGGACCAGCGCGCGTGGCTCAACTGCGAAGCGATGTGGCAGTGGGCGGGCCGCCAGTGCCAGGGCCTCAAGGCCGCGTGGTTCCAGGGCCGCGCCACATGGTTCTTCAGCGGGTATTCGTGGCACTTGCCCGGCACGTGGAGCCAGGACCGCCTCGACGAGCTCAACAGCAACGCGTGGGGCGGCGGCTACGGATTTGCGCGCACCGACGAGCACGGCGACAACTACATCTGGTTCGCGCTGTTCTTCAAGGACTCCCACGACAACCTGCAGTCGCAGGTGGGCTGGGCGTGGCTCACGTACTGGCCGGCTGTGTCCGACGTGGCAGTGGGCCTGGGTTACACGGCGTTCATCGTGCAGCGTCCCGACATCGCGAGCGGTTGGCCCATCCCGGCCATCCTGCCGGTGGGCTCCGTCAAGCTCGGCCCAGCCGAAGTGATGGCCTCGTACATCCCCAAGCTGAACGGCGGCATCAACCACGGCGACGTGCTGTACCTGTTCGCGCGCTACCAGTTCTGAACGCGCGCGGCGCCGTCGCGTGACATTCCGCCGCGCCCACCACTCCGGACCGCTTACCTCATGAACGTACTCGTCATCGGCGGCGGCGGCCGTGAGCATGCGCTCGCGTGGCGCCTCGCCCGCTCGCCGCGCGTCGCGCGCGTGTTCGTCGCGCCGGGCAACGCCGGCACCGCGCGCGAGCCCGAGCTCGTCAACGTGCCGATCACCGACATCGCGGAGCTTGTCGCGTTCGCGAAGCGCGAGGTCCAGCTCACCGTGGTCGGACCGGAAGCGCCATTGGCGGCCGGTGTCGTCGATGCGTTCCGCGCGGCGTGCTTGCCTATCTTCGGGCCGACGCGCGCGGCCGCGCAACTCGAATCGTCGAAGGATTTCGCCAAGGCGTTCATGGCGCGGCACGGCATTCCCACCGCCGAGTACCAGACGTTTACCGATGCGGCCGCCGCGCATGCGTACGTCGACGCGCGCGGCGCGCCGATCGTCGTCAAGGCGGACGGGCTCGCGGCGGGGAAGGGCGTCGTGGTTGCGACCACGCTGGCCGAGGCGCACGCCGCCATCGACGCGATGCTCGTCGGCAACACGATGGGCTCCGCCGGCGCGCGCGTCGTCGTCGAGGACTTCCTCGTTGGTGAGGAGGCGAGCTTCATCGTGATGGTCGATGGCCGGCATGTGCTGCCGCTCGCCTCGTCGCAGGATCACAAGCGGCTCATGGATGGCGACCACGGTCCCAACACCGGCGGCATGGGTGCGTACTCGCCCGCGCCCGTCGTGACGCCCGAAGTGCACGCGCGGATCATGCGCGAGATCATCACGCCCACGGTACAGGGCATGGCCGCCGACGGCATTCCGTACAGTGGCTTCCTCTACGCCGGCGTGATGATCGATGCTGCCGGCCACGCCAAGGCGCTCGAGTTCAACTGCCGGATGGGCGACCCCGAGACCCAGCCGATCATGATGCGGCTCACCAGCGATTTCGTGACCATCCTCGAGCACGCGATCGGCGGCACGCTCGACCGCGTGGAGGCCGAATGGGACCGGCGCGTGGCGCTGGGTGTCGTGCTCGCCGCAGGCGGCTATCCCGATGCGCCGGCGAAGGGCGCCGTGATCGGCGGGCTCGACCGCGTGAACGCCGAGACGCATCCCGATGTGCACGTGTTCCATGCGGGGACGGGGTCGTCCGGCGATGACGTCGTGGTCACCGGCGGGCGCGTGCTGTGCGTCACCGCGCTGGGCGATTCCGTGCGCCAGGCGCAGAAGCGCGCCTACGACGCCATCGGCGCCATCCACTTCGACGGCATGCAGTACCGGCGCGACATCGGTTTCCGTGCGCTGAAGAAATAGGGTCAGAAGAAATAGGGTCAGACACCAATAGGGAAATGGGGTTAGGGAAATGGGGTCAGACACCAATTAGACGCCAAGGGCGCAAGCGTCTGGTGTCTGACCCCATTTCCCTAACCCCATTTCCCTATTGGTGTCTGACCCTATTTCTTTGGCACAGGCGTTAAATGGTGTCTGACCCCAAAAGGCGACCCCATTACGCGACGCCATGCTGACCACGCTGCCCACCGGCACTGCGCCGGACGCCGGCTCCCGCTTCTTCCTGTACTTCATGAGCGGGATCACGGATCTCGCCATCGCCGCCGCCTGCGCCGGCGTGATCATCACGCAGCAGGGCCGGTGGATCGGGCGGCTGAACGTCGCGCTTATCGGCTCGATGGCCGCCGACCGGCACCACAGCGGGGACATCGACGTCGGCGGCGTCCTGCTGGCGCTGGCGATGGTGGCGCTGATCTGGGCGGCGGTCTACCTGATCGACTTGGTCGCGGCCTTCGTCGTGCTGCGGCTCACGCCCCGCATCGCGCGGCCCTGGATGCGCGGACTGCTGATCGTTGCGGCCGCCGTTGGCTACCTGATGTACATGCGCGTGCTGCCGGCCCCGGACGGATTCGTGCAGAGCACGCCGCGTCCGGCCGCCGCGCCCGGAGTCAGCCAAGGGCCCGCCGCGAAGACGTTCGTCAAGCCGCCGCTGTACGCTGAGGGCAACGCGCTCGAGGGCGCCACCGTGGGCAACGGGCTGGACGCGCCGCTCAAGGTGCAGGTGATCAGCATCGCGACGCGCGGCAAGTTTCCAGACGTCACGAACTCGCGCTGCGAGTGGATGCGCGAGCCGGTGGTCATCCCGCCGCATTCCGAAGTGCGCCTGGACCCCGGCCACTGCCATCCCGACTACTTCCCCGACATCGTCGGCGTGGACGTCATGTCGATCGATGCCTCCACCTCCACCGCGTTGCCGGTCCTGCGGCTGCCGCCCAAGGTCAAGCCCAAGAAATAGGGTCGGACCCTGCGGTGCAATAAATGGGGTCGGACCTGCTCGGCCCCTTGCAGCTACCATCGGGGCCGTGATCCAGACCACCGCACCCGGCAAGCACCTTGGCGTCCTGGCGCTGCTCGTCGTCACCGCCGTGGCCGCGGTGGCGATCCTGCTCGCGCCGCGGCCGCCGGCGCCCGCCGCCAAAGTCGAAGAACCCGCGCTGCCGCCCCGGCTGGCCATCACCGGCGACGCGACGAATGGCGTCGTCGTCGCCAACGGCCTGCGCGACCCGCTGCTGGTCGACGTCACCACCGTCCGCCGCAGCGGCGACAGCGCCCACCCCAGCTTCGTCGCCTGCGTGTGGCGTGAGTCCCCGTTCCCCGTGCGCGCCGGCCAGCAGGCGACGCTGCCGCCCGGCAAGTGCGTGCCTGCGGCCGGGGATCAGGTCGAGGCCGTGGAGGTGCGCGCCGTCAACGCCGTGACGGGGCATGATGTCGACATGGTAAGGATTGCGAAGGCCGGTCCGTGAACGCGCGTGACGAAGCGGACAGGGTCGGAACCGGATGAAGGTGACGATTCCCGAGACGGTAATGGTCAACGAGGTTGGCCAAGAGGCCGTATTGCTCGACCTTGCATCCGGCGAGTACTACAGCCTCAATCCGAGCGCGCTGACAGTCTGGCGCGCGCTTGCTGAACATGGAAGCGTGGAGAAGGCGCTTCCCTCTCTGACCAAGCAGTTCCAGGTCGATCCGGCCACAGTCGAACGTGATGCACGCGAATTTGCGGCGTCGCTGGCAGCGCGCCGTCTCCTCCTCGTAGTCGATGACGGCCCGTCGGCGTCTTAGGTATTCGCCGCGTTACCTCGCGCTGGTAGGCGAGGCCATATTTCGGTTGTTGCTCGTACGAGCGCGGTTCCCTGCTGTCACCTTTTCCCGAGTGGGACCCGTAGCGAGACCCGATGACCGACAGCCTTCCGGGGCGCCGGAGAAAGCCGATCTCGTGTGGCGCTCCGTACACACCGCAAGTCGATGGGTGCCGGGTCAATTGACCTGCGTCCACCGGGCGCTCGCCATCATGGCGATGCTGGACAGGCGCGGTGTCCGGACGCAGATGCGGGTGGGCATCCCGATGCCCGGGCGCGAATTCGTGCCCCATGCCTGGGTTGAGATGGACGGTCGGGCGATTGGAGAACCGCCCGGCGCCTTGCACGAATTAAACGTCTTTGATGATGCCCTCAGGCCGCAGCCCGATCGCAGATCGCTGCGACAACCTTGACGATCAGGCGGCCTTGCGGCGACGCAGCACGAAGACACCCATGGCTGCGAGGATCACGCTCAAGCCAGCCAGGATTCCAGGCGTGTTGGTAGGAATGGGCTGAGAGCTGACGGCGACGCTGGACGGCGTGCCGACAGAAAACTCCGCCACCGCGAAATTCTCGTCATCCGTATCGACTTCGATGGACGTGATGTATTCGCCGGCCGTCGTGGCGTAGAAACCAATCCCGATCGCGCCCTCCGTGTTGTGCACCGCGACCGGCCCGAGAATCGTGCCGTTGTTGCTGGTGGCCGTCACGAAGTGGTTCTCAGTCCGACCGCCGCCCTCGAAGTAGAAGATGAAGGCTTGCGTCGCTGGCGGCAGGTTCAACGTTGCCGAAGTCCCATCGGTCGTCGATCCGATAAATGCGAACACCGGTCCGCCGTAGCTGTGGCTCCAGGAAGTCCAGGAGACCCCGACGGTGGCCTTGATGGCCGAAGGGGTGAACCCGAGCGTGCCGCCGAGCGGCGACGGCAGCGTGGGCACGCTCGTATAATCGACGATCGCCGATTGCGTCGTTTGATCGAACCCGTGCATGACGTATCCCGGCAGCGTGGACGGCGGTGCGCCCGTGCCAAGATTTACGGCATTGATGGCGGCATGGGCCGAGGCGCTGAGCGCCAACCCCAGAACTGCCGACGTGAGGTGCAAACGTGCCCGCGTTGCGGCGGTGGATTTCATGCGATCTCCCTGACTTTCTGCTTTTGGAGAAGTAGCAGACCGACTTCCGGTTGTTGCGCCACTTTTTTCCCCAATAGGTTCAGGATGATGTGCGACGATTTCCGTTCGCGCAAGCCGCATCGCGTTGCCTCGGCACTGCGCCCAGCAAACCTGTTGTTATCCTTCCACTTATCCGGGCCAAGTTCTTGATAGTAGCGGGATTAGTCGCGCGCGAACCTGGCGATCCGTGCCTGGCAGCGACCGCCCGCCTGACGCGTGAATTGGGAAAGAGCCCGATTTCGCTTCGCGACGCGGCAGTGGCGGTGAATTTGTGGTCCACAGACGCCTCGAGTGCCGCCAAGGTGTCCATGGGCGGGGTGGATTGCGTGGTGGCCCTTTGGGGTGAACCCAGCGGTGGCCCCGCCCGCATTCCGCGTGAGAGGGGCCCCGGTGATGCATGGGCGTATCGCCTGGCCACGTCGTTTCACGATCACGACGTCCGGACGTTCGACCGGATGCAAGGCGATTTTGCGTTCGCGTTCTGGAACGGACAGGGGGGATCGCTCAGCCTTGTTGCTGACACTTCCGGACATTGGCCCATCTACTACGCGATGGCTCGCGACGAAGGCATTCTGGCCTTTGCGAACGACACGAAGGTGTTGCGTCACCTGGCATTTGTCGGCAGCGGCCCGGATGACGACACGGTCGTCGACATCCTGTGCGATCGACCTTGGCAACTGGGGCACACGGTGTTCGCGAATATCGACCTTCTCGCACCCGGTTATCGCCTCGATTGGCAGACGCTCGACCCGGTAGCGCGTGTCCGCCGGTACTGGACGCCCGGTGCATACAGCGTTTCGGCGACCTCGCGTGAAGACGTTCTCGAAAACTTCGAGAGTCTGGTCGTGGCAGCGACCCGCGAGCGACTGGACGTTGCCGCCGGCACATCGATATTACTCGGCGGCGGACTCGACTCCAGCGCGATTGCGGCGATTGCTTCCGAGTGGTGGCGTGAGCGCGCGCATTCCGTTGCTGGGCTGACGGCGATATCGGCAATGTTCAGCGGGCTTCCGTGCGACGAGGCAGACCGCATCGGGCGCGTGGTCGTTACGGCGGGCCTTCCGTGGACGGGTATCGACGCGCAGGCTCTCGAGTTGACCCTCGGTGATCTCGAAAATCAGGTCAGCCGGAGCGACCACCCTCTGCTCAATGTGCAAGGCCGCCTTCTGAGCGCAGAAGCTGGGCTCGCGCGGAGCATGGGTGCGGAGGTAGCGGTGACGGGTATCGGAGGTGACGAGCTTGGCCACGACTCGACCTACGCCGCGGACCTTATCGGAGCGGCCGGTTGGAGTCGGCTGTCAACAGTCGCGCGGACGCTCGCGGGATTGCATGGCAGTGCCCCGGGACGCGAAGCGCGCGCACTTGTTCGCTCTGCGACTCGCGCACATCTTCTGCGCACGTCGGGATGGGCGCGGGCCACTGTGGCTCGTCGTGCGGTGCGTGATCAAAGCTGGCTACAACCTGAGATGCACAACCGCGGTCAGGCGGGTCGGGAACGGCGTTGGCTCTACGATGGCACTTACGCGTCGGCGTATCAGCAGTCGATCTGGGCGGACCTTCATCATTCCCGGCTCCAGTATGGCCACTTCGCCACGGCGAGCGCACTGCGAGCCCACGGCTTGCGTTATCGGGCGCCGCTTCTGGACCGGAGACTGTTCGAACTGGTCCTGGGATGCGATCCGCGATGGCTCCCGCGCTACAGCGACGAAGGTCGCATAAAACCGCTCATTGCGGACGGTCTGCGCCGTTATCTGCCCGAAAGCTTTCGCCACCAGCCGCGATGGAAGGTGGAATTCGGCGCGTACAATCTGCTGCAGTTGCGAAACCTGCTTCCGGCACTGAGGTCCGTCCTTCTCGACGGCGAATGGCATTCTGGGCGGTATGTGGCGCCGTCAGTCGCCCGAGCAGTCCTCGACGCAACTGTCAGTCCGCCGCCTGGCGGGGGAACTGACACCGACTATAGGCAATTCCAGCGGTTATGCGGTATTGTCGGCGTGGAGCTGTGGCTGCGCCATTTGCAGAACTCGAACGATTGATCGCGGAACCCGATATGAGCGAACAGCACAATTCGAAGCCGGCAACGACTGCCACCGGGGCAACCCCCGGTCGCGATGACGTTGCCGCAGCATATAGCGCGCCAAAGTTGACGCCGCTCGGCAGCTTCAAGCTGCGCACGCAAGGTACGACGGGCAGCAAGCCCGATACGAACTTCGGAAACTTCACCGGTCCGGGCTGAGTTACAGCCGCGCAGCGCGCGGGCGCCTGCACGCCGCGCGTGAAGCCTGCGCCGTGAAGCGGACCGCGCCACCATGTCTCCGTTTCACTTCGATCGAGACGGGACCGACGTTGCATTGTTCGAAGGCGCAACGCGGCTCCTGAGGTTTCCAAACGATTCCACTCGGGTCCAGCTATCGGCGGAATCGGTCGGGCGGTTCCGCGTCTTCGATCTCCTTCGTTGGGGGGCGACGCTCCCCTTGGCAGGCCAAGGCCTGTTCCTGCTGCATGCCGCCTCCGTGTGGCGCGACGATCATGCGCTTGCATTCATCGCTCCCGGGGGCACGGGAAAGTCGACTCTCGGCCACGCGCTGATCACGGCCGGTTGGCATCAGGCGAGTGACGATGCGCTGTTGTGCAGCCCCGATGGCACGATTCAAGTCGATGCCGAGTTGGCACTGCGCGAATGGTGCGCAGAGCACGCCCAAGCCGCGAGGACTGAGCTGGCCGCCGACTACGCGTCCTTGGCAAGGGAGTTGCAAGCACTCAGGCGCGATGGTCGGCCCGCAAGCCGCCTTGCAGCCATCGGGTTTCTCGAGCTGCCGCGCACAGCAGGCGAATTCGAGGCAACTCGACTGGCCGGCAGTGCTGCTTTCGACGCCTTGGTGCAGCACGGCTTCGGGACCGCGCCCAGCGCCGCCGTGTGGCGGGAAGAAGCGTTTCTGTATCGCGAGTTGGTCGAGCAGGTTCCAATGTGGCGATTGCGGGTACCCGACGGCATCGAGAACTTGCGCGTTGGCCTTCCTCAGATGCTCGAAATGTTCCGAGTGAGCGACGTCAGGACGCGATCCACCTCTGACCAGCGCGATTGCGCGTGAGAAGGTGGCTAACGTGCAGCAGCGCCTTGCCAATCTCTTCCGTCACATTGCACCTTCGACTGGAGACGCGTCGCCGTGGCCCGCGGCGCTCGAGTCGTGGATCCGCTCGGCACGCCACCATGGCGTGATGCCGATTCTTCATCGGGCGAACGACAGTGCCGCCGACTCGACGCTGGCACAGGCGTTCAGGGAATGCGCGGCCCCCCTTGGCTGTGACGATCGGTTCGTGGCGGAATTTGCCGCGGCCTGCCGTGACGAGGCCTTGGCCAACGCAGCATGGGAGGCAGCACACCGCAGGGAGGTGAAGCGTGTTCTCGATCTGCTGGCTGCCGAAGGCGTAGACGTATTGCTGCTCAAGGGCACGCCGATTTCGCTGACGCACTACGAACACCCGGCGCTGCGCACGCGGGGTGACACCGACCTGCTTATCGCGCCGGACGTGCGCACCCGCGCGCTGGATGTACTCGAGAGCGCCGGATACCACGGGTCCAACGCGACGAGCGGGGACTACGTTTCCTACCAGGTCGCGATGGAGCGTCGCGACGCTGCGGGCATCCAGCATTGCCTGGATGTCCACTGGCGGCCCAACAACGCCCAATTGCTTGCCGGCGCACTGGAGCGCGAGGAAATGATCGCCGACGCCGTCCCGATACCGGCGCTTGGTCCGCACGCATGCGCTCCCTGCGACATGCACGCGCTCCTGTTCGCATGCATGCATCGCGCCGGGCATACCAACGTTCCGTTCTACAGTGAAGGGCACGGGGAGTTCGGAGGCGACAGGTGGATCTGGCTGTTCGACATCTACCTGCTGGCGCGTGGCCTTTCGACGGATCAGCGAGACAACTTCATCGAACTCGCGGTCCGCAAGCAATTGAGCGTCGTGGCAGCCGATGGTCTTCGCGCCGCTGCCCGTGCGGTCGGTCCGTTCTGGGCCGAAGATGAATGGACGCGCCTGACCCGGCGAACGAATCACAAAGAGCCAACGGCGCGTTTGCTTCGTCCGGGGCAGATCGGTGCCTTCGCGAGCAATCTCGCCGCGCTGCCGGGCCGCGCGCGCCTTGCGTTGCTGCGCGAGACGCTGTTTCCGGATGCCAGGTACATGCGAGCGAAATACGCAGATGGCAATCGCACTTGGCTGCCCGCGCTGTACGTGCGGCGTGCATGGAATGGCATTCGCAAGGCTGTCGCTTCGCGGAATTGATGGAACCTGATACACCCGAGCTCGATCGGGCGGTCGCGTGCCGTTTGCTTGCCATCGCCCGGCCGGCGCGCGTAGCGCTGGTCGCCGGCCTGCTGCTCATGCTGGTCGAAGCGTTCGCGTCGCTGCTCGTCCCATGGCTTGGTGGCGCATTCGGGGCGGCGCTGCTGGCGGGTGTCCGCGACGTCCGCGGGCCGTTGTTGCTCCTGCTGGCGGCTTTTGCGCTACAGGCTCTTGCGCGAGGCTTGGGGTCGTATGCGCTTGCCACGGCGACGGTGAACGTCTCCGGCACGTTGCGGATGACGCTCTATGATCATTTGCAGGCGCTGCCGGTAGCGGCTACCGGCAGCCAGGCCCATGGCGAGGCCTTGACGTTGTTCACGCGTGATGTGCGCATCGTCAGCAGCTATGTCACGTCGCTCGTGTCGAATACCCTGCCGATGCTCGTGATGGTGGTCACGGCCGCGGTGATGATGGCGCGAATCGATGTGAAGCTCGCGCTGCTCGCATTGGCGTTGATTCCCATCTTCTTCCTGCTGGTACGCCTGCTGTCCCGCGGCACGCGACCACTCGCGAAGCGAAGCAGCCAGGCGGACGCGAACGAGCTCGCGTTGGTCGACGAGAACCTGGGAATGTTGGCTACGCTCAAGGCGTTTTCGCGCGAGCTCGTGGAGTCGCGGCGCTACGCGGCCTTGGTGCGCAAGGGAGCCGCAACCGTTCGCGAGCGCATGCGAATCGACGCGACGGCCGCCTCCTTGCTTCAATTCCTTGCGGCGGCAGCAGTGGTCCTCTTTCTCTGGCTTGCCAGCGATCGGCTCGGGGACGGGCTCCGGCCCGAGGCGCTCATTGCGTTCCTGCTTTACGGTCAGCTGATTCTGCGACCGCTCGCCGGGTTGTCCACTCTGTACGGCGAGACGCACGTCGCGGTCGACGCATTGGATCGTCTTGCGCGCTGGATGGACCAGCCGGCCGAATCGGGAAAAGCGACTGCGACGGAACGGGTTTCCTTGCGAGGAGCGGTCCAGTTCGAGCAGGTCGATTTTGCATACGAAAGCCGCCCCGCCGTTTTCGATGCCTTCGACCTTCGGGTTGCCGAGGGCGAGAAGGTCGCGATCGTCGGCCGCAATGGCGCCGGGAAAAGCACGCTCGCGCACCTTCTGCTCCGGCTTCGATGTCCGCAGCATGGCCGGATCACGATAGGCGGCCTGGACATTGCCCACATTCCGCTCGCGACGCTGCGCGGCCAGATTGGATGGGTGCCGCAGCACGTGATGCTCTTCAACGGCACCGTTCGCGAGAACGTCGAATATGGTCGGCGCGGCGCATCGGACGAGGACGTCCGGAAGGCGCTGCGCCTCGCAGGTGGCGAAGCGATGGTCGAGGCGTTGCCGCAAGGACTGTCGACAAGCATCGGGCCGCGTGGAAATCGCCTGTCGGGTGGCCAGCAGCAGCGCATTGCGCTCGCCCGCGCGCTTTTGAAGGAACCGTCGATACTGGTTCTGGACGAGGCTACGGCAATGCTGGACGTGGCGGGTGAAGAGGCATTTCTTTCTTCCTTGCGAACGGAGCTGCGGGAATGCACCGTTCTGATCATTACGCACCAAAGCGCGCCGCTGGTATTTGCTGATCGGGTCGTCGATCTCGACGCAAGGCACTGACACGGGCATACACTTTGCATTCTCGGTAGATCCTCCATGCCCGCCGCAATCGCCTTTCTCGTGTGCTTCGTCATCACGTTGCTGCTGCAACGTGTGGCCGCGCGGCTGGGCCTGCTTGACCATCCGGGTGGGCGCAAGTCGCATGCCCAGGCGATCCCGGTAATCGGCGGGCTGGCCATGGCGGCGGGCCTGCTGCCCTTCGTGTGGCTGGCTCCAAGCGTACGCACCTCCACCGCTCTGGGCATTGCGCTTGTCCTGCTCGTGGCGACGGGCGTTGTGGACGACCGCGCCGAAGTTCGTCCGCGTCTGCGCTTCCTTGCGGAGTTCGCGGCGGCGCTTATCCTTGCGGTCGCACACCAGTCGGTGACCTATTTGGGCGACTTGTTCGGCGTCGGCGCGCTGACCACAGGACCGTTCGCCATCCCGTTCACGATCGTCTGCTACGTCGGCCTGATCAACGCCATCAACATGATCGACGGCCTTGACGGTCTCGCGGGCTCGCTGATCCTGATTGCGCTCGCCTTCTTTACGTTCATTGCAGGCCTCGACGGCGACGGCGTGGCGCTGCAGATTGGCCTCGCCGCTATCGGTGCGCTGGTGGCATTCCTGGCCTTCAACCTGCGTGTGCCGTGGCGCGAACGCGCGGCAGTATTCATGGGCGATGCGGGCAGCATGATGCTCGGTTGCCTGGTGGGCTGGTTCGCAATCATGCTGGCGGGCCGGCCGGCGGTCGGCGCTGCGACGTCGAGCCTCACGCCCATCGGCGCCGTATGGATTCTCGCGGTCCCGCTGCTGGACATGGGCAGCGTCATGCTCCACCGCATCCGCCGCGGGCGCAGCCCGTTCGACGGCGACCGGCGCCATCTGCATTACCGGATGGTCGATAGCGGCATGAGCGTCACGCGAACGGTGGCTACTCTGTGCGGAGCAGCCGTCCTGTGCGGCGTCATCGGCGTCGGCTTCCCTCGGCTCGGAATTCCGGAGTGGGCGATGTTCTTTGCGTTTCTCGTTCTGTGGTTCCTCGCGTACCGCGCGGTGTCCCGCGCGCCCACACGGCCGGCGTCCAGCGCCGACACGGTGATGGCAGGTTCCGACCCCATTTTCCGCGGGCGGCCCGCTCCGAAAAACAGGCTCGGACCCTGATGATCGACCTGCACGCCCACCTGCTGCCCGGCATCGACGACGGCGCGCGCAACCTGGAGGACGCCCTGGCGATGGCGCGCATCGCGGTGGAGGACGGCATCCAGAAAGCCGCCTGCACGCCGCACATCTACCCGGGCATGTACGAGAACGACACGGAAGGTATTGCCGCCGCCATCGAAGCGTTGCGCCAGGAATACGGCATGCACGGCATCGCGCTGGAGCTCACCATCGGCGCGGACGCCCACCTGACGCCCCAGCTGCTCGGCCGCCTGAAGGACGGCACCGCGCCCACGCTCAATCACACGCGCTACTTCCTGCTTGAGCCGCCGCACCACGTGGCGCCGCCGCAGTTCGCTGCGAGCGTCGCGAGCTTCATCGCCGCGGGCTACGTGCCGGTGATCACCCACCCCGAGCGGCTGACGTGGATCGAGCAGCACTACGACACGTTCCTGCAACTGGCGCGCGAAGGCGCGTGGATGCAGATCACGTCGGGCTCGCTGACGGGCGACTTCGGCCCCGACGCGCGTTACTGGGGGGAGCGGATGGTGGGCGACGGCTACGTGCACATCCTGGCCACCGACACGCACGGCGTGCGCTCGCGCCGGCCGGAGCTGGCCAAGGGCCGCGCCGCTGCAGCGCGGCTCGTCGGCGAAGAGGAGGCAACGCGCCTGGTCGTCGATCGCCCCACCGCCATCCTGGACGATACCAACCCGGCCGCCGTGATGCCGGCGCCGGCGCTCGGCGGCGACCGCAAGGCGGCGCACCGCCCGTGGTGGAAGCGTTTGCTCTAGGTAAGCCCGCCCCAGTCTTCACACGCGACCGCGCCAACGGTCGTTCCCCGTGATGGACGGTCTGGACGATGCACCGTTGCGGGGCTACTGTAGACTCGGGCGCAAGGCTTCATGAACATGAATCGAGTCATCGGAACCCGCAGCATCGTCGGTCTACTGGCTGCCGCGCTCATCGCCAGTGCGGCCCCTGCGCGCGCGCAGATTTCTCCTGCCACGCCCGCGCCCACCAGCGTCACGCAGACGTCCTCGGCCCCGGGCACGGCCGCCGCGGCAGCCAACACGGCCACCACCCCCCAACCGGCCCCGCAGAAGGTCCTCCCCGCCGTGCAAGGCGCCCAAGGCGTCCAGCCGCTGTCGTCGCCCGCCGTGGCGCCGATCATGCCGGTCGTCCCGGCCCCCGCCACCACCGCCGAGGTCGCCGACGACTACAAGGTCAACAACGGCGACGTGCTCGAGGTGCAGGTGGTGGGCCTGGACAACGCGCCGCGCAAGGTCCGCGTCGACGCTACGGGCATCATCACGTTGCCGCTGATCGGTGGCGTGAAGGTCGCGGGCAAGCCCACGCGCGACATCGAGACGCAGATCGCGGACGCGCTGCGCGAAAAGTACATGCAGGACCCGCAGGTGACGGTGTTCGTCGAGGAGTCGGTGAGCCAGCGCTTCTCGATCCAGGGCGCCGTGCGCCAGCCGAACCTTTTTCCGCTGAAGGGCCGCACGACGCTGATGCAGGCGCTGGCGATGGGCGGCGGCGCCACCAAGGTGGCCGACATGACTCAGGTCCGCGTGCTGCGCGGCCACGGCGCGCAGATGCAGAACCTGGTGTTCGACGCCGAGAAGATCCAGGACGGCTCGCTGCAGGACCCGCAGATCTTCGGCAACGACGTGATCATCGTCGAGGCGTCCACGGCCAAGACCGCGTTCTACGAGACGCTGGATACCATCCGCGGCCTGGTGTCGTTCGGCACGGTCCGCTGACCCGATGACGGGCGACCAGGGCACGCTCACCGGCATCCCGCCCGGCTCCCGCAGGCCGGGCCGCTACCAGCAGCCCGCAAGCCAGGATCGTGACGACGCGACGGTGGCGGCCGACGCTGCGCGTGAGGTGCTGGGCGCCAAGGCGGTGGAGAAGCGCACGCCGCCGTGGTTGTACGCCGTGGCGGCGCTGCTGGCGCTGACGCTCGTGTGGCGCATCGTGGCCGTCAATCTCTCCGCGCAGTTCACGGAAAGCGCCATCGAGCAGGGCGTGGACGCGCAGCCTGCCGCCAACAGCGCCATCGCGTGGGACCGCGACAACGCGGTGGCGCTGGCGCGCGACGCGGCGCTGAAGATGGACACGGACCCCAAGGCCGCGGAGGCGCTGGCCCGGCGCGCGCTGCGCGGCAATCCCGCCACCGCGCCGGCGTGGCTGGTGCTGGCGGGCCTGGCGCAGCAGAGCGGCGACAACGCGGCGTCCATCGCGTATTTGAAGCGCGCGGCGGAACTGGAGCCGCAGAACCCGACGACGCGCCTCGCGCTGGCCAACTTGGCGCTGGAAGACCGCGACATCGCGGCCGCGCTGGAGAACATCGACGCGGCCATCCGCGCGCGCCCCGAGTTGGGCACGGAGCTGATGCCGCGGATGCTCGCCATCGTCGCGCAGCCTGGCGGCGACGCGGCGCTGAAGAAGCTGTTCGCGCGACGCATCCCGGACTGGTGGCCCGCGTTCTTCACGTACGCGGCCGCCAACGCGCCCACGCCGCTGCTGCCTTTGCAACTGCTCGATGCGCGCCGCGCCTTCGCGCCGCCGGTGACGCTGAAGGAACGCAGTCCCATCGTCGAGCGGCTGGCGAAATCGGGCGAGTGGAATGCAGCGTTCGTCGTGTGGCTCAACGGCTTGGATGCCACGCAACGCCGCGCGGCCGGCAACGTATTCAACGGCAGCTTCGAAGCGCCGTTCACCAACACGACGTTCGACTGGCAATGGCCGCGCGCCAACGGCGCGGACGTCGCGGCGCTGTCGACGTTCGGCACCGGCGGCGGCCGTGCGCTGCGCATCGCGTTCCAGGGCCAGGTGCGCGACCCGCGACTCGTGACGCAGACGCTGCTGCTCGAGCCGGGCTATCACTACGACCTGCGCGGCCGCTACCGGCTGGAATCGGTGCGCACGCAGTTCGGATTGCAGTGGAACCTCACGTGCGGCGCGCCTGGCAGCACTGACAAAGAGCCGCTCGTCAGCACGGACCGGCTGGTGGGCTCGTCGGACTGGAAGGATTTCTCGTCAACATTCAGTGTCCCCGACGGTTGTTATCCACAACAGCTTGCGTTGACTCTTGTCGGAGACGCCAAACTCGATTTGCAGGCGAGCGGACTCGCGTGGTACGATGAAATTCAAGTGGTTAGGGGTTCATCCGTCATAGCGGAAAACACGAATCCCGCAACCGTCAAGCAAGCCCCGCGCAACACGAAGTCGAAAGCGAAATAGCGTCCGTATCGTGAGCGTCCACAAGCCCCTGTCGATGATTGCCGCAACGTTGTTCGCGTTGGCGAGCAGCGCTGCGTTCGCGCAAGCGCAAGGCAACAAGGACAATCGCAGCGAGCTCGGCAACCTCGAGGACTTCAAGGGCCCGGTGATGGTTCTGCAGGACAAGAACTACGCCAACGCCGTGAAGGACATGAAGCTGTTCGACGGCGATCGCGTCATCGTGCTCGACAAGGCGGAAGGCGTCGTGGTGATCACCACGCGCGGCCAGCGCTGCCGCATCGAGATCAAGGAAAACCACACGTTCACGGTCCGCGACAAGCAGTGCGAAGCGCTGATCCTGTCGGTGGAAGCGGTGACGCCCGCGGTGGTCCCGGGCGCGGTTGCAGGCACCACGGTAGGCGCCGGCATCAGCGAAGCGGGCTTCGTCGCCATCGGTGCGGGCGCGGTCGGCGTTGCGGCCATCATCGGCTGGAACCACCCGAAGGGCAGTCCCGACTGACGTCGGCTGACCCATGACCCGAGCGGCACTGTCCAAAGGCCGCGGCGCCTTGAACGTCGCGGCCTTTTGCATTCTGGTGGCGATGGCGCTGTTCGCGCCGCTCATCCGCGGCGGCAATCGCGCGTTCCCGTTGATGATCCTGGAGCTCGTCGCGCTCGCGGGCCTGTTCGTCGCACTGGTGCCGTCGTCGATGCGCAAGCGCATTCCGCCTGCAGCGGCCATCGTCGCGGGCCTCGCCGCCGCCATCCCGCTGCTCGGCTTGATCCCGCTGCCGCCGTCGCTGTGGGCCGCCATCCCGGGCCGAGGCGCGTTCGCCGATGCCATCGCGCTGTCCGGTGAAGGCGACCGTTGGCGCGCGCTGTCGCTGGCGCCGTTCGAAACCGAATACGCGGGCCTTGCGCTGCTGCCACCGCTCGCCGCGTTCTTCCTGACGCTGACGCTCAGCGCCGACAAGCTGCGCGCGCTCACGCGCGTCGTCGTGCTGGTGGCCGTGATCGAAGCTATCCTGGGCATGCTGCAATACGGCGCCGCGGGCGGCCAGCTTGCGGACTTCCGCGCGTCCGGTACCTACGTCAATCCCAATCACTTTGCGGGGCTGATGCTGATGGCGTTGCCGCTGGCGATGATGTCGCTGGCGCTGGACGTGGGTGAACGGTTGCGTGCGCGCCGCTTCAGCAAGGGCATCGTCGATGCCACCAAGCGCATGCTCGCCGCCAAGGGCACGCGCGTGATGCTGTGGCTCTTTGCCATCGTGCTCATCCTGCTGGCGTTGATGTTCTCGCGCTCGCGGGCCGGCATCTCCATCGGCGCGGCAGGCATTGCACTCACCGCGCTGGCGTGCGCGCCGCGCGTCGGCGGGCCGCGCGCCTACGGCGCACTGGGCCTGGGCCTGACGCTTGCGCTCGGCTTCGCCATCGCCATCGGCTTCGTGCCCGTGCTGGACCGCTTTGGCGTCCAGGACACCGTGGAGGCCGGCCGCGCGGAGATCTTCGCCGGCGCGCTGGACATGGCCGGCAGCTACTTCCCGCTGGGCAGCGGCATGGGCACGTTCGCCACGCTCTACCCGCCGTTCCAGCCCACCGACATCACCGCGCTGATCCATCGCGCGCACAACGACTACATCGAGTGGCTGGTGGAAGGCGGTGTGCTCGCCGCGCTGGCCATCCTGGCCGCGGTGGCGCTGTACGTGGCGCGCGTGATCATACTGGTGCGCCAGCCCGAAAAGGATGCGACGCGCGCGCTGCAATTGGCCGCTGCCGTCTCCGTGCTGCTGATCGCCGCGCACGGCATGGTCGACTTCAACTTCCGCATCCCCGCCAATGCGCTGATCTTTGCGATGCTGGCGGGCGTGGTCGTCGCGCGGCGCGGCGAGCGCGAGGAAGCCACCGAGCACCAGCGGCGCGAGATCGTGCCGCGGCCGGTGCGCTCCACCGTGGTCGCTGCAGCCGCGCCCACGCCCGTCTACAACAGCGCGGAAGAGGCCGACCGCGTGCGCGCCGCGTGGGCAACGTCACCGCCCGCGCCGACGCAATCAGGTGCCGCCCCGACGAGCGCGCCGCCCGCGCCGCAAGGCGGTCCCGCGCCGTCGCCCTTCGGCCACGCGCCGTCGGCTAAACTCGAACCTCAAGCCTCTCCCGAAGCAGCCCGTGGCTCAACACCTGGACCCCGCAAGACCTGATCCCGCCCGGCTGCTGCCGACGCTGGCGGAGAATCACCTGCCGGCGGTGTTCCATGGCCACCCGCAAGCCGCGCTGCAGGACGACGTCGAGGGCGAGCTTTCGCTCAAGGAACTGTGGCGCGTCATCATGCGCCGCAAGTGGGCGGTGATCGCGACGTTCCTGATCATCGTCATCGCCACCGCCATCGGCACCGCGCAGATCACGCCCATCTATCGCGGCACGGTCACCGTGCAGATCGACAAGCAGGCGCAGCGCATCGTCAACTTCGAGGACCGCGATCCTTCGAGTTACGACTACGACTACAACAACAGCTACATCAACACGTACATCGAAGTGTTGAAGAGCCGGCAGCTCGCGGAGCGTGTAGTCGCGCAGATGGGCTTGCGCGAGACCGAGGAATCGACCGCCGCACGCCAGAAGCAGGGCATCATGGACTGGCTGCAGGGCTGGCTGGGCGACGGCAAGAAGCCGCAGGCCGCACCCAAGGCGCCGGCCGATGCGCAGCGCGACGGCGCGGTCGGCGCGCTGATGGGCGGGCTGCTCGTGGAGCCGGTGCGCAACTCGCGCATCGTCCGCGTCTCGTTCGACAGCGCCAACCCGGAAGTGGCCGCCCGCGTCGCCAACCAGGTGGCACAGACGTTCATCGAGCTCAACCTCGAGCGGCGCATGGACGCGTCGTCGTACGCCAAGACCTTCCTGGAAGAGCGGCTGGAGCAGATGCGCGCGCGGCTTGAGGATTCCGAGAAGAAGCTCGTCGGCTTTGCGCGCAAGCAGGAAATCGTCGCGATCAACGAGAAGCAGAACCTCAACACGGCCAAGCTGGACCAGGTGCAGCAGGAGCTCGCGAAGGTACAGCTCGATCACGTGCGCCTGGACGCGCAGTACAAGTCCCTGCTCGACAGCAAGGTACCCACGCCGCAGATCCTGGCCAGCCCCGTCATCCAGGAACTGAAGAAGAACAAGACCGCGCTCGAGGTGCAGTACCAGGAGCAGCTCAAGATCTACAAGCCCGCGTTCCCCAAGATGCAGCAGCTGCAGGCGCAGATCGACGAGCTGCAGACGCGCATCGATGCCGAAGTGGCCACGATGCGCGCGTCCGCCAAGACCGAACTGGACGCCACCATCGCGCGCGAGAACGCGCTGCAGGGCCTGCTGGGCCAAGCCAAGGGCGAAGTGCTCACCGGGCAGGACAAGAGCATCGAGTACAACATCCTGAAGCGCGAAGTCGACACCAACCGCAACCTGTACGACGGGCTGCTGCAGCGCTTGAAGGAAGTGGGTGTGGCCGGCGGCATCGAGACCAACAACATCTCGGTCGTCGACAAGGCCGACGTGCCGGAGGCGCCGTACAAGCCCAACATGCGGCGCAACCTGATGCTGGGCGCGTTCGTGGGCCTGTTGCTGGGCGTGCTGCTGGCGTTCGCGTTCGAGCACTTCGACGATACGTTCCGCGATCCCGAGGACATCGAGCGCTCGCTCGGGCTGGCCGTGCTGGGTGTGGTGCCGGTGCCCGACAGCGAGATCTCGTCCGCGCCCAACGGGCTGGCGATGGCCTCCGTGGGCGCGCCGCGGTCCATGTTCGCCGAAGCCTACCGGTCGATGCGGACGGCGTTGCAGTTCTCCACCGGCGAAGGCGCGCCCAGAGTCGTGGCGATCACCAGCGCCGTGCCGGGCGAGGGCAAGACTACGTCGGCGATCAACCTGGCCACCGCGTTCGCCTCGACCGGCAGCAGCGTTCTCTTGATCGACGCCGACCTGCGCAATCCTTCGCTGCACAAGAAGCTGGGACTGGAGACCGCGGCGGGGCTGTCGAACTACCTGGTGGGACAGTTGGGACCGATCGAGATCACGCGCGCCGGGCCGGTGCCGAATCTCTTCGTCGTGCCCGCGGGCCACCTGCCGCCCAACCCCGCCGAACTACTGGGCGGCCCGCGAATGGCGGAGTTGATCAAGACCGCGCGCGAGCGCTTCCAGCACGTCGTGATCGACAGCCCACCAGTCCTGTCGATTGCCGACGGCCTCGTCATCTCCAGCTTCGTCGACGCCACCGTGCTGGCCGTGGCGGCCGACTCGACGCGCAAGAACGTGGCGCGCGATGCGTTGAAGCGCTTGCGGCACGTGCGCGCGCATGTGATCGGCGGCGTGCTCACCAAGTACAACGCCCGTGGTCGCGCGAACTCGTACTACCACTACTACTACTACGGCGACCAGAACGCGCAGCGGTTGCCGGCCGCTTGACGGGGCGGCGACGTGGCGACGTCGAGTATTCCCGAGATCATCGCAGCGCGGCGCGGCAACAGCGCCGCCCTTGCGAAGTGGAACAGCCCGCTGGCCACACTGCCGGCGGACATCGAGAACATCCTGCGTTGCGCGGCAGGCGATCCGGAGTCGCTGGACGCCGCGGCTGCCGCCAATGACACGCGGCCCAACGTCGTCGAGAGCGCTTGCCGCTGGTTCCTGCGTCAGGTGTTGTTCCGTTCCGGCGCCAGCTACTACTGGAACCTGGCTGTCGAGCGCGACGCGCCGCTCGAACTCGTTCGTACCCACTACCGGCACCTGATCTCGGTGTTCCATCCGGACCGCCTGCAGCAGGCGGAGGAGAAGGACTGGTACGAAGGCTTCGCCAAGCGGATCAACGAGGCTTACAACACGCTCAAGAATTCCGAGAGCCGGATGCGGTATGACCGGTTGCAGGGGGCGGATGCCGCAATGCCGAATCCGCAGGCGGCCGCGACGTCGCGAACCACGGACGCGGACGGTCNNCGCGCTTGCGCTGGTCGTGGCGCACCGCGCCCGAGCGCGCGGCGGTGGCCGATTGGGCCGCGGCGCGCAGCCCGCTCACGCTCAAGGCGCTTGCGGTCTTCCTGGTCATTGTGGCGCTGCTCTGCGCGCTGGCGTGGGTCAAGTTGCAGGAACGCGACAAGCGGGACATCAGCCTGCCGTCCGCAGCCAGTGAAGCGGCCCCGTCGATGCGCGCGTCTCCGGGCGCGGAGCCCGACCGCCTGGCGTCGCTGGTGGAGCAGGCGCCGGCGATCACCGCGACGCCCGCGCCTTCCATCGCGGTGGCGCCGGCGCCGCTTTCCAACCGAGCCGAACCGGCCGTCGATCACGCGCCCCCACCCGCGCCGGAGCCGCTGCGGCAGCAGGAGCCGGCCGCGAAGCCCGGACCGACCCCGCCAGCGCCACCGCGCGCCAACTGGGCGGGCGCACACCTGTCGCCGATCGCGCTGGGCGCAGCGCAGGCCACGATGGCCTCGGTCCCGACGCTGCCGCCGGCGGCCACGCCTGTCGCCACACCGGTCGTGGCACCCGTCGTTGCAGCCGTGGCGCCATCGCCGGTTCCGAAGCCGGAGCCCGCGCTACCCTCCGCGGCCGAAGTTGACGCGCTGATCGCGCGCTTCGCGCAGATCTACGAGAGCGGGGACGCCGGGGCGTTCGCCGGCCTGATGGATCCCGGCGCGATGCGCGATGCGCAGATGGCGTCCACGGTGGCGGGCTTTGTGCGCGTCTTCCACCAGACGTCGCGGCGGCGCATCGAGCTCAAGGAAGTGCAGCGCTCGGCGTACGGCGAGGGCACGCGCGTGCAGCTCCTGGCGCGGGCGACGATCGTGGGCAAGGACGACGTCTCGCGCGAGGATGTGGGGCAGCTCACGCTGGTCATCCGCAAGGCGGACAACGCGGCGGTGATCGAGCGGCTGGAGTATCGGACCTAGCGGATCGACGGCCCCATGGTCATGAAATCGGGGGCGATTTCATGAAATAAGGGGCTCACCATAGAATTATCATGATATTGCGGCTAACCGCATATTCATGATATTCTGATCACATGCCCCATTTTGCATGAAATGGCCCCGAATCCCATGACGGCGGTTGGCTACGCCCATCTGGTCCGCGCGTACGAGTTGCCCGCGCGTCCCTTGGCAGTGCGTGCCGAAATCGACACCCGCTTGCGCGCCCGCACGCGCAAACGCGAAGGCGACCGCGAGGTTCTCGTCTTTCCGCTCGCCTCGTACCGCCCGGACGACACGCTGTCCGGCCACCTGCAATTCGCATTGCGCTACGAAGGCGTCAACCTGGAGGTGCTGGCGCTTCTCTTCACCAGCGCCGGCCGCGACGAAATCACTGACTGGCTGCGCGCACGCCCCCGCTCGCAATACGCGCGCCGCGCCGCCTTTCTCTACGAATGGCTCACCGGCGGGCCCATCGACGCAGCGGTCCCCACCAAGGCCGCGATCGTTCCGGCGCTCGACCCCGCGTTGCAGTTGGCAAAGGCGGGCGGCGCCGTCAGCCCGCGATACCGCGTGCTCGACAACCTGCCCGGTACACGGGGATTCTGTCCGCTGATCCGGCGCACCCCGATGATCGAGGCCATGCTCGCCAAAGACCTGCATGCACGCGCGCAGGAACGCCTGGGTCAGTACGAGCCTGCGCTGCTCGCGCGTGCCGCCGCGTTCCTGTACCTCTCGGAAACGCACACGTCGTTCGAGATCGAGCAGGACAAGCCATCGCCCACCCGGGCGCGGCGCTTCGCCGACCTTCTGCGCCACGCCGACCGCGACATCGACTTGTCCGAGGACAAGCTCGTGGGACTGCAGAACGCGATCGTGGATCCTCGCTTTGCCGAGACGAGTTTCCGCCACCAGCAGAACTGGGTGGGAGACGACCTGGGCTATCGCCGTCGCGTCGCGTTCGTCCCCCCCAAGCCCCAGGACGTGCCCTCGCTGATGGAAGGGCTTGCGCAGATGGCGGCGCAGGCGGCCGACCCTCGCGTACGCATGGACACCGTAGGCCTGGCGGCGTCCATCGCTTTCGGCTTTGTGTTCATCCACCCGTTCCTGGACGGCAACGGCCGGCTGCATCGCTACCTGATCCATCAGGTGCTGGCGGTGGCCGGATTCACGCCCCACGGCATCATCCTGCCGGTGTCCGCCGTTATCCTTGCCCACCTGGACCGCTACCGCGCGACGCTGGAACAGTTCTCCGCGCCGATGCTCGCGCGCACGACATACAACCCCGACACGCCGACCGTGCCCGCCGAGGGCAACGACGCGCTGTACTTCCGCTACTTCGATGCCACCGACCAGGCCGAATTCCTGTTCTGGGTGCTGGACCGCACCGTGGAAGAAGACCTGGGGAAGGAGGTCGACTATCTCATCGGCCACGATCTTGCCGCCAAGCGGCTCAACGATCGCCTCGATTGGCCCGGACATTCGCTCGATACGTTCATCAACGTGGTCGCGCAGAACGGATGGACGCTGTCGAAGACCAAGCGGAAGGCCCACTTCGACTGGATGACCGACGATGAAGTGGCGGCGTTCGCGCGGGTGGTGGAGGAGGCTTTTGCGGAGGCGCGTGGGAGCGGGACACTCAACCACGCCACAGGCCGTACTTCGCCACGTAGTACGCCAGCTTGATGTATTCGGTGATGACGAAGGCGCCGGCGCGCTCGTCTTTACTACTACTACGGCGACCAGATGCACGGGCGACCACCGTAGGAAAAGACGATGTGTCGCGGGAGGACGTCGGGCAGCTGACCCTTGTCATCCGGAAAGCGGATAAGGCGGCGGTTATGAAGCCGTTGGACTATCGGACGTAGGCGAAATTCGGCCAACCTCTGGCAATCTTCGTTCCCTTTCACCGGAATTTGATGCGGTCCTCCAGCAAGATTTGAAAAAGAGATCCAAGCCTTTACTCGACGCTTGCGATGGAGCGCGGCCCCGATGGACTTAGCTCGGTGCGCACGAAAGGTCGGCACGCTGACACACTCGTCGGCGCAAAAGGCGGTAATTCACGGCGTAGTAAGCCAGCTTTATGTACTCCGTGATTACGAACACACCCGCCCGCTCCTGACGCCACCAGTTGTCGGCGCTCCACCAGTCGGGGTCCGACGCAACCAATGTGAACTGTTCGCTCGGTCCATGAAATATTGCGCCCCAAGTCCAAGATAAGCGACGCATATGGGGAGGGTCGCTGACTACAAGCACGCGTTTCCATCCCGAAACCTTCATCAATGCAAGAATGTTTCGGGCTTCTTGATAGGTATTCTTCGCGTGCCGTTCCAAAGTGATGGCGTTAGCGGGGACGCCGCTTGCCACTAGCATCGATACCCGCCAGTTGCTTGAGGCGGGAGCGGCGTAGCGCCCGATTTCAAGACCGGTTAGGACCAAATTGGGCGCATAACCTGCTTGGTAAAGAGCGAGCGCGCGAATTGCGCGTTCGCCATCATCATCGCCTCCCAGAACTACGATTGCGTCAGCTTGGACCGGCGGGGATGACGGGGCCGCGAGCCAATTACCGGCTTCCAGCGCGAATGCGCATAGAACGAGGAGGCACAGCGCGAGCGCCGCCCCGGCCAGGATCAGGAAACAGCGAATCGCACCTCTCATCGCAGCGATTAGTGATTTGATCCTCTCTTATAATCGATCCTATGGCACAGCGAAACTATGAAACCAGAAAGCGCGCTCTGGTTACGGGCGGCGCGGGATTTCTCGGCTCACATTTGTGTGATCGGCTGCTCGAGACGGGAAATGAGGTGCTTTGCGTTGACAATCTGTTTACGGGATCTAAACGCAATATCGAACACCTACGAGATCACCCCAACTTCGAGTTCATGCGACACGACGTTACGTTTCCGTTGTTCGTCGAAGTTGATCAAATCTACAACCTCGCATGTCCCGCATCGCCAATTCATTATCAGCACGATCCCGTGCAGACTACGAAGACATCTGTACATGGCGCGATCAATATGCTCGGCTTAGCCAAGCGCGTCGGATGCCCGATCTTCCAAGCTTCTACTAGCGAAGTATATGGGGACCCATCGGTTCATCCTCAGGTCGAATCATATTGGGGCAACGTAAACCCGATTGGTATCAGATCATGCTACGACGAAGGTAAGCGCTGTGCGGAAACCCTCTTCTTTGACTACCATCGCCAGCATGGCCTTGCGATCAAAGTCGCGCGCATCTTCAACACTTACGGCGAGCGCATGCATCCGAGCGACGGTCGCGTTGTCTCCAATTTCATCGTTCAGGCATTGAGGAACGAGCCGCTGACAATATACGGATCAGGCCATCAGACCCGCTCGTTTTGCCACGTGCAAGATCTTATTGACGCCTGCGTTCTATTTATGAACTCCAGCTCAAAACTGACCGGGCCCATAAATCTGGGAAATCCACACGAGATCCGCATTGTGGATCTCGCCGAAATCATTATCCGCCTTACTGGCTCCAGAAGCAGGTTGGCGCTTCGACCGATCCCGGGCGATGATCCGGTGCAGCGAAAGCCAGATATAACGCTTGCGCGCGAACAACTTGGTTGGGAGCCAACTATCGCGATTGAAGACGGCCTCGGTAGAGCGATTGCGTATTTCGATGATCTTCTGGGGGAGCCGTCTCCCTAGTTGCGTCCGAAGTCGGGGGTTGCGCTCCGCTCGGTTTAGCTGGCACATGAGCACGAATATGCGCCCAGCGCGATCCACCTGTGCTTATGCGAAGCTGTCTTCTTGTCGGAGAATTTTCTGCTGATGCATTGGGCACCTCGTGGGAACGAGGTTTGCGCGCGCAAGGGGTCGCGGTAACGCGCTTTGATCTGCGCGAGGCGCGTGCATCTCTTGGCTGGTATCTGAGGAATCGCTACGTTTCCCGATTAGTCCGACGTTCATTCGACTTGAGAAGGTTCGCGAGCGCAAAACTCAATCAGGCATTGCTGGACATGGTGGAACATGCAAAGCCAGACGCGGTACTGATTCACAACGGTGAATATGTAATGCCGCAGACGATTCAGCTCATGAGAAGTCTGCGTTCAAAGGTCGTTGTGTTCCACGCGGACAATCCATTCCCGCCGCACTACAACAACCGACCTGAGACTATTCCGGTTGCCTTGGAGGCGGACTTATATCTCGTGTGGAGCGAACTGCTGGCCGTCAAGCTGGACAAACTCGGGGTGCGAGCGAAGTTTCTTCCTTTCGCTTTTGACCCGATATCCTTTCCTGGCGGCGAATACTCTGGCGTGAAATGGGACGGCGCCTTGTTCATTGGCAACTGGGATCCGGAACGGGAGGCGGTGCTCGATGCCGTCGCCAAGCGGTTGCCCCTGCACATTTTCGGATCTCACTATTGGGCAACACGCACCCATCCCGCGAGCTTGGCGCGGAGGGCGTGGCAAGGACGCATACTGAGCGGCGTTGAATCTGCGGAGGAGTTTCGCGGCGCGGCGGTTACGTTGAATCTGCTGCGCTCGCAACACACAATTGATGGTCGTCCGGACGGATTGATCATGCGGCATTTCGAAGTACCGGGAGCGGGCGGCTTTCTTCTCTCAACGCGCAGTTCGGGAGCGACCAGTTACTTTCCGGAAGGTACGCGTGGCGCCTACTTCGCTGACGCGAATGATTGTGGCGAAGTCGTGAAAGCCTGGCTTGGACAAAGTGCTCGTCGCGCACGGATCGCGGCTGAGGCGCGCGACTACGTCTGCGCAGGACACACGTATGCGCACCGTATGCGTGAACTTATCGCGCTAGTGAGCGCAACTTGACGATTTCCTTGAGTGTTCTTCGCAGATAGATGCAACGGGCGCGTGCAAACCTGATCGGCGGCGGCATGTGGATGTTGACCGGCAATTCTTGCGTCCGCGCTGTCGGTATCGTCTCGTCAATACTGGTAATTCGAATGCTTGGCCTCCAAGGTACTGGCATTCAAGCAACCGTCCTTGCAGTTCACGCATTCGTCGGCCCGATCGCTTCATTAAATGCGGCAGACGGCATTACGCACTTTGTATCGGCGGCAGGTTCCGAAAGGCGGACGGAGCAACTCAGTATATTCTTGGGTATGAGAAGGCTTGTGGGGGCGGTCAGCGGCGCGGTCGCGCTGATCCTTGCGCTGTTCTCGCCCATTGTCTTAGGGCGATTCTTCGGGATCGCTGAGTATTGGTGGGCGCTGGCGATAACCGCCCCAGCCATCGCATTTCTCGCGCTTGGCGGCCTTCAATCTGCGATGCTCAACGCGCTGGGCGAATTCAGAGTTAGCGCCCTATTGCTCGCGATAACCGGCGTGACGCAGGCAATTGTCCTCGTGCTCGCGGTGGCATTTGCAGGGCTTGCCGGGTTCTGCCTGGGATATCTAATTTCGGCCGCAATCTCTTACGCAATTGGAAATGTGATCCTCCAATCGACGCCTGGGTTTAGTTTGGGTGCGGTACATCAACCACCCTTCAGAGAGACTTGGCGGATAGTGGTTGTCTACTGTGCGCCGTCGTTTGCGGCTAGCACAGCGATTGGCGCGTTCACGACCTATTGCATTGGGTTGCTGTCGAGTCTTCCGGGCGGCACCGCGCAGATCGGACAATATAGCGGAGCAAACAGATTTGCCGCGCCAATTCTGTTCTTGACGGCAAGCTTTGCGCTCGCGGCGCTACCACTTCTAACAGGCGCCCTTCGTTCGACTCAGAGAAGTTCTCAATCCTCGACGCACATTTTGCTAACGCACGTTAGCTTGGTAGTGGCTGTGTGCATTCTGGTTGGCGCACCAGCATACATATTCGCCCCGGAATTGATGGCCCTCTTGGGGCACGAGTTTGCGGGGTCTGAGGCGGTTCTGCGTGCCCTGCTCGCTGCGACGGCGGTCCAAGCTATCGCTCATGTCGCATTGAACTACCTGGCTGCGCAGCGCCGAATGTACCGTACCTTGGTTGTCTCACTCGTAGCCACGCTTGTCGCTGCTCTTTTCGCACCTTCATTAATTCGCGGACACGGGCCAGTTGGCCTTGCCTGGTCCCAGATGACGCTTTGGGGAGGAGTCTTCATTTGTGCCTTGGTTGCCGCGTGGTCTCCGAATCGTATTCGATTGGGGCGAAGCAATTAGGCTCAGCATGATGACCGATCGAAGAATACTGTTTCTGCAATTTGCTGATCCGGCGTACTTTCCGCCGGTGATGCACGCCGCGGGATTAATCGCAGGAAGTGGCGCACATCCGGTTCTGCTCTCATTCGAATCCTTCGGCATGGCCCCGTCTGACATGCCGCCAGAAATGCACGTATCGGAAGTCGTGATTCGTTCGAGTGGAAAGGGTTGGAGAATCAAGTACGACTATTTTCGATACGTACTTCGCGCGATTTTCCTTTGTCGCGAATTGCGCCCGGCATTCGTGTATGCATCAGATGCTCTCGCATGTCTTCCCGCAGTCATTTGTCGCAGACTGCTTGGAGTGCCGATCGTCTACCATGAGCACGACGCGCCGCCGCCTCCAACAGGTATGTCCGCGGCATTCATCCATTTTTGGCGCAGGCGCGCCGCGAAGGAGGCTAGGATTAACGTATTGCCGAGCCGCGGGCGGGTTAAGGAGTTCGCTGAGACGGTGGGAGTGAGGCCTGAATCGGTTGTCGTCGCAATGAACTGCCCGAGTCTAAGTGAGCTTAGCAATCCGCGGCCCGAGAGATCCGATGACGAATTCAGAATTTATTATCACGGCAGCCTGAATTGGGAGCGATTGCCAAAGACGGTGATCGAAGCACTCGCCAAGTTGCCATTACAGGTACGCCTCTGGGTTGTCGGTTACGAAACAATCGATAGCAAGGGCTTTACGTTGCAGCTCAAACACCTTGCCGAGACTCTGGGCGTTGTTGATCGAATAAAGATATTCGGTCCGCTAGATAGGCACCAATTCTTGCAGGTCTGCGTGCGCGCGGATCTGGGTCTGTCGTTTATGCCACGCGATTCGCTGGATTCGAACATGCGGGCAATGGCAGGAGCCTCAAATAAGGCGTTCGACTATCTTGCTTGTGGAATCCCGATCCTAGTGAGCCCACTTGCAGATTGGCGGGCCCTGTTTGTTGACGAGAAAGTAGCGATAGAGTGCGACCCGTCTTCGGCAGATGCGGTTGCGGAAGCGATCATGAGTGCGATGGCGTCAAAAGACGCGCTCGATGCAATGCGCGTTCGTGGCGACGCTCTTCTTAGAAGCAGATGGAACTATGAACGCCAGTTTGCGCCGGTGCTTGACGTACTGGCGGGCTAGCCGCGTGCATTAAGAGCATCCGCTCATACGCGTTCGTACTTTACCGGCGTTCCAGACACAAGGCGTGGACACAACCATGCGGTCGCTTACCGACGAGAAGTTTCGCAGGAGCAATCGTAAGTCCGCGCGCGTTTTGTACGTGGCGCTAGCCATGCTTTTGGCATATTTCTTGGTGGTGAATCCCTATGACCGCCCCATGCAGGTTCTCGTGCAGGGCGCGTTAATAGTGACGTTTGGAAGCCTTCCAATTGCGGTGTGGTTGCGTAGCCCGAGGAACGCGCCGGTACCAATCCTGGGACTGTACTTTTTTTTCTACGTCATCGCGTTCGGAGTAGCCGGATTTATCGTGCCCGAGAGGGCGCAATTTGATCTAGCGGTCGCCGACGATGATTATTCTCTGGCGCTGAACATGACGGGCGTGGCGCTGCTGGCGACTGCTGTTGGCTATCAAGTGATAGGCCGAGCCAAGATTGGCAACGCCCCTCGCGTTCTACGCTTGGACGACCCTCGTTATGACCAGATTGCGATCGGAGTCGCTTATCCGACAGTTCTCATATTGGAGTGGGTTGCCCGTCAGATGGAGGTGGCTGGAGCATCGCTCCTCTTCGCGGGGATTCACCAGTTCCTTTTCATCTGGGCACTCTATGCGGCATGGAGAGGGCGCTTGCCGCGAGTCCTTCGACTGATTGTGCTCCTCGGAATCTTGCCGTTTGAGTTGCTCGTCTATTCAAATGTCGCAAATGGGCAACTTGGTGGGGTATTGGTTTACGGGCAAATAATTTCGGTTACATATGCCGCTGCCAAAGGACGATTCCCTGTTTGGCCAATCGTTGCCGTGTTTGGCTTATTCGTGGTTCTCGAACCGGTGAAAGGCGAGTTTCGAGACGCGACTTGGCGCCAAGGCTATTCCCCTGGGCCACTTGCGGGGGCGTTGCTATTTGCAAATCTTGCATCGGAGTCTATACAGCGCAGCGACTGGAGTTTTGGGGGATCGGTTGATCGCGCATATGCGCGGATCAATGATTTGCAAACGACGGCCGCCGTGGGGCGTGACGCGAGCGAGTCTGACTTTCTTGACGGGGCAACGTTTCTGCCGATATTGTCAAAATTGGTGCCGCGATTCCTTTGGCCAGACAAACCGTCGGAGGATTCAGGAAACCGTTGGGCAAGGCAGTTTGGCTACATCGGCCCCGGCGACTTCACCACATCGTTCAATCTTCCGTGGCTTACCGAGATGTACATCAATTTCGGGTGGGCGGGTGTTGTGGGCGTAAGTATCCTGGTTGGAGCGCTAATAAGTTTCATAACGCGATGGCTGGTTTTTGGGGCCCAGACACCAACGCACTTTGCCGCGGCGCTTACTGTTGGTTCTGCATTCTTTTGGCCGGAGAGCAATCTCTCGCTGCAGATCGGTAGCGCGTTGATCGCACTTCTCGGAATACTCACTTTTATGCATCTATTCAGCATCATTCCTCGGCGCGCAGAGTTCAAGCGGGAGATGCGAATGCCGCGAACTGATCCGAGAGCCTAATGCGCTGGAGTCTGATGCTGTGTGTGGACTAGCTGGATTTGCGTCGCTCGATGTGCGTTCGACGCCTGGAGGGGCGGTGTTCTTGGGAATCGAGAAGTCGATTCGACAAATGCACACGCGCGGGCCCGATTCGGCAAACGTACTGTGCTACGAGGGCGTCGTCCTTGGCCACTGTCGCTTATCGATAATTGATCTTGACGAGCGCGCCTCGCAGCCAATGCTCAGTCAGGATGGCCGCTATTCGATAGTGTTCAACGGCGAGATTTACAACTATCTAGAGCTGCGAGGACAGCTGCTCTCCGATGGTGTCAACCTCAAGACAACATCCGACACGGAGGTGCTGCTTGAGCTTTTCGTTCGGCGTCGAGAACGTATGCTGCCCTCGCTGCGTGGAATGTTCGCGTTTGCGATCTGGGATTCGGTGACGCAAGAGCTCTTTCTCGCTCGAGATGCCTATGGCATAAAGCCCTTGTACTACTCGCAAACCGGCGACGGCGTGGTTTTCTGTTCCCAAGTCAAGGCGCTTATGGCTACCGCGCTGGTACCTTCGGGCCGCGAGATCGCCGGCGAAGTTGGCTTCTACCTTTGGGGTAGCGTTCCGGAGCCATGGACAATGGTCCGCGACGTATTTGCGTTGCCAGCCGGGCACTGGCTAAGCGTTCAGGCGGGCCGAGCAGGTCAACCACGCCAATGGGATGAAATTTGCGACGCGTGGAGAGTGCCGGCGGCAGAGGTGTCGCACGATGTCCTTCGAGAGCGGGTTTCAATCGCAGTTCGTGATTCGATACGAGCCCACCTTGTAGCGGACGTTCCTGTTTGCGCATTTCTTTCGGGGGGCGTTGATTCTGCCGCCGTAGTGTCGCTGGCTGTCGAATTCAATCAGGACGTCGAAGCCATAACCATTGCGTTCGATGAATACGCCGGCACGCCTGATGATGAGGCGCCGTACGCCGTGGCAATCGCCGAGCAACTTGGAATTCGGCACACGATTCGACGCGTATCAGAGATGGAATTCGAGGACGATTTTGAGAAGGTACTCCGGGCAATGGATCAACCTTCAATAGACGGCTTCAATACCTGGTTCGCTAGCAAAGCAGCCGCCGAGCGGGGATTTCGAGTGGCACTTTCTGGAATAGGGGGTGACGAGCTCTTTTGTGGATATCCGTCGTTCAGCAGAGCCAAGACTGCCAGCTATGTTCGCCGTCTAATTTCCATACGTGGGGCCAAAGCGTTTGCAGGGCTCGGTACTGCGGCTGCGGGAAAAGTGTTGCGACGACCAAAGATTCAGGCGATCCCCGGTATGATTGCCTCGTCAGAAGGCGAGTACTTTCTCAACAGAGGCCTGTTCCTGCCGTCGGAATTACCAGCGATCGTTGGCGTTGATGCCGCAAGCGCTGGCATCGAGCGGCTCGGTGGCGCAATGATGGGCCTACGCAAGACTGTGGCAAGGAGCGATGTTGCGGCCGTTGGCCAACTCGAGTCCACGGTTTACCTGCGGAATCAGCTGCTGCGCGACAGCGATTGGGCGAGCATGGCTCACTCACTCGAGCTACGGACGCCCTTGGTGGACACCTTCCTGCTGCGACAGCTCAGTGTGTATGTGGAGTCATTTGCGCGCCACGGCGGCAAACGGCTTCTAGCGAGCGCGCCGAGCGGCGGCCTTCCTCGCTCGATACTGCAACGACGAAAGACCGGATTTACGCTTCCAATGAAGCAGTGGATGGCCCGCTCTACTAAGCGTGACCCATCTTGGGCACGCAGACTCGCGTTATTGGTTGGCGCGGAATTCGAAACGTGCGTGTAGTGCATGTCCTGCCGTCCGTAGCGGATGATTCCGCTGGACCTTCGTATTCAGTTCCGCGTCTCTGCGAGGCCCTCGTTGAGCTAGGGGTCGACGCTTCCATAGCTACGGTCGCGCGCGGGCACCCTCGCGAATCAACTGCGCTCTTTCGAGCATTTCCACTTGGGTACGGGCCGTCACGATTGTTGCGTTCACCTAAACTGCGAACGTGGCTTCGACGGGAAGCTAAGGCAAATACTATTGACGTTGTCCATGGGCACGGGTTATGGACATTGCCGAATGTCTATCCAGGCGCCGTTGGGCAAGGCGGCGGTCGATGCCGTACGATCTACTCGCCGCGAGGGATGCTCTCTGCGTGGGCGTTGGCGCAGAACAGGGTCCAGAAGCAGCTTTTTTGGCAAATATTCCAAGGCCGCGTTTTTCGCACGGCCGACTGCCTACACGCTACCGCGGATTCAGAATACAAAGAGATCCGCACGGCAGGACTGCGAGCGCCTGTCTGCATAATTCCAAATGGCGTGGACCTTCCCCCTCGTGTGCCAAAGCCACGTCGTGCTCGCAGAAAGCTTCTCTATCTCGGTCGAATTCATCCAAAGAAAGGTTTGGATCTTCTGCTCGCCGCCTGGACTGCCGTTCAAGACGCACACGGCGACTGGGACCTCTATATTGTCGGTCCGATGGACGGAGAATATGCGCAGTCCGTCAAGCGGTTGGCGGACGACTTGCGAGCCGCTCGGGTTTCGTTTCGTGGGCCTCTGTATGGTGACGCAAAGTTGCAAGCGTATCGTGACGCTGACTTGTTTGTGTTGCCCAGTCACTCTGAGAACTTTGCGCTTACGATCGCTGAGGCGCTAGCGGCCGGGGTTCCGGTAATCGCCACGGAGGGCACACCTTGGAGTGGTCTTAAGGCGCGTCAAGCGGGCTGGTGGGTTCCACAGAACGTAAGCTCTCTCACTGAGTGCCTTCAACGCGCCATGAGAATGAGCGCACCGGAGCTTGATTCGATGGGCGCAAACGGTCGGCATTGGATGGCGAGTGAGTTCTCATGGAACTCCGTCGGCGCAAAGTTCGTGGAAACATACGAGTGGTTGTGTGGGCGGAGGCCCTCGCCAGCGTGGGTAATGCTGGACTGAGATCGCTGGATTGTTAATTCGAAACGGTGCGATGACGGTTTCGCCCGCCAGATTCCAAGTCGAGGTGCTCCAAATCTCCCGCCCCGAGCGCCTCGCACTCAGTTCGAGGATCTGCAAGAAGGGGTTCTCGCAACGAACCTGGATACCAAATCGAGGGCATCCGTCCGAGATACGAAGCCCACATGCTGAAGGTCGACGGGGACCCAATTAGCACTTCAGCTTCACTCAACTTGAGTAGATCAGCAATAGCGCTGTGTCCATTCGCTCGCGTGCAGTCCTCCAGGGACAGAAGCGGAGCCAATTCAGCGTTATCCCCATCTGAGTATAGTTTCACGGGCAAAGGTACGGGCATTCGAGCTCGCACTGCTTGGACCATTCGCACATACCAATCGATGGGCAGGCGTCGATTCTCTCCGAAGTTCAGCGGCTCGCCCGGCGCTGGCGATGCAAAATCTCCCAAGCGGACGTGAACACCGATAAACGGCCGATAATCATTCGGCGCCACGCCGCGTGTCTCAGGCTTCGTCATTCGGCGGATCGTGTCGGAAACCAATCCGTGATCCAAAGCAATGTCGGCGAAGTAGTTGCGGAGGCCGCGGAATTCAATAATTGCCCCATCGCGAGCGCTGGCTGCGGCCTCCTCGGCCACCCTCTCAGAGCGAAGTAGAACGAATAGTCTCTCGCGCCCGTGCAGCCACTCCGAAAGCGTGTCGAAGCTCCCTCCATACGCTCGTATATCTGTCTCGCCCCTCAAGATGGGGCCGATTTTCAATTGCAGCCAAGTTGGGGCGATGACTTTGCAGTGATTACGTGACGCGTACGCAACCGAGCGAGCAAACGGTAGCAGTAGATTCCCAAGGCCGGGCCCTCCAATACGGACCACGTAGCAATCGAGATTGCTAAATCGCGGATAGCAGTAAATCATCGACGGAAATGCGCTGAGCGAGATGCCGGGAGCCGCTGACTAGATGCCTCGTAATCGTCACACGAGTTCCGTTTGGGACGCGAACGAGTTGTGCAGCGCAATCGGTAACGCACAATGTTTCAGCCCTGATACGTTTCCCGAAGCATCAGTTCCCCTCATCTCAGATCTTCGGCGGTCGACGATATCGGCGAAAGCGCTCCTCGCGTGAATTGACTGCAAACAGGTTGCAGTCAACACGTCTTATTATTTGGAATTCGGCAGCATCCAACGCAAGTTTGACGTCTCGCTCTTCATCCGACGACTCGACAGCCTCAATGCAGATCAAGTAGGTCCGTTGCAGGGTCTCCTTTGCGCCGGCAAGTACATCCAACGAGTGGCCTTCGACATCTATGCTGAGAAGCGAGATCCACTCTGGCGCAATACTTGCAACAACCTGGTCCAGGGTCAGTACTGGGACTCGCATGACCTTCCAAATATCACCCGCGTTTTCTGACGTGAGCGAGCTTAGAACTGGTGTCTTAGAAATGCTAAATGAAGCGACGCCTGCGGCACGTCCACAGGCGATCGATAGCGAAATATCTCTTGGCCGAAATCGACCAAATAGACGCACTAGCTCAGGATTGGGCTCGACTACAATTCCACGAAATCCCTGTCTATAAAATAGATACGTATTGGAGATGTCAGTTGGATGATTCGCTCCGACGTCTACGTACAGCCCGCTGGAGAGATCAAAATCTGCGAGAAGTTCACTCGCGAGCAGGTCCTCACCATGTTGTGCATATGTACGTCGCATGATGGGGATCGACTGAACCCCAGCAACGGCCAATCTCTTGAGCGCCCCCAGCGCTGGGAAGTGGCGCACAAGCACTGCCTTTAATGACATCTTGGTTATGCCTTTGAAAGACCGGCGGTTAAGCGCCGCTACCCGAAAAACGGGTAGAGCGGAGCACGCAGCGAACCCCGTTCGACGCCAAAGCGCCACCAGTTCTGGTGCCATCGAGCATTTGATTAACTCTTCGAGCGCCCTATTGCGCGGATCCATTGTAAGCGATCAGTCGGCCGCCTCCGTGACCCCGCGGGCCAACTCGGTGCGTCTCATATGAGCGCCGTGATGCTATGGTTGCACGGGGTTGCGGATCGCCTGCATATCTATAACTACCTTCGTTACTCAAGACTCTATCGAAATATTCTTCGCTGGAGAAACCCCGTCTACCTGGCCTCGCTAAATTCGGACGTTGCATTCTATGAGCAGGTCCTCTGCTCACGATTGGGACGCGCACCTTCGCTGGTGTTCGACGTTGGGGCGAATTTCGGCGATAAGGCGTGGGCGTTTCGCCAGCTGGGAGCAAAGGTTATCTGCTTCGAGCCGGACGTTCGTTGCGCCGACGCCCTGCGGGTGCGATTCCGACATGACCCCAACGTGGTTGTTGAGCAAGTCGCGCTAGGTGGTGCAAGCGGCGACGCCGATTTCCACGTGCTCTCATCGGGCTCTGCCTACAACACTCTTAACGACAAGCATCGCGAGATTTTTCATTGCCAGAACGGAGTCGGGCATCTGTCACCATCCACAGTGCGAGTCCGCGTCGCGACACTCGATCTGATGATCAGCAAGTATGGTGTTCCAGACTTTATCAAGGTCGACGTAGAAGGTTACGAGGCGACTGTTTTTAAGGGGCTGAATCGTCCCATTTCGGCAATGACGTTCGAGGCCAATTTGCCTGAATTCTGGGAAGAAACTCAAGAAGTCATCAAGAAAATCCGATCCAGCAACGGTAACGCGCGGTTTAATCTGCTACCCGCCGGAAGCAAGGCTCTCCTTTGGCCAGCCGACGTTGACGAAAGCACACTTCAGATGTTCCTCAATGGCGACGAGCAGAGATCGTTTGACATTCTCGCCGTTACGCATGTGTGAATGGTCGACGTATAGCGAGCAACCGCGGCGAGGTCTCGCAACCTAGCGCGCGCATTCCAGAATATCGCGCCTCCTTCCGCCGATGCGGAGCGAGATTCCTTTGATCGTACCGTCACATATGCGAAACATAGTGCAGCCTCTCGATTCATTGCTTCGGCTGTGTGGCTTGGATGTCTCCGCCACGGCACGCACGGTTCGTTGTATGCCGACGTATCTGCGCGACTATCGGCAATTCCGTCGCCTCGCCAGGGCGACCGGGAATGAATTTCCGATCACGAGGCCATATCCCTGTCTGCAGGACGCAAGTCAAGAGGGCGGCACGGCAAGCGGGCACTACTTCCATCAGGATTTATATGTAGCGCAAAGGATCTTTGCGCGAAATCCGGAAACCCACGTCGATGTGGGGTCGAGGATCGACGGATTCGTAGCCCATGTCGCAGCGTTCAGGAAGATTACCGTGGTGGACATCCGACCCACAGATGTAAGGTGCGAGAACGTCACGTTTGTCCAAGGCGACCTTATGGCAGTGCTCCCAAGTTCGCTGCATGAGCACTGCGATTCGCTCTCGTGCCTGCATGCGCTGGAGCATTTCGGCTTGGGCCGATACGCAGACCCGATCAACCCTCAAGGTCACGTCGTCGGATTGACCAATCTCTACAAGATGCTAGCTCCAGGCGGTACCCTATATCTGTCATTTCCGATCGGCCCCCAACGAACCGAATTCAATGCCCAGCGGGTCTTCTCTCTCAAGTACGCTCTCCAATTCGTTGGCAGCCTATTTGTCCTGACGTCCTTTTCATATGTGGACGACGACGGTGACTTCCATGCGGGCGTCGAGTTGACGGCGAGCGCGGTCGCGCGAAATCTCGACTGCAGGTATGGATGTGGAATCTTCGAGCTACGCAAGAGGTAGATTTCCTTGACACGGAGTCTCAACCTCGACTTCTTATGGCTCCTCCTCCCGATAAATGCACGGTGAACTGAGACCCAGCGCAAATGCAGGTTAGCTCGAACCGAGAGCCTTGCTGACTGGCGGAAACGATAGTGCTCTGGAAGTGTGCGTGAACTCGTGATCTGATTTGCCTGTTCCGTTTCACGTACTTGGACGGCCATGAGCGCGCGGCGGCATCATGCAAGCTGAATGAGAGGCACCCAAAGCGAATGAAAGTTGTTCACTTCCAGCGCAAGCCAACGCACATCGCATACAGTATTGAGCGAATCTTCGAAGACGTCCGTCGGTCCACCGCAAGCGACATCGACTACGAGGTCTGCATCAATCAGTTCGAGAGCTCGGGTATCCTTCCGCGCCTATACGACGCTCTCCGCGCGTGCATGCGCCAGGGTGATGTCAATCACATTACTGGCGACGTGCACTACGTTGCCCTATTCCTCAAGAAGCAGCGAGCCTTACTGACTGTGCACGACTGTGGGGCTCTCGAGCAACTGCACGGGCTGCGACGATTTCTCCTTTGGCTGGCCTGGTATTGGCTTCCATGTAGACGCGTGTCACGAATAACCGTCGTCTCGGAGTTCACGAAGAGACGCCTGCTGGAGCATCTCAGCATAGACGAGCAACGTATCGCGGTTATACCCAATCCGCTATCCGCTGAATTCAAGGCATATCGAAAGACTATTGACGTTGACCATCCACGTGTGCTCCAAATCGGAACGGCGCCAAATAAAAACGTAGAGCGCGTGATCGCTGCGCTGGATGGGCTACGTTGTACCCTCATCATTGTTGGAACACTTTCTCCCGAAGTTCGCAATTTGCTCACGAAATCGAGCCTGCGTTGGGAGAATTTCACCAACCTTTCACGCGACGCGCTGTTGGACCAATACATTAAATCCGACATTGTCATGTTCGCCTCTACCTATGAAGGATTTGGGATGCCCATAGTCGAGGCTAATGCTGTGGGCCGACCCGTAATTGCGGCTTCCGTAGCCTCAATGCCGGACGTTGCGCGCGATGCGGCCTGCTTGGTAGACCCGTTCAACGTCGAAAGCATCAGGAATGCGGTACGCCGCATATGTCGGGAAGAAGGATATTCCGACAAGCTTATCGAAGCTGGTTTCCGCAACGCACGTCGCTTTGATCTCGAAGTTATTGCGGAAGCATATCGAAGCGAATATCGGCGAGTTTACGAGGCGGCCGCCGGCTGAAAGGGAGGATCTGGGATGTGTCATGGAATCTGTTCGCGTCGACGCAAGGTGAATGGCGGATCACCACTGCGCGGCAAGCGTTCCGCATGGGCGAATCCCGATAAATGCACATTCGCGACATTCAGAAGGCAAATATGAATTTGCTTCGACACATTCCGGCAGGCATCCGAATCCAACGTCTGCTGGCGACGCTTTTCGCAGAGCTTACGTTTCCGCAAGCTTATGCACCCGGCCATTTTTATTCGCCGATTCCCAATCGCAGCGATCTTCGAAGGGACAGGGCGATACTGTTCGAAGGCAGAGCGATTTCGATCCCGGAGGTCGACCTTAGAGACGCGGACCAGCTCATATGCCTGAAAGAAATCTCTCGCGCTTCTGAAAACGTGCGCCTCAGCCAAGAGCGAGGCGGAAGCTCTAGATACTATCTTGGTAATAACTACTTTTTCGGTGGGGACGCCCGCATCCTGACTGGCATCCTCAGATTATTTCAGCCTAGGCAGTATTTTGAGATTGGTAGCGGGTTCAGTTCAGCGTTGGTGTTGGATCTCATGCAAACGAACCAATGCAGAAACGATCTGGAATGTACCTTTGTAGATCCAGACGATTCCCGACTGCGCACCCTAGTGACCCAAGGTGACATGGGGAGTGTGCGAGTCATCAAGCGTCGCGTACAGGATATTCCCGACGCCGAGTTCGCCAGACTTGGCCAGAACGATGTCCTCTTTGTGGATGGCAGCCACGTTGCGAAGATTGGAAGTGACGTTAACGACATACTCTTTCGCGTCCTTCCTATCCTGCAACCTGGGGTAATGATCCACTTTCATGACATTCCGTGGCCCTTTGAATACACCGAGCAGGATGTCTTGCGGGGTCGAAGTTGGAATGAAGCTTACATATTGCGCGCATTCCTAGCGAATAATTCGCGATATGAGATCGTGTTGTTTGGGTCGTATTTGCAGAGCGTGCATGCTCCAGAATGGGCGGCAGCGTTTCCGGATGCGACGAACGTTTTGGCATCCAGCCTGTGGATTCGAAAGTGTGGAGACAATTAGACGGAGTGTCTTCAATCGCGGACCGCACCGATCACCATGCGCACGTCCAGATGCAGAATTTAGGAATTTGCAATTGAAGCGGTGCCCATAAATTGTCCGGATCGACGAGTGCGCTTATGAAGGTATTGTTATTGGCGGGAGGCTATGGCACGCGCCTTAGCGAAGAGACAGACGTGCGGCCAAAGCCGATGGCCGAGATCGGCGGGAAGCCGATTCTGTGGCACGTCATGAAGGGCTACAGTCAATATGGCTTCAATGAGTTTGTGATTCTGTTGGGATACAAAGGATATTTGATTAAGGAGTACTTCGCGAACTATTTTCTTCATCAAAGCGACGTAACGTTTGACCTGTCAACAAACGAAATGCAGGTTCATACCAACACGTCCGAGCCCTGGAAGGTGACCCTACTCGATACGGGCCAAGACACAATGACGGGCGGGCGAATCAAACGGGCGTCGTCGTTCATCGACGGGAGCCCGTTTTTGCTAACGTACGGAGATGGTGTTGCGGACATCGACCTCAACGCGCTTGTCGGGTTTCACCGATCGCATGGGGGCCACATAACGATGACTGCAGTTCAGCCGGAAGGTCGATTTGGAGCATTGCAGACTGAAGGAGATCGCGTCAGCTCGTTTCTCGAAAAGCCCACTGGCGACGGAAGTTGGATAAATGGAGGCTTCTTCGTTTGCCAGCCTGAAGTTCTGGAATACATTCACGGCGATCAAACAGTGTTCGAGAAGGAACCGCTGGAGAATCTGGCGCAGGAAAGAAAGCTCTATTGCTATCGACATAAGGGATTCTGGAAATGCATGGATACGCTGCGGGATAAGAAAATGCTCAATGAAATGTGGGCGCAGGGCCACGCGCATTGGAAGACGTGGGAATAAGCCTGTGTCTATATGACACTCGACGCCAAACTGACACGTAAGCGTGACGTTCAGACGCGTTTGTCGGGTTTGGCCCGTTGCATGTGACTCATATATCCCTGGTCATTGACGTATGTTTAACAACATCTATGCGGGCAAGCGCATCGTTGTCACAGGAAATACCGGATTCAAGGGATCCTGGCTCACATTGTGGCTCGAACTGCTTGGCGCGAGCGTCGTGGGGATCTCGAAAGACATTCCCTCATCGCCATCGTTGTTCGATGAACTCGGACTTTCGAGTCGAATTGACCATCACTTTCAAGACATAAATGACGCATTGGGAGTGACGAGACTTCTCTCCGATGCGCGTCCGGATTTTGTGTTCCATCTTGCCGCGCAGCCGATTGTTTCCGAGGCATATGAGAACCCGCTTGAAACGCTTCAAACGAACATACTTGGGACGGCAAACGTTCTAGATGCTATGCGCGTATTCACGCACAGGTGCAACGCCGTCATCATTACCAGTGACAAGTGCTACGACAACGTTGAATGGCCGTGGGGCTACCGGGAGCAGGATGCGTTGGGTGGCAAGGATCCGTACAGCGCGTCCAAAGGCGCGGCGGAGTTGATCGCTAAGACATACTTCCGCTCGTGGTTTGCCAAGCCCGAATCGAAGATTCGCATGGCAACGGCTCGCGCTGGAAACGTGATCGGTGGCGGCGATTGGGCTGTGGACCGCGTCGTGCCGGATTGCATTCGCGCTTGGAGCAAGGGCGAGTCGGTGACAATCCGCAATCCACGCTCCACTCGCCCTTGGCAGCATGTTCTCGAGCCCCTCAGCGGCTACCTTCGGGTGGGGCAGTTGCTCGCAGAAGCCCCCGAAAACGTAAATGGGGGAGCGTTCAATTTCGGTCCGAATGCAGATCAGAACGAAACGGTATTGGAACTCTTAAACGCGATTGGAATGTCTTGGAAGTCTGGGGCCGGTGGACAACATCAGATCGCGGAAGGTTCTCCAGCATTCGCGGAAGCCGGGTTGCTAAAGCTGAATTGCGACAAGGCGCTGGCTTATCTGCAATGGCGACCTGTGCTTGCGTTTGCGGAGACCGCCGCGTTCACTGGCGCGTGGTACGACAAGTTCTACAACGGCGCACGCACCGATCTCAATGATTTCACCATAGGGCAGATCAAAGCGTACGCCGCTGCGGCAAGTGGAAAGGGAATTCCGTGGGCGCAATAGACGGCGTGATGCTTACCCCGCTTCGCATCATTCCCGGTGACGCGGGAGAGGTCATGCACGCTATGAAGCGCACTGATCAAGGATTCACGGAATTCGGGGAGGCGTACTTTTCCGTCGTCAAGCAAGGCTGCGTGAAAGGTTGGAAGCGTCACGCGAGGATGCAGCTGAACGTGATTGTGCCGTGCGGCGCAATTCGTTTCGTTCTGTATGACGATCGGCAAACTAGTCCGTCTCGTGGCCAGATCGACGAATACACGTTATCGCGGGCGGGGAATTACCAACGTATCACTGTTCCGCCAGCCGTGTGGATGGCGTTCGAAGGCTTAGGCCCCGGCGCAAGTATGCTGCTGAATCTAGCGAGCATTCCTCATGACCCCTTGGAGGCGGAAACGGTTCCGTTGGGAAGTGACGCGATCCCATTCAATGGGTTTGCGCGAAACTCTCAATTCTGAGTGATGGTATCCGACACAAGCCTCACACACCAACCGACGTGCCCCCTTTGAACTAGAGATGAGAAGCACGGTACTTATTACGGGGGGACTTGGATACGTGGGTGGCCGCCTAACACAAAGGCTAGCGCGCGACGTAAACGTTATCGTCGCAACGCGAGAACAACCGTCGGCGACGCTTCTTGAGCTACACGGGAATCCTTTGGTCGTGCCTTACGGGGAACTAAGCGATGGAGGACGATTGCTAGCGGGCATCGATGCTGTAGTCCACCTTGCGGCCCTTAACGAATTGGAATGTATGAGATCGCCATCAGAGGCGATTCGTGTGAATATCGACGGAACTCGTCGCGTTCTTGAGTGGAGTATTGCTGCTGGCGTTTCCCACTTCATTTACTTCTCTACTGCGCATGTATACGGGGCACTAGAAGGTTCTATTGCCGAAGAGACTTTGCCAGTCCCAATCCATCCATATGCAATTACCCATCGCGCTGCCGAGGATTACGTCGTCATGGCGGGGCTGCAGCAAAGGATTGGAGTCACTGTATTTCGTTTGTCGAATTCATTCGGAGCTCCGGTCTCTCCTTCGGTCAATCGCTGGACGTTAGTTGTTAATGAGCTTTGCCGTCAAGTCGTGGAGCAAGGCGAACTGATTTTGAAGTCGAATGGTGAACAATTTCGCGATTTCGTCTGCCTTACCGACGTCGCGGAAGTCGTGGCATCGTTCGTCGCAAATGGCGGCGCGCGACGACACACCGTATACAACTTGGGATCTGGCAGCAGCATGCGGGTGGTTGATATGGCCCATCTCATTGGAAGAAATGCGGCGCAAAGATTGGGGAGGCCGGTTTCAATCCGCTTGCCACAGGACACAGTTCCAATCGCGGCGCCCGTGTTCAAATTCGACGTTGGTCGAATTCGCGCGGAAGGTGTGAAAATTGCAAATGACGTTGATGCGGAGCTTTCGAATCTGATCGATTTCTGCGCACGTCATTTTCGCCGAGGGACCTGATGATTCGGCTACTGGTCGTCTCTCACGCGTGCTTTACGGCGATCAATCGTGGCGTCTATCAGTTGCTGCGAAAGTGGGAGTGTGATGTCGAGCTGGTCGTCCCTGAGATGCTGCGCATCGGGTCCACATGGTCGCGCGCCGAGGCGCAACGATCTGTGGACCCGCCGATTCACTATCTGCCATTGGCGGGACACAACCCGCGTACTTACGCTTTTAGAGGCTTGACCCGGCTACTTCGCGAACGCAGGCCGTCGATAGTATTGCTCGACAACGATCCTGTCAGTCGCATGGCTAATTCAATTGGGCGTTGGACGACGCGAAATGGCGCGGCACTTTACTGCATCTCGAACGAGAATATGGCGCTCCAGCTCACAGATAGCCTGCGGCGTCGTGGGGCTAGTGGGCTAATCATCGCGATGCTGAAGCGCTGGATGCTATTCCGCAATCGACCGTTGATCAGAGGACTTTTTGTAATTAATCGCGACGGGAAGCGCATCTTCGAATCTGAAGGATTCCAAGACGTACGGATTATGCCGCTGGGGTTCGATCCAAAATACTTTTATCAAGATCCAATTGCCCGGAACGAAGTGCGGGCATCTCTTGGAGTTGATGGTCCGCTCATTGCGTATTTTGGACGTGTGACGCCTGAGAAGGGAATTGATGTATTGATTTCTGCGCTCGGCGAGATCAAAGACTTACGGTGGCACTTAATGATGGATTCATTTCAAGCAGACGCGTCCGACTATCATAAGAAAATCGCGTCGCTTGTCGAAGAGCGCCTGATTAACGATCGTGTAACGTATGTTCATCCTTCGCATGAAGACATTGCCCGCTACATGAACGCAGCAGATCTGATTGTTGTGCCGTCGGTCTCAACTCCAACTTGGAAGGAACAGTACGGCCGGGTTGTTGCGGAAGCCATGGCGTGCGGGAAATGGATAATTTGCTCGAGGACGGGCGCGTTACCAGACGTACTTGGCGGCTTTGGGTGCTTGGTCGAAGAGGGAGACGTGGGCGCGCTCGCGAAGGCAATGCGGATTGCGCTTGCGCCGAACTTTTTCAACACGGTGGCTTCGGACGACATTGCCGCGTATGCGGATCAGCACTTGAGTATAGAGAAGCAAGCTGAGGTATTTATGGCCGCTTTTGCTGCGCGGTTCGCGTAAGTCGGTGGGCGTAGGCATGGAGCTACTAGACTGCGTTTCGAAGTTGCAAGGACATGGAGATAGTGCTCTTACTGGGCAATGGAGCATCCGTGTCGTGGCCGTCCACGGGCGCTGCGGTCCTAGTGCGGAAGCGATTGAGCGATCGATATGGAGGATTCGCTCGGAAAGCGTCTTTCGGTAAGCATGCTGGTACTTGGTATAAATGCATTTCATGGCGACTCGTCGGCTTGCATAATCCGCGACGGCCTCCTGATCGCTGCTGTAGAAGAAGAGCGCTTTCGCCGCGTAAAGCACTGGGCTGGGTTTCCAAGCGAGGCGATTCGCTATTGTCTAGACAGTGCCTCTGTAAACCTCGGTGCGATAGAGCACTTGGCCGTAAACCAGGATTCACGCGCCAATCTAGGCAAGAAGCTACTTTTTCTCGCAAGGTCGCGTCCCAGACTTGGGCTTGTGATTGACCGTTTCAAGAACAAGCGCGCGCGCCTCGACATTGCGGGACATCTGAGCAGAGCATTCTCGGAAGATACGTTTCGAGGAACGGTCCACGCCGTTGAACACCATTTTGCGCATCTGTCATCCGCGTTCCACGTCTCTCCTTTTGTCGATGCCGCGACCGTGTCGGTTGATGGCCTTGGAGACTTTGCGAGTGCTGAGTGGGGCATCGGCAAAGGTAGCGGAATTTTCGTAGACGATCGAGTACTGTTCCCCCACTCGCTAGGCATCTTCTACCAAGCCCTAACCCAATTCCTCGGCTTCCCCAACTACGGCGACGAATACAAGGTAATGGGCTTGGCCCCATACGGCGAGCCAGCTTTCGCAGATAAAGTCCAATCACTGGTCCACCTTCACAAAGACGGCCGCTTTGAACTCGACCTCCGCTACTTCCGCCACCACCGCGAAAAGATTGCCTTCGAGTGGACCGGCGGTTCGCCAACGTTCGGCGCGATCTGGGCAGACGAGTTGCGCAACCTGCTGGGCCCGGAACGCAAGCCCGACGAACCGTTAACCCAACGCCACCGCGATCTCGCAAGATCAGTCCAGGTGGTCTACGAACGCGCCTTCTTCAACATCCTCAACGCGCTCCACAAGCGCCATCCGGTCGACGCGGTGACCATCGCGGGCGGCTGCGGCATGAACTCGGTCGCCAACGGCAAGATCACGCAGAACACCCCGTTCCGCCAGGTCTACGTGCAATCGGCGGCAGGCGATGCGGGCGGCGCCATCGGCGCGGCGTTCGCTGTGTGGCACAAGCTGGGCGGCGAGCGCAAGTTCGTGATGGACCATGCCTACTGGGGGCCCTCGGCCACCAATGAAGAGATCGAGGCGTTGCTGAAGAGCAATGCGGCGGCGATCGCTGAAGCGGGCTGCCAGATGGAGTTCGTGGCGGACGCGGGCGAGCTGTGCAAGCGCGTCGCGGGCTACGTCGCGGAAGGCCTCGTCATCGGCTGGTTCCAGGGCCGCATGGAGTGGGGCCCGCGCGCGCTGGGCAATCGTTCGATCGTGTGCGACCCGCGTCGCGCGGACATGAAGGACATCCTGAATCTCAAGATCAAGCGGCGCGAATCGTTCCGGCCCTTCGCGCCGTCGATCCTGCGCGAGAAGGTGACGGAGTGGTTCGAGCAGGACGGCGACGTGCCGTTCATGATGCAGGTCTATCCCATCCGCCCCGAGAAGCGCGCGCAGATCCCCGCGGTGACGCACGTCGACGGCTCGGGGCGCCTGCAGACGGTGGAGCGCCGGACCAACGAGCGCTACTACGACCTGATCAAGGCGTTCGAGGCGCTCACGGGCGTGCCGATGGTGCTCAACACGTCGTTCAACGAGAACGAGCCTGTCGTGTGCAAGCCGCAGGAGGCGCTCGATTGTTTCCTGCGTACCAAGATGGATGTGCTGGTGATGGAGAACTGGGTGGTGCGGCGAGTGGCCTGAACCGGGAACCCGTCAGCCCGAAGGGGGCAAGGCAGCAGGCGTCATCGCCACCGCGTTACGTTGGTTTGCGTTGGGGGCGCATGATCTTCAGCTGAACTTCCTTCCCCACTGCGCGCGCAGCCTTCACAAGCGTGTCCAACTGCACCGACACGTTGTCGGGGTCGAGCACTCGATCCAACTGCGAGCGGCTGGTGGCCATCCGCCTGGACATCTGAAGCTTGGTGAGCTTCTTGTCTTGCATGCTTTCCTTGAGCTGTTCGGCCAGCGCGCGCTTGAGCGCCTTGGCTTGGACCTCGTCGAAGATACCTTCTTCTTCCAGGAACGCGTCGAATCTTTCGCCGGTGTGGGGATTATTGCTCGCCATCAGACCAATCCTTGAATCGTTTCTCCGCGAGGGAGACGTCGTCCCGTGGGGTTTTCTGCGTTTTCTTGATAAACCCGTGCAGGAGAATCATTTGCCGTCCTTGAACCGCGAACAGAGTTCTTGCGATTCGATTGTCCAGTGAAGTCCGGATTTCCCAGACTGACCCGCGGAGGTGATCGACGTGAGGTTTGCCGATGGGCCACTTGAACTGCACGTAAGCAATGTCCTCGCCAATTGCTCTGCGCTCGTGAGCCTGGAGGCCCTTCAGCCAATCGCGCACAGGCTCGTTGCCGCGGGCGGTTCGAAAGAAGATCGCGTCAAGACGGGCAACCATCGGACATTTTCAAAGGTACCGCAGAAGGTACATGACGTCAATTGAAACGTGCATGCAAGGTCGACGCAAACGGTGCAGGGCAATGCGCATTCGCAGGCTACAGGCGCGCGGTGTTTGGCCGGAATACATCGAACGGACTATTGCGGTGTCCGGAATGCAGATGATGGTCCGAGAACGTGCCTGTCGTGCCGGCCGAAGGATGCGCTCGATTGCTTCCTGCGAGGACTGGGGCCCGCCGCCCGGCTGAGTTTATCAAGCGTTCGGTGACAATTGTCCCGCGAAAGTGGACAATTGTCGCAACCGCCTCCGGAGTGGGTAACATGAAGACTTCATCGTCACGGCACCCATCGTCAGAGGACATGTACGCCCGCTCGCGTGAACTGCTCGGCGGCTCGACCTTCTCACGGCGCAAGCCCGCCAGCCGAACGGAGATCCACTCGACGCTCGTGGCTGGCGTCCCTTACGGCGCGCTGCTGCATCTCGTTGATAGCGCCAAAGGTCTCGACGAGGACGACATTGCGCGGGTCCTGGGCATCAGCACGCGCACGCTGCGCCGGCAGGTTGAAACGCCGGAGCGGCCGATGCCGGTGGATCTAGCCAGCAAGGCGTGGCTGCTGGCGGAAACGCTCGCGAAAGCCGCGGAGGTGTTCGGCGGTAAGGACGAGGCGGAAGACTGGATGTCCAGCCGCGCGCTCGGCCTCGACAACGAGCGGCCCATCGATCTGCTGCAGACGGTCCAGGGCGCGGAGGTCGTCGGCGATTTCCTCGGCCGCCTGGAGTACGGCGTTTACACCTGACGCTTGCGATGACTCCGTTGCCCGGAGCCTTGGCTCGCGATGCCTCCGTAGTCGCCTGGCGAATCGATGCGGCCCGTCAGGCTGCGGAGTGGGACAGTGGGGCAGGTGCCGAGCAATATGGCGGGCGCTGGAATCCCAAGGGCGTCAAGGTGGTGTACGCCAGCTTTGATCCTTCGACCACGCTTGTCGAGTCGGCCGTCCATCGCGGCTTTCGGGTGCTCGATACGAGCCCGTTCACGCTCACGTCCTTCCTGCTCCTGCGGTCGCGCGATGTGAAGATCGTCTGGCCCGCGGAGATCCCCAACCCGGCGTGGCTGGAACCCGGCATCCCGAGTGCGGGCCAGCAGCAATGGGGAGCGGAGTTGCTGGAAGCTCATCCGTTCGTGGCGTTGCCGAGTGTGGTGTCGCGCGCGAGCTGGAACGTCATGTTCCGGCCGGATCTTGCCGACGGGCGCTATGCGCTGAATGCTCAGGAGCGGCTGGCGATCGATACCCGGCTCAATCCGGTGGAGCGGTGAATGGCCGGTTTACGCGTGCATCGCCTGCAGACAGTCCGCGTAATGACTATGTCATTACGCGTGCTAAACTGTTCCAATCCATGTTCCAAGGATGCTGACATGACATCCCCCGTCACCCGCAAGACACCTCGGGAAACGCTCAACCTGCGCATCCCCGCGGCCGAACGCAGCTTGATCGACCGCGCGGCGCAGTCGGCGGGCAAAACGCGCACCGATTTCATCCTCGAGGCCGCTCGGCGCGCGGCCGAGGAAACGCTGCTGGATCATGCGTTGATGGTGGTGAGCCCCGACGCGTATCGTGACTTCATCAAACGGCTCGACCAGCCCGCGCGTTCCAATGAACGCCTGCGAAAGACCATGCGGAGCAAGGCGCCCTGGCAGGCTGCCTGAAGCGGGATGCCTGGAGTTCCGGAGCCGCTTCGCTCCGACCACGACGTCGCCGGTTTCGATTGCGGTGTGACGTCGCTCAATGTCTGGCTCGAGCGTCGCGCCGTGGCCAACCAACTGAGTGGCGCGTCACGCACGTTCGTCAGCTGCAAAGCAGGCAAGGTCGTTGCGTACTACGCCTTGGCTTCGAGCGCGGTGGTGCCGGTCGCAGCCACGGGGCATTTCCGCCGCAACATGCCGGACCCGGTGCCGGTCGTCGTGCTCGGCCGGCTCGCGGTGGCCATCAGTCATCGCGGCCGCGGGCTCGGGCGGGCGCTGTTTCAGGACGCTGCTCTTCGCGTCCTCCACGCGGCCGACGCCGTCGGCATTCGGGGCTTGGTTGTGCATGCCCTCTCTGACGAGGCCAAGGTGTTCGATCAGCGCCTCGGCCTCGATGAGTCGCCATTGGATCCGATGACGCTGATGGTGACGCTTGCCGACCTTCGGCACGCGTTGGAAGGCTAGCGCCTTAGCCCGAGTGCGACCAGCCAAGCATCGATCTGCCCGAAGGCATCCCGCTGCCATTGCTCCGGCGTGCGATCGCCGAGCGCGTGCGTATCTTCCACGAAGCGGCGGACGCATGTGGGACCGAAGCCATCGGCGGAATCGAACTTGCCGGAGATGAAATCGTATCCGGCTACACCGCTTGGATGGTCGAGCAACGGGCGACATGCTTCTGCCAGCGCCGCCGGACCGCCTGGATAGTTGCGGACGCAGTAATAAATGTCGTAGGCATCCTTCTGCTTGTAGCGCCTCTCGATGGCATGACCTTTCATCGCGAGCAAGGCGGGAATCGAGCAGACCGCAATTTCAACGCGGTTTGTGCCGCCGCCGGGCATGGCGCCGCTGATTGCCACCAGCTGATAGAAGCGCAATGCCAGATCGGCCCCGTCCGCGCGCTGGACGGCAAAGTCACTGATCAGAGGCGGGTCGTTCGTCTCGAGCTCCACATCGCGAGGCATCAGAAAGTCGACGAGAATGTCGATAGGAGCCCCACCGTCTGCTGCCGGAACCTGGCGGGCCAGCTGAAAGCGCCGAAGCTCCGGCCGTTGCGCATAGCCGTGCTTAAGCAGCGACTCGATCAGTGTGGCGTATTCGCCGTCCCCCAGAGACTCGGCATCCAAGCCCAGGTCCACGTCCAGGGTGCCGACGTGCGCCATGTCATCGGTGTCGCCCAGCAACAGCCAAGGGACGGCTCCGCCCACCACGGCGAATTTCCCACGGAAGCTTCCAAGGATTTGCCCTATCTCGATGAGCACGGCCTTGACCGCTTCTGTCGTGCGATCGTCGTAGTCGCTCGCCGATTGCGGCTCATGCGGAGTCATTTCTGCCACTTGAGCTTCTCTCGTCTGAGATGGGCTGCCGCCTCACGCCCGCGCTCTCCGGCAGCCATCAGGTCCAGGTAGGTCTGCACAGGACTTGTGCAGATCACGCCAGGTGCCGGCTCTACGCTGTCACGGAACAGGCCCGAGTCTTCAATTACGGTTACAGCGACGTTTTCCCCCTTCGATGTTTCGGCGAGCATCAATCGGGAGCGCAACCGCTCCAGGCCAGCGTCATCAGCATAGAAGTATTGAGTGCTCGTCCGGCCATAGGGAGCTAGCCACTGTCCTGCAGAGAAGGAGGCAAGAACGATTGAGCCCCCAACCGACTCCGGGCTTGTCCTGCGCAGTGTCTCGTCGAGCGCCTTGCCATGCAGCGCGGTATAAAAGCGATGACGTTCGCCAGCCGGCGGCTTGTACTCCTCGCTCCACGCATCCAGCAGTGCATCCGGGTTGGAAAGGGACAAGCCATCACGAGACACTTCTGCCCATTCGCGGTCCAGCAGGCGCGATCGCACATTGCTGACCTGGCCCAAGCTGACCGCGGCTGCTTTGGCAAGCTCCGCAACCCGCCAGGGATGTGATGGCTTCCTCAACATCAGTCGTACAACGCGCGCCGATTTGGGCTTGAACACCGAACGTAGTTCCCGACGTTCCGCGACCGGCTTGGTGGCAACTTGGCGGTCAATGAAAACCGTCCCGAAAGCCAGGCGCACATTGCCTTGGAGATCGAGGAATCCGGCGTCGTACTCATGGCATAGAGCCTGCGCTGCTGCCGAGAGATATGGGGCTATGAGTACGGGTAAAGCGCCATTTGGATATTGCGCCGCGTACTCTCGAAGTTGAAGCAACGCGGGGCGCACGTGCCGTGGCTGCGCATTTGACTTGACCTCGCAGAGCAGTACATGGCGCGCGCCCGAAACATCAAACTGAACAGTCAGATCGGGTCGCGGGCCTTCGTCAGATCGCTGCTCATGGCGAATGGTGAGGTGCTCGATGGCGGGCACCTGCTTTAATAACAGGCGCATCTGGTCTGCCGCCTGTTGTTCAATTTTCACCGGAATATCTATTTTCACTTACTGATGAAAATAACACTGATAATGAAAATATCAAACCCTATTACGTGAGCAGCTTTCAGCATTCGCTGAAATGGCCTTAATCAGTGAAAAATATAACCATTCGGAGTAAATACGTGCAGATCCCTGAATCCGGCAAGCGGTATTATATATTAATATAATTAGACGCTGGAATCGTGCATAAGACCTATTTGCGCAAGGTGGGCGGCTCACTCATGCTGGTCGTGCCTCCGGCTTTCTTGGAGCAACTCGGCCTCAAAGTGGGAGCCACCGTGGGATTGTCCGTGGAGCATGGCCGGCTGATCGTTCAACCCCAGCCCAAGCCTGCGTACACGCTTCAGGAACTGCTCGCCGCTTCCGATTACGCCAGTCCGCGTTCGACGGAAGAGCGGCAATGGGTGGATGGCCCGCCTGCCGGGGGCGAGTTGCTGTGAAGCGAGGGGATGTCTTCCACGTTTCGCTCGATCCCGCTTCCGGCCACGAACAGAGTGGCGCATGGCCGGTGGTCGTGGTCTCGGCGGATGAATTCAATGTTGCGACCGGGCTGCCCGTGGTGCTCCCCATCACCACCGGTGGCGCATTCGCGCGCCGTTCGGGCTTTGCGGTCCCGCTGAGCGGAAGCGTCACCACCGGCGTCGTTCGCTGCGATCAGCCGCGCGTGATGGACCTGGCGGCACGCAAGGCTCGCAAGGTGGATACCTTGGCGCCCGAGGTCATGGATGAGGTGATGGCTAGGCTCGTTACGTTGTTTCAGTAGCGCTTGCGTGATGACCGCTGCCTGCATTGCCAAGCATGTTGCATTGCGTTAGAGTAAGGAATTGCATTTTCGGTAAGGCATCATGACAACCGCAACGCTCACCAGCAAGGGCCAGATCACGATTCCCCGGGCGGTTCGCGACAAACTGGGGCTATCCACCGGCGATCGTATCGAGTTCGTCGAGCTGTCCTCCGGGCAAATCGCGATGCAACCTGCGGTCGACGACGTTCGTTTGCTCAAAGGCATGGTGTCCAAGCGTGCGCGACCCCTCTCCGTTGACGATATGACACGCATCGTGTCGAAGCGGGCTGCGGGCAAGTGATCGGTCTGGATACCAACGTCGTTGTCCGCTACGTCACGCAGGACGACCCCGCGCAGGCCCGGCTCGCCAACTCGCTGATCGAAGACACGCTCACGGCCGAGAATCCCGGCTTCATCTCCACGGTGGCGCTGGTGGAACTCGTTTGGGTTCTGGAGAGTGGGTACGACTGCCAACGTGCTGGAATCGTGGCGGTACTGGAGCGATTGCTGCGCACAAGATCGTTGATCGTCGAAGCGCCGGAACGCGCGTGGCAGGCCACTCGAGCCTATGCAGCAGGGAACGCGGACTTTGCCGACTGCATGATCGAGCGAGCGGGAACCGCGAACGGCTGCGAAATGACGATGACGTTCGACCGCAACGCGGCCAAGGTCGGCGCGATGCGATTGCTTCGAAGTACTTGATGGCCCGCAGCCACAGCACAATAAGCGAATATTGATACAGCACAAAAAGCGAAAAACGGTTGCGGCGCCATGATTCTGCTGGTCAATCGCTACGGCCCGCCCGACCACTCCGCGACCAGCCAGCTGCTGACCGACCTGGCGCTCGATCTCGCAGCGCGAGGCGAGCGCGTCGAGATCATTGCCAGCCGCCAGCGTTACGACAATCCCTCGGACCGCCTGGCGCCGCGCGAGACGATCGCCGGCATCACGGTGCGCCGCCCATGGACGACGCACTTCGGCCGCTCGACGCTGGCGGGCCGCGCGCTGGACTACGCCTCCTTCTACTCGAGCGCCGCGTGGGCCGTATGGCGCACCGTGCGCCGCGGCGACGTCGTGATCGTGAAGACGGATCCGCCGATGTTGTCCACCGTGATCGCACCCATCGCGCGGATGCGCGGCGCGCGCGTCGTGAACTGGCTGCAGGACGTGTTCCCGGAAGTTGCGCAGGCCTTGCAGATGCGCGTGGCGCGCGATGGGCTGGTGCGGCTGCTGAAGTCCGGCCGCGACCGTGCGCTGCTGAAGGCCGATGCCAACGTGGTCATCGGCGAGCGGATGCGTGAGCGCTTGCTGGAGCTTGGCGTGCCCGCGCCTCGCGTGCACGTCATCCACAACTGGTCCGACGACGGCATCGAGCCGCTGGAGCCGGCGCACAATCCGCTGCGCGAGCGCTGGCAACTCGCCGGCAAGTTCGTCGTGGGCTATTCCGGCAACCTGGGGCGCGCGCACGAAATCGAGACGCTGCTCGGCGCGGCGGAGCGCTTGCGTGCCGATCCTTCGATCGTGTTCCTGTTCATCGGCGGCGGGCACTGGATGCGCGCGCTGCAACGCCAGGTGGATGCGCGCGGCCTCGCCGACGCGTTCCGCTTTCACGACTACCAGCCGCGTGAGATGCTCTCGCAGTCGCTGGGCGTGGCGGACGTGCACTGGATTTCGCTGCGGCCGGCGCTCGAAGGCCTGATCGTTCCCAGCAAGTTCTACGGCATCCTCGCCGCTGCTCGGCCGGTGCTTATGGTGGGCGATGCTGCGGGAGAGATTGGCGGGCTCGTGACGGAGCGCGACTGCGGCCTCGCGTTGCAGGTTGGCGATGCGGGTGGTCTTGCGCAGGCGATACTCCGGCTGCACATGGACGACGTGCTGCGCGAGCGGATGTCGCTAAATGCCCGCGCGCTGTACGACGAGCGCTTCACGCGGTCGCAGGCGTTGGGGCAGTGGAGCGCTTTGCTCGCGTCGCTGAAGTCGCCGTCGACCCTTCAACAATGATCGCGAGTCCTTCGCCTTGACCACATCGCCTCTCGACCTGAACGCCCGCATCTTCGTCGCCGGCCATCGCGGTCTGGTGGGCAGTGCGATCTGCCGCAGCCTTGCCGCCGCGGGCGCGCGCGACGTCGTCGTGCGCACGCACGCCGAAGTCGATCTCGAGGACCAGGCGGCGGTGCACGCGTTTTTCGCTGACGCGCGGCCCGCCTACGTCTTCGACGCCGCCGCACGCGTGGGCGGCATCGCCGCCAACAGCCGCTATCCCGCCGAGTTCATCTACAACAACCTCGCCATCCAGACGAACCTGTTCGAGGCGTCGTATCGCCACGGCGTGCGCAAGTTCTGCTTCCTGGGCTCGTCGTGCATCTATCCCAAGCTGGCGCCGCAACCCATCCGCGAAGACTCGCTCCTCACGGGTCCGCTGGAGCGGACGAACGAGTGGTACGCCATCGCCAAGATCGCGGGCGTGAAGATGGCGCAGGCCTATCGCGCGCAGTACGGCTTCGACGCCATCAGCCTGATGCCCACCAACCTCTACGGTCCGGGCGACAACTTCCATCCGGAAAACTCGCACGTGCTGCCCGCGATGATCCGCCGCTTCCACGAGGCGAAGGAACGCGGCGATGCCACGGTGACCATTTGGGGAACGGGCAGCCCGCGGCGCGAATTCCTGCACGTCGACGATCTTGCCGACGCCGCGGTGCACCTGATGGGCGTCTATTCGTCGGGCGACATCATCAACGTCGGCACCGGCAGCGACGTGACCATCCTGGAGCTTGCCCAGCTCGTGGCGCAGGCCGTGGGTTATGCGGGGACCATCGCCACCGATCCGTCCAAGCCCGACGGCACGCCGCGCAAGCTGCTGGACGTGGGTCGCCTGAGCGCGCTGGGCTGGGCGCCGCGTATCGGGCTCCAGGACGGCATTCGCGACACCTATCGCTGGTACCTCGACAACGTCGGCGTGGCGCGCCAATAGGCCACCCAAGCGGACGGCGGCACGCCCCTTGCATTGAGGACGGGCTGGAAGCCGGCGGGACCCCTTGACGCCCTTGATGCGCGTGTCGGGTCGCGCCGCACCGGTCATCGAACGCCAGGAGGAACCTTTGAACGTCACGTTACGCCGCGCAGCGCTCGCGGCAGGCATTGCGTTGTCGGCTACATCGTTCGCGGCGCGCGCCGGCATCCTGCCGCAATACCCCACCACGACCGCGGGCCCGAGCAGCACGGCCTGGTACCCGGACCGCTTCCCGCCGTCCGCCTTTGACAACATAGGCACGCAACACGGCCGGGCGAATGTGCTGGGGCTGTCGATCGCCGGCACGGACGTGCAGAGTCCCCCGGGATCCGGCTCCTTCACCAACACGCAGGGCCGGAAGGTGGACACGGGCGCGCTGACGTCCACCGTCTCGTGGATCGGCAGCCTCTACATCCCGTCGAGCTGGGGCAGCCCCAGCGGCGCCAACGGCAGCCTGAACCGGCGCGCGGACCTGTGGGCCACGGTGGCGCCCGCGACCGGCGGCGACACGTGCGACACGGCCGCCTGCGACCTCTTCCCGATCATCGACTTCACCAACGGCCTGTATCCGGACACCAACGACAGTCTCGGGGGCACGCCGCGTTACCGCGTGTTCGACACGAACGAGGGCTGGGTCGACCTCGCAACGCCCGTCTCGTACGACACGTGGACGGATTTCTGCGTGACGTTCACCGGCAGCGCATTCCAGTTCTACATCGGCGACACGCTGGTCTATACGCAGTCGGACCTCGAGCAAGGCGACACGAGCTTCGGTCCGGTGACCAACCTGGCCAACGTGATGGTCCAGAGCTACAACTACGGCTACGACTACCAGGCGCAGTGGAGCCAGGTCGCAACCGCGCGGGGAACCTGTGCCAATGCGCGCGCGTTGTTTGCTCCGGTGACGACGGTGGCCACGCCGGTGCCGGCCATCGGCCCCGGAGGGCTCGCAGTGATGATGTTGGCGTTGGCGTTCGCAGGCGCGCTTTCAGCACGGCGGAGGGCGCTGCCGCAGCGCTGATTCGCTTACAGGTGCGTCGTCGGCACTGGCAGCAAGACGGCCACGACGCTGAATGCGACGATGCCAGCGGCCACGACCAGGCGTTGCCCCGTGGCCGCGGGGCGTCGGGCGGACAGTATCCAGTACGTTGCGCCGACCGCCAGGCCGAAGAGGGCTCCGCCCAGCATCCACGGCAGGCCGCTCACGTCCACGCAGCGGGCCCACCAGCATCCCCAGCGACCCACGAGTACGAAGAGGGCGAACGCCAGGCCCAGCGCTACGGGGAGTTCAAGAACGTTCAAGGCCAGCCTCGCCCAGAAAGGGTTGCGGGGTGGGGTCATTGGGTGCAGTCGCGGCCGTGTTCGTGGGGAGTCTAGTGTTCAACGGACGCGCGTTGCGCTTGGGGTTGGGGAACCGCAGCGCCCCCTTATGGGTGTCTCGCCCCCTTATGGGTGTCTGACACCAATCTCGTGCCGCACGCACGCCATAAATGGCGTATAAATTGACAATGGACGCATTTTGCGCCATATTTGGCGTATGCAATCGCCCGATGAAATCGCCCGCTTCCTGCGCGACCAACGCAAGGCCCAACGCCTGACGCAGGCAGCGTTCTCGGCACGCGCTGGCATTCCGTTGCGGAGTTACCAACGCATGGAGGCGGCCGACACCGGCGTTCGCCTTTCCTCGTTCTTGCGCGCTTGCGCGGCGCTGGGTTATGCACTCGACGCGTCGCCCGCGCGCCGACCAACGCTCGACGAACTGGATGCGCTCTATGGCGCGGAACCGGGCGCCTAGCCTCCCGCGCGTTTCGCTGCTGCGCGTTTCGACTGCGGCGGGCTCGTGCGGGCGCCTTGCCAAGAATGGGCAACATTCGTTCGTCTACGACACGGACGTTCTCGAGACGGCAGACCGGCATCGCGAGATTTCTCTGACGATGCCGCTCCGGCCGGAGGCGTACGTCCGCACCCCGATGCTTCCGGTGTTCGAGACATTCATGCCGGAGGGATTTCTGCGTGATCGTATGGTCGATCGCTTTGGCAAGGTCATGCGCGTCGACGACATGGCGCTGCTCCTTCTGTCCAACGCCAACGCAATCGGTCGCTTGCGGGTGAGTGCGGAAAGCGGACCGGAACCGACGCCGGGCGTCGAGAGCCTGGAACAATTGCTCGCGGACCAAGGTTCCGGCGACCTGTTCGCGGACCTCTGCGATCGCTACCTCATCGGTTCCGGTGTGGCCGGCGTGCAGCCGAAGGTCCTGGTGGCGGCGCGGGACGATGTGCGCGTCCCGCGCGGCGGCAAGGCGAAGGCCAGCCTCGACGATCGTTCCACGTTGCGCGCGCATCAGTACATCGTCAAGGCCGATTCGCCGGAATTTCCGGACCTGGCCGTCAACGAGTTCCATTGCCTCTCGGTGGCATCCGCCGCGGGGCTGTCGGTGCCGGCCTTCCAGCTCTCGCGCGACCGCAAGCGACTCGTCGTGCAACGCTTCGACTACGACTTCGAAGACGATCGCTACCTGGGGTTCGAGGACATGGTCGCGCTGCAAGGCAAGACCAACGCGACCAAGTACGAAGGGACGTACGAACAGGTGGCGCGCACCATTGCGATGAACGCTTCGCCTGCGTGGCGCGCACGTTCGCTGCATCAGTACTTCGCCGGCGTCGTCGCTTCGGTGGCGCTGGGCAACGGCGATGCGCACCTCAAGAATTTCGGCTTGCTGTACACGGATCCGGCGAGCGACGATTGCCGCCTGTCGCCGGTGTTCGACGTGGTGTGCACGCTCGTCTACCTTCCGCGCGACCGCCTCGCGTTGTCGCTGGACCGCTCGCGAGCGTGGCCGGACCGAGCTCAACTGCTCGCTTTCGGGCGCCAGCACTGCGAAATCGACGCGCCCGATCCAATCATCGACACCGTGCTGGCGGCAGCGGACGACTACGAGCCGGCGTTCGGCCGCACGCTGTGGAAGCGCATGCGCACGGCCAGCGCCGCGGTCGTTCGTGCGCTGCGCTAGCCGTGCGCCTTAAGCGATCGCGAGCGCGCGCCGTGCACTCGGTGAGAATGACGGTCGGGTGAGTGAGCGGCCGGCGTTGCCCGCGCCGGTTCTCCGCACTCCAGGCCCCGGCCAGAGGCGCAGACAAGGACGAATGACCATGCAGTTCTACCTGAACGGCTACCGCCCCGGCGACCCGGACATCGCCGAACCCGCGCCGGGCGCCGAGGCGCGCGCTGCCGCGGGCCTGCCCGACCGCGTCGACGTGCTGGTCGTCGGCAGCGGCCCCGCGGGCACGCTGCTCGCCGCGCAACTGTCGACGTTCCCGCACATCACGACGCGGCTCGTCGAGCGGCGCGACGGCCCGCTGGAGCTGGGCCGCGCGGACGGCATCGCGTGCCGCACCGTCGAGACGTTCGAGGCGTTCGGGCTGGGCACGCGGCTCATCCGCGAGGCCTACTGGGTCAACGAGACGGTGTTCTGGCGGCCGTCGGCGGCGGACCGCACGAAGATCGAGCGCACGGGACGCATCCAGGACGTCGAGGACGGGCTGTCCGAATTTCCGCACGTGATCGTCAACCAGGCGCGGCTGCAGGAATACCTGCTCGAGTACATGCGCAAGTCGGCGTCGCGGCTTGTGCCCGACTACGATTGCGAGTTCGTCACGCTGCGTGTCGCGCCCGACGGCGACTATCCGGTGGCGGTGACGGTGAAGCAGGGCGGCGTCGAGCGTGTCGTGCACGCGCGCTACGTCGTGGGCTGCGACGGCGCGCGCAGTGGCGTGCGCGAGGCTATCGGCGCGGCGCCGCACGGTGACTTCGCCAACCACGTCTGGGGCGTGATGGACGTGCTCGCCGTCACGGACTTCCCCGACATCCGGCTGAAGGCGGCCATCCAGTCGGCTGACCACGACAACATCCTGATCATCCCGCGCGAAGGTGGCTACCTCGTGCGGCTGTACGTGGACCTGGGCGACGTCGACCCGTCGCAGCGCGAGAAGATGCGCTCGATCACGGCCGACGAGGCCATCGCCACCGCGCGGCGCGTGCTGCATCCGTACACGCTGGACGTGCGCGACATCGTCTGGTTCTCCGTGTACGAGGTGGGGCAGCGCGTGACGGACCGTTTCGATGACCTGACGCCAGCGTCGCCGGCGACGCAAGCGCCGCGCGTGTTCATCGCCGGCGACGCGTGCCATACGCACAGCGCCAAGGCGGGGCAGGGGATGAACGTGTCGCTGCAGGACGCGTTCAATATCGGGTGGAAGCTCGTGGCGGTGCTGGAGGGCCGCGCGTCGCCCGACCTGCTGCGCACGTACTCGGTGGAGCGGCGCGCCATCGCGCAGGAGCTGATCGACTTCGACAAGCGCTGGTCGAAGGCCATGTCGCTGCCGCCGAAGGATCCCGCGCATCCGGAACGCGGCGGCATCGATCCCGCGGAGCTGCAGGCGCAGTTCATGCAATCGGGGCGTTATACGGCGGGCGTCGCGACGCGCTACGTGCCGTCGACGGTGCTCACCGCGGAGCCGACGCACCAGGCGCTGGCGAGCGGCTTCACGATCGGCATGCGCTTCCACTCGGCGCCGGTCGTGCGGCTCGCGGATGCCAAGCCGCTGCAACTGGGTCACGTCGCGCGCGCCGATGCGGCGTGGCGGTTGTATGCGTTCGCCGATGCGTCGTGCGCGCGCTTCCATGCGTTGATGGCGTGGCTGCACGACGACGCGCGCTCGCCGGTGCGGTTGCACACGCCCCACGGTTCCGACGTCGACTCCGTGATCGACGTGCGCGGCATCTACCAGCAGGGGCACCGCACACTGAAGGTGGGCGACCTGCCGCCGATGCTCGCGCCGCGCAAGGGCCGCTTCGGCCTCGTCGATTACGAGAAGGCGTTCACGCCGGACCTGAAGGTGGGCCCAGACCTCTTCGACCTGCGCGGCATCGACCGCGAGCGCGGCGCGCTGGTGGTGGTGCGGCCCGATCAGTTCGTGGCCAACGTGCTGCCGCTGGATGCGTACGACGCGCTGGCCGCGTTCTTCGCCCGCATCCTGCACCTCAAATAGGGTCACACCTCAAATAGGGTCACACCTCAAATAGGGTCAGACACCATTTCCGTGCCATTTCCACACGCACGGAAATGGTGTCTCACGGAAATGGTGTCTGACCCTATTTGATTTGAGGCGACCCTATTCCCGCGCGCGGTCCTCGGCGAGGGCGGCGCGAGCGCGGCGTGCTTCCGCGTCGTCGAGGAAGTCCGTGCTGGTGAAGCGGCTTTCGATGATCGGCGCGGACAGCAGGCCGGCGGCGAGTCCTGCCCGCGCCCACTCCCGATCGCGAGGCGACGAACGCGCATACTTCGAGACCGCTGCATCGTTCGGATCGAGGAAATAGATCGTCAGGCCGTCGTCCAGCGGCACGCGTACGAGCCGCGCGCGCCATCCCTCCGGCAGGGTGGGCAGCTTGTCCGATACGGGATCCAGGTAGTAGCCATGACGCGCGGCGAACGCGCTTGTTTCGCCCAGCGCGTCGGCCAGTTCGAAAATCCGCTCGGGAGCGGAGTAACTGAACGCGTCGACGTCGATGGAGACGAGCATCGCGCGCGGCAGTCGTTCCGCCTGCAGCACGCCCAGGATCGACAGGCTCCCGACGACGACGAACGCGTCGATGCCCGCAATGCGGCGCGCTTCTGCAAACAGCACCTGGAGGTTGTCGAGCTTCAAGTGGAGGGCCAGGGCGAGTTCTGCAGCATGGCGTCCTCCCATTCGCCGAACTCGAGCAGCGCGCGCGCCATCCGTGCGGGCGGGAGCGCGAGAACGGCGCGCCAGCGTTCGATGTACCGGGCGCTGCACAGTCGCTTGCGATGCCACAGCTCGACGCGGCTGCTTGCCGCGGCGATCGCCTGCTTCATCGTGCCAGGTGCCGTGGCGAGCCGGACCGCGATCCGGTAATGGCGCGCGCGCCGCTCCGCTTGCTGGCGGCCGTGCTCGGCCCGTGCCGCGATGCGCGCGTCCCGGTCGAGCGCCGATGCTGCAACGGGATGGGCATCGATGCCCGCGGCCGCGCACAGGCGCTCCAGTACGTCCGTTTGCGCGACGTCGGCCGCGCCCGACTCGAGCCGCGAAAGGATGGAGCGCGACACGCGGGCGGCGGCCGCAAGGCGAGCCTGGCTCATGCCGAGTTCCGCGCGCCGCGCGCGGAGCATCCGGCCGTAGCGATTGGCAAGGGGTTCCATGCCGTTCATTATGCCAAACAAGGTTTCGAATACAATACAGGATCGCGGCGGGTCATAATCGGTCGATGCCCCGCCAGTTCTTTCCCGCGCTCCAGTTGCGCATCGTCGCCGCGCTCGAGGCGCTCGAAGGTGCGCCGTTCCGTCGCGACACATGGACACGCCCCGAAGGCGGCGGCGGAACGTCGTGCCTCGTCGAGGACGGCCGCGTGTTCGAGCGCGCCGGCGTGCTGTTCTCGCACGTGACGGGTACCACGTTGCCGGCATCCGCCACCGCGCACCGGCCGGAACTCGCGGGCCGCGCGTGGGAAGCGATGGGCGTGTCGCTGGTGCTGCATCCGCGCAACCCCTACGTGCCCACCGTGCACATGAACGTGCGCCACTTCGTCGCCCGCCGCGAGGGCGCCGCCGACGTCTGGTGGTTCGGCGGCGGCATGGACCTGACGCCCTACTACGGGTTTGTCGAGGACGCCGTCCATTTCCACCGCGTGTGCCGCGACGCGCTCGCGCCTTACGGCGACGGTGTGTACGCCAACTACAAAGCGTGGTGCGATCGCTACTTCTTCCTGAAGCATCGCAACGAAGCGCGCGGCATCGGCGGCGTCTTCTTCGACGACCTGAACGAGGGCGGCTTCGAGCGCTGCTTTGCTCTGACGCGTTCGGTGGGCGACCACTTCGTCGACGCGTATGCGCCGATCGTCGAGCGCCGCGTGGCCACGCCCTGGGGCGAGCGCGAGCGCGACTTCCAGGCCTATCGCCGCGGGCGCTACGTCGAGTTCAACCTCGTGTGGGATCGCGGCACGCTGTTCGGGCTGCAGTCCAACGGGCGCACCGAGGCCATCCTGCTGTCGATGCCGCCGCGCGTGGCGTGGCGCTACGACTGGAAGCCGGAGCCCGGCTCGCCCGAAGCCGAGCTGTACGAACGCTTCCTGCCGCCACGCGACTGGCTCTGAATCGGGCCTGGCCCTGCGCCGCAGCATGTGAACTTTCGTCACGCGGCGCGGGAATTTCCGTTGGCGCCTGCGCGGCCGCTCGTCGCACCCTGTCGCTGGGGATACACCCCATGACCAAGGGAGCATGCGATGAACGGATTCGTACAACGGGCGCTCGCGGCGATCGGCCTCGCGCTCGGGATAGCGTGCGGCACGCCTGCGGCCGCGAGTGACATGGAATTGGGCGGTGCCGTGGCGTACGCACTGCACGGCACGACGGTGGAACTGCGCGCCGAGCGCATCGGGCACACGGGCAGCGGCGGTGGCCTCAGCCCGATCACGCCGCCGGTCCGCAAGCCGTACAAGGCACCGGTACGCACGGCGTCGAGCGCCGACGACGCGTCCGGCAACCTGCGCCTGGAACTGTGGGCGCTGGAGCATCCGTATGCGGGCGGGCCGCTCGCTGGCCATCGCCTGACGCAGACGCCGCTGCAGCCGGTGCTGCGGTCGGCGCCGCTCGACAATGTCGCGGTGCCGGGACTCGCGTTCACGCCGCCGCCCGACGGCACGTGGTACCTCGCGATGGCGCTGGAAGAGGATGACGGCGACGGCTACGCGGTGGTAAGCGTCCATCCGTTCGCAAGCCCGGTGACGTTCGTCGACGGCAACGCCGACGTCTCGCCGCAGCCGGGCCTGTGGTGGAATCCGGACGAGTCCGGCAGCGGTTATGCGATCGACTTCCGGCACGGGACGGTGGTCGTGCTCGTGTTCTCGTACACGGCGGAGGGCGCGTCGCAGTGGTACATCGCCACCGGCGCGCTCGACGGCAACGTCTTCACCGGCACGCTGGCGCGCACCGCCGGCGGCCAGTGCGTCCATTGCGCTTACCAGTCGCCGGTGCTCGCGGGCGACGACGGGCCGGTGTCGATCGTGTTCACGTCGAACACGTCGGGCGTCATGTACTTCGGCGGCGAACGCGTGATCCAGGTGGTGCCGGAGGCGTTCTAGATCCGACTCTGTTTGTCACGTCAACAGGGGTCGGACCCCGGTAGCAGGGCGGGCGGCTGCGTGATGGCCGTCCGCCCTTTGCGTTGCGTGTATTGGTTACAAATTGCCTCCGGTGTTGCGCGGCGCAAGCCCTAGACTGGTGCCACGGGGAGGTGACGACGATGGGACTGTTGAAACGCGTCCGCGCGCTCGCGGCGGTGTTCGTGTTCGCGGGAATGGTGACGCCGGCGTTTGCCACGAACGTCAAGCTTGGCGGCGCGATCTGGGCGGGCTATTCCGATGGCACCGCCTCGATGTTCGCGGGCTGGATCGGCAACCAATCGAGCACTGCGTCCGCCGGACTGCGCCTCGAACTGTGGATGTTTCCGACCCCGTACGCGGGCGGGACGACGGCCGGTGGATTCCGCCTCGCCACCTATTCGCTGGCGCCGTTGCAGCCCGGCTATTACTACGAGAACGTCGACACCGGCAACGTCCCGATGACGCCGCCGCCGCCCGGCACCTACAGCATGGCGGTGTTGCTGACGGAGCACGAAGACCCCACGCCTGGAGCGGCGTACACGCCGATCGATCACGTTGACTTCGACGGCACTTACACGTTCGTCGACAACGGAGCGTCGACCGTGACGCCGCACGTCGGGCTCTGGTGGAACCCGGCCGAGTCCGGAAGCGGCTATGCGCTTGACTACAAGCACGGCACGCTGGTCGTGACGGTCTATTCGTATGCGGCCGACGGCGGGCCGCAGTGGTACATCGCGACGGGCCCGGTGGTCGGCAACACGTTCACGGCGACGCTCAACAAGGTCACGGGAGGCCAGTGCATCGCCTGCGCCTACAAGGTGCCTTCGCTGGCGGGTAACGACGGCACGATGACGATCACGTTCACGTCCGATACCGCGGCGACGATGCTGCTTCCCGGCGGGCGCTCCATCAGCATCGTGCCGCAGGACTTCTAGCTCCCGCCAATTCGCCCGGCGCGTGGCGTTCCCGATTGGTCGCTGACACATTCGACGCTTTCTTGATTCGCCACGCCGACGCGCTGTCGCGCGCGTCGCGTCATACGAGGGGTGAATACGAAATCGGCGAGGTCAGAAATGAAGCTTGGCTGATGGCGAAGCAGCTCGGTGCCGCGCGTGGCCACGCATTGGACTTCTCGTGCGACGCCGATTGCGAACTGCTGCTGAGCCACCTTTACCAGAAGCTGGTGCGGTACGGCGAAACCAACGTTCGCTACGCGGTTCGTCTCGATCATTTTGACGACGACGATGGCACCGATGCAGGGCTGCATCCGTTGATGCGCAGTCTTGCGGGCCCGCCCTCCGACGACCCGATTCATGCGGCGATTGCAGCAGACGACGAAGCGACCGCCGAGCAGCGACTTCGGGGGCACGGTAGCGCGGCGGCTGCCTACGTGGAGCTTCTTCGGCGCTACGACAACAGGATGCGCGACGTCGCCGAATTTCTGCTGATCTCGATTTCACATTGTTATCGGTGCTACGGGCGTGTGCTGCGCCAAGCCGGCGTACAGTCACCGATGACCGGCTGGCGTACCGGAGCGACGCTGGCATTGCGTCCCTGGCGCGCCTATCGTCTGCAGCGACCATGGGAGCAGCTTGCGCTGACGTTCGCCACAAGGCGGGATCTGTTGGACGACGAACCGATCCCACCAGCGGGGCCGTCGCGCTTGGCTGGAAAATAACGCCGTGATTGTCGGGCCCGCGCGGGCCGTGGGGCGCTTTGGTGGAAAATAGCGCCCGACCATGGACGACCTCACCGAAAGGCGCCTCGACGGCGAAGCCATCCTCGACGGCAGCTTCCTGCATGCGCGGCGCGACCGCGTGACGCTGCCGGACGGCACCGTCACGACGCGCGAGTACATCGTGCATCCCGGCGCCGTCTGCATGATCCCGGTGCTGGACGACGGCCGTTACGTGATGGTCCGGCAGTACCGCTATCCGCTCGCGCGCGTGTTCCTGGAATTCCCGGCCGGCAAGATCGATCCGGGCGAGGCGCCGCTCGCCACGGGCCAGCGCGAGCTGGTCGAGGAAGCGGGCTACGAGGCCGCGCGGTGGACGCACCTGGGCGTCATCCATCCGGTGATCTCGTACTCCACCGAGTTCATCGACCTGTGGCTTGCGGAGGGGCTGACCCACGTGGGCGCGCAGCTCGACGCGGGCGAGTTCCTCGAGGTGGTGAACGTGGCGCACGAGGAGTTGCTCGCCGCGTTCGACCGCGGCGAGATCACCGACTCGAAGACCGTTGCAGCGCTGTTCATGCTCGAGCGGCGGCGAGCCGCGGTGACGGCGGCGTTGCGCCTTGTCGTGCGCGGTCGCGTGCAGGGCGTCGGCTATCGCGATGCGATGACGGCGATCGCGACCGTCGCGCAGGCGCACGGCTGGGTGCGCAACCGGCACGACGGCACGGTGGAAGCGTGGGTGCAGGGGCCGCGCGACGTCGTCGAGCGCGTGGCCGCGTGGGCGTGGCAGGGGCCGCTGATGGCGCGCGTCGAGGTGGTGGAGCGTTACGAGGTGACGCACGATGCGACGCTGGCGGGCGGGTTCGAGCGGCGCGACACCGCCTAGGTCCGGGAATTGGGGTCAGACACCGGCGCCGAATTGGTGTCTGACCCCAATTCCTAGCGCGGATAGATCTCCCGCAACCCCGCGTACGCCGCGAGCACGAACAGCGGCAGCGCCAGCACCACCCCTGGCCCGAGCACCACGAGGCCGGCGATCAGCAGCGCGTACATCAGCGCGCCGTAGACCAGCAGCGCGGGCAGGTCGGCGAAGAACGCGCGGAAACTCGGCTTGAACGAGCCCGAGAAGCCCGCGTCGTCGAGCACTGCGAAGAACGGTACGAACGTCACCGGCAGGCTGACGAGGCCGCCGACGAACAGCATCGCGACGAGCGTCGCCGGAGTGATCGACGGATCGTCGGCGCCCGGTACGAACAGGTTGACGTCGCTCATGCCATAGGCGACCGCAGCCTGGCCCACGTACTCGACGGCCTCGCCCGCGATGACCGCGAGCATCGAGCCCGCCGACGTCCGGAAGCCTGCGAAGAGGTCGACGAAGCGTGCGACGCCCCCGCTCGCGATGCGGTCCGATGCGACGATCAGGCTGCAACCCACCAGCGGCGCGATGACGAGCGCGAGAAGGCTGCCTACGCGCGGAACCAGCTGCAGCGCCGCTTGGGTCGAGAGCATGATCACGACCAGCACCAGCAGGAACGGCGAGCGGCGCAACCAGAGCAGCGCGCTCGCGTACCACGCGAGTGCGTTGCGCGCGGGCACGGTGCGTGGCTCGTCGCCGGTGGGCGGGCCGGGCGGGACGGAGTGCGAGGGCAGCGGCTCGGTCAGGAGACGGCCCCGGCAGTTGAACGGGAAATGGAGTCTGACCCCAATTTCCTACGCGCCGAGATACGCCGCCCGCACCTTGGGATCGTGCAGCAGCGAGCGCGCCTCGCCGGCGAGCGTGATCTCGCCCGACTCCATCACGTAGCCGCGATTCGACACTTCCAGCGCGAGCTTGGCGTTCTGCTCGACGAGCAGGATCGTGACGCCGGTGGCGGCCACGGCCAGCACCGTCTCGAACACCTTCTGCACCATCAGCGGCGCGAGGCCCATCGACGGCTCGTCGAGCAGCAGCAGCCTGGGTTTCGACAGCAGTGCGCGCCCGATCGCGAGCATCTGCTGCTCGCCGCCGGACAGCGTGCCGCCCGTCTGCCGCCGCCGCTCCTTCAGGCGCGGGAACAGCGAGTAGACGTGCTCGATGTCGGCCGCGATCGCCGCGCGGTCGCTGCGCGCGTACGCGCCCATCGCGAGGTTCTCCTCGATGGTCAGCGCGCCGAACACGCCGCGCCCTTCGGGCACCATCGCGAGGCCGCGCCGCACGAGCTGGAACGCGGGGCGGCCGGTGATGTCCTCGCCGCCGTAGCGGATGGCGCCGCTCTTGACGGGGAGCAGGCCGCAGATGCCCTTCAGCGTCGTCGTCTTGCCCGCGCCGTTGCCGCCGATCAGGCACACGAGCTCTCCTTCGCCGACGACGAGGTCGATGCCCTTCACCGCGTGGATCTCGCCGTAGGCCACCGACAGGCCCTCGAGCGCAAGCAGCGGTTTGGAATTGGGGGCGCGGGCAATGGGCGTAGGGGAATGGGGGCCCCGGGAAATGGGGTCAGACACCAATTTCATGCTCCCTTGGTCTTGGGCGTGGCGGCGCCCTGAAATTGGTGTCTGACCCCATTTCCCTAGGCGCCCTTCATGTTGAGCGTGACCTCGCCGCCGAGATAGGCGGCGATGACGGCGGGATTGGCGCGCACCTCGGCGGCGGGGCCTTCGGCGATCTTGCGCCCGTAGTCGAGCACCAGCACGCGGTCGCAGATGCCCATCACTAGCTTCATGTCGTGCTCGATCAAGAGGATCGTCGTGCCGTCGCGCTGGATGGCGCGCAGGAGCTTGTCGAGCGAAGCGGTCTCCGTGGCGTTCATGCCGGCCGCGGGCTCGTCGAGCGCGAGCAGCTTGGGATCGGTGGCGAGCGCACGCGCGATCTCGAGCCGCCGCTGCGACCCATAGGGCAGGTGCTTGGCGAGATGGTTCGCACGATCGGCCACGCCCACGTAGTTCAGCAGCTCGTAAGCGCGCGCCTCGATCGCGGCTTCCTCCGCGCGCGTCGACGCATTGCGCGCGATGGCGCCGAACACGCCGGCGTGCGTGCGCACGTGCCGCCCGATCATCACGTTCTCGAGCGCCGTCAGGTTGGCGAACAGGCGGATGTTCTGGAACGTGCGCGCGATGCCGCGCTCGGCCACCTGGTTGGGCTTCAGCTCGCCGAGCGGCTGGTTGTCGAACGTGAACGCGCCCGCGTCCGGCACGTAGATGCCCGTGAGCACGTTGAACAATGTCGTCTTGCCCGCGCCGTTGGGCCCGATGAGCCCGTAGATCTCGCCGCGGCGGATCGTGAAGTCGATGTCGGACAGCGCCTTGACGCCGCCGAAGTTCTTGGCGATGCCGCGCGCGATCAGCAGGTCTTCGCCGACCGCCACCGACGGCACGGGCAACGTCGCGCCGGCGACTTCGCGCACGCGGATGCCTTGGCCGACGCCGCTCATGTTTGCGCGGCCTTCACCGGATCGGGCCCGCCATCGACCGCCTGGTTGGCGTCGGCGTCGGCATCGGCGGCCCCGCGCTTCGTCTCCAGCTCGCGCTTGCGCGTGGCCGACGGCCAGATGCCCGCGGGCCGGAACAGCATCATCAGCACGAGCGCGAAGCCGAACAGCAGCATGCGGATCACTTCCGGCTCGACGATCTGGTGCCCGAACATCATGTTCTGCGCAGGTCCCACCGTGTAGCGCAGGATCTCGGGGATGAACGCGAGTAGCAGTGCGCCGATGACGACGCCGAAGATGTTGCCCATGCCGCCCAGCACGACCATCGCGAGCACCATCACCGACTCGGTCAGCGTGAAGCTCTCGGGACTGATGAAGCCCTGGATCGCGGAGAACACGCCGCCTGCGACGCCGCCGAACGACGCGCCCATCGCGAACGCCAGCAGCTTCATGTTGCGCGTGTTGATGCCCATCGCGCGCGCGGCGATCTCGTCCTCGCGGATGGCTTCCCACGCGCGGCCGATCCGCGAATTCTGCAGCCGCAGGTTGATGCCGATGACGAGCAGCAGCACCAGTACCAGGAAGTAGTAGTACTTGATCGGGCCGCTGAACACGAGACCCCCGATCGTCTCGTTCTGCGACAGCGAGAAGCTGCCGATGCGGAACGGGTCGATCAGGTAGATGCCCTGCGGCCCGTTGGTGATGTTCACCGGCTTCGACAGGTTGTTGAAGATGATGCGGATGATCTCGCCGAAGCCCAGCGTGACGATCGCGAGGTAGTCGCCGCGCAGTTTCAGCGTCGGTGTGCCCAGCAGCACGCCGAAGAAGCACGCGAGCGCGGCGCCGATCGGCAGGATCACCCAGAACGGCAGGTGGATGCCGAAGTGCGGGCTCGCGAGCAGCGCGTAGACGTAGGCGCCCACCGCGTAGAAGGCGATGTAGCCCAGGTCGAGCAGGCCCGCGAATCCCACGACGATGTTCAGGCCCAGCGCGAGCAGGCAGTACAGGATGGCCTGGTTCAGGATGCGCACCCAGGCCGTGCCTTGCCACGCCAGCGCGAACGGCAGCACCGCGAGCGCCACCGCGATCAGCGCCAGGCCGATGAACAGCCGGTATTTGGGGTCAGACACCAATTTCATGATACGCAAGGGCGCATGGATGGGCGACGAATGAAATTGGTGTCTGACCCCAAATTACCGGCCCACTACGCGCGGTCGGAAACGCGCTCGCCCAGAAGGCCGGACGGGCGGAAGATCAGCACGGCGATCAGCACCAGGAACGCGAACACGTCCTGATAGTTGGACCCGAACAGCGGCAGGTAGGGCTCGGACTGGCAGCGCAGCGCCAGCGCGTCCGACCACGACGACAGCTGGCACAGGTTGGTGAGGTCGCCGACGTAGCCGGCGCCCATCGCCTCGATGACGCCCAGCAGCAGCCCGCCCAGCATCGCGCCGGCGAGGTTGCCGATGCCGCCCAGTACCGCGGCCGAGAACGCCTTCAGGCCGAGCAGGAAGCCCATCTGGTAATGCGCGACGCCGTAATAGGAGCCGACCATCACGCCGGCCATCGCGCCGAGCCCGGCGCCGATGACGAACGTCAGCGAGATCACCGTGTTGATGTTGATGCCCATCAGCCCCGCGACGGCCTGGTTCTGCGACACGGCGCGCATCGCGACGCCGAGCTTGGTCCGGTATACGAGCGCGAGCAGTCCCGCCATCATCGCGGCCGACATCAGGATGATCACGATCTGCACGTTGGTGATCGTCGCGGGACTCGCGCCCGACGTCAGCGGATACGACACCGTCGGCACCACCTGCGGATAGGGCAGCGGGTTGCGGCTCCAGATCAGCATCGCGAGATGCTGCAGGATGATGGAGAGCCCGATCGCGGTGATCAGCGGCGCGAGCCGCGGCGCGCGGCGCAGCGGCCGGTAGGCGACGCGCTCGAGCGCATAGCCGATGATCATGCAGACGGGAATCGCGGCGAGCGTGGCGAGGATCACCTGCAGCACCGGCGGCACCGAGGACCCGGCGAACAGCGTCAGCACCGTGTACGCGACCATCGCGCCGATCATCACCACTTCGCCGTGCGCGAAGTTGATGAGCTGGATGATCCCGTAGACCATCGTGTAGCCCAGCGCCACGACCGCGTACACGCTGCCCAGTGTGAGGCCGTTCACCAGCTGCTGCAGGAAGATGTCCAGGATTCGGGCGTCCGGTCGAGGTGGATGGATTGTCGCGGCAAGGTCGTGTTTGGGGCAATGGGGCGCGCCATCACGGTGCGCGCGCACCATTCTGGATTCGCGAAGCCGGCGCGATAATGGCCCATCGCGGCTATTGCAACGCAACATCCCCTTGCGCAGCGCGTGTTGGCGCGTGCGCGCCCGAGGGCGGCATGCCGGTTGCTGTAGATTGCTCGTCGGGCCGGCGCCAGGAGCCGGCCGTGCCGGAGGAAAGCGCGTGGCTGTTCCCGTTTCACCGAAATCCGTCGCCGCCCCTGCCGGGGGCCGCCTGAGGCCGCGATGCAGCTGACGCCGCGCGAGTTCGACAAGCTCGTCATCTACATGATGGCCGACGTCGCCGAGAAGCGGCGGGCCAAGGGCATCAAGCTCAACTATCCGGAGGCGGTAGCGATCATCTCGGCCACCGCGATGGACGGCGCGCGTGAAGGCAAGACCATCGCCGAAGCGACCGAGGCGGCGCGCCGCGTGCTGACGAAAGCCGACGTGATGGACGGTGTCGCCGACCTGATCCCGATGGTGCAGGTGGAGGCCGTGTTCACCGACGGCAGCCGCCTCGTCACGGTCCACACCCCCATCCTGTAAATGGGGTCAGACTCGAATTTCGACGACGTGCGTCCGGCTCGCGGTATCGCGCGCCGCGAAATTCGAGTCTGACGCCGTCTCCGGAGCGCCCATGGCCGAAGTCACCGCAGGTCCCCTCGTGCCGCCCGACGTCGATCCCGCCACCGTCGCCGTGCCGCTCGGTGGCTATGTCTGCGCGGCCGGCACGCTTGACTATCACGCCGACCTGCCGGTGACGATCTTGAAGGTCCGCAATACCGGCGACCGTCCCGTGCAGGTGGGCTCGCACTTCCACTTCTTCGAGGCGAACCGCGCGCTGGCCTTCGATCGCGCGGCCGCGTTCGGCCAGCACCTGCTGATCCCCGCGTCGACGGCGCTCCGCTTCGAGCCGGGCGACGAGCGCGAGGTGAAGCTCGTCCCGTTCCGCGGCACGCGCGACGTCTACGGCTTCAACAACCTGGTCGACGGTCGCACGGGCGCGGCGGGCGCGAAGGATGCGGCCATCGCACGCGCCAAGCAGCGCGGATTCCGCTCGCTCTGACTCCACGACCCGACCCGACCCGATGGCCACGATCACCCGCCCGCAATACGCCGCGTTGTACGGCCCCACGACCGGCGACCGCGTGCGCCTCGGCGATACCAACCTCTTCATCCAGGTGGAGCGCGACCTGCGCGGCGGCTACGGCGACGAGGTTGTGTTCGGCGGTGGCAAGAGCCTGCGGGAAGGCATGGGCATGGACAACCGGCGCACGTACGCGGCCGGCCCGGGCACGCCCGACCTCGTCATCACCAACGTGACGATCGTCGACGCGGTGCTGGGCGTCGTGAAGGCGGACGTCGGCATCCGCGACGGGCGCATCAGCGCCATCGGCAAGGCCGGCAATCCGGCGACGATGGACGGCGTGACGCCGGGCCTCGAATGCGGCCTTGCCACCGACGCCATCTCCGGCTCGCACCTGATCCTCACGGCAGCCGGCATCGACACGCACATCCACTTCATCTCGCCGCAGCAGGCGGAAGCCGCGCTGTCCAACGGGATCACGACGTTGATCGGCGGCGGCGTGGGCCCTACCGACGGCTCCAACGCGACGACCGTCACGCCCGGTCCCGGCAACATCCGCAACATGCTGCGCGCGTTCGAGACGCTACCGGTGAACGCGGGCCTGCTGGCCAAGGGCCACGGCTACGGCAAGGATCCGCTCGTCGAGCAGATCGAAGCGGGCGCCTGCGGCTTCAAGTGCCACGAGGACTGGGGGACCACGCCGTCGGTGCTGCGCTCGGCGCTGACGGTGGCGGACGAGATGGACGTGCAGGTGTGCATGCACACGGACACGCTGAACGAATCCGGCTTCGTCGAGGACACGATCGCCGCGTTCGAAGGCCGCACGATCCACTCGTATCACACCGAAGGCTCGGGCGGCGGCCACGCGCCGGACATCATCAGGGTGTCGGGCGAGCCCAACGTGCTGCCCGCGTCGACCAACCCGACGCTGCCGTACGGCATCAACTCGCAGGCCGAGCTGTACGACATGATCATGGTGTGCCATCACCTGTCGCCGGACATCCCGTCCGACGTCGCGTTCGCGGAGTCGCGCATCCGCGCCGAGACGATCGCCGCCGAGAACGTGCTGCACGATCTCGGCGTGATCTCGATCGTGTCGAGCGACGCGCAGGCGATGGGCCGCGTCGGCGAAAGCTGGCTGCGCACGCTGCAGACGGCGGACGCGATGAAGGCGGGCCGCGGGAAGCTGCCGGAGGACGCGCCCGGCCACGACAACTTCCGCGTGCTGCGCTACGTGGCCAAGATCACGATCAACCCGGCCGTCGCACAGGGCATCGCGCAGGTGCTGGGCTCGGTGGAAGTGGGCAAGATCGCGGACCTCGTGCTGTGGGAGCCCGCGTTCTTCGGCGCGAAGCCCAAGCTCGTGCTGAAGGGCGGCGTGATCGCGTGGGCCGCGATGGGCGATCCGAACGCGTCGCTGCCCACGCCGCAACCCGTGTACTACCGCCCGATGTTCGGCAGCTACGGCAAGCTCCTGCAACAGACGTCGCTGACCTTCGTGTCGGGGGCGGCCGTGGCCGCGGGCGTGGCGGAGAAGCTCGGACTCGAGCGCAACGTGGTCGCGGTCCGCGATACCCGGCGCATCGGCAAGAAGGACATGGTGCGCAACGACGCGACGCCGACAATCGCGGTGTCGCCGGAGACATTCGCCGTGACGGTCGACGGCGTGCACGCCACCGTCGAGCCGCGGCACACGATCGCGCTCAACCAGAAATACTTCTTCTCGTGATGACGCTGATCGAGCGGATCCTGGGCAACGCCAACGACGACGCGTGGCGCGCGCAGCTCGCCGGCGCGACGATCGACACGCTGAAGCTCGACCACTGGGAAGCGCAGAAGAACCGCTTCCGCAAGAAGACGGACAGCGGCGCGGAGATCGCGGTGTCGCTGGACCGCGGCGTGTTCATGCGCGACGGCGACGTGCTGCTGTGGGACGCGGACGCGCGCCGCGCCGTCGTCGCGGCGATCACGTTGCGCGACGTAATGGTGATCCACCTCGACGCGCTCAAGTTCGAAGCCCCCGACGTGGCGCTGCGCACCGTGCTGGAACTCGGCCACGCGCTCGGCAACCAGCATTGGCCCGCGCTGGTCAAGGACACGCGCGTGTTCGTGCCGCTGACGGTCGACCGCAAGGTGATGGACTCGGTGATGCGCACGCACCGCTTCGAGCACATCCGCTACGAGTTCGTGCCGGGCGGCGAGATCGTGCCCTACCTCGCGCCGCACGAGTCGCGGCGCTTGTTCGGCGCGGCGGAAGGCCCCGTGCATACGCATACGCAGGATCGGTACGTGTCGTTCGACGCGACCGGCCGGCCGCACGCGAGCCCGCCGGTGCGCGCGAGCGCCGCGTGATGGCGCCCGACGTACGCGGTGGAGCGCCATCGCGGCCGGCTGCGGAGGGCGCCGCGCAGCCGCGCGCACCCATCGGCGCCGCGTTGCGGCGCGCACCCATCGACGCCGCGTTGCTCGCGCGGATGCTGCAGTTCGGCGACTCGATGCTGCCCATCGGCGGCTTCGCGTTCTCCAGCGGCCTCGAGTCTGCCGTGCAGAAGAAGCTGGTCACGGACGCCGCGACGCTCGAAGCCTGGATCCGCACGGCGCTGGAACAGGCGGCGCGTGGCGACGCGGTGGCGCTCGTCCCCGCGCATGCGGCGGCGGAAAGTGGCGACGTCGATACGCTGGTGGCGATCGACCAGCTCGTCGTCGCGCGCAAGCTCTCCGGCGAGGCGCGGACGATGTCACTGAAGATGGGCGCGAAGCTCGCGCAACTGGGCGCCGACGTCGTCGAAGGCGCGCCGGCGGCCATGCTCGCGGCGTGGAGCGCGTGCATCGCCGCGGGCACGACGCCCGGCAGCTATCCGGTGGCGCTCGCCGTCAATTTCGCGGTGCAGGGCTTGAGCGCGCGCGATGCGTTCGTCGTGCATCAGTACGGCGTGGCGGCCACGCTCGCGAGCGCGGCGCTGCGGCTGATGCGCATCGGCCACGTCGACACGCAGCGTATCCTCGCGCGCGTCAACGCCGGCGTCGAAGCCGCGTACACCCGGGCGGCGGCGACGTCGCTCGACCACATGAGCGGCTTCGCGCCGCTGCTCGACATCGCCGCGGCCGTGCACACGAAAGCGCACGTGCGGCTCTTCATGAGCTGAAGGACCATGAGCAAGAAGATCACGCGCATCGGCATCGGGGGGCCTGTCGGCTCGGGCAAAACGGCGATCGTCGAGGCGATCACGCCGCCGCTGCTCGCGATGGGCATCAAGGTGCTGATCATTACGAACGACGTCGTGACGACCGAGGACGCGAAGCACGTGCAGCGCACGCTGAAAGGCATCCTGCTCGAGGAGCGGATCCTGGGCGTCGAGACGGGCGCCTGCCCGCACACCGCGGTGCGCGAGGACCCGAGCATGAACCTGGCGGCGGTCGAGGACATGGAGGCGCGCTTTCCGGACGGCGACCTCGTGCTGATCGAGTCGGGCGGCGACAACCTGACGCTGACGTTCTCGCCTGCGCTCGTCGATTTCTTCATCTACGTGATCGACGTCGCGGCGGGCGACAAGATCCCGCGCAAGAACGGGCCGGGCATCTCGCAGTCGGACATCCTCGTCATCAACAAGACGGATCTCGCGCCCTACGTTGGCGCGAGCCTCGACGTGATGGCGCACGACTCGAAGCTGATGCGCGGCGACAAGCCGTTCGTGTTCACCAACTGCAAGACGGGCGAGGGCATCCCCGAGCTCGTGACGCTGATCCGCACGGACCTGCTGTTCGACGTGCCGGCCGCGGCCGAGGGCCTGCCGGCCTGACGCCGGCGCCAGGCGACGCGATGGGCGCCGCCGATCGCGCGGAGTTCGCGGCGCGGGGGATCGCGCTCCCCGAACTCGCGCGCTACGCCGACGAGCCCGCGCAGATGCGCGCCGGCGCCCCCGGCAAGACGGGCCACCTGCGCGCCGGCTTCGAGCGGCGTGGTGCGCGCACGGAACTCGTCGACCTCGCGTCGCAGGCGCCCTACCTCGCGCAACGCGCGCTCCACTGCGACGAGACGCTACCGGACATGGCATGGCTGTTCGTGCTGTCGACATCGGGCTGCGTGCTGCAGGGTGACCGGATGACGCTGGATGTGACGGTGGCACCCGGTGCGCGGGCGCACGTGACGACGCAATCGGCCACCAAGGTGCACGCGATGGATGCCAACCATGCGACGTCCGTGCAGACGCTCACGGTGGCCGACGGCGGCTACCTCGAATACCTGCCGGAGCCGCTGATCCTGCATCGCGCGTCGCGCTTCGCCAGCGAGACGCGGATCGTCGTCGCGCCGGACGCGTCCGCGATCGTCGGCGAGATCGTGCAGCCGGGCCGGCTGCACCACCGCGACGACGAGCGCTTCGGCATGACGGTGCTGTCCCTCGCGACGCGCGGCGTGCGGCCCGACGGCACGCTGCTGTTCGACGAGCGGCTGGTCGTGGAGCCGGAGCGGCAAGCCTTGGCATCACCCGCTGCGATGCGCGACTTCGACGTCTTCGGCAACGTGTTCGTGTGCACGCCGCCGGACGTGGCCGCGATGCTCGTCGAGCGGTTGGCGGCCGATATCGACCTGCCCGCCGGCGTCGCCTGCGGGGCGTGCCGGCTGCCCAACGACGCGGGCCTCGTGTTCAAGGCGGTGGCGCGCGAGATGAGCGCGCTGAAGGCCGCCGTGCGCACGCTGTGGAGCGTCGCGCGCGAGGCCATTGCCGGCGGGCCGGCGCCGGAGCGGCCGTTCTGGCGCTGAAACGAAAACGGCGCCCGAGGGCGCCGTTTTCACGTGCAGCGAAGGAAGCGTGACGCTTACTTCTTCGGCGCTTCTGCGGGCGCGGGAGCGGGTGCGGCCGTCATCGCGGGCGCGGCCGGGGCCGGAGCCGCCGCCATCTTCATGAAGTCGGTGAACGACTGCGACTTGCCGCCCTTGACCACGGCGATCGGCGTGACCTTGCCGTCCTTCAGCGTGAAGATCGTGATTTCGGCGTTCTTGCGGTCGCCCTTCTCGTCGAACTCGATGTGGCCCGTGGCGCCGTCGTAGCTGATCTTCTGCATTTCCGGCAGGTACTTGGCCGGGTCCGCCGAATCCGCCTTCTTCATCGACGCGATGATCACGTTGGCACCGTCGTAGAAGAACGGCGCGTACTGCTTGATCTCGCCGTACTTGGCGTTGAACGCCTTGACGAAGTCGGGGCTGGCCGCTTCCGTCGGCAGGCCGGCCTGCGAGCAGATCATGCCTTCCGACGCGGGGCCGGCGAGCTTGGACATTTCCGCGGTGCACGCGCCGTCGCCGAACGAGAACACCGCCTTGATGCCCAGTTCGCGGGCCTGCTTCAGCATCGGACCGCCGGTGGCGTCCATGCCGCCGTAGAAGATGGCGTCCGGGCTCTTGCCCTTCATCTTGGTCAGGATGGCCTTGAAGTCCGTGGCCTTGTCCGTGGTCTTTTCGCGGGCGACGACCTGCACGCCGGCGGCCTTCAGCGTCTTCTCGACCTGGTCCGCCAGGCCTTCGCCGTAGGCGGTGGCGTCGTCGGCGATGGCGACCTTCTTGACCTTCAGGCCTTCGAGGTATTGCGCGACGGCGGGACCTTGCTGGTCGTCACGGCCCACGGTGCGGAACACGTTCTTGAAGCCCTGTTCCGTCAGCTTGGGGTTGGTGGCGGAGCCCGAGATCACCGGGATGCCTGCCTGGTTGTACACGGCCGACGCGGGGATGGTGACGCCCGAGTTCAGGTGGCCGACAACGCCGGCCACCTTGGCGTCGGCGAACTTCTGCGCGATCGTGGGGCCGAGCTTCGGATCCGCCTGGTCGTCTTCGCTCTGCACGACGAACTTGACCTTCTTGCCGCCGAGCGTGACGCCCTTCTCGTTGGCCTGGTCGATGGCGAGGCGGACGCCGTTGTCGTCGTCCTTGCCCAGGTGGGCGATGCTGCCCGTCAGCGGACCGGCGCTGCCGATGGTGACGGTGATGGTGTCGTCGACCTTGGCGGCGGGGGCCGCGGGAGCGGCGGCCTGCTTGGGTTCTTCCTTGCCGCAGCCATAGGCGGTGACCAGCGCGGCGGCGACGAGCGTCAAGCCGAGCTTACGCGAAACGTTCATGCGAGACCTCCAAAACGGGGGATGTGGGGTGGAGCGGGGAGGGGTAACGTAAAATTATCGCGTCCGGCACCAACGGGTGTCAATCTGGGGCGGCCCGGGCGTCGATCTGCCGCCTTCCCTGACACCGCCCCCGGTGCGCTTGGTCGCCGCCGGCCGCAGCCTGTCGCGCCGGCGTTGCAGCTGTCGCGTGGCCGCCCTAGGCTTCGCGCACCGTCGGCCGTGGCGCGGCACGGCGGAGCGCTTCCGGGCCGGGTCCTGAATCCGGCAAGGCGGCCGCCTGCATCCAACCGCCGACGACTATCGAGACGGCCCCCATGACGGGCCGCCGCTGCCGGTGCGGCCACCGCCGCGGGCACTTCTGGGAGAGTTCGACGAGATGAAGCTGGGGATGAATCGACGCCGCTGGGTCGGCGTGGCGGTGGGCGCGGTGGTCGTGCTGGCGATCGGCGGGATCATCGCCACGCGCATCGGCCAGAAGTCCGCCGAGGCGGCGCAGAAGCCCGCCGCGCCGATGCAGTTCCTGCAATCGGACCTTGTCTACCCCAAGCCGGAGCCGCTGGCGCGCTGGCTGCCGGTGTCCGGCACGCTGGAGCCCGTGAACCAGGTGGTGGTCAAGGCCAAGGTGTCCGGCGACGTGCGCGACGTCATGGTCCGCGAGGGCGAGACGGTGCGCCCCGGCCAGGTGGTCGCGCGCTTCGACACGTCGGACCTGGACGCGAAGCGCAGCGTCGCGCAGGGTGCGCTCGAGAGCTCGCGGGCGCAGCTCGCGCTGGCGGACAAGACGCGTGGGATGAACACCAAGCTGCTCAAGGAAAACTTCATCTCGCAGAACGCCTACGACAACTCGCAGTCCGGCTACGACGTCGCCCAGGGCAGCGTGAAATCGGCGGAGGCGCAACTGCGGCTCGCCGACATCGCGCTGCGCGACGCCACGGTCACCGCGCCGCTCGGCGGCAGCGTGGCCAAGCGCCACGTGCAGCCCGGCGAGAAGGTGCCGTTCGACGCGCCGCTGATCACCATCGTCGACCTGTCCAACCTGGAGATGCAGGCGCTGGTCCCCGCGGGCGACGTGCCGGAGCTCAAGGTGGGCATGCCGGTGGACCTGGCCGTCGACGGCTTCCCGGCGCGCACGTTCACGGGCCGCATCGCGCGGATCAACCCGTCGACGGAAGCGGGCACGCGCTCCATCCTGGTCTACATCGCGCTCAAGAATGCGGATGCGGCGCTGCGCGGCGGCATGTACGCCAACGGCCGCATCGCGCTGGCGGCGTCCGCGCCGGTGGCCTCGCTGCCCGCGGATGCCGTGCGCACGGAAGCGGGCCAGACCTATGTGTGGGTCATCGACAATGGCAAGCTCGCGAAGCGCATCGTGGCCATCGGTCGCCGCGACGAGGCCGCCGGCCTGGTCGAGCTGAAGACGGTGCTGCCGCCCAACCTGCCGGTGCTCGCCGCGCGCTTCGAGAACCTGAAGGAAGGCGCGAGCGTCGCGGTGAAGGCGTCGCTCGTGCCGTCGTCGACGCAGCCCGCGTAACCGGAGCGCGCCATGTGGATCACGCGCACCGCCGTCAACCAGCCCGTCTTCGCGACGATGGTCATGGTGGCCATCACCGTGCTGGGCCTCGCGTCCTACCAGCGGCTGCGCGTCGAGCAGATGCCCGACGTGAGCCTGCCCTTTGTGTTCGTGGAGACGCGCTACCCGGGCGCGTCGCCCGAGTCCGTCGAGTCGGACGTCACGCGGCCCGTCGAGTACGCACTGAACGCCGTGGCGGGCGTGAAGACCATCCGCTCGAACTCGTTCGAAGGCTCGAGCCAGGTGTACGCCGAGTTCCGGCTCGACACCGACATGAACCAGGCGATGCAGGACGTGCGCGACAAGGTGGCGCAGGTGCGCCCCGGCTTCCCGCGGGACGTGCAGGACCCGCTCGTCGTGCGCGCCGACACGCAGAACCAGCAGCCGGTGGTGTCGCTCGCCGTGCTGTCGCCGACGTCCGGCCTGCGCGAGCTGACGTCGCTCACCGACCAGACGATCGTCAAGGGGCTGGAGAACGTGCCGGGCGTGGCGCGGCTCAACGTCAACGGCCGCCAGACGCGCGAAATCCGCATCCAGATCAAGCCGGAGAAGCTGATCGCGCTGGGCATCGGCGTCGACCAGGTGATGACGGCGATCAAGAACGCCAACCAGGATGTGCCGGCGGGCCGCCTCACGCGCGGCCAGACGGACACCGTGGTGCGCGTCGAGGGCAAGGTCAAGGACCCGGCGCAGTTCGGCCGCATCATCGTCGCGCAGCAGGGCGCCGGGCCGGTCTACCTGTCGCAGGTGGCCGACGTCATCGACGGCGCCAAGGAAGAGGATTCCATCGCGCGGATCAACGGCCACCGCGCCATCACGATCGACATGCTGAAGGCGCAGGACGCCAACATCGTCGAGACCGGCGCGCAGGCCGTGCGCGCCATCGAGGAACTGCGCAAGCGGCTGCCGGCCGACGTCGAGCTGCGCATCGTCAACAACACCGCCGACCAGGTCCAGAAGAGCATCAACCGCGTCAAGGAAACGATCGTCGAGGGCGCGCTGCTGACGATCCTGATCGTGTTCATGTTCCTGCACAGCTGGCGCAGCACGGTCATCACCGGGCTCACGCTGCCGCTGTCCGTGGTGGCCACGTTCATCGCGCTCAATGCGTTCGGCTTCACGCTCAATTTCCTGACGCTGATGGCGCTGTCGTTGTGCATCGGCCTCCTGATCGACGACGCGATCGTCGTGCGCGAGAACATCGTGCGGCACCTGGGAATGGGCAAGGACCACCGGCGCGCGGCGCTGGAGGGCACCGACGAGATCGGGCTCGCCGTGATGGCGACGACGTTCGCGATCGTCGCCGTGTTCGTGCCCATCGCGTTCATGCACGGGCTGATCGGCCGCTTCTTCTTCCAGTTCGGCGTCACCGTCGCCGTCGCGGTGCTCGTGAGCCTGTTCGTCAGCTTCACGCTGGACCCGATGCTGTCCGCCGTCTGGGAAGACCCGGTGGCAGGCCGCTTCGGGCGCATGCAGTGGCTCGCGCGCTTCATGGAAGGCGTCGAGCGCGTCATCGAGCGCGTGCACGCGATCTACGGACGCATCCTCGACTGGGCGCTGGTACATCGCATCAAGGTGGTGGTGCTGGCGATCGTCCTCTTCCTAGGCAGCTTCCTGCTCGTGCCGTTCATCGGCAGCGAGTTCGTGCCGCCGCAGGACCAGGGCTTCATCTCGCTGCGCCTCAACACGCCGGTGGGCTCGTCGCTGCAGTACACCGACGACAAGGTGAAGCAGGTGGAGGCGCTGCTGAAGGGCTTCCCGGAAATCGACCTCGTCACCGCCAACGTCGGCACCGACGAGGGCCGCAACTACGCGCGCGTGGACCTGAAGCTGGTCGATCGCGCGAAGCGGCATCGCTCCCAGCAGGAGCTCGAGGTCGCCATTCGCGAAGTCGTCCTGCCGGTGGCGGGGCTTGGCTTGTCGCTCGGCTTCGACCGGCCGATCTTCATCAACGTGCTGGGCCCCGACCCCGACACGCTGTCGCAGATCATGACGGACCTGTACGCGAAGGT
>JBGAIC010000058.1:0-19806 GCA_044225845.1 Casimicrobiaceae bacterium
ATTCCCCACTGCTGCCTCCCGTAGGAGTCTGGGCCGTGTCTCAGTCCCAGTGTGGCTGATCATCCTCTCAGACCAGCTACCGATCGTCGCCTTGGTAGGCCTTTACCCCACCAACTAGCTAATCGGACATCGGCCGCTCCCATAGCGTGAGGCCCTTGCGAGTCCCCCACTTTCCTCCGTAGAGCATATGCGGTATTAATCCGGCTTTCGCCGGGCTATCCCCCTCTACGGGATACGTTCCGATGCATTACTCACCCGTTCGCCGCTCGCCGCCAGGATTGCTCCCGCGCTGCCGCTCGACTTGCATGTGTAAAGCATGCCGCCAGCGTTCAATCTGAGCCAGGATCAAACTCTTCAGTTCAATCTCTGTTTAACTCAACTCATTCGAATGAAATTGACGGCCTCAAGGCCAAAGCCCCGAGACCTTCTCTTCCACGAACCATGAGGCCTACACCTCACGATTCGCACTTGCGTACTTCGTATGAGTACTGCGGTATTTCCTGTGTGCCCCCTCATCGCACCAGCCGAAGCCAGCACCCAAGGGCACCCGCAGCACCCACACCTATCGATTGCGAATTGTTAAAGAGCGGCCACCCGGAACCCCTTGGTTCAGCGCCTTGGCGAGCCTTGCGGCATCGTAGGGCGAACACCGCCCGCGGTCTTGCGCGAGCTATTTGGGGATCGAACAGCGAAGAAATGAGATTATAGGGGTCTTTCCGGATCTTTGCAAGCCCATTACCGCGAAAAACTCGCGAGATGGCAGTCCAGAATGGGGCGCACGACCCGCCTCCCTATAATGCGCGCATGGTTGTCGAACTCGCGCCCGCCATCCCGCGCCTGACGGACATCGCCATCGGCGACAGCGACGACGCGCTGGCCCTGCTGGAGGCCGCGTTCCGCCGCGCGGGCGACGCCTTCCGCGTCCCGTCCACCGATACCGGGCGCGACCTCGTCGTGCTGTCCCATCCCGATCACGTGCGCCACGTGCTGGTGGACCACGCGTCCAATTACGTCAAGGGCGTGGGCATCGAGCGCGTCGCGATCCTGCTGGGCAAGGGCCTGATGACGAGCGAAGGCGCGCTGTGGCGGGCGGAGCGGCGCGCGCTGCAGCCCGCCTTCCACCGGACGGCGGTGGCGGCACACACGGCGATGATCGTCGCCGCCAACGAACGCCTTGTCGCTCGCTGGCGCGACGCCGCGCGACGTGGCGAGCCGGTCGATGTCACACAAGCCACCAGCGCGCTGTCCCTGGAGATCGTGCTGCGCGCCATCTTCAGCGACGACTACGACCGCCTCGTCGCGCGCGGCGATCCGTTCGCCCTGCTGACGGTGGAATCCGAGCGTGACCTCCGCTTCGCCTACGCGTTTCGCCAGCTCGCGCGGCTGCTCGAGCGCGAGATCGCGCAACGTCGCGCCGGCAGCTGCGCCCGCCGCGACATGCTGCAGACGCTGGTCGACGCGCGCGACCGCCACACGGGCGCACCGATCGACGATCGCCAGTTGCTCGACGAGGTGATGACGCTGATCGTCGCGGGCCACGAGACGACGGCCAGCGCGCTGCAATGGCTCTGGTACCTCGTGACCCGCGATCCGCGGACGGCCGCCGCGCTGCATGCGGAAGCCCTCGCGGCCACGACGTTCGATCCCGCGTCGATGCCGCTCGCGTCGGCGGTGATCGCAGAGACCTTGCGGCTCTATCCGCCTGGCTGGGCGCTCACGCGCCGCGCCGTCGCGGACGCCGAGATCGGCAACGTGCCGGTTCTGACCGGCGAGGACATCCTGATCTCACCGTATCTCGTGCATCGCCACCCGCGCTTCTGGCCGGACCCGGACCGCTTCGACCCGTCGCGCTTCGCGCCAGGCGCGGAGGCGCAACGCGAGCGCTTCACCTACTTGCCCTTCGGCCTGGGACCCCGCGCGTGCATCGGCGAGCCGATGGCGTTGCTGGAAATGCTGATCCACGTCGCCATCGTGGCGCGCGCAGTCGAACTGGAGCCGGCGGATCCCGCGCCGGTGGCTGCGGTGGCGCGCGTCAACCTGCGACCGCGCCGCGCGCTCACGATGCGCGTCACCGGATACCCCTCGCCATGACCACGACACTCGACGCGATGCTCGACGCGGCCGCGCGCACCGGCGCGGCGGTCCACTACATCGCCGCCGACGGCCAGGAAACGCGCGTGCCCTACGCGGAACTGCGCACGCGCGCGCTGGGCGTGCTGGGCTTCCTGCAGCGCAAGGGGGCCAGGCGCGGCGACACGCTGGTGCTGATGGTCGACGAGCTTGCGCCGTTCGTCGATGCGTTCTGGGCCTGCGTGCTGGGCGGCATCGTCGTGGTTCCGCTTGCGGCGCCCGCCACCGACGAACAGCGCCTCAAGGCCTTGCGCGTGCTCGCCAAGCTCGCGCAACCGTGGCTGCTGCTCGACCGCAAGGCGCTCGCGCGGCTCACGACGTTCGCGCGCGACAACGGCCACGCACCGCTCGCAGACCGCTTTGCCCCTCGCGCGCTGTGCCTGGACGAGATCACGTCGCTTGCGCAAGCGGGCACGCCGGCGCAGCTCTCGCCCGACGACCTGGCGTTCATCCAGTTCTCGTCCGGCTCCACCGGCGAGCCGAAGGGCGTGGAGCTGTCGCATCGCAACCTCGCGACGAACATCGACGCAATCCTCGCCGGCATCGGCGGCGCGGACCGCGGCGATTCGTCGCTGTCGTGGATGCCGCTGACGCACGACATGGGCCTCATCGGCTTCCACCTGACGCCGATCGCGGCGGGTGCGTCGCACTGGCTGATGCCGCCGGCGTTGTTCGTGCGGCGCCCGCTCACGTGGCTGCGCAAGATCGCGGAACATCGCGTCAGCGTCAGCTGCTCGCCCAACTTCGGCTACCGGCACGTCGTCGCGAACGTCGACGACGCCGATCTCGCGGCGCTCGACCTCTCCTCGCTGCGTGTGCTGTTCAACGGCGCCGAGCCCATCGCCGCCGGCGTGTGCCGCGCATTCGTCGAGCGCTTGGCACCGGCACGGCTGGCGGCGGACGTGATGCTGCCGGTCTACGGTCTCGCCGAAGCGAGCCTGGCCGTCACGTTTCCACCGCTGCGGCGGCCGCTGGCGACGACGGCGCTTGCGCGCGACGCGCTCGGCCCGGGCAATGCGGTGCGCGCACCGCGCGGCAGCGAGCCCGGCGTGGAGCACGTGAAGGTGGGCGCGCCGGTCGCCGGCTGCGAAATGCGCATCGCCGACGCGGAAGGCAACGCCGCAGTTCCCGGCATCGTCGGCCGCGTGCTGATCCGCGGCGACAACGTCACGCGCGGCTACCACGACGACGCGGTGTTGACGGCACGCGCGATCGTCGACGGCTGGCTCGACACCGGCGATCTCGGCGTCCTGGTCGACGGCGAGCTCGTGATCACGGGCCGCGCGAAGGAGGTCGTGTACATCGCGGGGCGCAACCACTATCCGCCGGATCTCGAGGCGATCCTCGAGCGGCATGCGGGCATCGAGCCGGGTCGCGCCGCGGTCGTCGGCGTGCGCGCCAGCGACTGTGTCAGCGACGAGCTCGTCGCCTTCGTCGTGCACAAGGGCCACGACATGGCGGCGTTCGCGAGCACGGCCGCCACCGTGCAGCGCACACTCGCCGAACAGGCGGGCGTCGCGCTGCGCGCCGTCGTGCCGCTGCGCACGCTCCCCAAGACCACGAGCGGCAAGCTGCAGCGCGTGGCGCTGGCCGACGAATTCGCGCGCGGCGCGCACGACGCGGTCCTTGCCGAACTGGCGGCTTTCGGCGCACGCACGGGCACGGCGCAACCCGACGCGAGGCTCGAGGACGACCTGCTCGCGATCTGCCGCACGCAGATCCCCGGTCGCGAGCTGGGCGTCGACGACAACCTGTTCGAAATCGGCACGAGCTCGCTGACGCTCGCGCGCATTTACGAGCGCGTCGACGCCGCGTACCCGGGCATGCTCGAAGTGACGGACTTCTTCGACTACCCCACCGTGAAGGCGATGGCCACGTTCCTGCGCCAGCGCATCACCGCGCGCGACGCCGCGACGGCGTCCTGACCGCGTTCAACCGTAAACCGGCTTGTCGTACTTCCACTTGCGATGGATCCACAGCCAGTCCGCCGGGCTCGCCAGGATCTCGGCCTCCAGCGCGCGCGCATAGCGCTCGACGATGGCGTGGTCCGCGCCGCGCGGATACGGCGGCGCCGCGAGCGGCACGATCTCCGCGCGGTAAACGCCGCGGCGCTCGCGGCGCAACGCCACGAACAGCACGGGGCCGCGCACGAGGCGCGCGATCGTGTCCGCGCCGACGTAGAACGCCGTCTCCTGGCCCAGGAACGTCGTCCAGTACTTGTCGTCCTGCTGGATCGGCGTCTGGTCCGCCACCATCGCGTAGCAGCGCGCCTCGTTGCGCCGGCGCATGACCTCCACGACGAAATCGCGGTACGGCACCGGCCGGCCGCCGAAACGCGAGCGGCCGTCGCGCAGGAAATCGTCGAACACCTTCTGCCGCGGCGGCTTGTATACCGCATCGACAGGGATCGCGAGCTTCGCACCGGCGGCCAGCAGCAGCCATTCCCAGTTGCAGAAATGGCCGGCCAGCAGCAGCACCGACTCGCCGCGTGCCAGCGGCGCGGTAAGCGCCTCCGCGTTGGCGATCGTCATCCGCGCGTCGAGTTGCCGGGCGCTGGCACCGTAACCCCAGACCGTTTCCGCGAGCACGTCGCAGAGGTTGCGATAGCTGGCCTTCAGCAGCGCGTCGCGCTCCGCGGGCGTGCGCTCGGGAAACACGCGCGCGAGGTTGTCGCGGGCAACGTCCCGGCGCCAGCGCACGACGTGGAACGCGATGAAGCAGACGATGCGGCCCACGCCGTACAGCACGGGCAGCGGCATCCGGGTAAGGAGATCGAGCAGGAAGCGCATGGAGGCAGTGGACGGGCGACCCGCGCCCGGGCGCGTGGTGCCGTGGACCGACGGGCGCGCCGGCCGTGAGCGTAGACGAGATGCCGGAGCGCGGCAATGACAGGCTGCGCGCGTTGCCCTCGCCGGTGCCGACCGTCGCGCTCTGGTGGTGTGCGCTGGACGCGGACGCCCGCCAGCGGGACCACGACGAAGCCTTGCTGTCGGCGGCGGAGCGCGCGCGCGCCGACCGCTTCGGGCAGCCCGGCCTGCGCCAGCGCTACGTCGCCGGGCGCGCGCTGCTCCGTACGCTGCTGGCCGCGGCACTCGCGTGCGACGCGAAGGACGTGCCCCTCGCCCGCGGCGCGCGCGGCCGCCCCTGGGTCGATGCACCGGGCGCGCCGGATTTCAACGTGACGCACACGCGCGACCGCGCGCTCGTCGCCATCGGCCGCGGGGCGCGGCTCGGGGTCGACCTCGAGCACCGCGAGCGCGTGGCCGACTCGACGCGCCTCGCGCGCAAGTTCCTCACCGCGGTCGAGCGCGAAGCTCTCGCGGCATGCGCGCCGAAACAGCGGCACGAGCGCTTCCTGCGCGCGTGGACCTGCAAGGAGGCGATGAGCAAGGCAACGGGCGACGGCCTTGCGGCGCCGTTCGGCGCCATCACCGTCGACCTGGAGCCCGCACCAAAGTTGCGTGACGGGCCGGCGCCTTACTCGCCGGCCGCGTGGGAATTGTGGCCGGTGGCGGTACCGGCCGGTTACCTGGGCACGCTGGCGCTGTGGCACGGGGCCACGCCGCCAGCGGCCTGAGTCAACGCCTTACTTGCCCGCCGCGGCGAGCTGGTCCTTCACCGTCGATTCGAACTGGTCGTAAGGCATCGAGCCGACGACGCGCACGCCTTCGAGCTTGCCGTCCACGACGCGGCCGACGATGAACGACGGCGTGCCGCTGACGCCGGCGGCCGAGCCTTCGGCGATCTGCTTGTTGATGTCGGCGTCGAACGTGTTCGAGTCGACGCAGGCCTGGAACTTCTGCATGTTCAAGCCGAGGTTGGCCGCCGTCTGCGTGATCATTTCCTTCGACAGCTTGTCGGCGTTGCTCATCAGCGAGTTGCGCACTTCCCAGAACTTGTTCTGCTGGTCCGCACAACGCGCCGCGATGGCGGCCGGACGCGCCCACGGGTGGAAGTCGAGCGGGAAGTCACGCGAGATGAACAGCACCTTGCCCGTGTCCACGTAGTTGCGCTTCAGCTGGTCGTACACGTTGTTGTGGAACTGCTGGCAGAACGGGCATTGCAGGTCGGTGTACTCGACGACGACGACCGGCGCGTTCTTCTGGCCGATCTGGTGCGGCTTGTCGGGCATGGCCATCGACACCTTGTCGCTCACCGGTTGCGCCGGGGCGCCACCGCCCGCGCCGCCGCCCGCGCCCATCTTCTCGAGCGCGGCGCGGATGCCCTTCAGCTCGTCCAGCAGCTGCTGGACCTGGTCCTGCGTCATGTCGGCCTGCGCGGCCGGCGCCAGACCCATGCCCAGCGCCGCCATCATCAGCGCGGCGAGAGCCGCACGTTTTGCCTTCGTCATCATCGTCATGATCCCTGTTGGTCCAACCGCAAAAGGGCGGGCGCCCGTGGGCGCCGGCCTCCGTATTCGACGGCCGCGTTATAACGCACTCCGGTGGCGCAACCGGCCCGCGCGCCGACAGGCGGCGTACTTTGCCCGCCGGAAACCGGCGCCGGGCGCGAAAGCGCGGCCCGCGTCCAACGGACTTCGACCGTGCGTTGCGGCGGCGGTTCCGGCCACGCGCGAGCCTGGCGCCACGGGCTCCCGGCCTTAAATCCCGGCCGCCTTGCCCGGGGGCCCGCGTGGCATCATGCGCGGTCAGTCCGGAGAGTTCCCAATGGCATTTCGTCGGCTTCGCTTCGTCATCGCGCTCGTCCTGCTTGCCGCGCTCGGCAGCTGCAAGGTCAACACGATCAACAGTTTTCCATCCTCTTCGGCGCAAGTACGCTACGCGTCGTTCATGCCGGACGCGACTGCGGTGGACGTGAAGGTGCAGAACGTCACGTCGTGGACGGCGGTGCCTTTCGAAGGGGTGACCAATTACCTGACGTTCGACAACACGCAGACGTCGATCGGCGTCTACCTCACCGACGGCGGCACGACCGTCGGTGAATCGTCCGCTTCGCTGTCGGCCAATTCCGTGTACACGCTGGTCGGCTTCGGCACGCTCGCCAATCCGAAGCTGCTGTTCCAGACCGACGACCTGCCGAACATGGGTTCCGGCAACATGCTGCTGCGTCTCACGCACCTGGGCTATGGCTTCGGCGTGATCGACGTCTACATCACGGGGCCCGACGCGGACATCGCCGACATGGACCCGACGTACACGCTGGCCTTCGGCGGCAACACGTCGTTCCAGCGCACCACCGCGGGCACCTACCGCGTGCGCGCTACCGTCTACAGCACGAAGTCGATCATGTACGACTCCGGTCCCATCGACCTGCCGGTCGATTCGGCGCAGAACATCTTCCTGTATGGCATCACGTCGACGCACACGTTCAACGCAAGCCAGGTGGCCGTGCAGAACAGCGTGACCAAGGCGCTGCCGGGCCTCACCTCCACCGTGCGCGTCGTCAACGCCGGCTACCAGACCACCGCGATCGACGTGCAGGACAACGGTGTCGCCCTGCTGGAAAACCTCGTCTACCAGAAGGCGGTCGCGGGCTACCTGCCGATCACGGCAGGCAGCAGCGCGTTCACCGTCAACCTCACCGCCACGCCCGGCACCACGGTCGGCTCGCTGACGACCACGATCGGGCCGTCGCTCGACACCACGCTGCTGGTGTCCGGCCCCAACGACGCGCTGGTCGTGACGCCGATGTCCGACAACAACATCCCGCCCGACTCGTCGGCCGCGCGGCTGCGCATTGTCAACGCATCGCCGGACGTCACCGCGTTCGACGTGTCGGTGGACGACGTCGTGGTGGCCACCAACGTGACCTATCCGGGTCCGTCGTCCTATTTCTACGTGCAGAGCGGCAACCACACGATCAAGCTGCTGACGCCCGGCACGACGACGGTGATCTACACGTTCAACGGCACGTCGTACGGCGGCGGCAACGTCTATTCGGCCTATCTGATGGGGCCTGCCAGCGCGCTGGTCGAGCTCATCACGCAGGACAACCAGACGAACAGCTAGCGGGGGCGACTCGCGTCGCCTGTTGCGGGGGGCGCGAGTCGATAGAAGGCCATCGCGTTGCCGCCGAGCACGCCGTCGCGCGCTTCCGGTTCCAGCCGCTGCAACAACTCCAGCGAAGCGCGCCACCAGCGCGGGTAATCCGCGGCGAGGTTCAGCACGGGCCAGTCGCTGCCCCACATCAGCCGGCCGGGCCCGAAAGCGGCCACCAGGTGGTCGACGTAACGACCGAGATCCGCCACCGTCCACGCCACGCCCGCCTCCGTCACCATCCCCGACAGCTTGCACGACGCGCGCGTCTCCGCGGCGAGGCGGCCGACCGCTTCGGCCCACTCCGCATAGCGTCGCTGCGCGATCGGCGGCTTGGCGCCGTGGTCGACGACGATGCGCAGGCCCGGGTGGCGCCCGGCGAGCGTGCGGATGGATGCAAGGTGCTCGGTGCGCACCAGCGCGTCGAACGCGACGCCTTCCCGTTCGAGCAACGCAAACGCGGGCTCGTGCTCGCGCGCGAGAACCCACTGCGGATCGGCGATGTCCTGCAGCATCGGGCGCACCGACTTGACGACCGGATCGGCCGCCAGCGCGCGCAGGCGCGCGAGCGCGCCGGCGCCGGACAGCGCCGACCACGCGACCACACCCAGCACGCGCGAGCCCGGTTGCGCGGCCAGCGCGCGCAGGTAGTCGGTTTCCGCATCGGTGGGCGCGGCCTGCACGAGCACGGTTCCGGCGATGCCGCAGGCATCGAGCAGCGGCGCGAGATCGGGCGGCGCGTAGTCGCGATGGATCGGGGCGAGCGCCGGCGTCAGCCAGCCGTAGTCGCCGCGCGCAAGCGTCCAGTAATGCTGATGCGCGTCGATGCGCGGCATCGCGGGCATCGGGTTCGGGCGTGCCGCCGTCAGCCGGGCGGCGCGACGATGCCTTTCGTCACGAGCACGTTGCCATAGAGCCTGCGCTCCGTGGTCGCCACGATGGCGAATGCGGCGCGCGCCCGCGCGTAGAACGCGTCGCGGTCGAGCGCGGTCATCGCGTCGGCGGCGGTGCCGACGGCCGCAAGCTGCGCACGGAACGCGTGCACGACCGGCGGCACGGCAGCCGGATCGCCGACCACCTGCATCACCGCCACCGGATGCGGGACGAAGGTGTCCACCGGCAGCACGGTCAGCACGGCGCCCAGCGTAGCGACCGCGTCGGCGCCGTCGAGCCGGATCACGCGCGGGTGCACGCTCGCCGCGGGAAAATTCGCGTCGACGATGGCCAACGTGTCGCCGTGCCCCATCTCCGCCAGCGCGAAAAGCAGCGGCGGCGACAGCAGCGGGTCGATGCCGATCAGCACGGCGTCACGCCACTGCGCGCATGGCCTCGCCGGCGTCCGCCGCGGTGCTCACGCGCAACCCCGTGCCCGCGTCGAACACGTGCACGTGCGCAGGGTCGGCCGCCAGTTGCACCGCATCGCCCGGCTGCGCGAACACGCGCGCGTTGGCGAGCAGCACGAGCGGCTGCCCGCTCGCGACCACCGTCAGCTCGGTCTGCGCGCCCGTGTGCTCGACGACGTCGACGCGCGCCGGCACGCCGGCGGCGGCTTCGAGGCGCAGGTGCTCCGGGCGCACGCCGAGGCGCACGCGGGCGCCCGTCGCGGCCGCGACGTCGGGCACCGCCCAGCGACCGCCGTCCGCATGCGCGACCGCCGTCCGTCCGCCGCTGCGCTCCACCACCCCGTCGATCAGGTTCATCGCCGGGGAGCCGATGAATTGCGCGACGAACACGTTGCGCGGCCGGTCGTACAGCTCGAGCGGCGTGCCGATCTGCTCGACGATGCCGTCGTGCATGACGACGATGCGGTCCGCCATCGTCATCGCCTCGATCTGGTCGTGCGTGACGTACACCGTCGTGGTCTTCAGGCGCTGGTGCAGCGACTTGATTTCCGCGCGCATCGCCACCCGCAACTTGGCGTCGAGGTTGGACAGCGGCTCGTCGAACAGGAACACGGCGGGCTCGCGGACGATGGCGCGGCCCATCGCGACGCGCTGGCGCTGGCCGCCCGACAGCTCGCGCGGGAAGCGCTCGAGGTAGGGCTTGAGGTTCAGCACCTGCGCGGCCGAGGCGACGCGCGCGTCGATCTCCGGCTTGGGCATGCCGCGCAGCTTCAGGCTGAACGCCATGTTCTGGCCGACGTTCATGTGCGGGTACAGCGCATAGCTCTGGAACACCATCGCGATGTCGCGATCCTTCGACGGCACGTCGTTGACGACGCGGCCGCCGATCGCGATGCTGCCGGCCGTCACGTCCTCGAGGCCCGCGATCATCCGCAGCAGCGTCGACTTGCCGCAACCCGAGGGGCCCACCAGCACGAGGAACTCGCCGTCCTCGATCGCGAACGACACGCCGTGCAGGATGCGCGTGCCGCCGAACGACTTCTCGACCTGCTCGACACGGACGTTGGCCATGGGGTTCCTCCTTCGTTGCGTTGCGCCGGCCCGCGCTTCAGGCGCCGGCTGGCAGCGGCACGTGGGCCGCGAGATAGTGTTCGTCGACCAGCGCGCGCCAGAACGCGGCCGGGATCTTCACGTTCATCATCGCCGCCGCGTCGTCGACTTCGGCCACCGAGCGCGCGCCGGGTATCACCGACGCGACGGCCGGATGAGCTGCGGGAAACTGCAGCGCGGCCGCGCGCAGCGGCACATCGAAGGCGGCGCAGACGCGCTCGATACCGGCCACGCGCTCGACGATCGCCGGCGGCGCGACGCCGTAGTCGAAGCGCGCGCCGGGCACGGCCCCCGTGGCCAGGATGCCGGAGTTGTAGGGGCCGCCGACGACGATGCGCACGCCGCGCGCGGCGCAGGCCGGCATCAGCTCCGGCAGGGCCGTCTGGTCGAGCAGCGTGTAGCGACCCGCCAGCAGGAAGACGTCGGGGTCGCCGTCGCGCAGCGCATCGCTGCACACTTCCCATTCGTTCACGCCGAGGCCGAACGCCGCGATCGTCCCTTCGTCACGCAGCCGCGACAGCGCGCGGAACGCGCCGTCCATCGCAGCCTTGTACCGCTCGGGCTGGCGCTCGCCCTGCGTGCGCACGTCGATGTCGTGGACGTAGGCGACGTCGACGCGCGCGAGCCCCAGCCGCTGCAGGCTGTCCTCGAGCGAGCGCAGCGTGCCGTCGTAGCTGTAGTCGTAACGCTGCACGAACGGCAGCACGCCGCGATAGCCATGCTGGTCGTGCGCCGCGTGCGGATCCGGCGCAAGCAGGCGGCCCACCTTGGTCGACAGCACGAAGGAAGCGCGCGGCTGCCCGCGCAGGAAGCGGCCGACGCGATGCTCGGACAGGCCGTTGCCGTAGTGCGGTGCGGTGTCGTAGTAGCGCAGGCCGTGCTGCCACGCACGGGCCAGCGTGGCGCCGGCCGTGTCGTCGTCGAGCGCGGTGAAGAGGTTGCCGAGCGGCGCGCCGCCGAAGCCCAGCGGGCCCAGGCGCGCGGCCCAGCCGCCGGCGTCCGCCTTCGCGCCCGCCGCCGCGCGCACCGCATCCGCTGTCGCGTCCACGCCGTTACTCGTCGATGTCCAGCGCGCGGGCCCGCGCTTCGGCGATGTGCTTGCCGATGGCGTTGGCGGCCCGCTCGGGGTCGCGCGACTCCAGCGCGGCGACGATGGCGAGGTGCTCCCGCATCACCGGCGCCACCAGTTGCGCGTCGAGCTGCGTGCGCTCCTGGCGGATCAGTCGGATCTTGATCGAGATCACGCGGTAGGTCCGCGAGATCATCGCGTTGCCCATGAAATTGATGATCGTGTCGTGCAGGTTCCAGTCCACGGCCTGCGCGTCGCGGATCAGCGCCGCCGTCACGCCTTTCTCGGCGCGCCGGATGATGTCCTCGTGCTCGCGGCGCAGCCGTTCCATCTCGACGTCCGGCGCGGACTTGGCGAACTGCGCCGCGGCCTCGCGCTCGAGCAGCGAGCGGAACTGGAACGCATCGCGGATCAGCTTCAAGTCCACCTGCGCGACCTGCATGCCGCGCTTCGGCACCGTGCGGATCAGCTCCTCCGCCTCCAGCCGCGGGATCAGTTCGCGGATCGCCGACAGCGGCAAGCCGGAGAGTTCCACGAGGTCGCGCTGCGAGATGAACTGGCCGGGCCGCAGCTGGCGCCCGAGGAGGTGCCGCGTGAACGCGTTGTACGCCTGCTCCCGCAGCTTGAGCGGATGATCGCCGTCGATCTGCGGCAGCGGTGCGGTCTTCGGCGCGCTCATCGTCTCTCCCCGGGGCGTGGTCAGGCGGCGTGCTTCTCGAACAAGCCGTCGAATTCCGTGGCGAGCTCCGCCGCCTGCGCGGCAGCCAGCGGCGACAGCGGCGGCAACGTGCGCCGCCATGCGGCTTCACCGGTCGTGCGCGCCACCAGTTCCTTGACGGCCGGCGTGACAGGGTAGCGCAACACGACGTCGACGAGGCTCGAGATGCGCGCATCATCCTGGCCGCGGTTGGCGAGCGGCAGCAGCAGCTCGGGCACCACGTTGGCCAGGCCCGAGATCGCGCCGCCTGCGCCCATGCGCACGGCCTGCGCCAGCCGGCGCTCGTCGCCGATCAGGATGGCGAGGTCCGGGAAGCGCTGGAGCAAGGCCTGCCCATAGTTCCAGTCGCCGCTCGAATCCTTGACGCCGCGCACCGTTTCCGGGAACGCATCGCGCAGCCGTGCGATGAGGTCGGCCGACAGCGGGACCGCCGTCACCGACGGGATGTGATACAGGATCACGCGCTGGCCTGCGGCACGCGCCGCGGCGAGCACCGGCGTGAACCACGCGTGCAGGCCCGCGTCGCCGACGCCCTTGAAGTAATAGGGCGGCGGCAGCAGCAACGTGCGGACGCCGTAGTGCACGGCGCGCTGGAGCTGGACGATCGCGTCGGCCGCCGCTGTCGCGCAAATGCACGCGACGACGTTGCGCTCCATGTCGAGCCCGCCGTCGCGCAAGGCCGCCAGCATCGCGTCGCGCGAGGCCGCGTCGATCGACGCGCCCTCGCCCGTCGTGCCGAACGCCGTCACGCTGGAGCAGCCGAGCGTCAGCCGTTCGCGGGCATGCGCGACGAGTCGCGGCAGGTCGACGCGGCCATCATCGGCCACCGGCGTCACCAGCGCACACGATAGTCCGAAGCGCGTGTTCATCGCCGCGCCCCGCGCGCGGCGACCGCAAGGCGACGCGCCATCACGATGCCACCGCTTCGGCTTCGATCTTGTCGAGCTCGAGGTTCGCCTTCTGCGCGATCAGCACGCGCTGGACCTCGTGGATGTCCGCGTGGCGCGGCGCCACGCCGGCCTTGGCCGCCACCGCGGCGACGACGCCGGACGCATGCCCGATCGCAAATGCGGTGCCCTGCACGCGCATCGAGCCGTGCGCCTCGTGCGCCGCCGAGATGTTGCGGCCGGTCATCACGATGCCGTCCAGGCCCACCGGCACGAGGCAGCGCGCCGGGATGTCGTACGGGCCCTTCGGCTTGATCCACGTGCTGCCGCCTTCCTGGTAGCCCTTGCCGCCTTCCGGATCGTGGATGTCCACCGGGAAGAAGCCGCGTGCAACGACGTCCGGGAAGCGGCGCCCTTCAACGACGTCGTTCTTCGTCAGGATGTACTCGCCGACGACGTGGCGGCTTTCGCGCACGCCGATCTGGATGCCCGTCGACGACACGTAGGCGTCGCGGAACGCCGGCACGTATTTCTTCATGAACGCCGCGAGTTCCATCGACTGCTTGCGGCCCTCGATCTCGGCCTTCGTGAAGTCGTCCGGGTCCGTGCCCTTGAGCTTGCCGACGCGCGTGGAGTTGAACACGATCGTGTCCTTGCGCATCGTGCTCTGCAGCAGCACCGTGTCGCGGCCGACGTGGTAGTCGCCCGCCGCCTTGCCCTTGGCCACCGCGGCCTTGAAGCCCTGGCACACGAAGTAGCGCTGGTTGAATTCCTTGGGCAGCGGCGTGCGGGAGTGCAGGTCCGACGCCCATTCGAAGTCGCCGGGATTCTCGTCGACGTACTTCTTCAGCGCGTCGACGTCGACGTTGGCCATCTCGAAGAACATCGTCATCGGCTGGCCGAGCCCGTCCTTGTCGCGGCCCCACTTGAACTCGGCACCGGCGCGTGCGGCGACGTCGCCGTCGCCGGTCGCGTCGACCGTGACTTTGCCCAGCACCTTCGACAGGCCGCCCTTGTTGGCGACGATGATCCCCTTCACCGCGCCGTTCTCGACGACGGTGTCGGCGACGAACGAGTGCAGCAGCAGACGCACGCCCGCTTCCTCCATCATCTGGAAGGCCACCTGCTTGTAGACCTCGCGGTCGAAGTAGGCCATGTACGAGCCCGAGCCGTACTCGGGCACGCACTTGAGGTGGCCCGTGCTGCCGCCGGCGCGCATCAGCCGCTCGACGAGCTCCTGCGGCACGCCCATCGTGATCTGCTGGTCGTCGTAGTGGAACGGGGAGAACGGACCCACCGACGCGGCCGTGGCCATCCCGCCGAGGAAGCCGTACTGCTCGACGAGGATCGTCTTCGCGCCCGCGCGTGCCGCGGCGAGCGCCGCGATGAGGCCCGAGGGGCCGCCACCGGCGACGACGACATCGGATTCGCTGTGAGTCCTGATTTCCATGAGCTGCCTTTCGTTTGCGGTTGTGCGGACGCGAAGGCCCGCGGATTAGCCCTTGACGGCGCCGGCCATCAGGCCCTGCACCAGGAAGCGTTGCAACAGGAAGAACGCGACCATCACCGGCGCCAGCGCGATGATCGTGGCGGCCATCAGCTGGCCCCACTCGACGCCGTAGTTGGAGATGTACGAATAGAGGCCTACCGGCAGCAGGCGCCGGTCCTCGCTGATCGCCAGCGTGAAGCTGATCAGGAAGTCGTTCCACACGAACATGATCGCCAGGATCGAGCCCGCCAGGATGCCGGGCCGCGAGATCGGCAGCACGATCAGGTAGAAGGTCTTGAGCGGGCCGCAGCCGTCGACGTGCGCCGCTTCCTCGAGCTCGATGGGCACGCTCTCGAAGAAGCCCTTCAGCAGCCATACGAGCGTCGGCACGTTCCACGCGGCGTAGACGATGATCATGCCGGCAAACGTGTTGTAGAGCCCCGTCTGCACCGACAGGTTGTAGAGCGGCACCAGGATGGCGATGCCGGGGATCATCGACGTGGCGAGCAGCCCGATCATCAGCACCGCCTTGCCGCGGAACGAGCAGCGCGCCAGGCCATACGCCGCGTGCACGGACAGGATCAGCGCCACGACCAGCGACACCCCGGTGACGACGAGGCTGTTGCGGAAGTAGGTCGGCAGCTTGGATTGCTGCCAGACGGCGACGAAGCTGTCGAACGTCGCGTGGGAGGGAAACCATTGCGGTGGATACGTCAGCAGCTGCTCGGAAGGCTTCAGCGCGGTGGACACCGCCCACAGCAGCGGCAACAGCGCCATCGCGACGACGGCGAATGCGGCGAGCGAGCGGCCGCCGTTCGCGGCGGACGCCTGCCAGCGGAAGCGGCTTGCAGCGGCGGCAGTCATTTGTGCGGATTGCGCAGCGTGCGCATGTAGAAGAGGCTGAACACGAGGTTGATCACGGTGATGACGAGGCCCAGCGCCGCGCCCTTGCCGATGTTCCAGTCCTCGAAGCTCGTCTTCAGCACGCGCAGCGCCAGCGTCTCCGTGGATGCCAGCGGGCCGCCGCCGGTGAACACGTAGATCAGCGTGACCATGTTGAAGTACAGCAGCGTGAGCTGGATGACGACGACCAGCAGCGTCGGCTTGATCAGCGGCAGCGTCACGTTGCGGAAGGCGGTGAACGGGCCGGCACCGTCGATGCGTGCGGCCTCGTGCAGCTCCTTGGGCACCGTCTGCAGCGCCGCGAGCAGCAGCAACGTCGCCTGCGGATAGCTCGACCACACGTTGATGGCGATCAGAGCCGCCATCGCGAGGCCGGGCGCGGCCAGCACCGCGACGCGCTCGCCGGTCAGCTGCTGCAGCGCATAGGTGAGCGGACCGAAGTCGGCGTTGAGCAGCCATCCCCACAGCAGCGCGGTGATCGTCTGCGAGATCACCCACGGCAGGATGGCGATCGTGCGCAGCGCGCCCTGCATCCGCGACGGCTGGTTGAGCAGCAGCGCAATGCCCAGGCTCACCGGCACCGTGATCAGCAGCGAGCCCAGCGTGTAGACCAGCGAGTTGCGCGTGGCGAGCCACACGGCCGGGTCGCGCGCCAGCTCGACGTAGTTGGCGAAGCCGACGAAGCGCACCTTCTCCGCGTAGCGGGTCGCATACAGGCTGAGCGAAATGGCGTCGACGATCGGGTACAGCGACACCAGCGCCACCAGCACGATGGCCGGGCCGATGAACAGCAGGGCGAGGCCGTGGCGCTCCACGAAGCGCGCGAGGCGCGACTGCGTCGCGGCTCCCGAACGCGTGGGAGCGGGCACGGCCGGGGACGACGTATCGAGCATTGCGGCACCTGACGACATGTGTAACATGTTAGACAGAGCCTACGAGGCTGTCAACGGTCCCGCAGTCAAGCCCTTGCCGGACCGTTCAAGCTGTCAGGTTGCTGCCCGCGAAGCCACTTGCAATCGTCGCGCAAGCCTTCTAACATGTTACCAACATGGTAGCAGCGCTGCTCCGCCGTACGCCTGCGCGGCCACCCTGCCTCGGGTACGACGGCGTGCCGGAACCGGCCGCCCATCCCGTCTTTCCGCTTCAATGCACAGGAGGAAGCATCATGGTTTCACGCTGGTCTCGCGCCGCCCTGGCGGCTTGCGCCTTCGCTTCGCTGCTCGCGTCGCCGCTGGCGGCAGCCGACAAGACGAAGCTCACGATGTGGACGTTCATCGCCACGCAGGGCACCGACCCCCGCTCCGCCGCGCTGAAGAGCGTCGTCGACGGCTTCAACGCCTCGCAGGCCAATTACGAAGTCGTCGTCGAGTCGATTCCGTTCGCGCGCATCGACAACAACGCGATCCAGTCCACGGCCGCGGGCCAGGGCCCGGACATTCTCAACGTCTACTCCGACCAGCTGTCGATGCACGTCGCCGCCAGGACGATCCAGCCGATCGACGACCTCGTCGCCAAGCTGCCGGACGCGACGCGCAGCGACTTCATCACGCCGCTCGCGCAGTTCACGCAAGGCGGCAAGCTCTACTCGGTGCCGTGGGAAACGCGCGTGTGGCTCATGTGGTATCGCAACGACCTGCTGGCGAAAGCCGGCGTCGGCGTGCCCAAGACCCTCGACGAGCTGGGTATCGCCGGCGGCAAGCTGATGACGGACCAGGTGATGGGCTTCGGCATGGGTGCCTCCACCGGTGCGCTCGCCGCGGGCGCCAGCGAAACGTTCACGCCGCTGCTGTGGGCCGCGGGCGGCGACCTGTTCGACGCCAAGGGCAATGCCGCGATCAACAGCCCCGCCGGCGTGAAGACGCTCACGTGGATCCGCGACATGGTCACGAAGTACAAGGCGATGCGCCCGACGGTGGTGAGCCTGACAGTGGACGACGTGCTCGCGAGCGTGCGCGCCGGCACGATGGCCACGACGTTCCAGGGCAGCTTCCGCGTCGCCGCGGCGCGCAACGCCGCCGCCACCGGCGCGAACCTGATGACGGCACCGATCCCCGGCTGGACCGCGGACAAGCCCGCGCCCGCGCACATCGGCGGCCAGACGCTCGCGATCGGCGCCAACACGAAGCAGCGCGACGGCGCGTGGCAGTTCATCCAGTACTACACGAATGCCGAATCGCAGCTCGCGTTCGCCAAGGCCGGCGTGATGCCCAGCCGCATCTCGTCGTACAAGGCGCCGTTCTTCGCGCAGGACGCGATGGGGATGGAAATGCAGAAGTGGACCGACTACGCCAAGGCGTACGGCCGCATCGCGACGACGCCCAAGGACTACAGCAAGATGTCCGAGGAGATCGCCAAGGCCATCCAGCGCGTGCTCGTGCAGAACGCGGACCCGAAGGCCGCGCTCGACGAGGCCGCGCACAACTACGACGCGCAACGCAGTTGAGCACGCGCATCGGCTTCGTCGGCGTGGGCCTGATGGGCCACGGGGTTGCGCGCAACCTCCTGGCCCACGGCCATGCGCTGACGATACTCGGCCATCGCAACCGCGCGCCGGTGGACGACCTCGTCGGCCGCGGCGCGCGCGAGGCGGCGTCGCTCGCGGACCTGGTCGCCGCGAGCGACGTCGTCTTCCTGTGCCTGCCGTCGTCGGTGGACGTCGAAGCGTCGATCTACGGCGATGGCGGCATCCTCGCGCATGCACGCGCCGGCATGCTCGTCGTCGACACGACGACCGCCGATCCCGCCAGCACGCGGCGCGTCGGCGCCGACCTCGCGGCGCGCGGCGTCGCGATGGTGGACGCGCCGATGGGCCGCTCGCCGCGCGAGGCGGAAGCCGGCAAGCTCAACACGTTCGTCGGCGGCGCGCCGGAAGCGGTGGCGCGCGCGCGACCGCTGCTCGAGTGCTACACGGACACGATCATCGAGGCCGGCCCGCTGGGCTCGGGCCACACGCTGAAGCTCGTCAACAACTTCGTGGCGATCGGCACGCAGGCGCTGCTGGCCGAGGCGTTCGCCACCGCCGCGAAACTGGGCGTCGACCTCGCGACGCTGTGCGCGGTGCTGGGCTCCGGCGGCGCCGCGAGCCGCATGTTGGAACTGATGAAGCCCTGGGTGCTGGCCGGCGACGACTCGCATCTCAAGGGCGCCATCCGCACGGCCGCGAAGGACATGCGTGCCTACGCGAAGCTCGCGCAGGATGCGCCGACGGCGGCCTTCGTCGCGCAGGCGGTCACGCAGACGCTGCAGCTCGCGCTCGTGCAGGGCCACGGCGAGCGCTTCGTGCCGGTACTGCCCGGCATCCTGGCCGAGCTCAACGGCGCTTCGATCCGGCCGCTGGATTGATCCTGCGCGGCCGCTGTACGCGGCTCAGTAGATCTCCGGCATCGGCACCGGCTGCGCTTCCGGCTTGCACTCGCCGCACCACAGCGCGTCGGGCACCACCACCGCCTTCGGCGTGTTGCCCGCGCCGACGTAGATCGTCGTGATGTAGGGCATGCGGCCCGTCAGGTGCGTCTTGCATGCCGCGCGACCGCAGAAGCGGCAGACGCCGCAGGCATCGTTGTCGTCGAAGAAGCACTTCACGCGCTCGGCCCTTTCAGGAAAGAGAAATCGTCGTCACGCCGCGTCCGCGCGGCGGGCATCGTCCAGGTGCGCGAGCGCCAGCGCGCTCAGCCCCGGAGTCGCCACCGGTATGGCGTTCGCGGCGCGCTCGCCGGCGAGCCGCCACAGGTCGCCCGAGGCGCCCCCCAGCTACTGCCGGCGCGCTTCCAGCCGCGCCCACAGCGACCAGGTGGTCTTCGGCAGGATGGAGCGCGCGAACGACATCACGTACATGCCGACGCGATGCCGCGCGCGCTTCAGCTCCCGCTTCGCCGCCGTGATCTCCGGCGCCAGCGATGCGCGCAACTCCGGGTCGCGCGTGTGCCGGATCAGGTCCTGCTTCATCGCGAGCTGCGCGCCGAGCAGCAGGACCTGCGCGACGTCGTCCCGCTTCTCGCGGCCGAAGCGCGCCTCCACCGGCGCCAGCATCACGTCGAGGTCGTCGATCCGCTGCACGAGCCGCGCCTCGCCCTTCGACACGCCGGCCTTCATGCCGAGCGAGCGACGCAGGCGCCGGCGCTCGCGCCGCAGTCCCCAGATGATCAGCGCCACCGCGAGCAG
>JBGAIC010000059.1:0-20251 GCA_044225845.1 Casimicrobiaceae bacterium
GATCGCGATGAGCAGTATCGCCGCCACAGCCAGCCAACTCGGGCGCCGTGCGCGCGGCGCCATGCGGGAGGAGGATTCAACCGCAGGCAGCGCCTTCTCGAACCGGACGACGTTTGCGGGCTCACTCGAAGCGCGAGCGATGAGCTCTTCCGCCGAAGAACCGCGGGCCGTGCCTTCGCATGCCGCGTCTTCCCATACGGGAAACATCTCCAGGTACGCACGGACGTGCTCGGGCGATTTTCTCAGCCACGTGTCGAATTCCCGGGTTTGTCGCGCATCGGGCGTGCCGGTGCTGAACTCGACGAACCATCGCGCAGCTTCGTCGTTGATCTGGTCGTTGACCGGGGCGGCGGACCGGGGGTGGCTCATGCTGGTGTCCTTACCCGGGATGGTGGATGCGCTTGCGGCAATGAGCGAGCGCCTGAGCGAGGTATTTCTTGGCCATCGCGCGCGAGATGCCGAGGCGCGCGCCGATCTCCTCGAGGGAGTACCCGTCACGGCGATGGAGTATCAATGCGGCGCGGGCCTTCGCCGAGAGCTTCGAGAGGACGTGCTCGAGCTCATCGACGCGCTGCTGGATGTCGGCCGTGGCGAGCGGATCGCCATCGGCGTCGGCTTCCAGCTCCTCCAGGGCGTCCATGACATCCATGGCCTGGGGTCGGGCGGTCTGCCGCAGGGTGTACTGGTGGAGCACGTGACTGGCGATGGTGATGAGGTAAGCCTCGGGATTGCGGATGCTTTCCTGCTGGTGGATGCGCAGCAGCCGCAGGAAGACCTCCTGCGCGAGATCGGGAACGTCGGCAGCGGCGTTGCGCAGGCGGGAAGCGAGGAACCGGCGCAGGCTGCGACCGTGGTGCCTTTCCAGCTCGCTGACAAAAGCCTGTTTCTCGTCCATGGGCACGGGGAAGACGGTTCGACTGTGGCGGCTCGTACCCAGTAGAGCGCTCAAGGCGGGAAAATGGCTACCTCGATCTCACCGGAGCCGGCCTTGCGCCCCGTATCAGCCAGGATGTCACCCGGCTGGAGGCGGCGTGCGCACCCGGATGTGCAGCTCGCGCAGCTGCGCCTCGCTCACTTCCGTGGGCGCATCGGTGAGCGGGTCTGCCGCCGTCTGCGTCTTGGGGAAAGCGATGACGTCGCGGATGCTCTCCGCGCCCGCCATCAGCATGGCGATGCGATCGATGCCGAACGCGATGCCGCCGTGAGGCGGCGCGCCGAACTTGAGTGCATCGAGCAGGAAACCGAACTTGCGCTGCGCTTCCTCCGCCTCGATGCCCAGAAGCTCGAACACGGTGGACTGCATCTCCTGGCGATGGATACGCACCGAGCCCCCGCCGATCTCCGAACCGTTGAGCACCATGTCGTAAGCGTTGGCGAGAGCGCCCGCCGGGTCCGCGCGCAGGGCAGCCGCATCCGGGTTGCGGGGTGAAGTGAACGGATGGTGCATGGCTGCCCAGCGCTTGCCGTCCGGATCCCACTCGAACATGGGGAAGTCCGTGACCCACAACGGCTGCCAGCCGGCCGCGACCAATTTGAGATCCTGCCCCACCTTCACGCGCAGCGCGCCCAGCGCATCGTTCACGACTTTCGCAGTGTCCGCGCCGAAGAAAATGAGGTCGCCGTCCGCCGCGCCGCTGCGCTCGAGGATGCCGCCGACCGCGGCATCGCTCAGGAATTTGAGAATGGGCGACTGCAGACCGTCACGCCCCTTCGCCCGCTCGTTCACCTTCACGTACGCAAGGCCTTTCGCGCCGTAGCGGCCCACGAACGCGGTGTACTCGTCGATCTGCGAGCGCGGCAGCGAGCCGCCGCCCGGCACTCGCAGGGCGGCCACGCGCCCTTTCGGATCCTTCGCGGGGCCGGCGAACACCTTGAACTCGCAGTCCTTCACCAGATCCGCGACGTCCACGAGCTCGAGAGGGATGCGCAGGTCCGGCTTGTCGCTCGCGAATCGCCGCATCGCCTCCGCATACGTGAGACGCGGGAACGGCTTCGGCAGCGCGACGCCCAGCACTTCCTGGAACATCTGGTGCACGAGGCCTTCCATCAGCTGCAGGATGTCTTCCTGCGCCAGGAACGAGGTCTCCACGTCGAGCTGCGTGAACTCGGGCTGACGGTCGGCGCGCAGGTCCTCGTCGCGGAAGCAGCGCACGATCTGATAGTAGCGGTCGAAGCCCGACATCATCAGCAGCTGCTTGAAGATCTGCGGCGACTGCGGCAGCGCGAAGAACTTGCCGGGATGGGTGCGGCTCGGCACCAGGTAGTCGCGCGCGCCTTCGGGCGTCGCCTTCGTGAGCATGGGCGTCTCGAGATCGACGAAGCCGTTGTCGTCCATGTAGCGGCGGATGGCGCGGGTCACCTTGTGACGCAGGCGCAGGCGGCCGTTCATCACCTCGCGACGCAGGTCGAGGTAGCGATAGCGCAGGCGGATCTCCTCGCCGACGGCATCGTCATCCAGCTGGAAGGGCAGCGGCTCGGAGCGGTTCAGCAGCTCCACCTGCCTCGCCACCAGCTCCACCTTCCCCGATGCGAGGTTGGCGTTGGCCGTGGCACCCGGGCGGGCACGCACCTCTCCCACCACGCGCACCACGAATTCGTTGCGCAGGCGCTCGGCTTCCCTGAACACTTCGGCGACATCCGGGTTGAACACCACCTGCAGCAGGCCTTCGCGGTCGCGGAGGTCCACGAAAATCACGCCGCCGTGGTCGCGCCGACGATGCACCCAGCCGGCCACCGCCACCTCCTGGCCGATCAGCCGCTCGTCCACCTGCCCGCAATAATGAGTGCGCATCGCCCTGGAACCTGCTGGGAAAAGGCCGCGGATATTACCAAACGGCGGCCCCGGGGGCCGGACGGCCGGTCAGTTCTGGGGCACCACCCCGCCACAGGTGATGATCATCTTCATGGCGGCGTCCACGCTCATCCTGAGCTCCACCACCTCGTCCCTGGGCACCAAGACGATGAACCCGGAGGTGGGGTTGGGGGTGGTGGGAATGTACACGCAGACCTGCTGGATGCCGGTCTTCTCGCTGATCTCGCGGATGTTGTCCGAGGTGACGAAGCCGATGCTCCAGGCACCCATCCGCGGATACTGGATCATCACCACGCGCCGGAAGCTGTTGTCCTGGGAAAAAACGCTCTCGGTGAAGCCCTTGACGCCCCCGTACACCGAGCGCACCAGCGGGATGCGCTGCATGAGGCCTTCCCAGAAGCCGACCAGCCGCCGGCCCAGGAAATTCGTGACCAGCAGGCCCGTGACGAACAGGATGACGACTGCGAACACGGCCCCCAGGCCGGGTAGCGGAATGCCGAGCACGGCCTCCGGCTGATAGCGCGCGGGCAGCAGGAGCAGCGTGCGGTCCATGAGATGGACCAGGAAAGTGACCACCCAGAGCGTGGCGAGGATGGGCAGCCAGACGAGGACGCCGGCGACGAGATAGCGCCGGAGCCCCTTCTTGCGCTTGAGCGCGGGACTGGCCGGCGTCACGGCGGGTGCGGTCATCGGCGCGCGCGGCGCTTGGCGGCGGCCTTCGCGGCAGGTCTGCTCTTGGCGGGTGCCTTGCGGCGCGAGGAGGAAGCGCTCGAGCCGCCGCTGCGACCGCCGGCTCCGCGGCCAGAGGACGCTACGGATTTGCCTTCGCCCGACTTGGCCCCGCCCGAGGCGCCCTCACCGGACTTCGCGTCCGCGGACTTCGACCCGGTGGAAGCGCTGTCGGCGGCCTTCGATTTCGAGGAATCGTCCGGGCCCTTCGACTCCGGCTCCTTGTCCACGGCCAGATTGCGCTTCTGCTCCTGGTCGGACTTGAAGTCGGTCTCGTACCAGCCGCCGCCCTTCAAGCGGAAGATGGGCGCGGACACCAGCTTCTTCAGCGTGTTGCGGCCGCAGGAGGGGCACTTGCGCAGCGGCGGGTCGGACACCTTCTGCAGCTGCTCGGTGTGGAACTTGCAGCTCTGGCACTCGTATTCGTAGAACGGCATAGGCGCGGGATTATAGCGGCGGCCGCGTTTCGCGGGGCCGCCGCCAACGGCGGGTCAGGCTTTCACGAAGGTCAGCTGGCCACCCTTCACGCTCACGCGCACCCGGCTGCCGGGCCCGAAATCGCCCTTCAGGATGTGCTGCGCCAGCGGATTCTCGATCTGCTGCTGGATCGCACGCTTCAGCGGACGGGCGCCGTACACCGGGTCGTACCCCGCTTCACCGATGAGGTCCCGCGCCTTGTCGTCGAGCACGAGCTCGATGTCGCGGTCGAGCAGCCGCTTGCGCAGGTAGCCGAGCTGGATCTCCACGATGGCGCGGATCTGCTCCTGGCCGAGCGGGCGGAACACCACGATGTCGTCGATGCGGTTGATGAACTCCGGGCGGAAGTTCTGCTGCACGATCTCCATCACGGCGCTCTTGATGCGGGCGTAGCTCTTCTCGCCCGCCCCTCCTTCTTCATCGAGACTGGCCTGGATGACCTGCGAGCCGAGGTTCGAGGTCATGATGATGACGGTGTTGCGGAAGTCGACCGTGCGGCCCTGCCCGTCCGTCAGGCGGCCGTCGTCGAGCACCTGCAGCAGCACGTTGAACACGTCCGGGTGCGCCTTCTCGATCTCGTCGAACAGGACCACGCTATAGGGCTTGCGGCGCACGGCTTCCGTCAGGTAGCCGCCTTCTTCGTAACCGACGTAGCCCGGCGGCGCGCCGATGAGCCGCGCCACCGAGTGCTTCTCCATGAACTCGGACATGTCGATGCGGATGAGCGCCTGGTCGGTGTCGAACAGGAACTGCGCGAGCGCCTTCGTGAGCTCGGTCTTGCCGACGCCCGTGGGCCCCAGGAACAGGAACGAGCCGTAGGGCTTGTTCGGATCGGAAAGGCCCGAGCGCGAGCGGCGGATCGCATCGGACACGAGGCGCACGGCCTCGTCCTGGCCGACGACGCGCTGGTGCAGCTGCTCCTCCATCTTGAGCAGCTTGTCGCGCTCGCCTTCCATCATCTTCGACACGGGGATACCCGTGGCGCGCGACACGACCTCGGCGATTTCCTCCGCACCCACCTGCGTGCGCAGCAGCGACGGCTTCTTCGCCTTTTCCTTCGACAAATCCTTGTCCGCCTTCTTGAGCTGCGCCTCGAGCTGCGGCAGCTTGCCGTACTGGAGCTCCGACATCTTCTGCCAGTCGCCCTTGCGCCGCGCCTCGTCCATCGCGAGCTTGATCTTGTCGATCTCTTCCTTGATGTGCTGCGAGCCGACGACGTCCGCCTTCTCGGCCTTCCAGATCTCGTCCAGGTCCGCGTACTCGCGCTCGAGGCGCTTGATCTCGTCCTCGATGGAGGCGAGCCGCTTCTTCGACGCGTCGTCCTTCTCCTTCTTCACCGCTTCGCGCTCGATCTTGAGCTGGATGAGGCGCCGGTCGAGCTTGTCCATCGACTCGGGCTTCGAGTCGATTTCCATCTTGATGCGCGCAGCGGCCTCGTCGATGAGGTCGATCGCCTTGTCCGGCAGGAAGCGGTCGGTGATGTAGCGCGCGGAGAGCTCCGCCGCGGCGACGATCGCCGGGTCCGTGATGTCGACGCCGTGGTGGATCTCGTAGCGCTCCTGCAGCCCGCGCAGGATGGCGATCGTCGATTCCACCGACGGCTCGCCGACGATCACCTTCTGGAAGCGGCGCTCCAGCGCGGCATCCTTCTCGATGTACTTGCGGTATTCGTCCAGCGTCGTGGCGCCGATGCAGTGCAGCTCGCCGCGCGACAGCGCGGGCTTCAGCATGTTGCCGGCGTCCATCGCGCCTTCCGCCTTGCCGGCGCCGACCATCGTATGGATCTCGTCGATGAACACGATCGTGCGGCCTTCGTCGGCCGCGATGTCCTTCAGCACGGCCTTCAGGCGCTCCTCGAACTCGCCGCGGTACTTCGCACCCGCGAGCAGCGCGGCCATGTCCAGCGACAGCACGCGCTTGTTCTTCAGCGTCTCCGGCACCTCGCCGTTGACGATGCGCTGCGCCAGGCCTTCGACGATGGCCGTCTTGCCGACGCCCGGCTCGCCGATCAGCACGGGATTGTTCTTGGTGCGTCGCTGCAGGATCTGGATCGTGCGGCGGATCTCGTCGTCGCGGCCGATCACCGGGTCGAGCTTGCCGTCGCGCGCACGCTCGGTGAGGTCGATCGTGTACTTGGCGAGCGATTCGCGCTGGCCTTCCGCTTCCTGGCTGTCCACACCGGCGCCGCCGCGCACGGCTTCGATCGCGTCGTCGAGCGACTTCCGCGTGAGGCCCGCGTCCTTCAGCAGCTTGCCGAGCTCGCCCTTGTCGCCAGCGGCCGCGAGCAGGAACATCTCCGACGCGATGAACTGGTCGTTGCGCTTCTGCGCTTCCTTGTCGGCGACGTTGAGCAGGTTGTTGAGGTCGCGCGAGATGTTGATCTCGCCGCCGGTGCCTTCCACCTTGGGCAGCCGCGTGATCGCGGCCTTGAGCGAGGCCTGCAGCTTGGGCACCGCGACACCGGCGCGCGCGAGCAGCGACGTGGTGCCGCCGTCTTCCTGCGCGAGCAGCGCCGCCATCAGGTGGACGGGTTCGATGAAGCCGGCGTCGTTGCCGAGCGCCAGGCTCTGGGCATCGGCGAGGGCCTGCTGGAATTTGGTCGTGAGCTTGTCGAAGCGCATGGTTTTAGTGTTGTGGCTTGCAAAATGGCATGGAATGCCGGAGAAGTTGGGTATTTCCCCTTGGTTTCAAGGGTTTTCCACCCCATGTCCGCCCTGCACGACGTGTTTTTTTCGCCCGGCGTGCGACGCAGCCCGGAGCCTCGGGCCGCGCCGCCTTCCGTGCTATGGTAATCGCATGACAGACCCCGTCCGCCCCCATCATCCTGCTATCGAGGAGCCCACGCCGGCCCCGAGCAAGGCCACCTTCGGCCAGACGTTTTCGGCCGTCGCCTGGAGTTTCTTCGGCGTGCGCAAGGGCGGCGACATGCGGCGCGACGCCGTGTCCATCAATCCGGTCCACGTGATCCTGATGGGCATCGGCATTGCGGCGCTGATCGTCGTCGGCCTGCTGTTCCTGGTCCGCTCCATCGTCCACTGAGCCGGCGCGTCAGCCGGCCGCAATCGCGCGCAGTTCGCGCGCGGCGCCGAGCAACTGAGCGTCGGTCGTGAGGACGTCGGGGCACAAGCGCAGGCAATCTCCCCGCGCATCGACGATGACGCCACGCTCGCCCAGCCGGCGCGCCCATTCGACCGCGCGCGGGTCGCGCACGACGACGAACGCACCATGATCGTGGCCGCCGCCAGCCGCGTCGAATCCTGCTGATGCGAGCTGCATGCGCAGGTGCCGCTGTTGCGCCTGCGAGTAGTCGCGCAGCCGCGCGATGCCGAGCGCGGCAAGCAACTCGCTGCCCGCCCGCGCCTGGAAGAACGTCAGCACGGGCGGCGTCGACTCGAGCCAGGCGTCGCCGCCCGGCCCGTAGCGCGGAGGCTCGGGCCGCGCGTACGTGAACGGCGCGTCCTTCGCGAACCAGCCGGTGTCGAGTGTGACCAGTCGCTCGTCCAGCACGCGCGGCGCCACGTACAGGAAGCACGCGCCCGGCCCGCCGCGCAGGTACTTGTAGGCGCCGCCGACCGCGAAGTCGACGGCGTACGCGGCGACGTCCACCGGGAACACGCCGAGCGAGTGATAGACGTCCAGCAGGATGCGCGCGCCGGCATCGTGGGCGGCCCGCGCGAGCGCCGGGATGTCGGTGAGCCGCTGGCCCGTGCGGAACATCACTTCGCTGGCCACGACCAACGCCGTGCCCGGGCGGATCGCCGCGATGACGGCGGCGGTGTCGAAATGCCCTTTCGCGCCGGCCTCGACGAGGTCCAGCGTGATGCGCCTCTCGTGTGCATACGTACGCAGGATGACATCGAGCGAATCGAATTCGCCGCGCGTGGCGACGACGTGCGGCGTGCCGGGCAGCGCGTTCAGCACGGCGCGCAGGCCCTGCCCCGCGCTCGTCTTGGGCACGACACAGTCCGGCCGCGGCGCGTTCATCAACGCGGCGAGGCGTGCACGGTGCGCATCGCATTCGGCCATCCACGCGTCCCATGCGCCGCCCATCGCGGCGTACCAGGCGTCGAGGCCCTCCGCGACGTCGGCCGCCGTCGCGTCCAGCGGGCGGCCGAGCGAGTGGTTGGCGAGGTACACGCGCCCGTCCATCGCGGCGAGGTGACGGGAGAACAGCGGCGCGACGTGCCGCTGCAGCGAGTCCTCGGTGAACGGTCCCGCGGGCAACGCCGCCGCGCCGGCCGCACTCATGAACGAAGTTCCGCGCTCATGCGCGCGCGGCCGGCGCGCCGATCACCGAGCGCACGTCGGTGAGCTCCGGGAAGAACACGCAGTCCAGCGCAGCCTTGAGGAAGCTCGCGCCCGACGAGCCGCCGGTGCCGGGCTTGTGGCCGATGATCCGCTCGACGGCCTTGAGGTGCCGGAAGCGCCACAACTGGAAGCTTTCCTCGACGTCGACGAGCTTCTCGCACATGTCGTAGGCGTCCCACCAGCGCGCGGGATCGTCGTAGATCGCCTTGAACACCGGCACCAGGTCCGGATGGCGTCGCCAGGGCTGCGTGAAGTCCCGCTCGAGGCAATCCGGCGGCACCGGCAAGCCGCGGCGCGCGAGATGGCGCAGGAATTCGTCGTACAGCGACGGCGCGTGCAGCAGCGCGTCGAGTTCCGCATGCGTGGCGTCGTCGTGGCGGAACAGCGCGAGCATCGCGGCGTTCTTGTTGCCGAGCAGGAACTCGATCGCGCGATATTGCGCCGACTGGAAGCCCGACGACTGCGCCAGCGACGGGCGGAACGCGTCGAACTCGGACGGCGTCAGCGTCTCCACCACCGCCCACTGCTCGAACAGCTGGCGCTGGATCAACTTGGCCCGCGCAAGAATCTTGAAGGTCGACCCCAGCGTGTCGGCGCGCACGTGCGCCACCGCGGCCTTGAGCTCGTGGATCAGCAGCTTCATCCACAGCTCCGACGTCTGGTGCTGGATGATGAACAGCATTTCGTCGTGGCTCGCGTGGCCGTCCGCGAGGCGCGAGCGCGGGTGCTGGGCGCCGAGCAGCCGCGGCAGGTCGAGGTAGTCGCCATAGGTCATCCGGCTGCCGAAGTCGGTGACGATGCCCGGTTCGAGGTCGCGCGTGGTCATGGAAGCGTGAGGCCGGTAAGCGATGCGCGCGAGTATAGGCTGCACCCGCACGCGCCGGCGGCGCCGCCAACCAGCCACCGGCCCTGCCGTTCGCGCGCCGCCGTCGTCGATTCGTCGCAACGCCAATGCGCGCGCAAGGTGGTTTGCTACCATCCGCCCGCCCATGAGCCTCCTGACCGCCGTCCGCAGCACGGAACCCACGTACGCGTTACGCGCGCTTGCAGCAGCCGCGCTTGCGTCGCTCGCGCTCGCCGCTTGCAGCGAGCCCGGCAGCACCCCGCGCACGCTGAAGCTGGCGGACTGCCACCTGCCCAAGGTGGCGCAGACGCTGCAATGCGGCACGCTCGACGTGCCCGAGAATCGCGCGGCGAAGGGCGGACGCTCGATCACGATCGCCATCGCCGTACTGCCAGCCAACACGCTGTCACCGAAGCGCGATCCGTTGTTCATCCTCGCCGGCGGCCCGGGCCAGGCCGCCTCGTCCGTGGCCAACGTCGCGGCGCTGTTCACCGACATCCGCGCGACGCGCGACATCGTGCTCGTCGACCAGCGCGGTACCGGCCGCTCGTCGGCACTGGACTGCAAGGCCTTCGCGCCCGAGCACGACCTCGTGGCCGCGCTCGGCGCCGACATGCTGAAGCAGGCGCGCGACTGCGTGGCCGAACTGAAGGCACGCGGCGTGGATGCGGCGCAGTACACGACCAGCGCGTTCGTCGAGGACCTGGAGGACGTGCGCCGTGCGCTCGGCTATCCGCGCGTCAACCTGTGGGGCGGCAGCTACGGCACGCGCGTCGCGCAGCAATACCTGCGCACGCATCCGGACGTGATCCGCAGCGTGACGCTCGACGGCGTCGCGCCGCCGTCGATGATCATCTCCACCGACATCTTCCCGAACCGGCAGAAGATCCTGGACGGCATCGTCGCGCAGTGCATCGCGAGCGTGGGCTGCAACACCGCGAACCCGGACGTCGCGAATGCGCTGACGGCGCTCCACGACAAGCTCGGCGACGACGGCAAGCGCATGCCCATCGTGCTGCCGCGGACGGGGCGCACGGTCGAGGCACCGATCCGCTGGCCGGCCGTGGTGGCCGCCGTGCATCCGCTCACCTACCAGCCCGAGACCGCCGCCATGATCCCGCCGATCCTCACGGCCGCGCGCAACGGCGACTTCGGCCCGCTGGTCGGCGCCTTGGGCGCGGGCGGCGACGATACGGATGCGCAGCTCAACAGCGCGCTGTTCTATTCGGTGACGTGCGCCGAGGACGTGCCGCGCGTGACGCCTGTGCGGCGCGCGGCGGCGCTCGCGGACCCCGCGACGCGCAAGCTCGTCGAGGAAGTCCTGACTGTCTGCGATTTCTGGCCACGCGGCACGTTGCCCGCCGATTTCGCGACGCCAGTGACGAGCGACGTCCCCGTGCTGCTGCTGTCCGGCGGCCTCGATCCGGTGACGCCGCCCGCGTATGCGGCGGAGGTCGCGAAGACGCTGTCGCACGCGAAGACGATCACGGCGCCCGGCTTCGGCCACATCGTCTCGCAGCGGCCGTGCGCCGCGCAGATGATCGGCAAGTTCGTCGACAAGGCCGGTTTCGAGTCGCTGCCGGCGTCCTGCGTCGCGTTCCTCGAAGGCACGACACCGCCGCTGGTGTGGACGACCACGCTGGGACCGAAACCATGAGCACGCGAGCGGAGCCGGCGCGATGATCGTCGTCGACCAGATCGTCAAGACGTTTCCGGCCAAGGGCAAGGCCGCACCCGTCCGCGCGGTGGACGGCGTCTCGCTGACCGCCGGCGACGGCGCGATCACCGGCATCCTGGGCCCCAATGGCGCCGGCAAGACGACGCTGCTGCGGATGCTCGCGACGCTGATCGAGCCCGACAGCGGCACCGCGACGATCAACGGCCACGACGTCGTCACGGCGCGCGAGGCCGTGCGCCGCGAGATCGGCGTGCTGTCGGACGCGCGCGGCCTCTACCCGCGGCTGACGGCACGCGAGAACATCGCCTACTTCGCAGCATTGCACGGCGTGCCGGATGCCGTCCGCGACCAGCGCATCGACGCGCTGCTGCACACGCTCAATCTCACCGAGCTCGCCGACCGCCGCACGCAGGGCTTCTCGCAGGGCGAGAAGATGAAGGTGGCCATCGCGCGCGCGCTGATCCACGACCCGCAGGTGGTGATGCTCGACGAGCCCACGAACGGCCTCGACATCATGAGCGTGCGGGCGCTGCGCGAACAGCTGCGCGCGCTGCGCGCGGCCGGCAAGTGCCTGGTGTTCAGCTCGCACGTGATGCAGGAAGTGGCGGCGCTGTGCGATCACATCCACATCATCGGCAAAGGCCGCGTCGTCGCCAGCGGCACCACCGCCGAGCTGATGGCCCATGCCGGCGCCGCGTCGCTGGAAGAGGCTTTCGTCAAGCTGCTCGGCAGCGGCGAAGGGCTTGCCGCGTGAACCGGGAAACCCGCGCATGCTGAGCCGCATCCTCGCCGTCGCCCGCAAGGAAGTGCTCGACGCGTCGCGCGACCGGCGCTCGCTGCTCGTCGCGCTGGTGTCCGCCGCCGCCGCGGGCCCGATCTTCCTGATGCTGATCTTCAACCTGATCGCGAGCCAGGCGGAGAAGTCGCGCGAGATCAAGCTGCCGGTCGTCGGCGCCGAGCGCGCGCCGGCGCTGATCGATTTCCTCAAGCGCCAGCAGGTGACGATCTCGGAAGCGCCCGCCGACTACGAGCAGAAGATTCGCGGCGGCGACCTCGACATCGTGATGACGATCGACGAGGGCTATCCGCAGGCGGTGGCCGACGGCCGCGCCGGCATCGTGCGCCTCACGTACGACCGCTCGCGCGACCGTGCGGGCCCCGCGATCCTGGAAGTCGAGGACCTGCTGCGCAACTACAACCGGCAATGGGGCGCCGAGCGGCTGACGATGCGCGGCATCGCGCCCAGCGTCGGCATGCCGGTGGAGCTGCGCGGCGTCAACCTCGCCACGCCACGCCAATCCGGCGCGCTGATCCTGTTCATGATCGCGTACTACGGGCTGTTCGCGTCGGTGATCGGCTCGCTCGCGTTCGCGCTGGAAGCGGCGGCCGGCGAGCGCGAGCGGATGTCGCTGGAACCCTTGCTGATGACGCCGGCGACGCCGCTCGAGATCGCCGTCGGCAAATGGCTCGCGATCGCGCTCTTCAACCTGCTGATCGTCTGCGTGACGCTGACCGGCTTCTACCTGACGCTCGCGTTCGCGCCGCTGCCGCCGGTGGGCGTGCCCTTCCTGTTCAGCGCGCTCGACGCGCTGCGCTTCGTACTGATCCTGCTGCCGATGATCGCGCTGATGCCCGCGGTGCTGCTGTTCCTCGGGAGCCGCGGCCGCTCCATCCGTGAGGCGCAGGCCAACACCTCGCTGCTGTTCTTCGTCGTCAGCATCATCCCGATGATCCAGCAGTTCACGCAGCGCAAGGAACCGCCGTGGATCCTCGACGTGCCGGTTTCGGCGCAGTACACGCTGCTGAACCGCGTGCTGCGTGGCGAGGCGCTGCACGTGTCGGACCTGCTGCAGTCCTATGCGACGCCGATCGTGCTGACGGTCCTGGCGCTGTTCGCGATCGCGCGGCTGTGGTCGCGCGAATCGACGCTGGCCGGCAAGGCCTGACGCGCGGCCGCGGCGTCGGGCCGCAACGAGGCGTCAGGCGAGCTGGCGCAGCACCGCCACCGGCGGCCGCTTCAACGCCTCGCGTGTCCCGAGCCAGCCGGCCGCCGCCACCGCGAGCGCGCCGCCGAGCACGGCCCACAGGAACAACCACGGATCGAGCGCGAACTTGATGTTGAACGCGCGCTCCGCGAGCACCCAGCCGCTGATCGTCGCGCCCGTGGCCGCGAGCAGTCCCGCGATCGCCCCCTGCACGGCGAACTCCGCCGTCTGCGCCAGGCGCAACTGGCGACGCGACGCACCCAGCGTGCGCAACACGGCCGCGTCGTAGCGGCGCTCGTCCTGCGTCGCGGAGATCGCGGCCTGCAGCACCAGCACGCCGGCGACGAGCGTGAACAGGAACACGAACTCGACCGCGCGCGACACCTGGTCCATGATCGTCTGCACCTGGTGCAGCACGTCGCCGACGTCGATGGCCAGCACGTTCGGGAATTGCGCGACCAGCGAGCCGACGAACGTGCGGTCGCCCGGCGGTACGCGGACGGCGCCGAGCCACGACGTCGGCATCGCGTCCAGCGCATGCGGCGGGAACAGCGTGAAGAAGTTCGGCTGGAAGCTGTCCCAGTCCACCTTGCGCAGGCTCGTCATCGGCGCGGTGACGCGCTGGCCCGCGATGTCGAACGTGAGGCGGTCGCCGAGCTTCAGGTTCAACTGCTTCGCGATGCCCTCTTCCATCGAGATCCCGGCGTCGGCAGCCGCGTCCGGCCCCCAGAACGTCCCCGCGACGATGCGGTTGGTCGACGGCAACGTCGCCAGCGACGACAGGTTGAACTCGCGCTCGGCCAGGCGGCGCGCGCGTGCCTCCGAGAACTGCGCGGTGTCGAAGGCCTTGTCGTTCACCTCGACGAGGCGGCCGCGCACCATCGGGTAGAGCGTGACGTCCTTGCCGGCCACTTTCGACAGCGCCGCGCGCACGCCGTCCACCTGCTCGGGCAGCACGTTGATGACGAAGTGGTTCGGCGCGTCGGGCGGCAGGCTGGCGCGCCACGTGCGGACGAGGTCGTCGCGGACCACCGTGAGCAGCAGCAGCGCCATCATCCCCATCGCCAGCGCGCCGATCGTGAGGCTCGAACCCAGCGGACGACGCGCGAGATTCGCGAGGCCGAAGCGCCACGTGAGTCCGCGCTGCGGCAGCCGCTTCAGCAGCACGATCAGCAGCCACGCCGCGCCGCCCGAAGCAACGAGCAACCCCGCGACGCCACCCAGCGTGATGGCGCCGAGCGTCGCGTCCTGCGCCTGCCACGCGATCATCGCGGCGATCACCGCGGCGCCCGCCGCGTATGCAAGCCACCCCCACGTGCGCGGCCGCGGCAGGTCGCGCCGCAGCACGCGCAACGGCGCGACGCCTGCGAGCGACGTCAACGGCGGCAGCGCGAAGCCGAGCAGCAGCAGCACGCCGGTGGCGAACGCGACGAACCCGGGCATCGCCGACGGCGGCGGCAGGTCGGTGGCCGCGAGCGATTGCAGCAGCACGGCGAGCAGCGCCTGCCCACCCAGCGCGAGCAGCGTGCCGACGAGGCTCGCGACCACGCCCAGCACGACGAACTGCACGACGAACATCGCGAGCGCGCGCCCGCGCGACGCACCGAGGCAGCGCACCATCGCGGCCGTATCGAGGTGGCGCCGCAGGTAGCGCGCCGAGGCGAGCGCCACGGCGACCGCCGACAACAACACCGCCACGAGCGCCGCGAGGCCCAGGAATTTCTCGGCGCGCTCGAGTGTCTGCCGCACTTCCGGCTGCAGGTCGCGCACGCTCTGCAACTGCATGCCGGCGCCAAGCTGCTCGCGCGCCCACGCGGTGTAGGCCTCGAGTGCGGCAGGCGACGCGCCACGGGCCGCCACCAGCAAGCGCCACGTCGCGCGATTACCCGGCTGCAGCAGGTGCGTGTCGGCGATGTCGCCGGCGTTGATCAGGATGCGCGGCGCGCCGGTGACGAACCCGGCGCTCACCTCGGGTTCCTGCTGCACGATTGCGCCGACCGTCAGCGTCGCATCGCCGACGGCGAGCCGGTCGCCGGCCTTCAGCCCCAGCCGTGTGGCGAGGCGCGTGTCCGGCCACACGACGCCGCGCGCCGGGATGCCCCGGGCCGCGACGCCGTCGGGCTTGTCCGCCGCCGCGAGCGTGATCGCGCCGCGCAACGGATAGCCCTCCGTCACCGCCTTGACGCTGGTCAGGATCGGCGTCGCGTCGCCGTCGCCGCCCGCGCGGCCCACCATGCTGGAAAAGCGCAGCACCGGCGCTACGGCGAGGCCACGGCGCGCGGCTTCCGCCGCAAAGGACGGCGGCAATTCGCGATCGGCGCTGACCAGCACGTCACCGCCCAGCAGCAGGTTGGCCTCGCCGGCCAGCGCGCCCTTCACGCGGTCGGCGAAGAAGCCGACGCTGCCGATGCTCGCCGCCGCGAGCACGAGCGCCGCCGCGAGGACGGTCAGCTCGCCGGCGCGCAGGTCGCGCAACAGCATCCGCAACGCGAGGCGCAGCGTACCCATCTCAGGGCGCGATCGTCGCGAGGTCGTTGCGCTCGACGCTCTCGTCGCGGACGAGCTTGCCGCCGGACAGCACGAGGCGCCGCGAGCAGCGCGCGGCAAGCCCCACGTCGTGCGTGACGAGCACCAGCGTCGTGCCGCGCTCCGCGTTCAGCCGGAACATGAGATCCACGACGTCGCCACCGGTGGCCTGGTCGAGGTTGCCGGTGGGCTCGTCGGCGAGCAGCAGCCGCGGCTCGCCGGCGAACGCGCGCGCGATGGCGACGCGCTGCTGCTCGCCGCCGGAGAGTTGCCGCGGATAGTGAGTTGCGCGCGCCGCCAGCCCGACGCGGGCGAGCCATTCGCGCGCGCTCGCCGTGGCATCGGGACGCGCAGCCAGTTCGAGCGGCAGCATCACGTTCTCCAGTGCCGTGAGTGCAGGCAACAACTGGAACGACTGGAACACGAAGCCGATCAGCCGCTGGCGCAGCGCGGCGCGCGCATCCTCGTCGAGCGTCGCCAGCGACACGCCGTCGATGGCGACGGTGCCGGACGTGGGTAGATCGAGCCCGGCCATCAGGCCCAGCAGCGTGGTCTTGCCGGAGCCGGACGCGCCGACGATCGCCGCCGCCGTGCCGGGCTCGATGGCGAACGACACGGCGTCGAGGATGGTCAGAGGAGCATCGCCGCTGTGGACGGTCTTGGTGAGCTTATCGACGACGAGCAGCGACATGGAGGACCTTGCAGGATGACGACCGATTCTAAGGGCGCCCGTCGGACATGGGGACGCCGTTCTACAATCGCAACGATGCCCGCCCCCCGCCGCTCGCCGTTCATCGCAGCCTTCCGCCTGTTCGTCCTCGCCTGCGTCGCGATGCTGGCCGCCGCGCCGGCGCTTGCCGCGCCGCGCACGCTGCTGGTCGTCGGCGACTCGATTTCCGCCGGCTACGGGCTCGCACCGGGCACGGGCTGGGTCACGCTGCTGCAGGGGCGCCTTGCCGACCGGAAGCTCGACTGGAAGGTGGTCAACGCGAGCATCAGCGGCGACACGACGGCCGGCGGCCTGGCGCGGCTCCCTGCACTGCTCGAGCGCGAGAAGCCGTCCGTCGTCGTCATCGAGCTGGGCGGCAACGACGGCCTGCGCGGCAACGACCTCGGCCGCATGCAGTCGAACCTGGACACGATGGCCACGCTCGCGCAGAAGGCCGGCGCACGCGTCCTGCTCGTCGGCATGCAGCTGCCGCCGAACTACGGGCCCGCCTACGTGAAGCGCTTCGCGGGCATCTACGCGGAGGTCGCCAAGGCGCACCGCGCGCCGCTCGTCCCCTTCCTGTTCGAAGGCTTCGCGGAGCGCGACGACTGGTTCCAGGCGGACCGCATCCACCCGGCGCCGATCGCGCAGCAGCGGATGCTCGACAACGTGTGGCCTTACCTCGGCCCCTTGCTCACCGGCAAGCCGTGAACCCGTTCTTCGGCCGCAGCGTCGACGTGACGGCGCTGGCCGACCATCCCGATCGCCTCGACGTGCGCAGCCCGTCCGAGTTCGCGCTCGACCACATCCCGCACGCGCTCAGCTCGCCGGTGCTCGACGACGCGGAGCGCGCGCGCATCGGCACGCTGCACAACCAGGTGTCCGCGTTCGACGCGCGGCGCGCGGGCGCGGCGCTGGTGTCACGCCACATCGCGACGATCCTCGAGACGATCGCCGCGGACAAGCCGCGCGACTGGTCGCCGCTCGTCTACTGCTGGCGCGGCGGCCAGCGCTCGCGCTCGCTGACGATGGTGCTGAACGAAGTCGGTTTCCGCGCGCGCCAGCTCACGGGCGGCTATCGCGCGTATCGCCGGCACGTTGCAGCCGAACTGGTCACGCTGCCCGCACGCTTCCGCTTCGCCGTGCTGTGCGGCCTCACCGGCTCCGGCAAGAGCCGCCTGCTCGAAGCGCTGGCGCAAACCGACGCGCAGGTGCTGGACCTCGAGCAGCTCGCCGACCACCGCGGCTCGCTGCTCGGCGACGCGCCGAATCGCCCGCAGCCTTCGCAGAAGCATTTCGAGACCGGCATCCACGACGCGCTCGCGCGCTTCGACCCGGCGCGGCCCGTGTTCGTCGAGTCGGAGAGCCAGCGCATCGGCGTGTTGCAGGTGCCGCCCGCGCTGCTCGCGGCGATGCGCAGCGCGGATTGCCTCGCGGTGGAGACGCCGCTCGCGCAACGCGTCGAGTTGCTGGTGGAAGACTATCGCCACTGGTGCGACGACGTGCCGGCGCTCGACGCGCGCCTCGCGCCGCTGGCGCCGCTGGTCGGCCGCAAGGCGGTGGCGCGCTGGCATGACCTGGCCGTCGGCGGCGATTTCGGCACGCTGGTCACCGAGCTGCTGGCCGAGCACTACGATCCTGCCTACCGCCGCGCGATCGGGCGCAATTTCCCGCGCATCGCCGACGCGCGCGCGTTGCCCTTGCCGTCCGTGTCGCGCGACGCGCTCGCCGGCGTGGCCGCAACGCTCGCGGCCGCCGCGCGCGAATCCGCACCGCTCACCGCCTGAGGAACCATGCAACACGCCTTCCGCATCGTGAACGTCTTTGCCGAGTCGCCGCTCGGCGGCAATCCGCTGTGCGTGTTCGAGGACGGCCGCGCGTTCGACGACGCGACGATACAGGCGCTGGCACTGCAGTTCAACCTGTCCGAAACGACGTTCCTGCTGCCGCCGCCGACGCCCGATGCCAGCGCCGCCGTGCGCATCTTCACCTGCGTACGAGTTGCCGTTCGCCGGCCACCCCACGCTCGGCAGCGCGCACGTCGTGCGCGCGCTGCACGGCGGCGGCGACGACGTGCGGCTCGCGATGCGCGCCGGCGTCATTCCCGTGCACGCCGATGGCGATCGCTGGACGCTGTCCGCGCGCGCGCCGACGTGGCGCAAGCCGCAGGCGAGCGCCGCGGAACTTGCGGCGATGCTGGGCCTCGCGGCGTGCGACGTCGCTGGCGAGCCGCTGTGGGTGGATACCGGCACCGAGCAACTGATGATCCCGCTCGTCGGCGACGACGCGGTGCGCCGCGCCAAGCCCAACCCCACCGCGATGGAAGCCGTGGCGTCGAATGGGCAGCGCGCGATGGCCTATGTGTTCGCGCGCGACGGCAACCGCGTGCTGTCGCGCTTCTTCTTCCCCAAGCACGGCGCGGTGATCGAGGACCCGGGCACCGGCTCCGCGTGCGCCAACCTGGGCGGGTGGCTGCTCGCGACAGGCGCCGCACGGCCCGTCACGCTCGTCGTGAGCCAGGGCGAGGCCGTGGGCCGACCCTGCACGCTCGGGCTTGCGGTGGACGCCGGCGCCGGCATCCACGTGTCCGGCCGCGTCGTCGAACTGGGCCGCGGCACGATCGAGCTCTGACGCCGGCGCGATCGACCTCCGCCGTCGCGCGGCCCGGCCTCCCACGCCTGGCCTGCCCCCTCACCGGCGCAGGGGCAACAGCCCGTTACAGCCCGTCATCGGCGGCCGTCAACAGCGGCCGCGGGCGCGGCGTTAATCTGCCATCCAGGCCGCAAAGCGCGGAGGCTCTGCATGGGTGATTCGACGATGGTGGCACGCAGGCTCCTGCCGGGGCGCAGCGGACGCGCGTGGTGGTGGGCCGCCACGCTCGCGTTGGCCGCGGTGGCGCTCCCGCGCCTCGCGCATGCCGACGCCGGCGCGGTGCTGGGCTATGACGACGCGCGCCTGCTGCTGACGCGCACGGGCTTCGGCGCTACCGACGCGGAGATCCGCGCGTACGCGCCGCTGACGCGCGCGGCCGCCGTCGACAAGCTGCTGGCGTCGTCGCGCACGACGCCCGCGACGCCAGTGCCTGCGATGTTCACCGACACAGGCCCGATCGCGCGCCCCGGCAAGGACGCGTCGCCCGAGGAACGCAAGGCGTTCCAGAAGGAGCAACTGGCCCAGGGGCTCGCGCTGCGCGGCTGGTGGGTCGAGGAGATGCTGGCGACGCCGTCGCCGCTCACCGAACGGATGACGCTGTTCTGGCACAACCACTTCGTGTCAAGCCAGCAGAAGGTGCGCGTCGCGCAACTGATGTACCGCCAGAACGCGACGTTCCGCGCCAACGCGCTGGGCAACTTCGGCACGCTGCTGCATGCGGCCAGCAAGGACGCCGCGATGGTGATCTACCTCGACAGCGTCCAGAACCGCAAGGGCACGCCCAACGAGAATTTCGCGCGCGAGGTGATGGAGCTGTTCACGCTCGGCGAAGGCCATTACTCGGAAGCGGACATCAAGGAAGCGGCGCGCGCGTTCACCGGCTGGAGCCTCGAGCGCGACACCGGCGTGTTCGTGTTCCGGCCCAAGCTCCACGACACGGGCATGAAGACGGTGCTCGGCACCAGCGGCAACCTCGACGGCGACCAGGTGCTGGACATCCTGCTGGCGCAGCCGTCGACGGCGACGTTCGTCACGACGAAGCTGTGGCGCGAGTTCGTGTCGCCCGCTCCCGACCCGGCGGACGTGGCGCGCATCGCCGCGCATTTCCGCGCGTCGCGCTACGACATCAAGGTGGCGCTGCGCGACCTGCTCACCGACGACGCGTTCTACGCCAAGGCGAATCGCGCGACGCTGACGAAGAGCCCCGTCGACGTCGTCGTCGGCACGCTGCACACGCTTTCCATCGATCCCGCGCAGCCGGCGCCGTTCGCCGTCATCGCGGCGGGCATGGGCCAGAACCTGTTCGCACCGCCCAACGTCAAGGGCTGGCCCGGTGGCGAGGACTGGATCAACACCAACTCGCTGCTCGCGCGCAAGCAGTTCCTGATCCGGATCGCGCAGGCCGACAAGGCGCCGCTGATGCCGTCGACCGCGTCGATGGTGATGGCGGGCGTCGACAGCGAAGGCGGCAACGCGATGGTGGACGTGCCGCCGCGCGGCTTCGACGCCACGCGCGCCGGCACGCCGGCGA
>JBGAIC010000132.1:0-2502 GCA_044225845.1 Casimicrobiaceae bacterium
CGCGCCTACGACACGATCATCGTCGACGAGGCGCACGAGCGCAGCCTCAACATCGACTTCCTGCTCGGTTACCTGCGCCAGCTGCTTGCGCGCCGGCGCGACCTCAAGGTGATCATCACGTCGGCGACGCTGGACGCCGCGCGCTTCGCGCAGCATTTCGCGCACGACGGCAGGCCCGCGCCGGTGATCGAGGTGTCCGGCCGCCTGTACCCGGTGGACGTCCGCTACCGTCCGCTGGGCCGGGCGGCGCCCGCCAACACGGAGCGCCGCGCCGACGACCGCGCCGCGCGCGACGAAGCCGACGACGAGGAGGACCTCGAGGAAGCGATCGTCGCTACCGTCGAGGACCTGTGGCGCGAAGGGCCGGGCGACGTGCTCGCCTTCCTGCCCGGCGAGCGCGAGATCCGCGAGACCGGCGACCTCGCGCGGCGGGCCTTCGCCCGCAAGCCCTATGGCGCGGCGGTGGAGATCCTGCCGCTGTACGCGCGGCTGACGCCGGCGGAGCAGCGGCGCGTGTTCGCGCAGTCGTCCGGACGGCGGCTGGTGCTCGCGACGAACGTCGCCGAGACGTCGCTGACCGTGCCGGGCATCCGCTATGTGGTCGACAGCGGCCTCGCGCGGATCAAGCGCTACTCGCTGCGCAACAAGACGACGCTGCTGCAGATCGAGAAGATCTCGCAGGCGTCGGCCGCGCAGCGCGCCGGCCGCAGTGGCCGCGTGCAGGACGGCATTGCGGTGCGGCTGTACGACGCCGACGATTTCGCAGCGCGGCCCGCGTTCACCGAGCCCGAAATCCTGCGCAGCTCGCTCGCGGCGGTGATCCTGCGCGCGGCGGCGCTGGATCTGGGGCCTGTCGACGCGTTCCCGTTCGTCGATGCGCCGTCGCCGCGCGCGATCGCCGATGGCTACCAGTTGCTGCAGGACCTCGGCGCCGTCGATGGCGCGCGCAAGCTGACGCCGCTCGGTCGCGAGCTCGCGCGGCTGCCGCTCGACCCGCGGATCGGCCGCATCCTGTGGGACGCGCGCGCCAACGGCACGCTGGCCGAAGCGCTGGTCATCGCCAGCGCGCTCGCGGTGCCGGACCCGCGCGAGCGGCCGCTGGACAAGCGCGCCGCCGCGGACCAGGCGCACCTGCTGTTCCGCGACGACCGCTCGGATTTCCTGTCGCTCGTCGCGCTGTGGGAGTTCTTCGCGAAGCTGCGTGCCGAGGGCCTGTCGCACCGCAAGCAGGTGGAGGCGTGCCGCGCGCAATTCGTGTCGCACCTGCGGCTGACCGAATGGCGCGACGTGCACCAGCAGCTCGCGGCGCAACTCGACGAGGCGGGCTGGAAGTGGACGCCGGAGCTGCCCAAGGCCTTCGACGCGCCGCGTTACGAGGCGCTGCATCGCGCGCTGCTGGCAGGCTTGCTGTCCAACATCGGGCAGCGCCAGGACGAGGGCGACGGCTATGCGGGCGCGCGCGGCACGCAGTTCGTGCTGCACCCGTCGTCGGGCCTCGCCAAGGCGCGCCCGCGGTGGGTGCTCGCGGCCGAATTGACCGAGACGACGCGGCTGTTCGCGCGCTGCGCGGCGCGGGTGGAGCCCGAGTGGATCGAGGCGGTGGCCGGCGACCGCGTCGAGCGCAGCTACTTCGACCCGCGCTGGGACGCGCGGCGCGGCGACGTCGTGGGCGCCGAGCGCGTGCAGCTCTACGGCCTCACGCTGGTGGCGCGCCGCCCGGTGAGCTATGGGCGCATCGACGCCGCTGCCGCGCACGACGTGTTCATCCAGGTGCGCTGGTCGGCGGTGACGAGCACATCAAGGGCCCGTTCGCCGACCACAACCGCGCGCTGCTCGCCGAGATCGCGACGCTCGAGCACAAGGCGCGGCGCGCGGACGTGCTCGTCGACGACGAGGCGATCGCCGCGTTCTACGCGCAGCGCGTGCCGGCGCACGTGCATTCGCGGGCGGGCTTCGACGCGTGGCGCCGCGAAGCCGAGCGGGCGCAGCCGAAGCTGCTGTGGATGACGCGCGACGACCTGATGCGCCACGCGGCCTCCGCGATCACGGAAGAGCTGTACCCGGCGACGATGACGATGGGCGGCGTCGACTTCGCGCTCGCCTACCGGCACGCGCCGGGCCATCCGCTCGACGGCCTCACGCTGACCGTGCCGCTCGCCTTGCTGAACCAGGTGGACGCGGCGCGCCTCACCTGGCTCGTGCCGGGCATGATCCGCGAGAAGGTCACCGCGTTGTTCAAGGGCCTGCCCAAGGCGCTGCGCAACCGGCTGATGCCGCTGCCCGACCAGGTGACAGCCTTCCTCGCAACGGAGCCCGCGCGCGACGTGGACCCGGCCGATGCGATCCGCGCATGGCTGCGGCGCGTCTACGCCGAGGCGCCCGAGCGCGCGGTGTTCGCCGCGATCGAGCTGCCGCCGCACCTTCGCGTCAACCTGGCGGTGGTCGACGCCAACGGCGCCGAACTCGCGTCGGGCCGCGATCTCGCGGCGTTGAAGCGGGAAC
>JBGAIC010000060.1:0-21117 GCA_044225845.1 Casimicrobiaceae bacterium
GAGCCGGTGCCGCCGCTGCGGGCGGAGCCGGCGCCGCGCGGCGAACCCACGGCGCGCGGCGAATTCCCGATGCGGGTCGAGCCGCCCGTGCGGGTCGAGCCGCCCGCGCGCGTAGAGCCACCCGTACGGGCCGAGCCACCCGCGCGTGTCGAGCCCGCTATCCGCATGGACACGCCGCCACGCGTCGAACCCTCGGCGCGCCCGGCCGCGCATGCACCGATCTCCCCGCACGACATCCCGGTGCTGACCGAGCCCGTCGCGTTGCCGCCGGCAGCGGCCTTCGCGGCGCGTGCGGCAATGCCCGCGCCCGCCGCGCCTGCGCCCGTCGTTCCGCAGATCGCCGCCGGTGTCGCGGCGGCCGCCGTCGCGCGCACGCCGCCGCCGCGCGCGTTCGCCTCCACGGATGTGCCGGTGCTCACCGACGCCATCGAGGAGATCGACGCCGCGCTCGTCGCCGAAGCGGCGCAGGGCGACAACTCGGTGTGGGGACGCGAAGAGGACCTGGGCGAGGACAGCGTGCTCGGCCCCGCGCCCAAGTCGATCGCCGTCATCCCGGAATCGCCGGTCGTCGCGGCGCGCCCCAATCCGCAGGTCGCGTTGCTGGCCGAGGAAGTGCGGATGCAGGTACTGCAGCGGATCGACATGTTCACCGACACCGGACTGCGCGAGGCGCTGGGCGAGCGGCTGAAGCCGATCGTGGACCGCGCCAGCGCGGACCTCGTCGCGACGATCAACCAGCACGTCGGCGAGCTGCTGCGCACCTACGTCGCCGAAGCCATCGAGCGCGAGCTGGACCGGCTGCGCAACAGCGACTGATCCGGCGCGGCAACGCGGCGGCGCGTTCCGCCGCGCTCGCACGGCCGCCGCCGCGCGCGAAGCCGCCCGCTATAATTTCGGGTTCTTCGTCGCCACCCGAATCCGCATCGATGGAACTCGCCAAAAGCTTCGAGCCGCACGCGATCGAGGCCAAGTGGTACCCGCTCTGGGAACAGGCCGGCTACTTCAAGCCGTCGTGGCGCGAAGGCGCGCCCGCGTTCTGCATCGCGCTGCCGCCGCCCAACGTCACCGGCACGCTGCACATGGGGCACGCGTTCCAGGACACGCTGATGGACGTGCTGGTCCGCTACCACCGGATGCGCGGCGACAACACGCTGTGGCAGGTGGGCACCGACCATGCAGGCATCGCCACGCAGATCGTCGTCGAGCAGCAGCTGAAGGCGGAGGGACGATCCCGGCATGACCTCGGCCGCGAGGCCTTCGTCGAGCGCGTGTGGTCGTGGAAGGAGGAATCGGGCAGCGCCATCACGCGCCAGATGCGCCGCCTGGGCGCCGCCGCCGACTGGACGCGCGAGCGCTTCACGATGGACGACGGCCTGTCCGACGCGGTCGTCGAGACGTTCGTGCGGCTGTTCGAGGACGGGCTCATCTACCGCGGCACGCGCATGGTGAGCTGGGACCCGACGCTCGGCACCGCGGTCTCCGACCTCGAGGTGGAGAGCGAGGAGGAGCAGGGCGCACTGTGGCAGATCCGCTATCCGCTCGCCGACGGCAGCGGCAGCGTGGTCGTGGCCACGACGCGCCCGGAGACGATGCTGGGCGACACGGCCGTCGCGGTGAATCCCGAGGACGAGCGTTATGCGGCGCTGGTCGGCAAGTCCGTGGCGCTGCCGCTGACGGGCCGCACGATCCCCGTCATCGCCGACGCCTACGTGGACCGCGAGTTCGGCACCGGCGTCGTGAAGATCACGCCGGCGCACGACTTCAACGACTGGGAGATCGGGCAGCGCCACGCGTTGCCCCAGATCTCGGTGCTGGACCTCGAGGCGAAAATCAACGCCAACGCGCCGGAGAAGTATCGCGGCCTGGATCGCTACGCGGCGCGCAAGGTCGTGCTGGCGGATCTCGAGGCGGCCGGGCTGCTGGTGAGCGAGCAGCCGCACAGGATGATGGTGCCGCGCTGCGCGCGCACGAACGTGGTCATCGAGCCGATGCTCACCAACCAGTGGTTCGTCGCAACGCGCGAGCCCGCGCGCGCCGATCATCCGCGGTGGCCCGGCAAGACGCTGCAGGACCTGTGCCTCGCGGCCGTCAGCGAGGCCGGCATCACGGACCCGGCGTCCGGCGAGACCGGCCACGTGCACTTCGTGCCTGCCGAATGGCTGTCGACCTACCACCACTGGATCCACAACATCCACGACTGGTGCATCTCGCGCCAGCTCTGGTGGGGCCACCAGATCCCGGCGTGGTACGACGAGCAGGGCAACGTCTACGTCGCGCGCGACGAGGACGCCGCGCGCGCCAGGGCCCGCGCGAAGCTGGGCCGCGAGCCGGCGGAGCTCGCGCGCGACCCGGACGTGCTCGACACCTGGTTCAGCTCGGCGCTGTGGTGCCATTCGACGCTCGGCTGGCCGGCGGCCACGCGCGAGCTCGCGACCTTCCTGCCGACGTCGGTGCTCGTCACCGGCTTCGACATCATCTTCTTCTGGGTCGCCCGGATGATCATGATGACGACGTGGTTCACCGGCAAGGTGCCGTTCCGCGACGTGTACATCAACGCCATCGTCCGCGACGCCGAAGGCCAGAAGATGTCGAAGTCGAAGGGGAACGTCATCGATCCCATCGACCTGATCGACGGCGTCGACGTCGAGGCGCTGGTGGCCAAGAGCACGTCGAACATGATGGATCCGCGCCGCGCCGAGCAGGTGGCCAAGCGCACGCGCAAGCAGTTCCCGGACGGCATCCCGTCGTTCGGCGCGGACGCCGTGCGCTTCACGTTCGCGTCGCTGGCGACGTTCAACCGCACGCTCAACTTCGACCTCAACCGCTGCGACGGCTATCGCAATTTCTGCAACAAGCTGTGGAACGCGACGCGCTTCGTGCTGATGAACGTCGACGGCAAGGACGTGGGCCTCGACGAGTCCGCGCCGAAGACGCTGAGCTTCGTCGACCGCTGGCTGCTCGGCCGGCTGCAGCAGGCGAAGCACGACATCGCGTCGAACATCGACGCCTACCGCTTCGACCTCGCGGCGCGCGCGCTGTACGAGTTCGTCTGGGACGAATACTGCGACTGGTACGTGGAACTGGCGAAGGTCCAGCTCGCCGCCGCGGAAGCGTCCGGCGACGAAGCCGCGGCGCGCGGCACGCGCTCGGTGCTCGTCCGCGAACTCGAAGCCACGCTGCGGCTCGCGCATCCGTTCATGCCGTTCATCACCGAGGAGCTGTGGCAGACCGTGGCGCCGCTGGCCGGCAAGCAGGGCGAGACGATCCAGCTGCAGCCTTTTCCCAAGGCCAACTTCGGCCGCGTGGACAAGGCGGCGGACGCGGACGTCGCGCTGCTGAAGGACCTCGTCAACGCCTGCCGCGCGCTGCGCGGCGAAATGGGCGTGTCGCCGGCCACCAAGGTGCCGCTGGTGGCCGTCGGGGATCGCGAGCGCCTTGCGCGCTTCGCGCCTTACCTCGTCGCGCTCGCGCGGCTCGACGGCGTCGAGATCGTCGATGCGCTGCCCGCCACCGAGGCGCCGGTGCAGATCGTCGGCGACTACCGGCTGATGCTGAAGATCGAGATCGACAAGGCGGCGGAGCGCGCGCGGCTCGTCAAGGAGCGCGACAAGCTGGATGGGGAGATCCGCAGCGCCGAAGCCAAGCTCGGCAACGCGAGCTTCGTCGAGCGCGCGCCCGCGGCCGTCGTCGAGCAGGAGCGCACGCGCGTCGCCACGAAGGTGGCCACGCGCGACAAGCTGAACGCGCAGATCGAGCGGCTGTCCTGACGCGATGCACCCGATGACAGCGCCGCAGCGGGCGGGCCGGGGCAGGGCGCGATGAAGGTGCCCGCGGCGCTGGCGCGCGCGGTGCGGCTGCGCTGTTTCCGGCTGTTCGCAATCACGCTGCTGCTGATCGTCGTACTGCCGCTGTCCGCGCACAGCCTGCGCGGCGTCGCGATCGTCGACGCCATCGCCATCGCGACGCTGTTCGTCGCCGCGACGACGATCAAGCTGGCGCCGAGGATGCGGATCGTCGCGCTGGTGCTCGCCACCGCGATGATCGGCATGGACGCCGCAGCCACGTTCTACGGCGGCGGCCTCTACTATGCGGCGGCACGCGCGCTGGCGCTGACGTTCTACACGCTGGTCATCGGCCACCTGCTGGTCTACGTGTTCCGCCGCGACGTGCTCACGGAGGACAAGCTCTACGGCGCCGCGGCGTGCTTCCTGCTGATGGGCGTCGCCTGGGCCTATGCGTTCTCGCTGGTGCTGCACTTCGACGCCGACGCGATCGGCGGCCTGCGCGACGCCCGCTTCCTGCCCATCGACCTCCTGTACTTCAGCTTCGCCGCGCTGACGACGACCGGCTTCGGCGACCTGGTCGCGCGCTCGTCGATGGCGCGGATGCTGGTGATGCTGGAGGAGATCGTCGGCGTGCTGTTCGTCGCGATCCTGATCGCGCGGATCGCCGGCGTCTACGCGGGCGGCGGCAACGCCGTGGGCGGCGACCGCGGCGACTGAATCCGCACGGACCGCAGCGGGCGCCGGGCGCTCCGCCGCACCTCGCTGCGCGATCGGTCCCGCGCTAGCTGCAGCGATGGATCTCGACGGTCGTGTGCACGATTTCCTCGTGAACCGACAGCCAGCTTCGAACCACGTCCGCGGTCAGGTGGGCGTCGTGCGTGACCACGCTCAGCGCCACGGCATAGGCCCGCTTGCCGACTCGCCAGACGTGCAGGTCCGCGATGCTGGCGCCGCCGGCGTCGCCCCGGTCGGCGATCACCTCGCGGATCTCCGCGACGACCGGATCGTCCATTTCGCGGTCCAGCAACACCTTGCTCGTCTGCGCGATCAGCCCGCGCGCCCAGGTCGCGACGAGGAAGGCGCCCACGATGCCCATGACCGGGTCGAGCCAGGACCATCCATAGATCCATCCGCCCACCAGCGCGACGATGGCGAGGACCGACGTCGCCGCATCCGCGACGACGTGGACGTACGCGGACTTGAGGTTCAGGTCGTGGTGGTGGTCGTGCCCGTGGCCGTGGCCGCCATGGCCATGCCCGTGGTCATGTCCCTCGTGCGCGCGATGGGAGCCGCCGCTTCCGAGCACCAGCGCGCACACGATGTTGACCCCGAGACCGATGGCGGCCACGACCACCGCCTCGAGGTAATGGATCGGTTGCGGCGTGAGGATCCGCTCGACGGCCCCGAACACCATGAGCGCGGAAACGCCCAGCAGCACGATCGCGCTCGCGAACCCCGCGAGCACCTCGATCTTCCACGTGCCGAACGCGTAGCGCGAGTCGTGCGCATGCTTCCGGGCCGCGGAATAGGCGAACGCACTCAAGCCTATCGCCAGCGCGTGGGAACTCATGTGCCAGCCGTCCGCGAGAAGCGCCATCGAATTGAACGCGAGGCCGGCGACGATCTCCACCACCATCATCACGGCGGTGATGCCCATCACCAGGCGGGCGCCGCGCTCGCCCGCCGCGTTGCCCGCGTCGAAGCGGTGGCTGTGCGTCCATTTCGAAAGGTCGGTCGTATGCATGGGAGGATTGCGGGAACGTTGAACTGGAAGGATAGCGCCTCCGCGGGCTCGGCGGCCGACGACGCTAGTCGCGCCGGTACAGATGGGCGGTGACTTCCTCGCGGTCGTGATACAGATGCTTCACGGCCAGTCCCCAACCGACGCTGGATGCCCGCAGCACTTCGGCCATGAGGTTGGCGCAGCGCTCGATCTCGGCGTAGCGCTTCTTCATCGGCAGCTTCAGGTTGAAGAGGGCGTGGCGCGCATGCCGCTCGCCGATCCAGCGCGCCATCAGCCCGGCCACGCGCGACGGTTGCTCGACCATGTCGCACAGCACCCAGTCGACCGGCCGCTTCGGCACGAAGCGGAAGCCGTCCGCGCGCACGTGGGTCACCAGCGGGTCACGCGCGATCTCGCCCTTCAGCGCGCCGTTGTCGACGGCCGTCACGCGCAACCCGCGCTGCGCGAGTTGCCACGTCCAGCCACCGGGCGCGGCGCCCAGGTCGACCGCGCGCTGGCCGGCGCGCATCAGCTCGTGCTCGCGCTCGCCGAGGAACACGGCGATCGCTTCCGCCAGCTTCAGCGTCGAGCGCGACGGCGCAGCGCCCGGCATGCGCAGGTGGGCGATGCCCATCGGCCAGCGCGCGCCGCTTTCCGCGATGCTGGTGCCCACCCAGGCGGTGGTGCCGTCGGGCAGGAACACATGGAGGCGCACGGCGTTGCGCGCGGCGTGCGCGGGCGTGTCGGCGGCGGACAACAGCCCGCGCTCGCGCAGTCCGGCAGTGATCCGGGGCGCCAGCGCGCGCGACAGCGTCGACATCGCCTTGCCGTCGTTCGTGTCCGGGTATTCGAGCCACAGCGCGTCGCCGCGTGCCTCCAGTGCCGCGAGCGCATCGACGATCGGCGTGACACGGTCGGGCAGGCGCTTCGTTGTGCCATCGCCCAGCAGCGGATGCGGGCCGCTGCCGATGAAGAGCGAACGGCAGAACACGGGCGGTGCGTCGAGCAGTGCCGCGCGCCAGCGTGCGCGGTCGACGTTGCCGAGCTCGAGCGCCACGTAACCGGAGGCGGGCGCGGCGGCCAGCGTCTGCGGCGCGCGCAGCTTCGCGGCTTCCGCGACGCGCGCGATGTCGGTCGCCGCCTCGCCCTCGAAGCCCGCGCGGCAGCAGGCGAGCGCGATCACCGGCGGTCGAGCTTGGGGTCGAGCGCGTCGCGCAGGCCGTCGCCCAGCAGGTTGAACGCGAGCACGGTGACGAAGATCGCGAGCGCGGGGAACAGCGCCTCGTGGGGCGCCGTCAGCATGTCGGCGCGCGCGGCGTCGAGCATCGCGCCCCATTCGGGCGTCGGCGGCTGCGCGCCCATGCCCAGGAACGAGAGGCTCGCGGCGGTGATGATCGACGTGCCGATGCGCAATGAGAAGTAGACGATCACCGCGGGCACGGTACCGGGGAAGATATGGCGGCCCATGATCGTCGAGTCCGTGGCGCCCAGGCTGCGCGCCGCCTCGACGAACGTCAGGTGCTTCAGCGCCAGCGTGTTGCCGCGTACCAGCCGCGCGAACGTCGGGATGCTGAAGATCGCGACGGCCGCGATCACGTTGGCCATGCCGCCGCCCAGGATCGCGACGATGCCGATGGCGAGCAGGATGCCCGGGAACGCGAACAGCACGTCGCAGATGCGCATGATGATGCGGTCCGGCCATCCTTCGTAGTAGCCGGCGACCAGGCCCAGGATCGTGCCGAGCACCGCGCCGACAGCCACCGAGACGAAACCTGCCGCGAGCGAAATGCGCGCGCCCATCAGGATGCGCGAGAAGATGTCCCGGCCCAGCGCGTCGACGCCGAACCAGTGGGCCAGCGACGGCGGCGCGTTGAGCTTGTCGTAGTCGAAGTAGGTCTCGGCGTCGTAGGGGACGAGCCACGGCGCGGCGATCGCGACCACCACCAGCAGCACGACGAACACGCCCGCGATCACCGCCACCTTCTGCCGGCGGAACTTGCGCCAGAACTCCGACCACGGGCTGCGGATGGCCGTGTCGAGCGCGGCGGGCGCGGTGTCGGCGGCGGCTGCGTTCATCGGTAGCGGATGGCGGGATTGATGAGGCCGTACAGCACGTCGACGACCAGGTTGATGACGATGAACTCGAGCGAGAACAGCAGCACCAGCGCCTGGATCACCGGGTAATCGCGCATGTCGACGGCGTCGACGAGCAGCCGCCCGAGCCCCGGCCAGTTGAAGACCTTCTCGACGACGATCGACCCGCCGAGCAGAAAGCCGAACTGCAGCCCCATCATCGTGACGATGGGAATGAGCGCATTGCGCAGGCCATGCCGGAGGATGACCTGGCGCTCGTCGAGGCCTTTCGAGCGTGCCGTGCGGATGAAGTCGTCGCCCAGGATGTCGACGAAGGCCGAGCGCGTGAAGCGCGCCATGATCGCGGCCACCGCGGCGCCCAGCGTGATCGACGGCAGCAGATAGTGCTTCCACGTGTCGTTGCCCACGGTGGGCAGCCAGCCGAGGTTCACCGAGAACACCTGCATCAGCACCATCCCCAGCGCGAACGCGGGAAACGAGATGCCGGACACGGCGATGGCCATGCCGAGCCGGTCGGGCCAGCGGTTGCGCCACACGGCGGAGACGACGCCGATGGCCATGCCGAACGCCACCGACCACGCCATTGCCCACACGGTGAGCCAGAACGTGGGCATGAAGCGGTCCGCGATCTCGGCGGACACCGGGCGCTTGGTGCGTACCGAGCGGCCGAAGTCCCAGTGCAGCACGCCGCTCGCATAGCGCACGAACTGCACGGGCAAGGGTTGATCGAGCCCCAGGTCCTTGCGGACCAGCTCGACCGTTTCGGGCGTCGCATCCTGCCCCGCGGCGAGCCGCGCGGGATCGCCGGGGAGGATGTGGACGAACAGGAAAACCAGGATGCCGACGAGAACGAGTGTCGGCACCAGGCCGGCGAGGCGCTTGCCGATGTACTGGAGCATGCGCGCCCGCCGGAGGGGAACGTGGCCGCGGCGTTACTGCGCGAGGTCCGCCTGCCAGAAGTCGAACGACGCGTCGGGAATCACGTAGACGCCCGACAGCTTGCGGTTGTGCGCCGACAAGAGCTTCTCGACGACTAGCGGCACCCACGGCGTGTCGTTCCACGCCGTCTCCTGCGCATGCTTGTAGATCGTCGCCTTGTCGGCATCGGTCGTGGCAAGCTGCGCCTTGCGGATATCGTCGTCGAAGCTGGCGCTCTTGTAGTACGCCGTGTTGAAGAGCTTCGGCGGCCACGAGCCGCTGGCGAGCAGCGGCCGCAGCGCCCAGTCGGCTTCACCGGTCGATGTCGACCAGCCGATGTAGTAGAGCCGCACCGGCGCCGTCGCCGGATCGGCCCAGCTCTCGACCTTCTCGACGCGCTGGCCCGCCTCGAGCAACGTGATCTTCGTCTTGATGCCGATCTGCAGCAGCTGCTGCTGGATGAATTGCGTGACCTTGGCCGCGGTGGTGTGGTTGTAGCCGGACCACAGCTCGATCTCGAAGCCGTTCGGATAGCCAGCCTCGGTCAACAACGCCTTGGCCTTGGCGACGTCGTAAGGCCACGGGCCGAAGCTCTGCGCGAACGCGACACCCTTCGGCACCACGCCTTCCGCCGGCGTCGCGTAGCCGTTGAACGCCACCTTGGCCAGCGCATCCTTGTTGATCGCGTAGCCGATCGCCTGGCGCACCTTGGGATTGTCCAGCGGCTTCTGCTGCGTGTTCATCGACAGGTAGCGCAACACGATCGACGGCGCGGCGACGACTTCCAGTTCCGGCTTCGCCTTCAGGATGTCGGCGACTTCATACGACACCGGGAACGTGAATTGGGCCTCACCGGTCTGCATGATGGCCGCGCGCGTGTTGTTGTCCACCACCGGCTTCCACGTGATCGAGTCGATCTTCGGGTAGCCCTTGCGCCAGTAGCCGTCGAACTTCGCCACCTTGACGTAGTCGGTGGGCTTCCACTCGACGAACGTGAACGGGCCGGTGCCGACCGGATGCTGCGCGATGTCCTTGCCGTACTTGGCGATGGCGGCCGGGCTGATCATCACCGTCGACGGATGCGCGAGCTGGGCGATGAACGGCGAGAACGGCGTCTTCAGCGTGATGCGCGCCGTGTAGTCGTCCACCGCCTCGACCTTGGCGATGTTGTCGTTGTACAGGCCGCGGCGCTTCAGCTTGTTGTCGGGATTCAGCACGCGCTCGAAGTTGACCTTGACGGCTTCCGCCTTGAAGTCAGTGCCGTCGTGGAACTTGATGCCGTGCTTCAGCTTGATCGTGTAGACGAGGCCGTCCTTGCTGACGTCGTAGCTCTCGGCCAGCACGGGGATCAGCTTCATGTCCTTGTCGAAGCCGTAGAGCCCTTCGTAGAACGACTTGGCCATCGCCTGCGACAGCGTGTCGTTGGCGTCGTAGGGATCGGTGGTCGTGAACGTCGACGCGACGGCGAACACGACGTCCTTGGCCGCGAGCGCCGGCAGCGGCAGGCTCGCGGTGACGAGCGTCGCGGCGGCGAGCAGTGCGGCCAGCGGGCCGCGTACGGTACGTTGCATGGTTAGGCTCCTTCCTGAATGACGGTTCATCCGTAGAGGCCGACCGGATGGCGCGCGACGAAGTGGCCGGGGCCTACCTCGACCAGCGGGGCGGTAACCGGCTCGTCGCCCAGCGCGCGGATCGGGCTCGGGATATCCGCCGATGATAGCGCGCGGGCCGGCTTCCTCTCGCGCGGATCGGCAACGGGCACGGCGTCGAGCAGGCGCCGCGTATAGGGATGCTGCGGGTCGTCGAAGACGGCGCGGCGGGGGCCGATCTCGACGATCTGCCCCAGGTACATGACGGCGACGCGATGGCTGACGCGCTCCACCACCGCCATGTCGTGCGAGATGAACAGGTAAGCGAGGCCGAGGCGCTGCTGCAGGTCCATCATCAGGTTGACCACCTGCGCGCGGATGGACACGTCCAGCGCGGACACGGCTTCGTCCGCGACGATGATCCGCGGATTCAAGGCCAGCGCGCGCGCGATGGCGATCCGCTGGCGCTGGCCGCCGGAGAACTCGTGCGGGTAGCGCTGCGCGTGCTCGGGTGCCAGGCCCACCTGTGTCAGCAGCTCCGCGACGCGCGCTTCGGCCGCGCGGCCTTGCGCCACGCCGTGGATGTAGAGCGGCTCCGCGACCGAATAGCCCACGGTGACGCGCGGGTCCAGCGACGCGAACGGGTCCTGGAACACCATCTGGATGTCGCGGCGCAAGGGCCGCATCGCCTGCGCGGACAACGGCACCAGGTCGTGGCCCTCGAATTCGATGTGCCCCGACGTGACGGGCACGAGCTTCAGCAGCGAGCGGCCCGTCGTCGACTTCCCGCAGCCCGACTCGCCGACGAGCGCCAGCGTCTCGCCGGCGCGCAGCTCGAAGCTCACGCGCTCGACGGCGTGCACGCGGCGTTGCGTGCGCCCGAGCCAGCCGCCCTTCACGGCGAAGCGCGTCGTCAGGTCGCGCACGCGCAGCAGCACGTCGCCGGGCAGCGCTGCCGCCGTCGTTGCAGGTGTGGGCACCGTCGTTGGCGCGGCACTTGCCGACGAGTCCGCTGCGACGCCGCCCGTGCCCGTTCCCGGCAGGTCGAACTTGCGCGGCGCATCCTCGTTCGCCAGCGCGCCCAGGCGCGGCACGGCGCGCAGCAGCGCCTGCGTATAGGGCTCGCGCGGGGCGGCGAACAGCGTCATCACGTCGTCATCCTCGACGACGCGGCCGCCCTGCATGACGACGACACGGTCGGCGGTTTCCGCCACGACGCCCATGTCGTGCGTGATGAACAGCATCGCCATGCCGAGCTCGTCGCGCAGCGCATGCATCAGCGCCAGGATCTGCGCCTGCACGGTGACGTCGAGCGCCGTGGTGGGCTCGTCGGCGATCAGCAGCGAGGGCTTGCACGACAGCGCCATCGCGATCATCACGCGCTGGCGCATGCCGCCGGACAGCTGGTGCGGGTAGCGGTCGAGGATGCCGCGCGCTTCCGGGATGCGCACGCGCTCGAGCATCCGCAGCGCCTCCGCGCGCGCGGCCGCCGCGTCGGCACCCTGGTGCAGGCGGATGGACTCCGCGATCTGGTCGCCCGCCGTCATCACCGGGTTGAGCGACGTCATCGGCTCCTGGAAGATCATCGCGATCTCGTCGCCGCGGATCGCGCGCATCGTCGCGGCGCCGGCCATCGCGCAGGTCGACGGTGCTGCCGTCGCGCCGCACGAAGGGCATGCGGCCCGACACGATGCGGCCGCCGCCCTGCTCGACCAGCCGCATCACCGACAGCGCCGTCACCGACTTGCCGGAACCGGATTCGCCGACGATCGCGAGCGTCTCGCCGCGCGCGACGGCGAGCGACACGTCGCGCACCGCGACGACGCGGCGCTCGCTGCTCGCGAACTCGACGGTCAGGCCGTCGATCGCCAGCAGTGCGGAAGAGGGGGGAGGGGCGGCGGGATTCAACGCTGCCGATTATCGGCAAGCGCTCCGCCGCCCGCAAGGACGCCCGCGCGAACGCGCGGCCCGCGTGTGGCGGCGTCAGACCTTCTCGGGCTCGGGCAGCGTGCGCTTCTTCAGCAGGGCGGGCACTTCGCGCTGGCGGAAGCCGGGGCGGGCGCGTCCGGCGCCGGCGGGGGCGGCACGCCGCGCGGCGGGGGCCGATGCCGTGGCCGCCGTGATCGGCTGGTCCGGGTTCTTCGCATACGCGGCTTCGCGCTCGTCGGCGGTCGGACGGCGGCTTTCGGGCGGAGCGTCGCGGCGCGCGGCAGGCCGCTCGCCGCGGGCACTGCCACCGCGTTCCTCGCGGCGGCGCTCCGGCACACGGTCGCGCGGGGCACGGTCCGGATCGAAGCCGTCGGGCGTGGCCACCGTGATCTTCATCTTGAGCATCTTCTCGATCTCGCCGAGGTGCTTCTCCTCGGCCGGGTCGACGAAGGCGATCGCTTCACCCTTGGCACCCGCGCGGCCCGTGCGGCCGATGCGGTGCACGTAATCCTCGGGGACGTGCGGCAGCTCGTAGTTGATGACGAGCGGCAGGTCGTCGATGTCGAGGCCGCGCGCGGCGACGTCGGTGGCGACGAGTACCTGCAGCTTGCCTTCCTTGAACGCCTGCAGCGCTTCCAGCCGCGCCTGCTGCGTCTTGTCGCCGTGGATGGCCGACGTCGCGAGGCCGTCCTTCTCGAGCTGGCGCGCAAGGCGCGATGCGCCGTGCTTGGTGCGCACGAAGCACAGCACCTGCCACACGTTGCGCGACTTGACGATGTGCTCGAGCAGCCCGCGCTTGCCTTCCTGCGGCACCTTGTAGACGCTCTGCGTGACCGTCTCCGTGGCGCTGTTGCGGCGCGCGACTTCGATGAGCTGAGGTTTGTTGAGGAGCTCGTCGGCGAGCTTCTTGATGTCGTTGGAGAACGTGGCGGAGAACAGCAGGTTCTGCCGCTGCTTGGGCAGCAGCGCCATGATCCGCTTGATGTCCGGGATGAAGCCCATGTCCAGCATGCGGTCGGCTTCGTCCAGCACGAACACCTCGACCTGGCCCAGGTTCACCGTCTTCTGCTCGATGTGGTCCAAGAGGCGGCCCGGCGTGGCCACCAGGATCTCGACGCCGGCGCGCACGATCGGCAACTGCTGCTTGATGTCGACGCCGCCGAACACGACCGTGGAGCGCAGGCCCGTGTGCTTGCCGTATTCCTTGATCGCCTGCTCGACCTGGATCGCGAGCTCGCGCGTCGGCGTCAGGATCAGCGCGCGCACCGGGTGGCGGGCGGGCGACGGGCTGGTGTTCGAATGCGCCATCAGGCGCGACAGGATCGGCAGGCCGAAGCCCGCGGTCTTGCCGGTGCCGGTTTGCGCGCCGCCCATGACGTCGCGGCCGGCGAGGACGACGGGAATCGCCTGCGCCTGGATGGGAGTGGGAGTGGTATAGCCGGCTTCGGTCACGGCCCGGAGGACTTCCGGCCGCAAGCCGAGCTCGTCGAAGCTCGTCGTGCTCAAGCATTGCTCCTGGCGCGGCCTACCGCGATGTGCGGTTTCCGGTCCAGGCACGTGCTGCGATGACTGCGATCGGCGTCGCCGGGTGGTGGGAGCGGGTGCTCCAGCCCCGTTGGGGCGGGGTTTGCCGCGGCGATCGCGGGAGGGAGGCGGTGACCGGAAGGGCCGCCCCGACTACTGAGCGCCAATTATAGCCTAAGTCGCGGATTTTCAACAGGCTTCCACCCCCGGTCTCCGGCGGCCCGCCGCCGCGGTCGCGGCCGGCCTGCCGCCGGCCCGCGTCACACGTCGTAAACCGCGTCCGTGACCACCCAGCCACCGTCGACGCCGCCCGGCAGCATCTGGCCGTTGTCGTCGCCCACCTCGCGCGCGATGAGGTCGTTGAGTTTCGCGTTCATCGCTTCGACCACGGCCTTGTAGCGGGCGTCGTACGCCAGGTTGTGGAGCTCGGCCGGGTCGGTCGCCGTGTCGTAGAGCTCGACGTCGTTGAGCTTGAACAACGCCTCCACCGAGCGCGGCAGGTTGTGCTGCTTGGGCGAGAAGTAGCGGGCGAAGCGATAGCGCCCGTCGTAGACGGCACGGATGGCGCCGCGCTTGCTCATGTCGGGCCGCATGCCGCCGGCCTGCGCGGCCTCCTTGAGCCTGGCCCTGCCGTCCGGCTGCTGCAGCATCGCCACGGCCTTCTCCATGAACTCGCCGTCGATGTACGCGAACATGTTGTAGCAATAGAGCGCGCCGTCGCGCACCGCGCCGGCTTGCGCCTTGTCCGGCGCCGCGAGCACCGGCGAGAAATCCTTGCCCGGCAGGTTGCGCGCGATGGCCGCTTTCTTCTCGGGTGGCGCGCTGCTCATGCCGAGCAGCGTGGGCGCCAGGTCCAGATGCGACGTCACCGCCTTGCAGCGACGGCCGCCGGCGTAGGCGGGATGCACGACGATCAGCGGGACGTTGTTCTGCTCGCGATACGCGGTGGCGCCCTTCGCGTGCAGGCGGTGCGCGCCGTCGAGGTCGCCGTGGTCCGCGGTCATCACGATGATCGTGTTCGACGCGAGTCCCTGCGCTTCGAGCTCGTCGAGCAGCGGCACGATGTTGCGGTCGACGTCGCGCAGGCAGTTGAGGTAGTAGTCGTGGCGCGCATGCCAGCGCCAGTCGTCGTAGGGGATGTGGCCGGTCAGGCCGTCGTGCGACTTCATGTAGTCGGCGTGCGCAGGCGGACGGCCGGGCGCGTCGAGCGCCTGCGTGTACGTGCCCGGCAGCGGGGACGACCAGCGCTTCGCGTACGGCGGAGCGTCCGGTGCGGGCGCGATGCGGCTCAGCATGTTGCGCGCCTGCACCTTTTCGCCGGGTCGGTCCGTGTCGAGGAACATGATGTCGTGCGGGTTCACGAGGTTGACGGCCAGGAACCAGGGCTTGCCTTGCGCCGCCAGTTCCTTGCCGTTGCCGCGCAGCCACGAGACTCCCATGGCGGAAATGATGCCGTCGTGCAGGTAGCCGCCGCGCGTGTGCGCGATGATGTCGCCGACGCCGAAGTAGTCGCTGAAGCCGTAGGCCTCCATCTCCTTCGTGAAGATCTTCTCCGGCGTACCGAGCGAGTTGACCGTCTCGAATTCCTTCGTCAGGTGCCACTTGCCCTTGTAGGCCGTGTAGTAGCCGGCCTCGCGCATCATGTGGCCGACCGTCGGGATGTCCGTCGACATGCTCCCGATCCACGGGAAGTTCGTGTTGTCGAACATCTTCGTCTGCTGGATGTGCCGGCCGGTGTAGAGCACCGAGCGCGACGGCGTGCACACGCAGGAGTTGATCTGGTGGTTCTCGAACACGACGCCCTTCTGCGCAAGACGCTCGTGCGCGGGCAGGCGATAGCCCGGCGGCAGTTCGCCGGGGCGGAAGTAGCGCTCCTGGTCGGTGAGGATGAACAGGATGTTCCAGGGTCCGCCTGCGGGATTGGCGGCCGCGCCGCCTCGCGCGCTCGGGCCTGTCGCCGCGCTGGCCACGGCAGGATTGACGAGGCTCGCGAGGTCGCCGGCCGCGGCGACACCGGCAGCGAAGGTCTTGAGGGCGTTGCGGCGGCCGACGTCGACGTCGGAGTTGCGTTGGTTCGTCATGCGCTTGTCTTTCGGTGGCGTGGGTCGGGGAAGCAGGCTCAGCGCTGGCGCGGCTTGCGCTGGAACGTTGGAATGGGGCGCGCCAGCGCAGCGTCGATGCGCTGCGCCGACATGCCCAGGCCGCGATAGACGGCGCGGGCGATCTCCGCGGTGAACGCGGGCGGCATGCGGGCGCTCGTCATGCGCGCCATCGCCTCGTGGATCGTGCCGACTACCAGGTCGCGCGCGGCCGGCAGCGATGCGATGTCGAACACGCCGTCGCGCGCGCCATTGCGCAGGTCGTCGCCGAGCATGGCCTCGACGAGGTCGCCGCGGATCGCGGCCTTCGCGCTGAAGGCGCACCAGACGGGGTCGGTCTCCGCTTCTCGCAGCCACAGCCGCACGCCGAGCGCCAAGCGCTCGCCGGGGTCGGTGATGCCGTCGAGTTCGAGGCCGATCGACTGCATCAGGTCTTCCTCGAGCCACTGGCTGGTGGCGAGGCGCAGCGTTTCGACGCTGTCGAAGTGGTTGTAGAACGTGCCGCGCGCGACGGCCGCCGCGCGGATGAAGTCGTCGATGACGGGTTCCGAGCCGCCGCGTTCGGCGAACACGCGATAGGCGGCCTGCAGGATGCGTTCGCGCGTGCGTGCCCGCCGCGCGTGACCCGAGAGCGCCCGGTAATCCGGGGCGGTGGTCGCGGTGGTTGCGGGCCCCGGCGTGGATGGGCTCAACGGCCGCGACCGCGCTCGTGGGAGCGCTGGTCCTGTATTGACAATAGTGTCATTTCGGGCGCGAGTCTAGCACCCGGTGCCGAGGCGGCCAAGCGCGCCGGACGGCCGGTCGCCGGCGCTCCCTCGACGGGGATGGGGACGGAGCGCGCAGGCGCCTCTGGCCTCGACGAGGCGCTCCGGGCTTGGCGTTTCAACGCTATAATCGCGGGTTTTGTCGCGCCGCAGCAACGCGGCGCCCGACAAGTCCTCGAACCAGGAACCCGCCATGCCCGCCGCCACCCGCGCCCTGCGCAACATCGCCATCATCGCGCACGTCGACCACGGCAAGACCACGCTCGTCGACAAGCTGCTCGTGCAGGCCGGGACGTTCGCCAAGCACCAGCATGTGGGCGAGCGGATGATGGACAGCAACGACATCGAGCGCGAGCGCGGCATCATAATCCTCGCCAAGAACTGCGCGATCGACTACAACGGCACGCACATCAACATCGTCGACACCCCGGGCCACGCGGACTTCGGCGGCGAGGTCGAGCGCGTGCTGGGCATGGTGGACGGCGTGCTGCTGCTCGTCGACGCGGTGGAAGGGCCGATGCCGCAGACGCGCTTCGTCACGATGAAGGCGCTCGGACTGGGCCTGAAGCCGATCGTCGTCGTCAACAAGGTGGACCGGCCGGGCGCGCGCCCGGAGTGGGTCGTCAACCAGACGTTCGACCTGTTCGACCGCCTGGGCGCCAATGACGACCAGCTCGACTTCCCGGTGATCTATGCATCGGCGCTGAACGGCTGGGCGACGACCGACGTCAAGGTGGCCAAGGCCAACGAAGCCGGCGCCGGCGACATGCGGCCGCTGTTCGACGCGGTGATCGCCAACGTCCCCGCGCCGGCGGCGGACGTCGACGGCGCGCTGCAGTTCCAGATCTCGGCGCTCGATTACTCGAGCTACATCGGCCGGCTGGGCATCGGCCGCATCCGCCGCGGCACGCTGCGCGCGGGACAGACGGTGGCCGTGCTGGACGGTCCGCTCGCTGAAGGCGCGGTGGCGCCCACCGCCAAGGTCGGCCAGATCTTCATGTTCTCGGGCATGGAGCGCAAGCCGGTCGACGAGGCAGCCGCCGGCGACATCGTGCTCGTCACCGGCGTCGACGAGCTCGCGATCGGCACGACGCTCGCCAGCGTCGAGCAGCCGGAGGCGCTGCCGCCGATCTCCGTGGACGAGCCCACGCTGTCGATGTACTTCCAGGTCAACACGTCGCCGCTCGCCGGCCGCGAAGGCAAGTACGTCACGTCGCGCAACATCCGCGAGCGGCTGATGCGCGAGCTGCTGACCAACATGCGCGCTGCGCGTGCAGGAGACGGCTGACGTCGATGCGTTCCTGGTTTCCGGGCCGCGGTGAATTGCATCTGACGATCCTGATCGAGAACATGCGCCGCGAAGGCTATGAAGCTCGCGGTCATCGCGGCCGCGCGTGGTCACGCACGAGGTCGACGGCGAGATCCAGGAACCGTACGAGATGCTGTCGGTGGACGTCGAGGAAGCGAACCAGGGCGCCGTGATGGAGGCGCTGGGCCCGCGGCGCGCGACCTCACGAACATGGAGTCGGACGGGCGCGGTCGCACGCGGCTCGATTACCGCATCCCGGCGCGGCCTCATCGGCTTCCAGGGCGAGTTCATGAACCTGACGCGCGGCACGGGCCTCATGAGCCACGTGTTCGACGGCTATGCGCCGGTGAAGGGCGACATTCCCGAGCGGCGCAACGGCGTGCTGATTTCCGCCGAGGACGGCGCGGCCGTCGCGTATGCGCTGTGGAAGCTGCAGGATCGCGGCCGCATGTTCGTGTCGCCGGGCGAAGCGCTGTACGAGGGCATGGTCATCGGCATCCACAGCCGCGACAACGACCTCGTCGTCAACCCGATCAAGGGCAAGCAGCTCACCAACGTGCGCGCCTCGGGCACCGACGAGGCCGTGCGCCTGGTGCCGCCGATCCAGCTCAACCTCGAGTACGCGGTGGAGTTCATCGCCGACGACGAGCTCGTCGAAGTGACGCCGCAGTCCATTCGCATCCGCAAGCGCTTCCTCAAGGAACACGAGCGCAAGCGCGCGAGCCGCGAAGCGGCCTGAAGAAAGAAATGGGGTCAGACACCATTTCTTGCCAAGGTCACCGGCCACGTCGAAGTGGCAAGAAATGGTGTCTGACCCCATTTCTTCATGATCCGCGGCGTCCTCATCGACCTCGACGACACGCTCGTCGACCACCGCGACGCGCATCGCGCCGCGCTTGCCGGCGTGCGTGACCACCATCCGGCGCTGCAAGCGGTTCCGTTCGACAGCCTGCTCGACGAAGCCGGCGCGTACTCGTCGACCTGCACCACGACGTGCAGCTCGGCCGGCTGTCGCCGGACGCGCCGCGCGTATCGAGCGCTACCGGCGCCTGTTCGCCTTTGCCGGGGCGCAGGGCGATACGCCGCACGCGGAGGCCGCGACGCTGGGTCGAGAGCTGTACCAGTCGCTGCGCGGCGCCGTGCCCGGCGCGCGCGAGCTGCTCGTCGCGCTGCGCGAGCACGTGCCGGTGGCCATCGTCACCAACAACGTCACCGCCGAGCAGGAAGAGAAGCTCGCGCGCTTCGCGCTCGACGCCCACGTCGACGCACTGGTCACGTCCGAGGACGTCGGAGTCGCCAAGCCGGACGCGCGGATCTTCGACGCGGCGCTGGCGCGGCTCGGCATCGCGCGCGACGAGGCCGTGATGCTGGGCGACTCGCGCGAGCACGACGTCGACGGCGCGCGCGCGGCCGGCATCGCCGCATGCTGGCTCGATCGCGCCGGCGAGGCGCGCGGCGACGAGCCTTTCGTCGTCTTCCGCTCGCTCGAGCCCACGGCGCAGGTCATGGCGCGGCTGCTGGCTCATTGAACACGTCGCGATGACGGTCCTCACGCGCGACGAAGCGGGGCGCTGGGCCGAGGTGGCGCTGGCCAACGTCGTCCGCGAGTATCCCAACCACCCGCAACACCTGTGGCTCTCGCCCGCCGATGGCGTGCCGCCGCGCACGTTGCATCCCGCGTTCTACGGCAGTTACGACTGGCACTCGTGCGTGCACATGCACTGGCTGCTCGCGCGCTTGCTGCAGCACGCGCCCGACCTTGCGCAGCGCGACGCCATCGCCGCCGTGTTCGACCGGCACCTGACCCGCGACACGATCGCCGGCGAATGCGCGTACTTCGCGCGCCCCGGCACCGGCACGTTCGAGCGGACGTACGGGTGGGCGTGGCTGCTGAAGCTTGCGACCGCGTTGCATGAACTCGACCCGCGCGCCGACGCCTGGCGAACGGCACTCGTGCCACTGGTCGACGTCATCGTCGCCCGCTACGAGGGCTACCTGCCGCGCGCAGACTATCCGCTGCGCCACGGCCTGCATGCCAACAGCGCGTTCGGCCTGGCGCTGGCGCTCGACTATGCGGAGGCCTGCGACGCCCCGGCGCTGGCGGATCGACTGCGCGCCAAGGCACTCCAGTGGTACGCCGGCGACCGCGACGCGCCGCTGCGCTGGGAGCCGTCGGGGACCGATTTCCTGTCGCCCGCACTGATGGAAGCCGCGCTGATGCAACGCGTGCTGGACCGCGCCGCGTTTCGCGCCTGGTTCGCGGCCTTCCTGCCCGGGCTCGCCGAAGGTGCACGCGGGCTCGCACCCGTCCGGGTGGCCGATCGCGGCGACCCGCAGATCGTCCACCTCGACGGCCTCAACCTGTCGCGCGCGTGGTGCCTGTACGAGATCGCGGCGGCGCTGCAGGACGGCGAGCGGCCGGCCATCGTGGCGATGGCGCGCGAGCATCACGCGGCCGGCCTCGAGGGCCTCGCCAGCGACGACTACGGCGGCTCGCACTGGCTCGCGAGCTTCGCGATGCTTGCTCGCGACGCGCAAGCTGCCTGCTAGACTCCCCGCGCATGAACGAAGGCTCGCTGCTGGTCGTCGCGCTCGTCGGCATCGCGCTGTGCGCGGTGCTGCTGATCGTGCTGGTCGTGCGCGTCATCGCGCTGGGTCGCGAGCGCGACGACGTCACGCGCGCCGCCGCGGACCTGCGCGCGCGGCTCGAATCCACGTCGCAGCAGGCCGCGCAGCACGAGCGCGACATGCGCGGCGACCTGGCCATCGCACGCCGCGAGCAGGGCGACGCGTCGCTGACGTTGCGCAAGGAGCAGGGCGAGGCCGCGACGACGTTGCGTCGCGAGGTCGGCGAGCGCCTGGCGCAATTCCAGTCCGGCACGCAGCAGAGCCTGACCGACGCGCAGAACCTGCAGCGCGAGCAGCTCGCGCAGTTCGGCGAGCGCCTCTCCACGCTGACGCAGGCCATCGAGCAGAAGCTCGAGACCCTGCGCAACGACAACGCGCTGAAGCTCGAGCAGATGCGCGCCACCGTCGACGAGAAGCTGCACGCCACGCTCGAGCAGCGGCTCGGGGAGAGCTTCAAGCAGGTGGCTGACCGGCTCGAGCAGGTGCACAAGGGCCTGGGCGAGATGCAGGGGCTGGCCAAGGACGTCGGCTCGCTGAACCGCGTGCTGACCAACGTGAAGACGCGCGGCGTGTTCGGCGAGGTGCAGCTCGCCGGCCTGCTGGAGCAGGTGTTCACGCCCGAGCAGTACGCCACCAATGTCGAGACCGTTCCCGGCTCGCGCGAGCGCGTCGAGTTCGCGATCAATCTGCCGGGCCAGCGCGCCGATGGCGTGCCGCTGTGGCTTCCGATCGACGCCAAGTTCCCGCGCGAGGAC
>JBGAIC010000133.1:0-2403 GCA_044225845.1 Casimicrobiaceae bacterium
CACACGCGCCACATCGACCTGATGGACGTGCTCGCGGGCTACCAGGCGCGCGCGTCGGCGCCGCTGGACGCGGTGGCCAGGCTGTGCGGTTTTGCCGGCAAGATCGGCATCGGTGGCGCTGCGGTGGCCAGCGCCGTCGCCGAAGGACGACTTGCCGAGGTGCGCGACTATTGCGAGGCCGACGTCGTCAACACCTGGCTCGTGTACACGCGCTTCCGCCTGATGCGCGGCGAGTTGCTGCAGGACGAGTACGAGCGCGAACTGGCGCTGGTGCGCGAACGGATCGGCGCGCTCGAGGGTGCGCACTGGCGCGAGTTCCTGCAGCAGTGGCCTGCCGCCACCCAGGCCGCGCGCTGACTTCGTCGGCGCGCGGCGTACGGGCCGTGTGCGCGAGCGTGGCGCTGCTGATGGCCATCGCGCTGGCGGCTTGCGCAGCGCCGCCGCGCGTCCCGGCGGCGCGCGCGGTGCCCGAGAACACCGACGGCGTCGAGGTCGTCGCGAACGGCGTTGCCGACGACGAATTCCTCGGTATGCACCGGGTGCGCTCGCAAGGCATCGCGCAAGGCGGTTCGCCGTGGCGCGGCGAGTTCGTGGACATCGGGCTTCCCGTGCAGGACGGGCATTGGCTGTTGGGGCTTGTTCCCGCCAAAGGCCCGGTGGCGGACCCGATGCGCAGCCCGGCGTTCAAGAGCGCCATCGACCAAGCGTTCGCGACGATGGGACGCACGCTCGACGAGCTCTATCCCGGCAACGGCGGCGGCCGCTTCGTCATCTACGCGCCGCCCGCTCACACTTCATATGCCGACGAGTGGTCCGACATCGTGACCGAGGAGTGGGACGTGATCCTGCGCTTCGTGATGCCCGCGCCGGAGATCGGGGCGACTCCCGCGGCCTGTCGCGAGTGGAGTGTCCGCGCGACGGCGTCGCTGGCGCACGAATGGACGCATGCGCGGCGCTGGTTCCATCGCGAAGGTCGCGTCGACGATTTCGCGGACGAAGTCGTCGCGTACGTCGTGCAAGGCTGCATCCTGCGCGCCGGCGGCCTGGAGTCGGCCGCGGCGCTGGGCACGGCGCGCGAAGGGATTCCGGGGCCGGACGAGAGCGCCGCGCAGGTCTACGCGCGACTGCATCCGGCTCACTCCGACAGTTACGTGGGCTCGGTTGTCGCCGACGCGATGCTCGCGCGCGCGACGCCCGCGGACCTGCCTGCGTTGTGCAAGCGCGTGGCGCGCGGCGGCGTCGATTACCGGAACGATCGCGCGCCGTTCGGCCCCTTGCCGTTCGGCCAGTTCCCAGCCGGCGTCAGGCCGTGACGAACGGCACCGTCTCGAAGCGGCCGCGCAGCGCGCGCGTCGAGTCGACGCTCCACCAGCGCTCCAGCGCCGTCGCGTAGACGCTGCGGAAGTCGAGCGCATACCCGGGATTGCCGTCGCCGGACAGGATGTCGAGGTTCGGCGCCTCGCCGTAGAAGCCGCCGTTGACGCGGCCGCCCAGCGCGAAATGCACGTTGGCCGTGCCGTGGTCGGTGCCGCCCGACAGGTTCTCCTTCGGCCGGCGGCCGAATTCCGCGTACGTGACGATCAGCGTCGAGTTCCAGCGGTCCATCTCGTCGAGCGCGCCCTTGAACGCGACGAGGCCGTCGGCCAGTTCGCCGAACAGCCGTTGCTGCGTCGCGAGCTGGCCCGTGTGCGTGTCGAAGCCGTTCAGCGTGATGCGGATGGCCGCGATGCCCGACGGGTTGGCGATCACCTGGCTTGCGGTCTTGATCGCGTTGCCGAAGCCGTTCTTCGGGAACGCCGTCTTGAACTCGCGGCCGCCCTGCAGCCGCGCAGCCGCCTGCACGATGTCGCCTTCCACCTTCAGGATGTGCTCCAGCGCCGCGTTGCCGCTCGCGGATTCCGCGCGCACGAGCTTGGCGCGCTTGACGAACTGCTCGGTGTCGGACAGCGCGACGGCGCGCGTGCCGCCGCCGGCCAGCGGCCCCATTTCCGGCGAGCCGATGATCACGCCGTCCGCGGCAAACGCCTTGGGCGGCGGCGCGACGTCGAAGCCGCGCGTGAGCCAGCCTTCGTTCAGGTACTGGTTGCTGGCGGATGCCGTGTCCCAGATCTCGATCGAGCGGAAATGCGAGAGATTGGGCGCGGGATAGCCGACGCCTTGCAGCACGGCGAGCTTGCGCTCGGTCCACAGTGGTTGCAGCGGCGCGAGCGCCGGGTGCAGGCCCGCGCGATCGGACAGCTGCACCACCTGGTCGCGCGCGATCGCGAGCTTCGGCCGCAATGCGTAGTACGTCGGGTTGGCGTAAGGCACGAGCGTGTTGAGGCCGTCGTTGCCGCCCTTCAACTCGATCAGCACCAGCAGGTTGCGGTAGTTTCCGGGCTGGGCAGCCGCGGTCGACGACGA
>JBGAIC010000061.1:0-18273 GCA_044225845.1 Casimicrobiaceae bacterium
AAGTAGGCAACGCTGAGGTTGGTGCCGAGCTTCACGCGCCCGCTGTCGGGCGGCAGCTCGCCCAGGATCAGCTTCAGCAGCGTCGACTTGCCCACGCCGTTGGGCCCGATGATGCCAATGCGGTCGCCGCGCAGGATGCGCAGCGACACGTCGGCGACCAGCGTGCGCTCGCCGTAACGCTTGCCGACGTGCTCCAGTTCGGCGACGAGCTTGCCGGAGCGCGCGCCGGCATCGAGCGCGAGCTTCACGTTGCCGGCACGCTCGCGGCGCTCGCTGCGCTCGACGCGCAGCCGCTCGAGGCGGCGCACGCGGCCTTCGTTGCGCGTGCGGCGCGCCTCGATGCCCTTGCGGATCCACGCTTCCTCCTGCGCCCAGAAGCGGTCGAACTTGCGCGCGGCGACGGTCTCGGCGGCGAGCTCGTCCGTCTTGCGCCGTTCGTAGGCGGCGAAGTTGCCGGGATAGCTGCGCAGCAGGCCGCGATCCAGCTCGACGATCCGCGTCACGACCCGGTCGAGGAAGCTGCGGTCGTGCGTGACGACGACGAGCGCCGGCGCGTCGCGCGCGGTCAGCGCGTCCTCGAGCAGCCGGATGCCGTCGATGTCGAGGTGGTTCGTCGGCTCGTCGAGCAGCAGCAGGTCCGGCGCCAGCGCGAGCGCGAGGGCCAGCGCCGCGCGCTTGGTCTCGCCGCCGGACAGCGCGGTGGGCGCGCGTTCCGGATCGAGCCCGAGGCGATGCAGCCATTCGCCGAGGCGCGCCTCGACGTGCCAGCGCCGCCGCTCGTCGTCGAGGGCGGCCACGCGGCCGCGTGCGACCAGGCTTTCGCGCAGCGTGGGCGCGGGCGGCAGCGCCGGCTCCTGCTCGACGCGGACGATGGCGAGGCCGTCGCGGCGCGCGAGCGTGCCGTCGTCGAGCGCGATCTCGCCGGCCAGCACGCCCAGCAGCGACGACTTGCCGGTGCCGTTGCGACCGATGAGCCCGATGCGCTCCCCTTCGTCCACGACCAGGTTCGCGGCGTCGAGCAATGGCGCAAGCCCGTAGGCGAGGCCGGCGTCCTGCAGGGTCAGTAAGGGCATGACCCGAGGATAACCGGCCCGGCCGCATGATCCGTGGGACATCCGTGGGAAGGACCCGCGCACCGTGGCGGTACCGCGTGCGGGGCAGCCGCCCTGCGCGCTTCACTTCCAGGGAGACGCGCAATGCACAGCTTCGTGAAATGGCTTTCGGTGGCGCTGACGGCGGCATGCCTCATCGGGCACCGCCGGCGAGTCCGGCTGGGGGATCCAGTTCGTGCAGCAGGACAACACGATCTTCGCGACGATGTTCGTCTACGGCACCGACGACAAGCCCACGTGGTACATCGCGACACTGAAGCCGACGTCGGGCACCTACATCTTCGGCGGCACGCTGTACCAGACCACCGGGCCCTGGCTCGGCGCGCCGTGGAACGCGAGCCTCACGTCGTTGACGCCGGTGGGCACGATGAGCTTCAACGGGAGCCTGGTAGCGTCGGGCACGCTGACGTACTCGGTCAACGGCACGACGGTGAACAAGACGATCTCACGCTCGACGTTCGTCCACGACGACCTGTCCGGCACGTACGCGGGGATCATGAACATGCAGAAGGCCGGCGGCGACTGCACGGGCTACGGCATCGGCAAGGCCGTCGAGGCCGAGTTCGTGTTCGACCACGACCCGGCCAGCGAATATGCGAACGTCGGCCTTGTGACGTCGGGCGACACGTGCACGGCGCTGAACGTGCCCGTCACGCAATCGGGCCAGTTCCTGCACGTCAGCGGCGCGTTCACGTGCATGGGCGGCGACAAGGGAACGTGGACGATCGTCGAGGCCAAGCCTTCCTACGCCAACATCGTGTTCCGCTTCGACTATCTGTCGAGCAATGCCGGTGCGTGCCACGTGTCGGCGCACTACGCGGGTGTCCGCGAGTAGCACGGACCGGTTCGCTTCCGACAGGGCGCGCGCCGGCACGCGCTGACGGCGCCCACCGCTTGCGGCGCCCACCGCTTGCGGCGCCCACCGCTTGCGGCGCCCACCGCGCGCCGCCGTTCGTCGCAGCCGGCCGTCATCCGTCGCATCCCGCGGCCGGTTGCGGCTGGTTGCGGCGGGTTTCGCGTTAGACTGATCTCCCCTCGCCCGGCCGGCGCCTCGCCCCCGCCACCCCAACGCCGGGCCACACGATTTCGACGCATCGCACGGACCACCCGTCCGTCGCCTTCGCGTTCGTGCAAGAAAAACGACGGAGATCCCGCGTGCTGCACTGGTTCGAACGACTGGTCGACCCCTATCCCGAGGCGCTGCCGCCCGCGCCGCCCAAGGGCTTCTTCGCGTTCCTGTGGGACTGCTCGCAGGGCCTGCGCACGTGGCTGCTCGCCACGACGCTGCTGACGGCCGGCATCGGCGCCTTCGAGGCGATCCTGTTCAGCATGATGGGCAGCATCGTCGACTGGCTCGGCCACGTGCAGCCGGCGAGCCTGTGGCTGCAGGAGGGCCGGCACCTGCTGATGCTGGCGGGCGTGCTCGCCGCGAGCATCCTGCTGATCGCCGCGCAGTCGATGATCAAGCAGCAGGCGCTGTTCGGCAATTTCCCGATGCGGCTGCGCTGGAACTTCCACCGGCACCTGCTCGAGCAGAGCATGAGCTTCTACCAGGACGAGTTCGCCGGCCGCATCGCCACCAAGCTGATGCAGACCGCGCTCGCCGTGCGCGACGTGTGGCTCATCGTGTCCGAGCTGCTGGTGTTCGTCGTCATCTATTTCGCGACGATGCTCGCCGTGCTCGGCCGCTTCGACGTGCGGCTGCTCGTGCCCTTCGTCGTCTGGGTCGCGCTGTACGTGGCGGCGCTCTGCTACTACGTGCCGCGCCTCGGCCGCGTGGCCAAGGAGCAGGCGGACGCGCGCTCGCTGATGACGGGCCGCATCACCGACGCCTACACGAACATCGCCACCGTGAAGCTCTTCTCGCACGCACGGCGCGAGGCGACGTTCGCGCGCTCGGCGATGCGCGAGTTCATGGACACGGTCTACCGGCAGATGCGGCTCGTCACCGGCTTCGAGATCGTCAACCACACGTTGAGCATGCTGCTGATCGCCGCCACCGCCGGCGCCACGCTGTGGCTGTGGACGCAGGGCGACGTCGGCGTCGGCGCGGTGGCGGCGTCGACGGCGATGGCGCTGCGGCTCAACGGCATCTCGCACTGGATCATGTGGGAGATGGCGGCGCTGTTCGAGCACATCGGCACCGTGCAGGACGGCATCAACACGCTGTCGCGGCCCCATGCGGTGGTGGACGCGCAGGACGCGAAACCGCTGGTCGTCACGCGCGGCGACATCCGCTTCGACCATGTCAGCTTCGCCTACGGCAGCAAGGGCAACGTGATCGACGACCTCACGCTGCACATCCGCGCCGGCGAGAAGATCGGGCTCGTGGGCCGTTCGGGCGCGGGCAAGTCGACGATCGTCAACCTGCTCTTGCGCTTCTACGACGTGGAGCATGGCCGCATCCTGATCGACGGCCAGGACATCGCGCACGTGACGCAGGACTCGCTGCGCGCGCAGATCGGCATGGTCACGCAGGACACGTCGCTGCTGCACCGCTCGGTGCGCGACAACGTCACCTACGGCCGGCCGGATGCGACGGACGCGCAGATGATCGCGGCGGCCGAACGCGCTGAAGCCGCCGAGTTCATCGCCGGCCTCACCGACCCCAAGGGCCGCAGAGGCTACGACGCGCACGTCGGCGAGCGCGGCGTGAAGCTCTCCGGCGGCCAGCGCCAGCGCGTGGCCATCGCGCGCGTGATGCTGAAGGACGCGCCGATTCTGCTGCTCGACGAAGCCACGAGCGCGCTGGACTCCGAAGTCGAGGCCGCTATCCAGCAGAGCCTCTACCGGCTGATGGAAGGCAAGACGGTGGTTGCCATCGCGCACCGCCTGTCGACGATCGCGGCGATGGACCGGCTGCTGGTGCTTGACCGTGGCCGCGTCGTCGAGGAAGGCGACCATGCGTCGCTGCTCGCGCGCGACGGTCTTTATGCGCGGCTGTGGGCGCACCAGAGCGGCGGCTTCCTGGGCGAGGACGAGGACCGCGACGCGGAAGGCATAGGCGCGGGGCCGCGCAGTGCGGCCAGAGGGTCCACCGAGGAGATCGACAAAGATGCCGGCACTCGCGGCGCAATGCTGGACCCCGTGCTGGCGGGTCGCGACGTGCCTACCGGGATCGAACCGCCGATCACGCGCACCTAGCGCGGTTTCGCGACGCGGGCGGAGGTTTCACGCCGGCGGGCCGGGTTTCGTCGCCATCCGATTGACGTGTGCACGCCGCGCGCCGCAGATTGGGGCGATGGACATCGCGACGCTTCGAAGTTCCTCCCGATCGGCGCGTGCGTGCGGTCACGGAGGCCGGCGGCACCGGACGGCGGCCCGCTACCGCGTCGGCGCCGTTGCCGCCCGGCTGCGCGCGCTCGCGGCCCTCGTGCTGCTGCCGCTCGCGCAGTCGGCACCGGCGCAGCTCTATACCGACTGGTGGATGCCCGCCGGCCTGCCCTATCAGGGTTTCAACATTGAGCAGCAAGGCAACGTGCTGTACGTCGCCTGGTTCACGTACGACACGTCGGGCAATGCGATGTGGCTGGTCATGGGCGGGCCGATGACCGGTGCGAAGACGCTGGACGCCGACATCGTGCGCACCTCCGCGGGTCCGGCGCTCGGCACGCCGTACAACAGTTCGCTGGTCGAGGGTGGCACCGTCGGCCACGGCACGCTGACCTTTACGGATCCGTTCGACGCCACGTTCGCGTGGACGGTCGACAGCGCGTCCGGGACGCTTTCGCTCACGCGCGAAACCTTCGGCGCGCCGGCGCTCGCCGGCACGTTCGACACGACGATGACCACGACGATGATCAGCTCGTCGGGCTGCGACTTCGCGAGCAACGTACCGTGGAGCTTCACGTTCGCGCCGACGGACACCACGTTTGCCTGGAGCGAGACGTCGGACACCGACGGCACCACGTCGAGCGCGACGGGACCGCTGGTCCGCCAGGGGCGCTGGCTGACGATGAGCGGGACCTTCGGCGGCGGCCAGGCGCCGCTCAACAACGGGACCGCCACGATGAGCGCGTTGCCGATCGATTCCGCGGTCTACGGGCTGGCGACGTTGAGCGCGGGCAAGGCCAATTGCGTCGCGGGGCAGACCCTGATCGGGTTGCAATGATGGACAGGCGCGCTCCACCGGCATGGCTTCGGCACGTCCTGCAACGAGGACGAGCGCTGGCGCGCGCCGTGGCACTGGCGGCGCTGATCGGGACCGCGGGTACGGTCGCGGCGAACGACTACAACGGCTGGTGGTGGAACCAGGACCAGAACGGGCACGGCATCAGCATCGGGCAGCAAGGCGAGCAGGTGTTCGTCGCGTGGTTCACGTACGACACGGCCGGCAAGCCGATGTGGGTGATCATGGGGGCCGCGATGACCGACGGCGTGTCGCTCGCCGGCACGTTCTCGCGCGTGACGGGACCCGCGGGCGTTGCCCTGGGGACACCCTATGATCCGTCGCGCGTCACGTACTCGCCGGTGGGAACGGGAACGCTGGTATTCAGCGACCTGCATCATGCGACGCTCACATGGTCGCTGTACGGCAAGAGCGGCACGCTGGCGCTGGAGCGGGGAACGTACGGCGCGACCTCGGCCTTCGGAAGCTACTACGGCGCCGCCGGCGCGCGGGCCAAACTGTCGGCCTCCGCCAATTGCGATTACACCGGACCCACGGCTGCGGTCCCGGTCTCCTTCGCCATCGCCGCCACGGGCGCGGCCGGTGCGGCTGGTACGCCCGTCACCATCGCGCTGACCTCGCCGGCCACCGCGAGCTACAGCGGCACGCTCGTGCAACGCGGCGAATGGCTCGCGATCGACGGCGGGACCTATACGACGAGCGAGTCCTACGGCGGCGGCAGCTTCGACGCCAGCATCCTCGTCGTCAACGGCGCGGCGATCGTCGAAATGTCGCTGGCGCCCAGCGCCCACCCGGGCTGCGTGATCCAGCGGACGCTGACCGGCAACACGCACCCGTTCGGCTGAGCGGCCAGGCCGCGTCAACGCGTCCGGAAGCGCGCCGCGAACGTGTCGCTGACGGACAGCGGCTCCGGTCGCGTCTTGAGCTTCACCCACAGGCGGCCGCGCGCATCGCGCTCGACGGCCGCGATCGCGTGCGCGTTGACGACCGTGCCGCGGTGGATCTGCCAGAAGGCTTCCGGATCGAGTTCGGCCAGCAGGTCGCGCAGCGACCGGCGCACCAGCGCCTCGCCCGAAGCCGTCACCACCGACGTGTATTTGTCGGCCGCGCTGAAGTAGCAGACGTCCTCGGTGGGGATCACCTCGATGCGCGAGCCGCGGGAGACCGAAACCCAGCGCAGGCGCGGCTTGGGCGTTGCACCCCGCGCTACCGCGTCGAGCAGCGCATGCAGGTGTGCCGGCACTGCACTCGCGTGCTCGCGGACCCGTGCGACGGCGAGCGCGAGCCGCTCGAGCGCGAGCGGCTTCATGATGTAGTCGACCGCGCCGTGCTCGAAAGCCTGCACCGCGTAGTGGTCGTAGGCGGTCACGAACACCACATGGCAGCGGCCGCTCGCGGCGCGCGCGACGTCCAGTCCGCTGATGCCGGGCATTTCGATGTCGAGGAACAGCACCGTCGGCGCATGCTGGACGAGCGCCCGCAGCGCGGCGGGCCCGTCCTGCACTTCCGCGACCACGGCGAGCTCCGGCCACAGCTGCGCGAGTCCGGCACGCAGCTCCGCACGCAACAGCGGCTCGTCCTCCGCGATGACGGCGGTCGCGGTGGTCATGCCGGCAGGTCGAGCTGCAGTGTCGCTCCGCCGGCTTGCGCCGTCGCGAGCGTCAGGCGCTCCGCGCCGCCGTACAGCGCGGCGGTCCGCTCGCGCAGCGTCGCCGCCACGGCGGCGAGTGCCGGCGCGGCGACTTCGGCGACCGCTATGCGCAGCGACAACGTGGCGCCGCGACGGTGGACGTCGAGCGCGACGGGCGGTGCGTCGTGCGGCGCGCGTGCACCCGCCGTCCCCGCCACAAGCGGCGGCAGCAGCATCGCGGGCAGCGCCGCGTCGCGCGCCCCGTCGTCGACATGCACGACGAGCGGGCATGTCGCGACGCCCCGCGCGTGCTGGACGGCAAGCCACGCACGCGCGAGCGCTAGCTCGCCGGCGATCGTCGACGTCGGTTGTGCGACGTTAGGCACCGCGGCGCGCAGGTAGTCGATCAGCGCGTCGAGAAGCCGCGCGGCGCCGGGCGCATCCTCCGCCATCCGCGTCGCGACGTCGCCCATCGTGTCGAGCAGGAAGCGCGGATCCACGCGCGCCTGCACGGCGCGCAGCTGCAGTGCCACGGTCTCGCGGCGCAGCTCCTCGCGCTCCCGCTCGCCGCGCCGCGCCTGCTCGCGCCGCATGAGGAAGCGCCGCGTGGCCGCGTAGGCGAACACGAGGATCGCCGTGCGCAGGCCCATGTCGAAGAACATCGACACCGGCGCCATCGACGCCAGCGCCGGGTCGGGGTCCGCTTCGGCGCGCAGGTGCAGTCCGAGCGCGTGCCGCAGCGCGGCCGCGCCGTGCATCGCGAGCGCCGTGGCGACGACGACGGCGAGCGTGTAGGCGACGGCGGGCGCCACGCGCTGCTCCACGCACTGGTCGGCGACGAGCACCGCGGCGATCAGCACAGGCACGTACACGCACTCGACCGCCAACACCGCCCACCAGTAGTACTCGGGGCGGCCGAAGCGCGGAAACTCCGGTGCCATCGAGAAGCGCAGCAGGTCGCCGAGCAGCACGACGGCGAGCAGCAGCAGCGCGACAAGCACCAGCCGCGCATCCAGGCGTGCGCGCAAGCGCATCAGCGCCGCGCGCAGCGCCACGGCGGGTTCCGCGAGCGACGGCGCCTGCGCGGCACTCATGCGACGGCTTCCAGCGCGGCGCGCGGCAGGATCAGCGACGCGACGACACCGGACGGCGTGTTGTGCGCAAGCTCCAGCCGGCCCGCCGCTCCGAACTCGGTGGCGAGGCGCGCGCGCAGGTTGGCAAGGCCGTCGCCCGCGCCGGCGGACGCAAAGCCGCGGCCGGTATCGCGGACGTCGACGACGAGCCAGTCGTCCTCGGCGCGAGCGCGCACGGTGATGTGACCGCCGCGCTCGGCCGGCGCGATACCGTGCTTGATCGCGTTCTCGACGAGAGTCAGCAGCATGACGGGCGGCAAGCGCAGGTGCTCAAGGCCAGGGTCGGCGGCGACGTCGAACGTCAGGCGCTCGCCCATGCGCACCTTGTGCAGGCCGAGGTAGGCGTCGATCAGCGCGAGCTCGCTACCCAGGTCCACGGCGTCCGTCGCGAGGCGCGGCAGCGCGGCGTCGAAGTAGACCCGAAGGTCGTCGAGCATCGCGCGTGCCGCGGCCGCGTCGGTGCGCGCGAGCCAGCGCACGTTGGCGAGCGTGTTGAACAGGAAGTGCGGCTCGATCTGGGCACGCAACAGGCGCACGCGCGCGTCCTCGGCTTGGCGTGCGAGCGCGATCCGCTCGAGTTCCGCCGCGTGTACGCGGGCGGCGTCGCGGTCGGCGCGGCGCAGGCATTCGACGCCGATCGTCGTGGCTGCGACGATCGCGACGTACTCGCAGAGCGCGCCGACGAGCCATTCGCGCCACGCGCGCAGTTCGCCCGCCGGCACGGCGCCCGCCAGCCAGCCGATGCCCTCGTGCGCCACAAGGGCCGCCACTGCCGCGAGCGGCACGGCGGCAGCGAGCGCCGCCACTCGCCAGCCGCCACCACGCGGTGCGAACCGAAACGCGAGCGCCAGCACGCAGAGCGCACCGAGCGCGGCGACGGCGAGGAGCAGGAAGTCGACCGCAAGGACGCGGATCCAGCTTGCGAGCGCATGGTCGCGCCAAGCGACGCCCAGATCGCCAGTCTCGCGGGATAGTGCATAGACGGCCAGCAGCGCCGCCGTCCATCCGGCGAAGCCGGCCCAGCGACGCATCGAGGCCAATGTCGGGCGGCGCATGGTCTGATCGGACGCGAAGAGTCGCAAAGCTAGCAGGTCCGCGCCTGCGCTTCCAGTGAAGCCGTGCGAACAAGTGTTTCACGCGCCCGGGGACCGCGAGCGCGATTCCGGCCGTCTGGGCAAGACCGCCCTCGGCCGCATGCCAGGCCGACCGGGTCGGACCCCCTCGTTCTGCGGGGCTAGGCCGGCGCCGCCGTGGGGCGTCGGCTGCGCAACCGCGCGTAGCCGAGGCCGACAGCGGTAACGGCGATCCCGGCGCCGACCATCAACGCGGCGGTCGACATCGCTCGAAGCAGTAAACCGGCCAGGGCGACGCCGGTCGACTGGCCCATGAAATAGCAGAACGCGAACAGCGACACGGCCGCACCGCGGCGCTGTGGCGCCATCTGCGTCGCCTGCGTCTGCAGCGAGTTGTGCAGCATGTAGAACCCGAAGCCGGCAGCGGTGAGCCCGGCCGCGGCGACGACGATGGACGGCACGACGCCCAGCGCAATGAACCCGGCGCCGATCAGTACGGCGCCCGTTGCCGGCATGCGCACCTCGCCCAGCCGCCCGACCAGCGCCCGCGACGCGAGCGCGAAGGCAAGTCCCCCGGCGCCGAACAACAGCGCGACGCCGCCGGACAGCGTCAACGACAGGCCGTAGCGCGCGTGCACGTGCGTCGCCGCGAACGCGAATGCGCCAAACAACGCGGCGCCTTCGAGATAGACGGTCGCGAGTATCACGCGCGACCAGCGTTCGGCAACGACGTGGCGCATCGATGCGACCGTGTGGGCGAGCGCCGACTGGCCCGCGGGCGGCGTCACGAGCATCGGCGGGGGCAGCGTCCGTTGAACGCGCGCGAGCATCAGCGCCGCCACCGCGAACCAGGCCGCGATGGCGATAAAGCCCCTCCGCCACCCGAAATGGTCCGCCGCGTAGCCGCCGATCAGCCCGCCGCTCGCGACCCCGAGGATCTGGCCGGTCAGGAAGCGCGCAAGCACCGGCTGGCGGCGCTGATACGGCACGACGTCGCCGATCCAGGCCATCGACAGCGGCAGGATGGCCGCTGCCGCGAAGCCCGACGCCGCGCGTGCGGCCAGCAGCGCCGGATAGTCGGGCGACCATGCGCACAACAGCGCCGTGACCACGGACAGCGCACAGACGGCCGTGACGACGCGGACCTTGCCGAAGCGATCGCCGGCCGGGCCGAACGCGATCTGGAACAGCCCATAGGCCAGCGAAAACGCCGTGATCGCATACGACGCGGCGTTGAGCGAGACGTCGAAGTCGTGCGCGATGCGGGTCAGCGACGGATCGGTGACGCGCAGCGACGCTGCCGACGCGAACGCCGCGAACGACATCGCCGCGATCGCCGTGACGGGTACTGCTGCCGGATCGCGCTGCGTCATGCGTGCATTATCGCGGTTCGCGTCGTGCCGATGCTGCCGGTCAATCCCGTGGCGGGCCTGCTCGCGGCGACGGCCGGCCATGTGCCCGCGCCGCGCGACATGCCCGCGGCCGAGCCGCCGGTTTCACGCGCCTGACGACTGGTTCCACGGCGTCCGTGGCGGTGTGCGTCGCACGCTCGTGGACGCGCGTGGCGCGCCGCTTCCAGCATGCGCGCCATGGATACCTCCTTGTGCCGTTACCTCCAGTGGCCGCGCTGGCGCACCTCGGGGGTTGCGCTGGTCGCGGCCGTCTTCTTCGCGGGTCCGTTCGCCGGCCGCGCGACGGCACAGGTCTACACCGACTGGTGGTGGAATCCGGACACCAACGGCCAGGGCGTCAATATCGGCAACATCGGCAACGTCGGTTTCGCGGCTTGGTTCACCTATGACGACTCCGGGGACGGCATGTGGCTCGTCGTCGGCGGTCCGTTCAGCGGTTCCACGTTCAGCGGCGACCTCTACCGCACGACGGGGCCGGCGCTGGGCACCACGTACGACCCGTCCAAGGTGGTGGGCACGCTCGTGGGCCACGCGTCGGTAACATTCCCGGACCCGATGCACGCGACGCTCGCCTGGAACGCATACGGCAAGAGCGGAACGCTGCAACTGGTGCGCGAGGTCTACGGCCACGCGACGCTTGCCCCGCACTACGCGACGAGCCTCCAGCGCGCCGCGACTACGCAGTGCGGCGAGCTCAGCAATCTGATCCCGTGGGCGGACGCGTTCACGCTGACGGAGACCACGTTCCAGGACGTGCAGACCGCCGGCGCGGGCTACACGCTGACCTATCCGGGCCCGCTCGCGTGGCAGGGGCGCTGGGTCACGGCGAGCGGCACGTACACGGGGACGACCGGGTCCTATCCGCTGAACGGCGGCAACTTCTCGATGCAGGTGCTGCCCGTCGAGAATGCGATGCTGTCGACGGCGCTCCTCGACTCGAATCAGGTTGCCGGGTGTCAGGCCGGCCTCACGGAGATCGGCGTCGCAGACGTCGCGCCGAAGACCGACTACAACGGCTGGTGGTGGAATCCCTTGCAGAGCTACCAGGGCGTCAACGTCGGCGTGCAGGGATCGATCATGTACGTCGCCTGGTACACGTACGACACGACGGGCAAGGGGATGTGGATCGTCATGGGCGGCGCGATGACGGATGATCACACATTTTCGGGCACGTTCGTGCGCACTACGGGCAACCCTTATGCCGGTGCGACGGGCTCGACCAACGTCGGCACCGGCACGCTGACGTTCAGCGACCGCTACCACGCGACACTCGCGTGGTCCGTGCTCGGGAAGAGCGGGACGCTTGCGCTGGAACGCGAGACCTACGGTGCCACCGACGCAAGCGGCAGCTACACGTCGACGCACGGGGCGTTCACGACGACGAGCGCCGGTGCCGCCTGCAACGACACGTCGGGGACAGCGCCGGTGGGCACGAGCTTCACGATCGCGCAGACCGCATCGACGTTCACGCTCGACATGACAACCCCGTACACGATGCACGTGACCGGGTCGCTGACGCAGAAAGGCGAGTGGCTCGCGGCCAGCGGCACCTACACGTCGAGCGATCCGTACGGTGGCGGCACCGTGGACGCGGCGACGCTCGTCGTCGGCAGCTCCGTGCTCGTGCAGCTCGCGCTATCGCCGACGGCGCACGCGGGTTGCGTGCTGACGCGCACGCTGACCGGCGCGCGCTGAGCGGGTGCGCGCCGACCGGTGGGCGGAGGCGCGGGCCACCGTCCGGCCACCGCCTAGACCGGCCGAAAGCGCACTGCGTAAGCGTCGCTTACGGGCAGCCGCTCGGCGCGCCCCTTGAGGCACAGTTTCAGGTGGCCGCGCAGGTCGCGCTCCAGGCCCGCGATCATGCGCGAATTGACGATTGTGCCGCGGTGGATCTGCCAGAACTGCGCGGGGTCGAGCTCCTCCTTCAGCTCGCGGATCGACTTCCTGATCAGCGCCTCGCCGTCCGCCATATGCACTTCGGTGTACTTGTCCGCAGCCTGCAGGTAGTGGATGTCGTCGGCCGCGAAGAACGCGATGCGGCTGCCCTGTGTCGCGGACACCCAGCGCAGCGGCTCGCGCGACGCGGTCGGCTTCGCCATCTGGTCGATCAGCGCCGTCAGTGATGGCGGCGCCTCGCGCAACCGTGCCCGTACGCGATCGACGCTCATGGCAAGGCGGTCGCGCTGCAGCGGCTTCAGCACGAAGTCGAGCGCGCCGCGCTCGAACGCGCTGACCGCGTAGTGATCGAAGGCCGTCACGAACACGACGTGGCTGCGCCCGCTGGCGGCGCGCGCAACGTCGAGGCCGGAGAGCTCGGGCAGCTCGATGTCGAGGAACGTGACGTTGGGACGCAGCGCGACGAGTGCATTGAGCGCCGAGGGCCCGTCCGCGGCTTCGCCGGCGATCCGCAGTTCCGGCCACAGCCGCGCGAGCGCCGCGCGCAATTCGTCGCGCAGCAGCGGCTCGTCCTCGACGAGCAAGGCGGTGGGCGCGGTCACGGGCACGGCAGTTCCAGGCACGCGCAGGCGCCGATCGCCGTGCGCCTGACCGTGAGCGTGGCCGGTGCGGCGAGCGCGGCTGCGAGCCGCGCGGTGACGACTGCAGCCGTGTCGCGCAACGCGGCCTCCGCCTCGTGGTCCGTGGTCTCGATCTGGACCGCGAGGATCCCGCCGTGCAGGTCGGCGCGCAACGTCACCGCCATGTCGCGCTCCGCGTTCCCGCATGCCGCGGCCACGAGCGGCAGGATTGCGAACGCAGGCATCGGCTGGGTGGCAGCAGCGTCGCTGGCGCAAGGCTGCCAGTCGACGCGGCCGCGGCGTCGCCGGCGCAGCAACGTCACCCACGCGCCGGCGAGATCGACCTCGTGTCCCAGTGTCGGCAGGGGTTCTTCCGCGCGCGGGAGTACGGCCCGCAGGTAGGCGATGAGCTCGTCGAGCGCGCCCGCGGCTGCTTCCGGATCCTCGTCCAGCCGTTCGCCCACATGTGCGAGTGTGGCGAACAACATCGCGGGTTCCACCCGGGCCTGCGCGGCCTGCAGCCGCGTGGCGGCCGTTTCGCGCAGGCCGCGCGCGGCGCGCAGTTCGGCGTCGCGAGCGCGCCGGCCGGCCGCCCACGCATCGCGCAGCGCAAGCCAGCCCAGGACGAGCAGGCTCGACCTCAGCACCAGCTGGGAAAACAGAAACCAGGGCTGCATGGCCGCGACTTCGGGTTCCGCTCCCGAATCGAGGTCGAGCCGGAGGTCGAACGCGCGGCGGATGCCCGGGGCCGGCGCGCCGATGCGTAACTCGAGCCCGTGGCGCATCGCGTGCTGGATGACCGTGGCCGCGGCTGCCGCGACGACGATCGCGAACGCGTAGCCCAGCCGCGGCGACGCGAGCCCGGCGTCGACGGCGCGCGCTGCGCTCCACACGGCGAGCACGAGGGTCGCGGCGGCGATCCACTCGACGACGAACGTCTCGCCCCAGAACCCGACCGGGACGCCCGACAGCGGAAACGCGATCGCCACGGCGAAGCGCAGGAAGTCGAACGCGAACATCGCGCACGCGACAAGCGTCGCGATGCGGAGCAGCCGCGTCACGCCCACCCTTGGCGCAGTCGGGGCGGCCACGTGCGCCGTCATGGCGCCGCGCCCGCGTGCAGGGGCATCGTCAGCGTGGCCGTCACACCGCGCGGCTGGCGATGCGCGAGCACGAGGCTTGCCGCGGCGCCGTATTCGCTCGCAAGGCGCGCGCGGATGTTGGCGAGCCCGCGTCCGTTGCCGCTCGGCGCGAAAAAGCCGCGGCCATCGTCGCTGACATGCACGACGAGCGAGTTGCCGGCGCGGGTGGCGACGACGTCGATACGGCCGCCCTCCGCGCGGGGTGCCACGCCGTGCTTGACGGCGTTTTCGACGAGCGTCAGCACGGTCAGCGAGGGCACCCGTGCCGCGGCGAGTCCTTCTTCCACCACGGTGCTGAACGCGAGCCGCTCGCCCATCCTTACCTTGTGCAGGTTGACGAAAGCCGCGGCAAGCTCGAGTTCCGTCGCGAGGGTTTCGCCCCCGTGGCGCATCTGCGGCAACGCGGCGGTCGCATAGCGCGCGAAGTCGTCGAGCATCGCGCGCGCGCGGGGGGGATCGGTCCGCACGAGCCAGCGCACGGCAGCCAGCGTGTTGAACAGGAAGTGCGGCTCCGCCTGGGCGCGCAGCACCTGCAGTCGCGCCTCGTCGCGTTCCCGTTCGGCATCCAGCGCGTGCAGCGTCGCGCTGTCTTCCCGCGCCCGCTGGTCCGACAGCCGGCGGCGGCATTCGGCGACGGCGACGATGGCGCCGATGATCACGACGTGTTCGAACGCAAGCTCCGGCATCCACAACCGCCAGCTCGCCGCGCGGCGCGCCCAATCGTGGTCCACGACCGCGGCAAGGAGTTGCTTCGTGAACAACCCGGCTGACGCCGCTGCCAGCACGCCGGCGACGAGCACCGCGCCGCGGCGCCAGCCCTTGCGCGGGCCACGTTCGAACGCCATGGTGGCGAGGACGACCGCCGGAACGGCCGCGGCGGCGAGCTTCCAGCCGTCGCCGGCCAGGTTGCGCAACCAGTGCGCGAGCGTGGCGGCGTCCGTGACCTGGTAGCACTCGAACAGCGCGCGCGACAGCGCGTAGGCCATGACGACCGCAGCCACCGCGCCGAGCAGCGGGACACGGTGCGCGAAGCGTGCAGCCGGAATCGTTGCGGTTGCCAATTCGGTATGCTCCCCAGCGTGTCGCCAGCATGCCCGAGTGGCGAGCCGCTTGTCGATACCGCGGCCTCCGGTTGCCGTTACGATGGCGGAGCGGGAACCCGGCCCCGGGTCAGCATGGTCCAACACCTCTCCTTTCGCCTTCCCGATTCGCCGATGAACCGCTCCACCACGCTCGTCATTGCCGCCATCGCCGTCGTCGCGGCGCTCCTTGCCGGTTGGTACGGCTGGCGCGAGGCGCATACGCAGGTGGCCGTCGCGCCCTCGCCACCGCCGCCACCCGTGGCGGCGCCGGTGCTCCCGCCGCCGATCGCGAATCCGATCGAGCAGGCCCCGGCCGCGGCCGGCGATGCATTGCCCGCCGACGTGACGCTGGACCACAGCGACGCCGCGTTGCGCCCCGCGCTCGCGTCCGCCACGCCGGAGCACGCGCTGCCGACGTTCTTCCATGCTGACCGGATCATCCGCAACCTCGTCGCGACAGTCGACGCGCTGCCGCGCAACGAGGTGGCCGTGCAGGTGCTGCCGGTGGATCCGGTCCCGGGACGGCTCGTCGTGACGGCGGGCGACGCGCCCACGCTGGCGCCGGACAACGCGGCGCGCTACACGCCCTATGTGACGGCGCTGCGTGCCGTGGACATGAAGACCGCCGCGGGCGTCTACAAGCGCTTCTATCCGTTCTTCCAGCAGGCCTACCGGGAGCTCGGTTATCCCAACGGCTATTTCAACGACCGGCTCGTGCAGGTGATCGACGTGCTGCTCGCGACACCGGAGCCCAGGGAGCCGCTCGCGCTCGCGCAGCCCAAGGTGCTGTACGTCTACGCCGATCCCGCGCTGGAGGCGTTGCCGGCGGGCCAGAAGATGCTGCTGCGGATGGGGCCGGACAACGCGGCCGTCGTGAAGGCGAAGCTGCGCGAATTGCGCGCGCAGGTGGCGAAGGGCGTCTGACCCCGCTGTCGTTGCGCGGCGCGGCCGTGCGCGATGCCGCGGCCCCATCGGTTAGACTTTCCCCATGTCGACGCTGATCGCGGGCCTCGTGCTGTTCTTCGCCGTGCACTCGGTGCGCATCGTCGCGGACGACGCGCGCGCGGCCGCCGTGGCACGCATCGGTGTCGGGCCTTATCGTGCCGTGCATGGCGCGCTTACGCTGGTCGCGCTGTACCTGATCGTCCAGGGCTTCGCGGCGGCGCGGCTGGCGCCGACGCTCGTGTGGACGCCGCCGCTGCTGCTCGTGCGGCTCGCGCCGCTGCTGGTGCTCGTCGCGTTCGTGCTCGCCGCCGCGGCGTTCGTCCCCGGCACGCGGCTGAAGGCGCGCTTCCATCATCCGTTCGTGCTCGGCGTGAAGGCGTGGGCGTTCGCGCACCTGATCGCCACCGGCACGCTCGCCCACCTCGTGCTGTTCGGCAGCTTCCTCGCGTGGGCGGTGGCCGATTACGTGTCGTTGCAACGGCGCGACCGGCGGATGGGCATCGTGTACCCGCCCGGGCGGCTGTCGCGCGACGCCGTCGCGCTCGTCGTGGGGCTCGCCGCGTGGCTGGTCGTCGGGCTGTGGCTGCATCCGCGCGTCATCGGCGTCAATCCGTTCGTATGACGGCCGGCATGGAGCGATGAATCGTCGCGAAGCCCTGGCCGCGCTGTCGCTCGCACCGCTCGGTGTGCGTGCGCTGGATGCAAGCGCGCAGGCCGCACCGGCCGCGGCGTTCGACTACGCGTGGCTGAAGGGCGAGGCGCGCAAGCTCGCGGCGCAGCCCTACGTGCCGCCCGCCACCAACGTTCCGGCGACGTTGGCCGGCCTCGACTACGACCACTTCCAGGCGATCCACTTCCGCCCGGACCATGCGCTGTGGGCCGATCGCGACAGTGCGTTCCGCCTCACGTTCTTCCATCGCGGCTACACGTATCGCGAGCGCGTGGACCTCTACGAGATCGTCGACGGCCGCGCGCGGCGCATCGACTACGACCCCGCGTCGTTCGACCTCGCGAAGGCGGGCGTCGACGGGAGCGCGCTGCCGCGCGACCTGGGCTTCGCCGGCTTTCGCATCCTCTATCACACGGATTTCCAGCGCGACATCGCCGCGTTCCTCGGCGCGAGCTATTTCCGCGCGGTGGGTGCCGACTACAAGCAGTTCGGCCTCTCCGCGCGCGGCCTCGCCGTCGACCTCGGCTCCGACAACGGCGAGGAGTTCCCGCGCTTCACGACGTTCTGGTTCGAGCGGCCCGCGCCGGGTGCGCAGCTGCTGACGATCTACGCGCTGATGGATTCGAAGAGCGTCACCGGCGCGTACCGGATCGACCTCGCGCCCGGCGAGACGCTCGTCACCGACGTCGATGCCGCGCTGTATCCGCGCCGCACCGCCGAGCGCTGGGGCGTGGCGCCGCTCACCAGCATGTTCCTCGTCGGCAGCGCGGACCATCGCGTCAGCGGCGACTGGCGGCCGCAGATCCACGACTCCGAAGGGCTGTCGATGAATACGGGCGGCGGCGCATGGCTGTGGCGCCCGCTGTCGAATCCCGAAGGCGTGCACCTGTACACGTTCGTCGACCGCAACCCGCGCGGCTTCGGCCTGATGCAGCGCGACCGCGACTTCGACCACTACCAGGACGACGGCGTGTTCTACGAGCGGCGGCCCAGCGTGTGGGTCGTGCCCAAGGGCGACTGGGGCGATGGCGGCGTGCAGCTGCTGGAGCTGCCCGCGCCCGACGAGACGTACGACAACATCGTGGCCGCCTGGAAGCCGGCCGCGATGCCGCCGCCGGGTGGCGAGGCGCTGTACGGCTACCGGCTGTACTGGGGCTCGCGGACGCCGGGCGTGCCGCCGCTTGCGGAGGTGGTCGCGACGCGCACCGGCATCGGCGGCATCGTCGGCCACACGCGCAGCGCGTTCTCGTGGCGCTTCGTCGTCGAGTTCGCCGGCGGCGGACTCGCGACGCTGGGCCCGGACGCGAAGGTTGTGCCGCGGATCCGCGCGTCGCGCGGCATCGTCGAGCTCACGTCCGCGCGGCCGCTGGACGCCATCCACGGCTATCGCGCGATGTTCGACGTGCGCCCCACCGACGAGTCGGTCGAG
>JBGAIC010000062.1:0-18186 GCA_044225845.1 Casimicrobiaceae bacterium
GTACGACGCGAGCATCACGGCGGGTGATGCGGAGACGCGCGGATCGCGCGCCTTCGCGTTGTCGGACGGGTAATACGCGGTGGCGATCGGCAGGTCGGTGAACGTGCCCCCGCCGTAGATGCCCTCGTCCGTTTCCCAGAACCGGCGGGCGGTGACCGCGAGCACCTTCGTCGACGAGTCGTAGACGAGCTCGCGGATCGCGCGCCACTTGGGACCGGACATCTCGGGCTCGACGACGATCCGCGACAGCACCGGGCAGGGCAGCGTGCACAGCACGTAGTCGCCGTCGACGCGCCGCTCGACACCGCGCTCGCGAAAGACGGCGCCGGCACGCTTGCCGTCGGCGGACTGCACGAGCTTGCTGACGACGCAGCCCATCCGCGGCTTGTCGCGCAGCCGCGTGGCGAAGGCGGTGGCGAGCGTGTCGGTGCCACCGGTCAGCTCGTCGAAACCCTGCGACCAGACTTCGAGCATCTCCTCGCGCAGCGTTTCGGTGAAGCCGCTCTGCAGCAAGGATTCCGAGCCGCCGGTCACCGCCATGAACTCGATTGCCTCCGCCGACAGCCCGGCGTCCTCGCAGACCTGCTGCAGCGATTTCTGGTCCAGCGCGCGCATCTTCGGCGTCGCCAGCGTGGCGGAAACGAGGTCGCGCCGCTCGGCTTCGTTCAGCGACTTGAGCGCGGCGCCGACCGAAGCCGCCCAGAAGTCGTCGGGCGTCTTGCCCTGCTCGGCGGGCGGCAGCGCGTACTGGCGCGCGGCGCCTTGCACGTCCTCGATGCGGAAGCGCTGGCCGCGCAGGAAGTAGTACGCGCGCGGGTTGCCGAACACGAAGGGACGCAGCGGCAACGCGAACTCGCCGACGTAATGGCGCGTCAGCTCGTGGCGCGTCGGGATGCGCATCGCGCCGGCTTCGCCGTGCAGGCCGTCCGCAAAGCGCAGCGTGCGCACGCGGCCGCCGATGTGCGTCGCGTCGGCTTCCAGGATCGTCACCTTGTGCCCGCGCTGCTGCAATTCGTACGCAGCGACCAGCCCCGCGAGGCCCGCGCCCACGACGACGAACTCGAGCCGGCGTCCGCCTTCGGGTATCGCGGCCAGCGCGGGCAGTGCGCGCGCAGCGGCGGCGGTGCCGGACATCGCCAGCAGGCGGCGGACGAATTCGCGACGCGAGGGTCGCGCGAGTCGCAACGGGTCCATCGGATCCTCCGGGCGCACGGTGGCGGCGACTGTACGCGCGTGGAACGCTGCGGGCAAATGGCAGGGCGAGGCTGCGCATGGCCCGGGGCAGGGCCCGGTACCTGCGTCATTACAATGGCGACGAGCCATGTCCGATCTCTTTTCCGCCTCCGCCGCCGACAAGGCACTGGCCGCCGCGCCGCTGGCCGAGCGCCTGCGCCCGGCGACCATCGACGAGGTCATCGGCCAGCGCGACCTGCTGGCGCCCGGCAAGCCGCTCGCGGCCGCCTTCGCGGCGGGCAAGCCGCATTCGATGATCCTGTGGGGGCCGCCCGGCGTCGGCAAGACCACGCTGGCGCGGCTGATGGCCACGGCCTTCGACGCCGAGTTCATCGCGATCTCCGCGGTGCTGGCGGGCGTCAAGGACATCCGCGACGCCGTCGCGCGCGCCGAACTCGTGCGCTCGCAAAGCGGCCGCGCGACGATCCTGTTCGTCGACGAGATCCACCGCTTCAACAAGGCGCAGCAGGACGCGCTGCTGCCCTATGTCGAAAGCGGGCTCGTCACATTCATCGGCGCGACCACCGAGAACCCGTCGTTCGAAGTCAATTCCGCGTTGCTGTCGCGCGCGCAGGTCTACGTGCTCAAGTCGCTGACCGACGCGGAACTGCGCACGCTGTTCGAGCGGGCCCGCGAGCGTGCGCTGCCGGAGCTCGTCTTCGACGATGCCGCGCGCGACACGATCATCGGCTACGCGGACGGCGACGCGCGCCGCTTCCTCAACCTGCTGGAGCAGATCCGCACGGCGGCGCGCACCGCGCGCGTGTCGCGGGTCGACGTGCCTTTCGTCGAGAACGCGCTGGTGCAGAACGCGCGGCGCTTCGACAAGGGCGGCGACAACTTCTACGACCAGATCTCCGCGCTGCACAAGTCGGTGCGCGGCTCGCATCCGGATGCGGCGCTGTACTGGTTCACGCGGATGCTCGACGGCGGCGCGGACCCGCGCTACCTCGCGCGGCGCATCGTCCGCATGGCCTGGGAAGACATCGGGCTCGCGGATCCGCGCGCCGCGCAGCTTGCCAACGACGCAGCCGAAACCTGGGAGCGGCTGGGCAGTCCCGAAGGCGAGCTCGCGCTGGCGCAGGCGGTTATCTACCTCGCCGTGGCCGCCAAGAGCAATGCGGGCTACAACGCGTACAACGAAGCGCGCGCCTTCGTCGCGCAGGACAGGAGCCGCGAGGTGCCTGTGCACCTGCGCAACGCGCCGACGAAGCTGATGAAGGAACTGGGCTACGGCCACGAGTATCGCTATGCCCACGACGAGCCCGACGGCTACGCGGCCGGCGAAACCTACCTGCCCGAGGGCATGGCCGAGCCGCGGTGGTATCGGCCGGTGGCGCGCGGTGCCGAGATCAAGATCGCCGAGAAGCTCGAGCAGCTGCGGCAGTGGGACGCGGAGCGGGGCAGCGAGGAATGACGGCGCGCTGCGAGCAGGCGGGCCTGCCTCGCGCTGCGACGCCCGGTGCGCGCGGGGCGGTTTGCTACCATCGCGGCATGCTCGACATCAATCTTCTCCGCAACGACCTCGCAGGAGTCGCCGCGCGGCTTGCGGTTCGCGGTACCACGCTCGACACGGCGACGTTCGAGTCGCTGGAACGCGAGCGCAAGGACATCCAGACGCGCACGCAGGAACTGCAGAACCGCCGCAACGTCGCCAGCAAGGCGATCGGCGCGGCCAAGTCGCGCGGCGAGGATGCGTCGGCCGCGCTGGCGGAAGTGGCGGGCCTTGGCGACGAGCTGAAGGCGCTGGAAACGTCGCTCGCGGCGGTGCAGGGCAAGCTGCGCGACTTCCTGCTGGTGCTGCCCAACGTCGCGCATGCGGACGTGCCGGTGGGCAAGTCGGAAGCCGACAACGTGGAGGTGCGCCGGCACGGAACGCCGCGCGCGTTCGACTTCGCGGTCAAGGATCACGCGGACCTGGGCGAGGCGCTGGGCCTGCTCGACTTCAAGACGGCGGCCAGGATCTCCGGCGCGCGCTTCGTGTTCCTGCGCGGCGACCTCGCGCGGCTGCATCGCGCGCTGGCGCAACTGATGCTGGACATCCACACGCGCGAGCACGGCTATGGCGAGTGCTACACGCCTTACATCGTCACGGCCGACACACTCGTCGGCACGACGCAGCTGCCGAAGTTCGAGCAGGACATGTTCGCGGTGAAGAAGGGCGGCCAATCCGGTGACGAGCCACCGCTGTACCTGATCTCCACGTCCGAGATCACGCTGACGAACTCGGTGCGCGACGAGATCCTGCCGCTGGCGTCGCTGCCGGTGAAGCTCACCGCGCACACGCCGTGCTTCCGGTCCGAGGCCGGCAGCTATGGCCGCGACACGAAGGGCATGATCCGCCAGCACCAGTTCGACAAGGTCGAGATGGTGCAGGTGGTGCATCCCGACCAGTCGTATGCGGCGCTCGAGGAGATGGCGCGCCACGCGGAAGCCGTTCTGCAGCGCTTGGACCTGCCGTATCGCGTGGTCTCGCTCTGCACCGGCGACATGGGTTTCGCGGCCGCGAAGACGTACGACCTGGAGGTCTGGTTGCCGGGACAGAACGCGTATCGCGAGATTTCGTCGGTGAGCAACTGCGAGGCCTTCCAGGCGCGGCGGATGCAGGCGCGCTTCCGCAATGCCGAGGGCAAGCCGGAGCTCGTGCATACGCTGAACGGGTCCGGACTGGCCGTGGGCCGCACGCTCGTCGCCGTGATGGAGAATTACCAGCGGGCCGACGGGCGCATCGACGTGCCCGCGGCGCTCGCGCCGTACATGGGCGGCGTCACGGTGATAGGGTCCGACCCTATTTAACTTCCGCGCGCGGGTCCTGCGGACTTCAGTGCCAGGTGCGGATGGCGCGCACGCTCTCGTCGACGATCAGGTCGACGCCCAATTGCCCCAACGCAGCAGTCGCCCGTCGCGGATCGCCATGCAGGCCCTGCGCGACGGTGGGGGATGGTGCGCCTTTCAGCGCGTCGGCGTGCACGAGCGAAGGGTCCAGCGCAAGCATCAGCGCGGTGTCGGCCAACCCGGCATGCGTGCCGGCTTCGGCGGCGCCGATCCCATGCTGCGCGAGGATCGCCGCGAAGCCGCTCGTCGACGCGCGGTAGTACTCGGGCAGCGCGTGGGCGCGGGCGGCGGTCGCGGCCCACTTGCGGTTCAACGTCGCCACCGCGCGTTCGACCGACTTCAGGTAGCCCCCGTGATCGGTCAGGAACACGATATCGCGAAACCCGTGCGCGCGGAAACTCTCGGCGGCGCCGACGAGCGTCGCCTCGAACGCGGCGGAAGGAATGCTGATCGTGCCGGCGAACTTCATGTGCTCGGTGGGCGGCGCGATGGCACCTTCCGGCACGTAGGCGATGACCGGCGCGACGAGCGCGTTGCCGAGCTTCGCCGCGATGCGCTCCGCGAGCAGTCGTGCGCGCACGTTGTGCTTGCCCAGCGCCATGTAGGGACCGTTCTGCTCCGTGCCGCCGATGGGCACCAGAATGGTCGTCGTGCCGGCCGCGACGCGCGCGGCCACCTCCGGCGACGTGAGCGCTTCGAGCTCCACGGTTGCAGCCGTGACGCCGCCTGCACGCACGATGGCGAGCCCCGCGACGAGCAACGCGACGCCGAAGCGAAGCACGGCTGTCACTGCGGCACCGCCGCGTCGGCCACGGCCCGCAGGCGCGGCGTATGCGCGGGCTGCGTCCGCGTCAGGATGTCGTAGTAGGACCGCACGCGGTCGACGAACGCGACGGGCATCCCGCCGCGCGCATAGCCCAGCCGCGCCGTGTTGTAGTACTCCGGGTCCGCGAGCAGCGGCAGCGTCTTGCGCACGGCGCTCCAGCTGTCGGGATCGAGCTTCTGCCGTTGCGCCAGCACGCGCGCATCCTCGAGATGGCCGAGCCCGATATTGAATGCCGCGAGCGCGAACCACGTGCGATCCGGCTCCGCGATCCGCGCCGGCAGCTTGTCCTTCAGGTCGCGCACGTAGCGCGCGGCGGCCACGATGCTCGCGCCCGGGTCGAGGCGATCGGCCAGGCCCAGGTGCTTCGCGGTGTCCGTCGTGAACTGCATCATGCCGCGCACGCCGGTCTCGCTGGTGGCGTCCGGATCCCATTGCGATTCCTGGTAGGCGATCGCGGCTACGAGCCGCCAGTCGAGGCCAGTCACGTCCTGCGCTTCCTGGAAGTAGCGCTTGTAGCGCGGCAGCACGGAAGCCACGCGATCATGCAGCGCGCCGGCGTCGGGGCGCCCGAGGCCGCGCGCCGGCGCGAAGTAGCGGTCGCGCAACGCGGCGATGGCGCCGGCGTTGCGCTCGCGCGTGATGAACGCATCGAGCTTCTCGCGCAGCGCCGCCTGGCCGGGCGGCAAGGCCCAGGCCAGTTCGCGACGCAGGCCCGTGGGGAACGCGACGTCGAAGCCGACGAACACGTTGCGCGCCAGCGCGGCGTCGGAGGCCATCACCACGGCGTAGTTCACGCGCGCGTCGTCCACCTGCGCGATCAGCGCGTCCGCCGTCGGCGCGTCGATGGCCCGCCAATGAATCTCCGGGTGGTCGGCGCGGATGGTGGCGAGCGTGTCGTTCATGCCGATGCCTTCCAGGTACGCGACGTCCGCTCCGGCGAGATCGCGCCAGTCGCGCGGCTTGAAGCCGTCCGCGTTGTAGATGACCACCGGCTCGTCGTCGACGATGCCGCGCGACCACAGCACGTTGGCTTCGCCGGGCTGGTCGCCTTCACGCGGTCGCGTCGGCCGGAACAGCCCCCCGACGCCGATCTGCGCCTCGTTACCCGCGACCGCCGCGATGAGGCTCACGGCGGAATCGTCCGTGACCGTGCGCAAGGTGAGCTGCTGCTCGCGTGCGAAGCGGGCGATCAGGTCGTATTCGAAGCCCGCAGGGCTGCCGTCCGGGCCGAAGAACCAGCTACCGGGCCCTGGGCGGGCGAGCACGACGAGCGACGGCTCGGCCGGGGCCGCCGCGGGAACCTTCTGCGGCGCATCGCAGCCCGCCACCAGGCCCAGCAGCAGCGCAACGACCCAGGCCCACGGCACGAGCGCGGTAAGGGTGGACGTGCGCGGGCGGCATCGAGACAATCGTCATTGGAGTCGGGCGGGGGCGGGACGATTATAGCCACGCGACCCGGCCGCCCACGTGCCGTGCAAGGCCGGGCGCGAGCGCGGGCTATAATCCCTGCTCGCGTCCGGACACCGGATGCGCCGATCAACGGCGGGTCGCCCCGCATTGGGCGGTCGTGAATCTGGTCAGGTCCGGAAGGAAGCAGCCACAGCGATCAAACCCAAGTGCCGGGGGAACGGCTCGCCACCCCTTTGCCGTCGCGGCTTCCCGCCCGGGAGCCACGGCGGCCGGCGGGACGACGCGCCGGCCGCGCGGCCCGTCGCCGACGGGCTTGCCGCCGGCTGACGAGCGTCGATGAGCTACCAGGTTCTGGCCCGCAAGTGGCGCCCCAAGTCCTTTGCCGAGCTGGTCGGCCAGGAGCACGTGGTCGCCGCGCTGACCAATGCGCTGACCACCGGGCGGCTGCACCACGCCTACCTGCTCACCGGCACGCGCGGCGTCGGCAAGACGACGATCGCGCGGATCCTGGCCAAGAGCCTCAATTGCGAGCTCGGCGTCACCTCCACGCCTTGCGGCGTCTGCGCCGCCTGCACCGCGATCGACGCCGGCCGCTTCGTCGACCTGCTGGAACTCGATGCCGCGTCGAACACCGGCGTCGACAACATGCGGGAAATCCTCGACAACGCGCGCTATGCGCCGACGGTGGGCCGCTACAAGGTCTACCTGATCGACGAAGTGCACATGCTGTCGAAGGGCGCGTTCAACTCGATGCTGAAGACGCTCGAGGAGCCGCCCGAGCACGTGAAGTTCGTGCTCGCGACGACCGACCCGCAGAAGATCCCGGTCACCGTGCTGTCGCGCTGCCTGCAGTTCAACCTGAAGCCGCTGCCGGTGGCGACGCTGACCGGCCTGCTGACGCGCATCCTCAGCACCGAAGGCATCGCGCACGAGGCGGGCGGTGTCGCGCTGATCGCCCGCGCCGCGCACGGCTCGGCGCGCGACGCGCTGTCGCTGCTCGACCAGGGCATCGCCTACGCCGGCGGCAGCGTCACCGAAGCGGCCGTGCGCGCGATGCTGGGCGCCGTCGACCGCGACTACGTCTATTCGCTGGCCGATGCGATCGTCGCCGGCGACGGCGCCGCGCTGCTGGCGCAGGGCGACGCGCTGGTGCAATCCGGATTGTCGCCGGCGTCCGCGCTGGAGGAACTCGCGGGACTGTGGCATCGCGTGGCCGTGCTGCAGGCCGTGCCGGCCGCGGCGGACAGCCTGGAGGACGCCGAGCGCTGCGCGACCTATGCGGGCGCGACCACGCCCGAAGCCGCGCAGCTCTATTATCAGATCGCCGTCACCGGGCAACAGGACCTGGCGCTTGCGCCCGACGAGGCCACCGGCTTTGCCATGACGCTGCTGCGGATGCTCGCATTCGCGCCGGCCGCGGCCGGTGCGGCCGGCAGCGAACCGCCGCGCGTTGCCGCACCGAAGCCTGCGGGCGCTGCCGCGCCGCGCACCGCCGCGCCGGCGGCGAGTGCACCGCTCGCGCCCGAGCGGTCCGGAGCGGCGAAGCCTGTCGCCAACGTCGAGCGTATCGTCACGCCGCGCGCGGCCGTCGAAGCGCAACGGGCCGCTGTCCCGCCGTCCGCTGCACCGGCGCCGGCGGCTCCAGCGACGTCCGAACCGTCAACTCCCGACGCACCGCCGCGCCCGCTGCCCGACGCCGCGGACCAGTGGCCGTCGTTCGTCGCCACGCTGCCGCTGACCGGCATGGCCGCCCAGCTCGCGACGCAGAGCGAGTGGCGCAGCCTCGCCGGCGCGACGCTGACGCTTGCGATTCCGGTGGCGCATCGCCATCTGGCGGACAAGGCCTATGCGGACAAGCTGAAGTCGGTGCTCGAGCGCGCCACGGGGCGCAAACTGATCCTGGCGTTCGAGGTCGGCGAGGCCACCGTGGGCTCGCTCGCGGCGCGCCAGCAGCGCGAACGCGACGATGCGCGCGCCGAGGACGAGGCGCGCTTCCGCGACGAGCCCTTCGTCCGCGACACGCTCGCACGCTTCGACGCCAAGATCCGCCCCGATTCGATCAAGCGCGTCGACTGACGCCTCACTACCCACGCAACCCGGAACGAAAGCCACGCCATGATGAAAAACCAGCTCGGCGGCCTGATGAAGCAGATGCAGACGATGCAGGACAACCTGAAGCGCGCGCAGGACGAGCTCGCGCAGACGGAGGTCGAGGGCCAGTCGGGTGCCGGGCTCGTCAAGGTCGTCATGACCTGCAAGCACGACGTGCGCCGCGTGAGCATCGACCCGTCGCTGCTCGGCGACGACCGCGACATGCTCGAGGACCTGGTCGCTGCTGCGTTCAACGACGCCGCGCGCCGCGCCGAGCAGACGACGCAGGACAAGATGGGCGCGCTCACCGCCGGCATGCCCATTCCGCCGGGCATGAAGCTGCCGTTCTGATGGCGGCACGCGACACCGGCACGCGGGCGCGCGCCGAGCCGCTGTCGGGGCTCGACGAGCTCGCCGCCGCGTTGCGCGCGCTGCCTGGCGTCGGCCCGAAGGCCGCGCAGCGAATGGCGCTGCACCTGCTGCAGCACGACCGTCCCGGCGCGATGCGCCTGTCGGTGGCGCTCGCGCGTGCGACGGACAGCGTCCACCACTGCGAGCGCTGCAACACGTTCACCGAGGACACGCTCTGCTCGCTGTGTCGCTCGACCAAGCGCGACGAAGCGCTGCTGTGCATCGTCGAGACGCCCGCCGACCTGCTGATGGTCGAGCAGACGCATGCCTACGATGGCCTCTATTTCGTGCTGATGGGCCGGCTCTCGCCGCTCGACGGCATCGGCCCGCGCGACATCGCGCTGGACCGACTGCTGAAGCGCGCCACCGACGGCCGCGTCCGCGAAGTGGTGCTTGCCACCAACTTCACGCACGAAGGCGAGGCCACCGCGCACTACATCGGCGAGCTGCTGGCCAACCGTGGCATCCGCGTCAGCCGACTTGCGCGCGGCGTGCCGGTGGGCGGCGAGCTCGAGTACGTCGATGCGGGCACGCTGGCGCAGGCGTTGCGCGAGCGTCGGCCTGTCGCCTGAGGCGGGTTCCCAAGCCCGGCGTCGCGCGGTACGCTGTGGGCTCGAGCGCCGACGGCGAGGCGCCACGGAGGAGAAGATCATGGTCGTCAGCGAGATCCTGCGCATCAAGGGCAACACGCTCTTCACCACCGGTCCCGGGGGCTCGGTGCTCGAGGCCGTGGGCGTCATGGCCCAGCACGACATCGGCTCGCTCGTGATCATGGACAACGGCATGCTCGTCGGCATGCTGACGTTCCGCGAGGTGCTGAACGCGATGGCGCAGCGCGGCGGCAAGCTCGAAGGCCTGGCGATCGGCGAGATCTCGGACCGCAACCCGCTGACGGCGACGCCGTCGCTCGACGTGATGGAACTGCGCCGCGTGATGCTCGAGCGCCATGCGCGCTACGTGCCGGTGATGGACGGCGCCACGCTGCAGGGCGTCGTCTCGTTCCACGACGTGGCCAAGGCCGTGTACGAGGAGCAGAGCTTCGAGAACCGGATGCTGAAGAGCTACATCAAGAACTGGCCGGACGACGAAGTGCAGTCGGCCTAGCGTTTCTGCCTGTGCGTGGCCGGGGTGCGGGGATGTCCGGCTACGCTTCGGTGTTCGGCCTTTGGCCTCCACAGGCGCTGCGCCGGACATCCCCACACCCCGGCCGCCACGCGCTGAATCTCCCGAGCCGGTTGTTGCGCGGCGCGCTTTGAGCGGGCATGTCGCGCTACCCGCGCCTGTCCGTTACGCACAACCTGCTTCACCTTACGCCAATAGCAGGAATATCGCCGGGCGCTTGGCGTAGGGGCTGAAGTCGGTGCCGCGCCAGCGGGCGATAGGGCGCGAGATCACCGATTCGGTGGGGAGTGTCAGGTCCGCGGCGACGCACAGGCGTGTCGACGGGGCCAGCGTTGTGCACAGCGTGTCCAGCATCGCGACGTTGCGGTAGGGCGTCTCGATGAAGATTTGCGTGGACTGTGCGCTGCGCGAGTCGCGTTCCAGGCGTTGCAGCGCCGCGGCACGCTCCGCGGGCTTCTGCGGCAGGTAGCCGTGGAACGCGAAGCGCTGGCCGTCGAGGCCGGAGGCCATCAGCGCCAGCAGGATCGACGACGGTCCCACGAGCGGCACGACGCGATGGCGGGCCGCGTGCGCGGCGGCGACGAGGCGCGCGCCGGGATCGGCAACCGCAGGTACGCCGGCATCGGAGACGAGACCCAGAGCGTCGCCGCGCGCGAGCGGCGCGAGCAGGCGCGCAAGCGTCGCGGCATCCGGCGCGTCGCCGAGCGGCTCGATCGACAGCGACGCGATCGGCACGCCAACGTCGAGCGCGCCCAGGAACGCCCGCGCCGCCTTCGGCGTTTCGACGACCCAGTGGCGCAACGCGCGCGCCGCGGCCAGCGTGGTCGCCGGCAGTACGGCCGCCGGGTCCGCGGTACCCAGCGTATTGGGCACGAGGTAGAGCGCTGGCGCGATCATGCCGGCGGCGGCAGCACGACGCCCTGGGCGCGCAGCATCCGCGCGACCGCGATCAGCGGCAGGCCGATCAGCGCGGTGGGGTCGTCGCTGCGGATGGCGTCGACGAGGACGATGCCCAAGCCCTCCGAGCGCATCGAGCCCGCGCAATCCCAGGGCGCGTCGAGCGCGAGATAGGCGTCGATGTCCGCGGGCGACAGCGTGCGGAAACGCGTGACGACGTCGACGTTGGCCTCGGCCAGCGTGCCGGTGCGCGTGTTCAGCAGCGCAACCGCGGTATGGAACACGACGTCGCGACCGGATTGCGCCGTCAGTTGCGCGCGGGCCGTGGCGGCGTCGCCGGGCTTGCTGACCGCGACGCCGTCGCTGTCGGCCACCTGGTCGGAGCCCAGGATCAGCGCATCGGGAAAGCGGCCCGCCAATGCGCGGGCCTTGGCGGCGGCCAGCCGGGCGGCGGTTGCCAGTGGCCGCTCGCCCGGCAGCGCCGCCTCGTCCACGTCGGGGGCGGCGACGGCGAACGGAACGCGCAGGCGGCCCAGCAGTTCGCGCCGGTAGCGCGACGTGGACGCCAGCACCAGGGGCGGGTGGGCAGCGGGGGTCAAGGGAAAGGCCTGAGGATTGGGCGCAAGTGGCTTGTTTTTGCGGACAATTTTGACACCGGACCGCGAAATAGGCTATAGTCGCGCGTTTTTCCGGGCTTCGGCCAAGGGCAGTCGGGTAGAACCGTGAAGACCGCGTTCGACGCCTTCAGGGCCGTCAGCAAGGGCGAGTCGCGCAGCGGCGTCGTCCATGCGCGCGACCTGCCGCGGATCGCCGACCGGCTGGCGGATGCCGGCGAGGTGGGCGCCGCGGACGACGAAATCCGCTGGGAAATCGGCGGCGTGCGCTCGCAGGAAGGCCGTCCGGCGTTGTCCATTGCGCTCGAGGGCCACGTGCCGCTCGTGTGCCAGCGCTGCATGCAGCCGCTGGACTGGGCGGTGGAGCAGGTGAGTGAAGTGCTGCTCGCCCGCGACGAGGCCGAGCTGTCGGCGCTGGACGATGCGAGCGAGCAGGAAGTCGTGCTGGCCAATGCGCTGCTCGACCCGCTGCAACTGGTGGAGGACGAATTGCTGCTGACGCTGCCGTTCGTTCCGCGCCACGACGAGGAATGCGCCCCCGGGGCCTGAGTTTCACGCAGTTGACGATCGTAATGCCGTGCGCGCCGAGGGTGCGGACGGCCCGTTGAGGAGAGATCCATGGCAGTCCAGCAGAACAAGAAATCGCCGTCCAAGCGCGGCATGCATCGTGCGCACGACTTCCTCGCCAAGCCGGCGCTGGCCGTCGAGCCGACGACGGGCGAGACGCATCGCCGTCACCACATCAGCCCGTCCGGCGTCTATCGCGGCAAGAAGGTCGTCAAGACCAAGGCCGACGAGTAAGGCATCGCGCGCCCGCGCGACGTCTGCCTGACGCTGCCCGCGTGACCGGCCCACGCGCACGGCTTGCCGTGTGCCCGTGCGCCGCGTCGTTCGCGCGCGTCGCCACGTCAACGTCGATGCCTGGGCCGTTGCGCATGCCCGACGCATGACCATCACCGTCGCTGTCGATGCGATGGGTGGGGACCATGGTCCGTCCGTGACCGTGCCCGCCGCGCTCGCGTTCCTGCACGACGTGCCGGACGCGCGCGTGATCGTCGTCGGCACCGAGGACGTGCTGAAGAAGGCCATCGCCGGCGCGCCGCCGGGCGTCGTGTCGCGCATCACCGTCCATGCGGCGTCCGAAGTGGTCGCGATGGACGAGCCGCCCGCCGACGCGCTGCGCAAGAAGAAGGATTCGTCGATGCGCGTGGCCATCAACCTCGTGAAGGACGGCACCGCGCATGCCTGCGTGTCGGCCGGCAACACGGGGGCGCTGATGGCCATCGCGCGCTTCGTGCTGAAGACGCTGCCGGGGATCGACCGGCCCGCCATCGCCTCGCAGCTCCCCACGCGCAAGGGCGTCGTCACGGCGCTGGACCTTGGCGCCAACGTCAACTGCTCGCCGGAGCAGCTCGTGCAGTTCGCCGCGATGGGCAGCGCGCTGTGCTCGGCCGTCGAGCGCATCGAGCGCCCCAGCGTGGGCCTGCTCAACATTGGCGAGGAAGACATCAAGGGCAACGAGCTCGTCAAGGAGACGGGCGAGTTGCTCAAGCACTCCGGCCTCAACTTCGTGGGCAACGTCGAAGGCGACGACATCTTCAAGGGCACCACCGACGTCGTGGTCTGCGACGGCTTCGTCGGCAACGTCGCTCTGAAGACCACCGAAGGCCTCGCCGGCATGCTGTCCGATTTCCTGAAGCGCGAGTTCACGCGCAACCCGCTGACGAAGCTCTCGGCGCTGGTTGCGTATCCGGTGCTGCGCGCGTTCCGCCGGCGCGTCGACCCGCGGCGCTACAACGGCGCCACGCTCGTCGGCCTGCGCGGCGTCGTCGTCAAGAGCCACGGCGGCACCGACGTGTTCGGCTTCCAGCAGGCCATCCGCAAGGCGCATACCGAAGTGCTGCACGACGTGCTGGCCGGCATCGCGCAGCGCATCGCTGCGATGCCCACTGCGGCCATCGCGCCGGGCGCCGTGCCCGGCACCGCCGCGCCCGCCGCGGCCACGCCCGATGCCTAGCCGCATCGCCGGCACCGGCAGCTACCTGCCGGCCCGCGTGCTGACCAACGCGGAGCTCGCGGCGCGCGTCGGCAGCAGCGACGAGTGGATCCGCACGCGCACGGGCATCTGCGAGCGTCACATCGCGGCCGACGACGAGCAGACGTCCGACCTCGCAGTCAACGCGGCGCGCCGCGCGCTCGACGCCGCGGGGCTGGCGGCGGCCGACGTCGACCTGCTGATCGTCGCCACGACGACGCCCGACATGATCTTCCCGTCGACGGCGTGCATCGTGCAGGCGAAGCTCGGTGCGGCCGGTGGCGCGGCCTTCGACGTGCAGGCCGTGTGCTCGGGCTTCGTCTACGCGCTGACGATCGCCGACCAGATGGTGTCCAACGGCCTCGCGCGCAACGCGCTCGTCATCGGCGCCGAAATCTATTCGCGGATCCTCGACTGGAACGATCGCGGCACCTGCGTGCTGTTCGGCGACGGTGCCGGGGCCGTGGTCGTGATGCCGAGCGATAAGCCGGGCATCCTGGCGGCCAAGCTGCACGCCGACGGCTCGCACCGCGACATCCTGTGCGTGCCCGGCCAGGTGCACAACGGCAAGGTCACCGGCACGCCGTTCCTGCACATGGACGGCGGCGCCGTATTCAAGTTCGCCGTCAAGGTGCTGGCCGACGTCGCCGAGGAAGCGCTCGCCGCGTGCCACATGAACGCGAGCGCCATTGACTGGGTCATCCCCCACCAGGCCAACATCCGCATCATGGACGCGACCGCCAAGCGCCTGGCGCTGGGGCCGGAGCGCGTCGTCGTCACCGTCGACAAGCATGGCAACACGTCCGCTGCGTCGATTCCGCTGGCGCTCGACACCGCCGTCCGTGATGGCCGCATCCAGCCGGGCCATCACGTGATGCTGCTCGGTGTCGGCGGCGGCTTCACCTGGGGTTCCGTGTTCCTGCGATGGCTATGAAGACAACCGCGTGCGTATTTCCGGGGCAGGGCTCGCAGACGGTGGGCATGCTCGCGCTGTACAGCGACCATCCCGTCGTCCGGCAGACGTTCGCCGAGGCGTCCGCGATCCTCGGCGAGGATTTGTGGGCGCTGGTCGAGAACGGTCCTGCCGAAGCGCTGGCGCTGACCACGAACACGCAGCCCGTGATGCTCGCGGCCGACGTGGCGGTGTGGCGCGCGTGGCAGGGAGCCGGTGGGCCGAAGCCGGCCGCGGTGGCCGGCCACAGCCTGGGCGAATACGCGGCGCTCGTCGCGGCCGGCGCGCTCGCATTCGCCGACGCGCTGCCGCTCGTGCGCTATCGCGCGCAGGTGATGCAGGAAGCGGTGCCCGCGGGCGTCGGCGCCATGGCGGTGGTCATGGGCGGCGACGACGATGGCGTGCGCGCCGCGTGCGCCGAAGGCGCGCAGGGCCAGGTGGTCGAGGCCGTCAATTTCAACGCGCCGGGGCAGGTGGTGATCGCGGGCCATAAGGAAGCGGTGGAGCGCACGATGGGCCTCGTGAAGGCGCACGGCGCAAAGCGCGCGGTGCTGCTGCCCGTGTCGGCGCCGTTCCACAGCACGCTGCTGCAGCCCGCCGCCGACAAGCTCGCGGCGCGGCTCGCGGGCGTGCCGTTCCATACGCCTACGATCCCGGTGATCCACAACGTCGATGTCGCCGAGCATCGGTCCGCCGCCGAGATCCGCGCCGCACTCGCCGCGCAGGCCGCACAGCCGGTGCAGTGGACGCAGACGGTGAAGAAGCTCGTCGCCGCGTTCGGCGTGACGACGCTCGTCGAGTGCGGTCCGGGCAAGGTGCTGACCAACCTCGTGCGCCGCATCGACGAATCGCTGGAAGCCTTGCCGCTGGCCGACGACACGGACATCGGCCTCGCGCTCGACGCGCTGAAGGGAGACGCGTGATGGAACGGGATCTCGAAGGCCAGGTGGCGCTCGTCACCGGCGCGACGCGCGGCATCGGCGAAGCCATTGCGCGCGTGCTCGCGGCGCGTGGTGCCACCGTCGTCGGTACGGCCACCACGGCCGAAGGGGCGGCGAAGATCACGGCGGCGCTCGCGGGGGCCGGCGCGAAGGGCGAAGGCCTCGCGCTCGACGTCACCGACGCCGCGGCCACCGATGCAGCGCTCGCCGACATCGAGAAGCGCTTCGGCCCGATCGCCATCCTGGTCAACAACGCCGGCATCACGCGCGACAATCTGCTGCTCCGGATGAAGGACGAGGAGTGGGACGCCGTGATGGAGACGAACCTGAAGGCCGTGTTCCGGCTGTCGAAGGCCGTGCTGCGCAACATGATGAAGGCGCGCGCCGGGCGCATCATCCAGGTGGGCAGCGTCGTCGGCTCGTCGGGCAACCCCGGCCAGGCCAATTACGCGGCGGCGAAGGCCGCGCTCGTCGGCTTCAGCAAGGCGCTGGCGCAGGAAATCGGCAGCCGCAACATCACGGTCAACGTCGTGGCCCCGGGCTTCATCGACACCGCGATGACGCAGGCCTTGCCGGAAGCGGCGCGCACCGCGTTGATGCAGAAGATTCCGCTCGGCCGGCTGGGCACCGCGGACGACGTCGCGGAAGCGGTGGCCTTCCTGGCCAGCCCGCGCGCGGCTTACGTCACGGGCGCCACGCTGCACGTCAACGGCGGCATGTTGATGTCGTGATCCGGCAACCTGCCGGGTACGGGGTCTGGGTTATAATTCTGAGGTTTATCACGTCCCGCTTTGGGGGAGACGCATGGAAAACGTAGAACAGCGTGTCAAGAAGATCGTCGCCGAGCAACTGGGCGTCAACGACGCCGAGATCAAGAACGAGTCGTCGTTCGTCGACGACCTCGGCGCCGATTCGCTCGACACGGTCGAACTGGTGATGGCGCTCGAAGAGGAATTCGAGACGGAAATCCCGGACGACGAGGCCGAGAAGATCACGACGGTCCAGCAGGCCATCGACTACATCACCTCGCACGAGAAGAAGTAATTCCGCGCACGCGCGCCGGCCCGTTCGGGCCGGTGACGCGGGTGTGCGCGCCTTTGCATCGCGGCCTGCGCGCCGCATGCGTTCATCGGCCTCCTGGCCCGCCCCAACATGTCCCGTCGCCGCGTCGTCGTTACCGGTCTAGGCATCGTTTCCCCCGTCGGCGTCGGCGTTGCCGAGGCGTGGAGCGCCATCGTCGCCGGCAAGTCCGGCATCGGCCCGATCACGCGTTTCGATGCGGCGGCCTTCCCGTCGCGCATCGCCGGCGAAGTGAAGAACTTCGACGTCACGCAGTACCTGTCCGGCAAGGAAGCGCGCCGCTACGACACGTTCATCCATTACGGCCTCGTCGCCACGATGGAAGCGGTGAAGGACGCGGGCCTGGACGCGTACGCAGGGGACAAGGAACGCGTGGGCCTGTGCATCGGCTCCGGCATCGGCGGCCTGCCGATGATCGAGGAGACGGACCACGACTACGTCGCGGGCGGCCTGCGCAAGATCAGCCCGTTCTTCGTGCCCGGCTCCATCATCAACATGATTCCGGGACTCGCCTCGATCCAGTACGGCTTCAAGGGCCCCAACCTGGCGACCGCCACGGCGTGCTCGACGGCCAACCACAGCATCGGCGAAGCCGCGCGCCTCATCGAGTACGGCGATGCCGACGTGATGGTCGCGGGCGGGGCCGAGTCGACGGTGAGCCCGCTGGGTGTCGGCGGCTTCTGCGCGGCGCGCGCGCTGTCGCATCGCAACGACGACCCCGCCGGCGCCAGCCGCCCGTGGGACAAGGACCGCGACGGCTTCGTGCTGGGCGAGGGCGCGGGCGTGCTGGTCCTCGAGGAACTCGAGCACGCCAGGGCGCGCGGCGCGCACATCTACTGCGAGCTCGCCGGCTACGGCCTGTCCGCCGACGCGCACCACATCACGGCGCCGCCCGAGGACGGCGACGGCGCGCGCCGCGCGATGATCAATACGTTGAAGAACGCCGGCATGCAGCCGACGGACATCGACTACATCAACGCGCACGGCACGTCGACGCCGCTGGGCGACATCGCCGAGTGCACCGCCGTCAAGCGCGCGTTCGGCGACCACGCGAAGAAGCTCGCGGTCAGCTCGACGAAGTCGATGACCGGCCACCTGCTGGGTGCCGCCGGCGGCATCGAGGGCGTGTTCACGGTGCTCGCGATGCGCGACCAGATCGCGCCGCCGACGATCAACCTGGCCAATCTCGACCCGGCCTGCGACCTCGATTTCGTTCCCAACACCGCGCGGCCGATGAAGATCGCCGGCGCGCTGTCCAACTCCTTCGGCTTTGGCGGCACCAACGCGACGCTCGCGTTCCGCACGCTGTAGCCGAGGCCGCGTGTCATGGCCCTGATCGTCCAGAAGTATGGCGGCACGTCGGTGGGTTCCACCGAGCGCATCCGCAACGTCGCGCGCCGCGTCGCGCATTTCCGCAAGCAGGGGCACGACGTCGTCGTCGTGGTCTCCGCGATGTCGGGCGAGACCAACCGGCTCCTCGCACTGGCGAAGGAGCTGTCGGCGCGGCCCGACCCGCGCGAACTCGACGTCATCGCCGCCACCGGCGAGCAGGTGACCATCGGCCTCCTCGCCATCGCGCTGCAGGAGATGGGCGTGCCGGCACGCAGCTACACGGGCGGTCAGGTGCGCATCCTCACCGACGACGCGTACACGAAGGCGCGCATCCTGGAGATCGACGAAGGCCGCATGCGTGCCGATCTGAAGACCGGCAAGGTCGTGATCGTCGCGGGCTTCCAGGG
>JBGAIC010000063.1:0-21689 GCA_044225845.1 Casimicrobiaceae bacterium
GTCCAGCAGGCGGGCGACGAAGCGGAGACGCTCATCCATCTTGGAACACTCCTGCCAGGGCATTTGCAGCTCCGCAAAGCCCAGAAGTGTTACCTATGTCTCCGGAACGACGTGTAACCTATCTCTCGATAAGCACAATCGATTGACTCGCTGAGTTGATCGTCCACCGGCGCAGCTTCGCTCCGGTCGACGGAATTCGCAGCCCATACCGTCACGCGCTTCCCTCGCATCGTGAAGCGTTCCATCGTTCCAACGCATGCTTCGGCAAGTCCACGCGCATTGCGCGGACGACGTTCGCCATGGCGTCGATAATCGGAACTCCGCTCCCGCGGCGACCGGTCGCCTGGGGCTGGTTCTGCATCGCAGCCTTTGCAACGCTGTGCTTCGCCATAGCCGCGTTGGTCGGCGCGCAGGGCTGGTGGACCGCATTCGCCCTGCTCGCCGTGACGGTCTTCATCTACGTCGAGCCGCGCCTTGCCAAGCCTGAGTTCGAGACCGTCCAGGTCGACGACCACGGAGTGCTCCGCATGCATGGAAAGTCACGCGAAGAGGTCGCGTGGGGCGACATGACGGCAATCCTCGTCGAGACGACCAGCGCCGGACCGCTGATGGAGGACGTGTTTTTCATCCTGGCGGGATCAGGCCGCAATGGCTGCGTCGTCTCGCAAGAGGCTGCGGTGCGGACGCAGTTGCTGGAAGAACTCCAGCGGCGATTCCCGGAGATGGACGACAGGAAACTGATCGAAGCGATGGGTTGCACCGACAACCAGACCTTCCTGTTATGGAAGCGGCCGGAGCCGGCACCGCCGCAATGAACGGGCACGGGCAGCGGAATATTCGCCTTTGACGCTCGCAGGCTCGCGGCGTAGCCTAGAAAAACAGCGGGCAGTTCCCCGCGTCCGGCGGCCCTCGATCATGACTGCTTTCCTTGTCCTGATAGCCCTGCCTGCATTGGTTGGCTTCGTCGCCGAAGTCACGTTTCGCGACACGCGCCGGGCTTCGCTGGCCGCGCTGGTAGGCGCCGCCGTCGTAACCTGTGGCGCAATCCAGTGGCTCGAGCCGCAGGCCGCCTGGAACTGGCTTGCGGCGCTGATGGTCTCGCCGCTGCCCATCGCCATCTCGATCGCCGTCGCGATGTTCGCGTACGACCGCTTCGGCAAGCCGCCGCGACGTACCGACCTGGCCTGACCCGTCGATGCGGGAAGCACGCGCCGCGGGCGCATCCACGCCGGGCTACTCGGGAACGCCACTTGCGAAAAAGTTGGGGATCAAGCCGTCGCATCGGCTGCTCGTCATCGACGCGCCGAGTGACTACGAATCCATGGTCGATCCCTTGCCATCGGGCGTCGAGTTCGGGGAGAAAGCCGATCCCGGCGTTGACTTGGTGCACGCATTCGTGACTGAAAGTGATGTCCTGGAGCGCATGCTCGGCACGCTGCGGCGGCAGCTTCGGCCCGACGCCGCGATCTGGATCTCGTGGCCGAAGCGCTCGTCGAAGCTTGCGACAACCGTTACGGAAGACGTCATCCGCGATGTCGCGTTGCCGCTCGGCCTGGTGGATATCAAGGTGTGCGCGGTGAGCGATGTCTGGTCGGCGCTCAAGCTTGTCGTCCGCAAGGAGTTGCGACAGGCTCCGCCAACGCGTCGCGCGCGGTAACCTCGGTATCCCGCCCAACGCGCTCACGAACGGCGAAACACCGAATTTGCATTGGCATCCGACACATGTTCCCCAACGAAATCCTCCTGGCTTACCTCGTCGCGGTCCTGCTGATCGTGCTGGCGCCCGGCCCGGACAACATCCTGGCGGTAAGCCGCGGGCTCAGCCAGGGACGGCTCGCGGGGGCCGTGTCGTCGATCGGGTCGGCGCTGGGCATTCTCTTCCACACGACCGCGGCAGCGCTTGGGCTGGCGCTCATCATCCAGACATCGCCGATTGCGTTCACGGCAATCAAGGTCGCCGGCGCGGCTTACCTGCTGTGGCTCGGGTACAAGGCGATCGTGTCGCGCAGCCTCATCTCGTTCGTCCACGCCGGGCGGCAATCGCTTCCGCGCGTCCTGGGCACGGGCTTCCTGACGAACGTGCTGAATCCGAAGCCCGGCCTCTTCGTCGTTGCATTCATCCCGCAATTCACGAGCGCGGCACGCGGATCGGTTCCGATCCAGATGCTCGCCTACGGCGCGATCTTCGCCGTGTTGACCGCGCTCATCTTCACGCTGCTGGCCTGCTTTGCAGCGCGACTTTCGGCGTGGCTCGAGCGGCGGCCGAAAGTCGTCGCATCGGTCAACGTCGGCGCGGGACTCACGTTCGTGGCGGCGGGACTGTCGATCCTGGCGCTCGATCGGCGGCACTAGCGCGCGCCATGGTGGCGAATTCATGACGCCCCTCTTCAAGAAGCTGAACCTCGGCACGCACCGATCGCTCGTGGTGCTGAACGCGCCGGCATCGTTCGAGCCCGAACTGGCTGCGCTGAATGGTGTCGGGATCAAGCGGACCGTCTCGGGTTCCTGCGCGTTTGCGATAGCGTTCGCGATTGCGCAGAAGGAACTCGATACCGCAAGCGCCAAGCTCGCCAAGGCGTGCGAAGGCGACGCGATCCTGTGGATCGCGTATCCGAAGGGCACGTCGAAGCGCTACCAGTGTGAGTTCAATCGCGATTCCGGGTGGGCGGTCCTTGCGGCGGCGGGTTACGAGCCCGTGCGGATGGTCGCGATCGACGAGGACTGGTCGGCGCTGCGCTTTCGCAAGGTCGAGCACATCGCGACGATGGCGCGCAAGGCGGCGAACGCGATCTCTGCTGCCGGCGCCGGCACCGTTCGCTGAAGCGGTGCACGCGCAGGGACTATGATGGCGGTTCGCGCACACGGGCCGTTGTCCGGACGGCCCCTGCATCCGCGCGGAGGCTCGATGTCGACCCGTTTCAAGACGCTTTTCGCGCTGCTCGTCTTCGCCGTTGCCACGCTCGCCCGCGCGCAGGCGGCCTACGACGCGGCCTACGTCAGCGAAGACGTTCCGTCGGTCATTCCCACGGGCTCCAATACCGCCATCTCGGTGACCATGCGCAACACCGGCACGGCGACGTGGGTGCAGAGCCAGGGCGACGTGTTCCTGTCGACGCAGATGCCGCAGGACAACTACTACTGGTGCATCCAGGGCAACCAGTACGGCAGCCAGTCCGGCAATCGCGTGCTGTTGCCTTACGACGTGGCGCCCGGCGCGGAAGTGACGTTCGATTTCGAGGTCAGCCCGCTCGCGTGCCGCTTCGCCGCGCCAGCGCCGCTGCGCTTCCGGATGCTCTCGCAGAAGTACGGCACGTTCGGCGACATGACGCCGGACCCGGGCACCGTCGTCAACGGGGCGAGCGAGTACGTGTCACAGCAGGTGCCGGCGATCGCGCCGGCGGGCTCGCCGATCTTCGTGACGGTGACGTTCAAGAACTCGACCTCGGCGGCATGGACGACGAGCACCGGCTATTCGCTGTCGAGCGTCGACGCCACCGGCAACACGACGTGGGGCGTAAATCCCATCCCGTTGCCGGGCGCTGTCGCCGCCGGCGACGACGTGACGTTCTCGTTCTACGTCCGCACGCCGTCGACGACGGGCACCTACAACTTCCAGTGGCAGCTCGTGAACGCGAACGGCGACGCCTTCGGCTCCAAGTCGCCCGCCACTTCCGTGCAGATCGTCACGGCGGGTGCCACCAACTACGGAGGGCTCTGGTGGGCGAGCCCGGCCGGCTCGGAATCGGGCTGGGGCATCAACCTCGCGCACCAGTCGGACACGATCTACGCGACGTGGTTCACGTACGACAGCACGGGCATGGGCGTGTGGATGTCGATGGCCGCCACCAAGGTCACGACCGGCACGGACACCGGCAGCTACACGGGCTATATCAACCAGGCTACCGGTCCCGCGTTCAGCGCCGATCCGTTCCTGCCGTCAGCCGTGAAGAGCACCCGTGTCGGCACCGGCAAATTCACGTTCACCGACGCGACGCACGGCACGTTCGCGTATACGGTGAACGGGGTCACGCAATCGAAGGTGATCGTGCTCGAGATTTTCGGCACGCAGGCACCGACCTGCACGTACAACCTGTACACGGACCTGACGAAGGCCTACAACTACCAGGACCTGTGGTGGGCGCCCAACGGCGTGGAGTCGGGCTGGGGCGTGATGCTCGCGCACCAGGGCGACACCATCTTCGCCACCTGGTACACGTACGACACCGACGGCAACCCGATGTGGCTGGTGGTCGGTGCGCCCAAGGTCGAGCTCGGCGTCTACAAGGGCAACCTGTACCAGACGTCCGGCCCGCCGTTCAATTCCGTGCCGTTCGACCCCACGCTGGTCACCGGAACGCAGGTGGGAACGGCCACGTTCACGTTCACCGACGGCAACACGGGCACGTTCGACTATACGGTGGGCACGGTGACGCAAAGCAAGGCGATCACGCGCGAAATACTCGTCGCGCCGGGGACGGTTTGCCAGTAGTGCCGTTCAGCCGTCCAAGCGATGCAATCTGAATAGTCGGGCTTCCGAGAACCTTCGCGCGAGCGACATCGCGCCCACGTAGTCACAGCGATATCCACCTGCGCCCTCGGCGGTCAACGATGCAGCGAAGGCCTCGGTTCCAAGGACCTGGCCCGGTTGGACGATCGGTTCCAGGCGCGCAGTCAGGTTCACATGCGTGCCGTAGTAGGTCGTCTCCGTCATGATGGGATCGAAAGTTGCGAAGACAGGACCTGTGTGCAGACCGATGCGCACGCTGGTCTCCTGCGCGAGTCCCAACGCCGGCCAATTGACGTGACGCAGATCCTCCTGGAGGGATAGTGCAAACTCCGCAGCATGGCTTGGTTTTGCAAACACCATGTACAGGCCGTCTCCGCGCGTTGAGACGTAGAGAGGCGGATCGGCGACACGGTCGATAATCGACTTGCCGATCCCGAGGTAGGTCTGTACGAAATCCGGCGTGTACTGCTCGGGCATCGACGTGAATCCGCTCAGGTCGGCGAACATCAGCGTGCGAAGCTGGCGCGGGACGGCCGACTGGTGCGCGCAGGCAGGCTGCGCCGGCGCGTTTTCGGCGGCCGGGCTACCGCACCCCGCTGCATCGCGTAGCGCCGCGATGTCGATGTTCTCGACCCGCGAGCTTCGGGACGCCCAGAGACGCGCGACAGCTTCGGCCCCGCCGACGAGTTCCGGGCCTCCGGGTTCCCGCACCGTGAGTTGCATCGGTTCGTTGACCAGCTCCGCGGCGCGCAGGAGCGCCATGCCATGTATCAGATTGGCGGCGTGCTCGAACAGGACGTCGTCGCCGAGATACGGCTCTTCCGTCGCGAATACGACCGAAGTGGCGCGTTCGAGCACAGTTTCGAAGCGCTGCACCCAGTCGAGCCCCGCAAATGCGACGCTGGTCTCGATGAAGTCCCTGCGCGCAAACGGCAACACGACGTGTGTTTGCATCCGGAGCGCCTGCAGCGCCTCCAGGAACAGAATGTCGGCACCACATGCCGCCTGCGCATATCCAATGACCGCACCCAGGCCCTTCACGCGCTCGCGGATGGCGCGCGCAACCTCCGCTTCGAGCGATGGCGGAAAGCGCGGCTTCGGTCGCGCAGGATGGTCGATCATGTGGCCAGTGAACGCAATGACGTTCGGCGCGACGACGATGTCCAGCATCGAGCGGGCGGCCGGCGTATCGATCAGTTGTAGTTGGCGTCGAATGGACGCGATGTCGCCGAAGCGGCCCCCGGCAAGTCTTTGGGCCTCCGCATAGGCATGTGTCGCTTCCGCGGTCCTGCCCAGATGTAGACAGGCTTCTCCCGCGCTTGCATGGTCCCAGTGCGTAACGCGCACTTCCAGCGCAGACAATGCGCGCACGGCAAGGGATTGGCTCAGTGCGTGGTCTCCACACAGCATTGCCATGGTTGCCGCATTGACGGCGGGGTAGGCGCTTTCGGACATTTCCAGCGCGCGCCGGTAGCGATCGAGTGCTTGCAGCCCGGCGGCGCGTGCGCGAACCGCATCTGCCGTGCGGACTGCGCTGTACGATTCCTTTGCCATACGTCCGGCGAGGCAGCAGGCCTCGAACGCGAGTTCGGGACTCTTGACGTCGAGCGTGGAGATCCTTTCGATCAGCGTGTTCGCCTCTCGAAGCGCGCCGAGTCGTACGCATGCCAGAGCGCCGAGGTAGAGGAAATGCGGGTCATCCGGCTCTTGCGCCGACGCTTTGCGCGCAAGGTCGAACGCCTCGATCGTAAGCCCGGCGTCCAGTGCAGCGCGAATCCTCTCAACGGCCGGCGTCGGGTTCATGTGTTAGCGCGAAATCCGGCCGGGAGGCGAATACCTCCATCAACGGCTTTCGTTGCGGATGCCCGGGTCCGGGGATTGGACCGCCTTCCCCTCGCGGTCGTGCAGCACCAGCCAGAACCCGTAGACCACCCCGGAATCGCAACCCGCTCCGCATTCGTCCTGGAACGTGTACGTCGCCGCGCCGCCCCGCCCGTTGTTGGCGTAGTCGGCGCGGGCTCCGTGGAATGGCCCGGCTTCGCCGTCGAGGTTCTTGAACACAACGCCTCCGCCGGGGCGAAACGCGACGAAATCGCGCGAAGCGCGATCGATCGTCCAGTGTATGGGCACCGATTCCTTCGAGCCGCGGAAATGGACGACCAGCAACTCGGGCGTCAGCGTGACGCGACGGGTCCGGGCATCGTAGCTGATTGCGACTTCGCACGACCTGATTTCGGCGCCTGGCCCGCAGTGGCCTGTGGTCCGGTAGTCGGTCGTGGGTCCGACCGGCGTAGAAGTGCAGGCGACGAGCGCCAGCGCGGCTGCAATGGCAAGGAGCTTCGTTCTGGCGAACATGTAATTCATGGCCTCCTCCGTTGGTTGCGGCATCAGGAATCGATCATTTGCAATCCACGCGGGTGGGCGTCGTGCCCGGTTTGCCCGACTTTGCTGGGGCTTTCGATTTCGGCTTGAGGCTCAAATTCTTGCCACTGCGCGTGACGATGCCCGGGTCGATCGTTCGAAGCTGCTTCTTGACCACATTCATCACGTTGAGTGTGTAGCGGATCGTGTCGTCGGGATTCGCCGTGAAATCGACGGCGAGGACGCGTCCCGGCCCTGACGTCGTGCTGCACGTTCCGTTGTCGTAGCTCGGAAGATCTTGCGCCACGCAAACGCGGGTTACGACCGGCGCGTCCTCGTCGTCATCGAAGGCGAATGGCGGTTGCGCGAGATCCCATTGGAACCGCGGCGGAGTCTTTGCGAGGTCGAACACGAGCGTCAGCGCGGTTGCGGGTGCATTTACCTGGAACAACGGCGTCTTGACCGCCAGCGCGACCTTCTTGCCCGTGGCGCCGTACTTCGTATCCTTGACGGTGAGCGTGCAGTGCGCCGTCGCGCAACTGCACGAGGGGACCGGAACGGCCGCCAAGACTGCGCCGGACACGAAGGACAGCAGCGCGGCGATTGTCGGCAGGACGAGCGAGTGCGGGTGATTCATGGTTTGTCACCTTTGCGGGTTGTGTAGACGACGTGTGCATGGTCGACGCGCTGCAGTTCCAGCAGATCCGGCGAGCGCAATTCCGTGGTTGCGATGGCATCGAGTGCGGCGCTGCTGGCGGCAGCATTGCCGCGCATGTTTTCGGCGCGGGCGATCAGGAGAAGGGCTTCCGGCATTTCGCGAGACGCAAAGGGCTTCACGGTCTGGATCGCGCGCAGGATGGCCTGCTGCCCCGATTCGAGCTGGCGTTCCCGCAGCGAAGCATCCGCGACCATCAGGTACCCGTTGGCCAGGTCGAGCAGCTGCGTGCTGCTCAGCACGCGCCCGGCACTCTGCAGCGATTCCGCAGACTGCGTGTAAGCGCGGGCTTCGGCAAGGGACAATGGCTCCAACCGCGATTTCAGGTCGAGTGCCAGGCCACGAATGTAGATGGTGTCGCGGACATCGATTTCGCTCTGGCCGAAAGCACGATCGAGCAGGATCTGGATGCGCGGCAGTTCCCTGCGCGCTTCATCGACCTTGCCCATGGCCAACCGGGTTCGCGCGAGCCATGCCGATCCCGAGATCTCCTCGGTTTGCCACAGGTGGTTGGCGGGATCTACCGCGACCATCGCTTGAAACACCGCGACCGTCTGAGCGAATGCCTGTTCCGCGGCCGGGAGGTTGCCGCGCGCGTATTCGCACATACCCGTCAGGAGACGGGCATTGCCGATCTGGCGCTGGAGCTGGCGATCGCCCGCCGCGTTGCTACCCGCGGCGATTCTGGCGAGGCGCTCGCGTGCGCGGTCGATGGCTTTCGCATATTGGCCGTTCGTGTAGAGGCTCTGCGCGATCCAGCCGTCGAGTTCCGCGAGTTCGGAGATGTTCTCGGGCCGTGCTTCGCCTACCCGCATGACGAGAACGAGAGCTCGTTCGAACGATGCGAGTGCCTGTGTGACGTCGCCACGATCCAGCTGGAACACCCCAAGGTTTTGTGCGGCGTACGCCTTCTCCATTTGCCATTCGGAGTTGCCGGGATCCAGTGCCACGAGTCGATCAGCGAGCCGCGCGTACTCACGGAATCCCGCATCCGCCGCGTCAGCCTGTCCGCGCCGCCACGCGATAAGGGCAACCCAATATTCGCTCTGCGCGTGAACATAGATGCGCTGTGGGTCGTTGGGGTTCTGCGCCAGGCTGCGTGCGGTCGTGGCTTCCGCGTCACGAAAGGCCTCCAGCGCCGCATCGAGTTGTCCGCGCTGCTCGCGCATCTCGCCGATAAGATGCTGCGCCCGCGCGCGCTGCCCCAGTGCCACCGCATCGAGCGTATCGGCGGGCTGCTCGGCGTAGTACGCCAACGCCTTGCCGCCAACACCGTCGAGAATGTCCAGCCGCCCCACCTGGTCGAGCTTCTTCCGCAAATCGGTCAGCATGAACTCGACCAGCGACTCGGCCTGCGCGCGCTCGCGCTGCGCTTCGTTGCGCGACTTGAGCGCGACGAACGTCAGCGCGGACATCACGATCACGCCGCAGAGCGACGCGAACGCGACCCGCGCCATCCGCCGGTTCCTCCGCTGCGCGTCGCGCCGCACGAGCGTATCGACGCCGACTCCGAGCATCCCGGCGACGAGCTTCAGCGTGGCGAGCCGCTCGCCGTCGCCCTGCGGACGCAGGTCGGCGGCGATGGGCTCCGCTGCGCGCTGGCGCACGGCGGCGCTTTCCGCGCGGTCGCCCTGGCGGCGCCCCGGCGTCGCTTCGTCGAAGCGCAGCGCCTCGGGGAAGCACTCGGCGGCGGGATTGTCGGCGCGCTCGGAGGCGAAGGGCTCGCCGTCCGCGATCAACGCCAGGATGCGCTGGTCGCCGTGGACGCGCTTGAACTCGCGGATCTCGTCGTTCACCCACGTCGACTCCGCCGCAGCCGGCGAGCAGATGACGACCAGGTAACGGCTGCCCGCGAGCGCGGCATCGACGCGTGCCTTGAGGTCCGGGCTCGCCTGCAGGTCGTCGCGGTCCCGGAAGACCGGCTTGAAATACCGCGGCGCGGGCAGGCCGGCGGGCGTCGGCCGGCCTTCGAGCCGGCGCGGGATCCGGTAGGTCTCGAGCGCGCGCTGCACGCGCGCGGCGATGGCGGCGTCCCGATGGCTGTAGCTGATGAACGCCCAGTACTCCGGCGTCAGTGTGCTGCCCGAACTGCGGTCGGCCTCCGAGGCGGACGATCGGGACGACAAGGCAACGCTCCGGCGTTCGTGGACCCGTGCACGGGGCTCCGCCACGGGCGGAACCAGACGGAGCTGCGGCGTGGAAGGCGTGGCCACGCCGCAATGTAGGCACGCAAGTCGTGCGCTACAACCCGATTATTCACTCTAGCGCGCGCCTGCGGGGTCGGGCAACCCCGGTGGCGTGAATCGTGAATCGCGCGGCGTGAAACCTAGGTCGGCGCGCACCAGACGGCGCCGTTGGCCGTCGGTGCGTCCAGCACCCAGGCGCGGTTGATCATCGCGCGCCGCTCGGACAGGTCCACCGTGTGGCGCTGGTTGGCGTCGTTGCGGTTGTTGAAGAAGCGGTACACCGGCACGCTGCCGTCGGCACAGGAGCCCGAGGCGTTCGCCAGCGGTATCCAGAACGCGGCCGACGTCTGCAGGTACCAGGCGTTGTTCTCGGCAAGCGCCTCGCACTCGCCCGGATACGCCGAGTAGAAGTTCGAGTTGATGAGCCCGCCGGCGGCGTAACGGCACACCGGGTAGGACCCGCTCGGGGCGACGATGCCGTTCGGGTAGGCGTAGAACACGCCGCCCGTGCGCTCGAACACGCCCGCCATCACCGTGTCGTAGTACGCGATCTCGGACGCGTCGGCGGTGATGAAGTAGTGGTCGAGGTCGCTGCGATAGTACTCGATGACCGCCACCGCGTTGGCGGGCGGGGTCGCATCGGCGGGCACCGTGCTCGCGAGCGCGATGCCAGCGTCCAGCATGCCGGCGCCGCACAGTCCCTGGATCGAGCAGAACGAGCCGGCGGAGAACGCGCTGCTCGTGCCTTGCAGGATGGCCTGCACGCGGCCGGCCGTCAGGTTGGCGTTGCGCGCGATCATCAGCGACGCGGTGCCGGCCACCAGCGGCGACGCGAAGCTGGTGCCGGCGCCGATGCCATACGTCGGATTGCCGGGCACGGTGGCGCCGTCGTTCCACGTGCCGACGATCAGGCCCGCGTCGCCGTCGTTGAAGTCGCCGCCGGGTGCCGTCAGCGCGACGGCCGAGCCGAAGTTCGAGTAGCTCGCGAGCCCGCCGGTATCACCGGCGGCCGCGACGGCGATCACGCCGCTGCAGCCCGCGGGCGTATAGCTCAGCGCGTAGTCGGCCTCGTTGCCCGCCGCCACCACGACGACCGCGCCCTGCGCAAGCGCGAGGTCGACGGCCTCCTGCAACGCGCCGTCGCAGCTGCCGTAGCCGCCGAGGCTCATGTTGATGACGCGCGCCGGGTGCGTGTTGACGGGCACGCCGTCGATCGCGACGCCCGCCGCCCACATCATCCCCGCGAACACGTCTTCCGTCGTGCCGCCGCACTTGCCGAGCACGCGCACCGGCAGGATCTGCGCGTTCCAGTCGAGGCCCGCGATGCCGATGCCGTTGTTGGCGTTGGCGCCGATCAGGCCCGCGACGAACGTGCCGTGCCACGAACTCGGCTCCGCGCGCGTGCCGCCGCAGTCGCTGGACGTGGTCCAGTCACCCTGGTCCAGCGGATCGGGATCGCGGCCGTCGCCGTCGCGGGCGTTGTCCGGATCCGAGATGAAGTCGTAGCCGGCCAGCACGCGGCCTTCCAGGTCGGGGTGCGGCGTGATGCCGGTGTCGATGACGGCGACGGTGACGGACGACGCGCCGGTGGAGTAGCTCCACGCGAGTTCGGCGCCGACGCCGGTGGTGCCCGCCAGCGACCACTGCTGCGCGAACAGCGGGTCGTTGGGCGTGAGCGCGGCATGCACGCGGCGCACCGGTTCGGCGTACTGCGTCACCGCGAGCCCCTGCAGCGCGTTCGCGATCGACGCGAGCGACGTCGCGGATTGCGTCGACAGCGTCTGCAGCACCCACACGTCGCCGATCTGGCGGACCGGTGCGAGCGTGACGCCGGCCGCGGCGCTGAGCTGCGGCGTGAGCGTCGACCAGTCCGCGGCGACGCCCGGTGCAAGGCGCAGCATCAGCCGGTTGCCCGGCGGCTCGACGGGCGCGGCGCGCGTGCTGCGCGTGAGGTCGCTTGCGGCGGCGGACTGCAATTTGGCGCCGCTGGCGCGCGGCTGCGCCCACAGCACGTCACGGTCGCTGCGCAGCCGGTTGAGGACCGCCTGCGTCGAGGCGGCGTCGAGCGTCACCGGCAGCGTGAGCTCGACGGCGCCATTGCGGGTGAATCCGGTCGCCGTGACGGTGGTGCCGATCAGCGCCGTCAGCCGGGACAGCGCCGCCGCCGGCAGCGTGCCGGCCGGCGCCAGGTCGGGATGCAGCATGACGCGCAGCGTCGTTCCGTCCGCATGCGCGGCGGCTGCGGCGAGGCACAGCGTCAGGACGGCCGCGGCGCGGGCCGCGAAGGCGGTGAGGCGGGTCATCGGCGATCTCCGTGGCGGGTGCCGCATCCGCGGCAAGGGCACGGGCAATCGCAGCAAATCCGGTGCCACGGATCTGCGGGCGAAGCGCCGCGCCGGGCGGCTATCGTAGCGAAGGCGCGTCGCGGGCGCTACCGCGCGGCCGGCGCGGCGGGGACGGCGGCCCGCCCGGCCACCAGGCTGGGCCGATACGGCGCCAGCACGTTCACCATCTGCGCGAACACGCGGGGATTGGCGGCGATCACCTGGCCGCCGTACAGGTAGTCGCCTTCGCCGGTGAGGTCGCCGACGAGGCCGCCAGCTTCCAGCACCAGCAGGCTGCCGGCGGCGACGTCCCAGGGATTGAGCCCCACTTCGAAGAAGCCGTCGTAGTAACCCGCGGCGACGTAGGCGAGGTCCAGCGCGGCGGCGCCCGGACGGCGCAGGCCCGCCGTGGCCTCGATCATCACGCGCATCATCTCGAGGTACTGGCCGAGGTAGCTGCCGTCGCGGAACGGAAAGCCGGTGCCGACGAGGCAGTCGCGCAGGTGCTGGCGCTTGGAGACGCGGATGCGGCGGTCGTTGAGGAAGGCGCCGCGGCCGCGGCTCGCGGTGAAGAGGTCGTTGCGTACCGGATCCAGGATCACAGCCTGTTGCACGACACCCTTGTGCGCCAGCGCGATCGACGTGCAGTACTGCGGCATGCCGTGCAGGAAGTTCGTCGTGCCGTCGAGCGGATCGATGATCCACAGGTACTCGGCTTCCGCGTTCTGGTCCTTCGCCGTGCCTTCCTCGGCCAGGATCGCGTGATCCGGGTAGGCCTGGTGCAGCGTGTCGACGATCGCGGCCTCGGCCGCGCGGTCGATCTCGCTGACGAAGTCCTTCGGCCCCTTGACGCTGACGGTGAGGAGGTCGAGATCGCGCGCGCCGCGATTGATGATGTTGCCGGCGCGGCGGGCGGCCTTGACGGCCACGGTCAGCATCGGGTGCATGGGAGCGTTGCGGCGCGGGCGCGTTTCGACGCCGCGAGGCCAGTGAGGGGTGCGCGTATTCTACCCGCCCGATGAATGCGCCATCCGCCCCCGCCGATGCTGCAGCGCCGCGCGCGCTGGACCGCATCCGCATCGTGCTCGTCGCCACCAGCCACCCCGGCAACATCGGCGCCGCCGCGCGCGCGATGCTGACGATGGGGCTTGCGCGGCTGGTGCTGGTGGCGCCGGCGCGCTTCCCCGCTCCCGACGCGGTCGCACGCGCCTCCGGTGCGACGGCCGTGCTCGACGCGGCACGGGTGGTGGCGACGCTGGACGAGGCGCTCGCCGGCTGCGCGCTGTCGATCGGCCTGACGGCGCGGCCGCGCGAGTTCGCGGGGCGCGTCGCTGACGCGCGGGGTGCCGCGCGCGAAGCCGTGGCGCGCAGCGCGGAGGGCGACGTCGCGCTGGTGTTCGGCACCGAGATGTCCGGCTTGTCGAACGCGGAGCTCGCGCGTTGCGGGCTTGCCGCGACCATTCCCGCCAATCCGGCGTTCAGCTCGCTGAACCTGGCCGCCGCCGATGCAGGTGATGGCCTACGAGCTGCGCGTCGCCGCAGGCGCGGGGACCGTCTGGCGCGCGCCGCGCTTCGCGGCCGCCACCGACGACGAGATCGAGGGCTGCACCGCCATGCGCGCGCGACGCTGCTCGCGGCGCGCTTCCTCGATGCCGAGCGGCCGCGGCGCCTGCTCGCGCGGCTGCGCCAGCTGTTCGGGCGCGCGCAGCTCACGAACGCGAGGAGGTGAACATCTTGCGCGGCATCCTGGCGCGGATCGACGAGCTCGCGGGCCGGCCGCGCCGCTAGCCAATTGGTTGACTCCGGTCAAGCAAATCACCGACGATGCCGCGATGCATGCGCCTTCCCCCGACGCCACCGCGTCGCGCCCGCTGGCGGCCGACGTCGCCGCGGTGCGCGCCTTCAACCGCTACTACACGCACCGGATCGGCGTGCTGAAGGACGGCCTCGCGGGCAGTCCGTTCACGCTGACCGAGGCGCGCGTGCTGTACGAGATCGCGACGCGCGACGACGCCGCGGCGGGTGCTGATCGGCGCCGCGCTCCGAACTCGACGCCGGCTACCTGTCCGCGCATCCTGCGCCGGTTCGAGGCGGGACGCCTGGTCACGCGTGCCCGACGCCCGCGACCGGCGCGCGCCGGCTCGCGCTGACGTCGCGCGGCCGCCAGGCGTTCAGCGACGTCGACCGCGCGTCCCGCGCGGCGACCGCTGCGCTGCTGCGGCCGCTCGCGCCGACGCAACGCGGTGCCGTCGTCGAAGCGATGCGCACGATCGAGCGCGCTCGACCCGGCGCCGGCGACGTCCGGCGCGGTGTTGCGCGCCGCAGCCGGGCGACTGGGGCTGGATCGTCGAACGCCACGGCGCTGTACGCGGCCGAATACGGCTGGGGTCCGCGCTTCGAGGGCCTCGTCGCGGGCATCGTCGCCGAGATCGTCGCCGCATTCGATCCCGCGTCCGATCGCTGCTGGATCGCCGAGCGCGACGGCGTGCGCGTCGGGTCCGTGTGCGTTGTGCGTGCGTCGGCGCGCGTGGCCAAGCTGCGGCTGTTCCTGCTCGAGCCGGCGGCGCGCGGCATGACCGGCGCGGCGATGAGGCCGACGCCTGCGCACGCAATTCGCACGCGACGCCGGCTACGCGCGCATCCGCCTGTGGACGCAGAGCAACCTCGGGGCGAAGCGCGCCACCTGTACGCGAAGGCGGGATATCGTTGCACAGGATCGAGGCGCACGCGGAGTTCGGCGTGCCGCTCGTCAGCGAGACATGGAGCTCGTGCTCGCCTGGCCGGCTTCCTGACACGCTGCGCGGCCAGCGGTGGCCAACGTGGCCCCACCTGCCGCCGTCGTGGCACATGCGCGGCGTGCGGCCTTGCCGTCGCGCACCTGTTCCGCGTGCGGCGCGCCGCGGCCCGCCGATGCGCTGTCCGCGCACGAGCATCACTGCCGCAACTGCGGCGCCGAGGCCGACGGACTGTACTGCCCGCAATGCGGCCAGGAGACGCGCGTCGCGATGCCGACGGCGCGCCAGTTCCTGCGCGAGGCTGCGGGCCGCTTCGTCGCGCTCGACAGCCGCCTGTGGCGCACGCTGTGGGCGCTGATGGCCAAGCCGGGGTTCCTGACCGTCGAATACCTGAAGGGGCCGACGCGCGCGCTACGTGCGTCCCCGCGCGCCTGTTCCTGTTCAGCTCGATCGTCGCGTTCGCCGTGCTGAAGACGATCTCGGGGCCCGACATCATTCATTTCCAGGCCGACGACGACGCGCCGGCGGCGAAACAGCGACGCCAAGCCGGCAGCCGCGGGCAGTCCCGCCGCGAAGTCGAAGACGCCGGCCAAGGCGCCGAAGCCGGACGCAGCCAAAGCGGACGCGGCCAAGCCCGACGCGGCCAAGCCCGAGCACCAGGAAGCGGCGATCGTCGCGGGCAACGACATCAAGCTGTCGGTCGACCCGTCGGACCTCAACCTCAACCTGACCGCGCCCGACGGCCTCGTGGGCTCGCAGCTGCTGCGTGACCGCCTGCGCGAGTACAACGCGCTGGACCGCAACGGCAAGCAGCGGCAGTTGAAGGCCAACATGTTCCGGTACGGGCCATATGCGGCATTCGCGATGCTGCCGGCGTTCGCGTTGCTGCTGCAGGTCGTCTATTTCGGCCGCGGCCGGCGCTATCCGCAGCGGCCGCGGCGCTTTGCCGCGCACCTCGTGTTCGCGGCGCACAACAGCGCCTACCTCGCGATCCTCGTGACGCTGCTCGCGCTGCTCACCCGGCGCCCGCCGATCGTCGCCGCAGGCGTCACGTTCCTACGTGCTCTGGTACATGGTCGCGTCGCTGCGCCGCGTGTACGGCGGCAGGTGGCTCGGCATCGTGCTGCGTGGCGGCGTGATCGCCGTCGCCTATCTCGTGTTGTTCGTGCTCGCGGTGGTGGGCCTGCTGATCGCGTCGCTGGTGCTGGAGTTGACGCGAGGTCAGCCGGGCGCGCACGCGTCGATGCTGTAGGTGGCAAGCCGCGCCTCGTAGCGCGGCACGCGGCGCTGGAGGCTCGCGATGCGGTCGTCGGCGCGCGCGCACGCGGTCTTGCTCGCGCAGGTCGCGCGCGCTTTCTGCGTGGTCGCAAGGTCGGCGCGGGCGGCGTCCAACAGCTGTTGCTCGCGCGGGACCTTCGTCCGCGCCGCACGGCAGGCCTTCGTGGGTTCGCCGGCCGGCTTGGGTGGCGTCAGGCGCAGCGTCTGCGCCGGCGCGTCCACTGCGAGCAACGGCCGGCCCCACAGCAGGGCGTGGCAGCAGGCGAGCGCGAAGGCGGCGGTACGGCGCTGGCGTGGACGCGGGCGGGGCAACGGTGGGCGGGGCAGGTCAGGACGGCCAATCCACCAGCGTGCGCCCGCGGCCGCGCGCATGCTGGTTGAGTAAAGAGGTCGGCAATGCGAAAATGACGGCATGTTCAACCGGCTGCGCGAAGACATTGCCGTCGTGTTCGACGACCGCGACCCCGCGGCGCGCACGCGGTGGGAAGTGTACCTGCTACCCGGGGCTGCACGCGCTCGTGTGGCCGCACCGTCGTGGGGCCGCTGTGGCGTGCCGGCTGGCGCTGGCTCGCGCGCTGGCTCGCGCACTGGAGCCGCTTCCTGACGGGCATCGAGATCCATCCCGGTGCCACGATCGGCCGGCGAGGTCTTCGCCGACCACGGCATGGGGATCGTCATCGGCGAGACCGCCGTCATCGGCGACGACACGACGCTGTACCACGGCGTCACGCTGGGCGGGACGTCGTGGAACAAGAGCAAGCGGCACCCGACGCTGGGCCGTGGGGTCGTCATCGGCGCGGGGGTAAAGATCCTGGGGCCGATCATCTCGTCGAGGACAGCGCCAAGGTCGGTTCCAACGCGGTTGTCGTCCGCGACGTGCCGCCGGGCGCCACGGCCGTGGGGCATCGGCCCGCGTGCAGACGCCCGACGACGCGCAACGCGCCGCCGCGGCCAGCGGCGCCGGCAGCCGGGTTTGCCGCCTATGCCATCGCCGCCGACGTCAACGACCCCGTCGTCCAGTTGATCCACAAGCTGCTGGACCACGCGGCCGCCTCCGACGCCCGGATCGACCGGCTGATCGAGCAGCTGTCCCGGCAAGGCACCGACTGCGGCGACACCCAGGCCGTGGCCGAGGCCTTCGATCCCCAGCAGATCAACAAGATGCTCGACTGAATCAGTCGGATATTTAGTTGACAAAGTTACTCGGGATTACTATATTGAGGGTCAGAGGACCTCAACCATGCGGCTGACGACCAAGGGACGCTTTGCGGTGACGGCGATGATCGACGTGGCGCTCCATGCGGGCGCCGGGCCCGTGGCCCTGGCCGCCATCAGCTCGCGTCAGCAGATCTCGCTGTCCTACCTCGAGCAGCTCTTCGGCAAGCTGCGGCGCTCGGGGCTGGTCGACAGCGTCCGCGGCCCCGGCGGCGGCTACCACCTGGCGCGCGAAGCCGCGGCCATGTCCGTCGCGGACATCATCCGCGCCGTCGACGAGCCCATCGACGCCACGCAGTGCGGCGGCCGCGAGAACTGCCACGGCGACCGGCGCTGCATGACGCACGAGTTGTGGGCCGGCCTCAACGCGCACATCTACGGGTTCCTGAACGGCATCACGCTGGCCGAGCTCGTGCGCCAGCAGCACGAGGCGCGCGCGCAGAAGGACGTCGTCGTGATGCAGGACCATCGCGCCGCGGTAACCGAGCGCGTGCCCGCGCATGCGGACGCCTTCATTCCCTGATTCGGCAACGACACCATGATCGACCTCCCCATCTACCTCGACTACTCCGCGACGACGCCGGTGGACCCGCGCGTCGCCGAGAAGATGATCCCGTGGCTCACGATGAACTTCGGCAACCCGGCGTCGCGCTCGCACGCATTCGGCTGGAAGGCGGAAGCGGCCGTCGAGGAAGCGCGCGAGCAGGTGGCCGCGCTGGTCAACTGCGACCCGAAGGAGCTCGTGTGGACGTCGGGCGCCACCGAGTCGATCAACCTCGCCGTCAAGGGCGCCGCGCACTTCTACAAGGAGAAGGGCAAGCACCTCGTCACGGTGAAGACGGAGCACAAGGCCACGCTCGACACGATGCGCGAGCTGGAGCGCGAAGGCTTCGAGGTCACCTACCTCGACGTCGATCCCGAAGGCATGGTGTCGCTGGAAGCGTTTACTGCCGCGTTGCGCCCGGACACGGTCGTGGCATCGGTGATGTTCGTCAACAACGAGATCGGCGTGATCCAGGACATCGCGGGCATGGGCGAGATCTGCCGTGCGCGCGGCATCATCTTCCACGTCGACGCAGCGCAGGCCACCGGCAAGATTCCGGTGGACCTGTCCACGCTGAAGGTCGACCTGATGTCCTTCTCGGCGCACAAGACTTATGGCCCGAAGGGTGTGGGCGCGCTGTTCGTGCGCCGCAAGCCGCGCGTGCGCATCGAGGCCCAGATGCACGGCGGCGGCCACGAGCGCGGCATGCGCTCGGGTACGCTGCCCACTCACCAGATCGTCGGCATGGGCGAGGCGTTCCGGCTCGCCAAGACGGAAATGGCTTCCGACAACGAGCGCATCCGCATGCTGCGCGACAGGTTGTGGAAGGGGCTGTCGCAGATCGACGAGGTCTACGTCAACGGCGACATGGTCCATCGCGTGCCGCACAACCTGAACGTGAGCTTCAACTTCGTCGAAGGCGAGAGCCTGATCATGGCGATCAAGGACATCGCCGTGTCGTCGGGCTCGGCGTGCACGTCGGCGTCGCTGGAACCGTCGTACGTGCTGCGCGCGCTGGGCCGCAGCGACGAGTTGGCGCACAGCTCCATCCGCTTCACCGTCGGTCGCTTCACGACGGAAGAGGAAATCGATTACGCGGTCGACCTGATCAAGCGCAAGATCGCCAAGTTGCGCGAGCTGTCGCCGCTGTGGGAAATGCACCAGGAAGGCGTCGACCTGAATTCAGTGCAGTGGGCCGCGCACTGACGCGCCGCGACCCCGCAAGCAAGAGGACATAGCCATGGCATACAGCGACAAGGTCATCGATCACTACGAAAATCCGCGCAACGTCGGCTCGTTCAAGAAGGACGACGACGCGGTGGGCACCGGCATGGTCGGCGCGCCGGCCTGCGGCGACGTGATGAAGCTGCAGATCCGCGTCGGCAAGGACGGCCGCATCGAGGACGCCAAGTTCAAGACCTATGGCTGCGGGTCCGCGATCGCGTCGTCGTCGCTCGTCACCGAATGGGTGAAGGGCAAGACGCTGGATCAGGCGCTCGACATCAAGAACACGCACATCGCCGAGGAACTGGCGCTGCCGCCGGTCAAGATCCACTGCTCGATCCTGGCCGAGGACGCCATCAAGGCGGCCGTCGCCGACTACAAGGCGAAGCACGGCGCGCCGGCCGCGGACGTCGCGGCGCCGGCCGCGGCCGACGCGCAAGCGGCGGACTGAGGAAATCACGATGGCCATCACGCTGACCGAGACCGCTGCCAAGCACGTCGGCAAGCAGCTCGCCGCGCGCGGCAAGGGCGTCGGCCTGCGGCTCGGCGTCAAGACGTCGGGCTGCTCGGGCCTTGCGTACAAGCTCGAGTTCGCCGACGAGGCCAGGCCCGAGGACGTGACGTTCGACTCGCATGGCGTCACGGTGCTGGTCGACCCGAAGAGCCTGCCTTACCTCGACGGCACGGTGCTCGACTTCCGCCGCGAAGGCATCAACGAGGGCTTCAAGTTCGAGAACCCGAACGTGAAGGCCGAGTGCGGCTGCGGGGAAAGCTTCCACACGTAGTGCGGGAGTGCCGACTCCCGGAACGACGGGCGGCTCGATGGCCGCCCTTTTGTTTCCGGGCCGGCGTACCGCACGCGCTTTCGCGATGATCGACTTCACGCGCAACCACTTCGAGCTGTTCGGACTGCCGCGCGCGTTCGCGGTGGATGCGGGCGCGCTCGAAACGGCGTATCGCGCGTTGCAGCGGGAGACGCATCCGGATCGCTTCGCGCATGCGGGTGACGCGGAGCGGCGCGTGGCGCTGCAATCGTCGGCGCGCGTCAACGAGGCTTACCGGACGCTGCGCAACCCCGTCGAGCGCGGGCGTTACCTGCTGTCGCTCGCGGGCATCGATGCGCTCGACGAAACGGACACCGCGCTGCCGCTGCCTTTCCTGGAGGCGCAGCTGGAGCGGCGCGAGGCCGCCGACGATGCGCGCGACGCGGGCGACCTCGATGCACTGGATGCGCTGGTCCGCTCGATCCGCGACGAGGCACGCGAGCGCGAGAACGCGCTGGGCGCGGCGCTCGACGCGGGCCGCCTGGACGAAGCGCGTGGCCTCGTCCGCGAGCTGACGTTCCTGCAGAAAGTGGCGACGGACGTCGAGGCGATCGCCGACGCCCTCGTCGACGAGGCGGGCTGATCGATGGCGCTGCTGCAGATCGCCGAGCCGGACGCGCCGCCCGTCGCGCGCGAGCGCAAGCGCGCCATCGGCATCGACCTCGGCACGACGCATTCGCTCGTCGCGACGGTGCGCAACGGCCTGCCGGTGGTGCTGGCCGACGACGACGGGCGGCCGCTCGTGCCGTCGGTGGTTCGCTATCGCGAGGATGGTGTCGACGTCGGCTATGCGGCGGTGGCGCAACAGGCGCGCGACCCCGAGAACACGATCGTGTCGGTGAAGCGGATGATGGGCCGCGGCCTCGCGGACCTCGACGACGATCGTCGCTTTCCCTATCACTTCGTCGACGCGCCGGGCATGGTGCGCCTGGCGACGCGCGCCGGCGTCAAGTCGCCGGTCGAGGTGTCGGCCGACATCCTGCGCGCGCTGAAGGCCCGTGGCGAGGCCCAGCTTGGCAGACCGATCGATGCGGCCGTCGTGACCGTGCCCGCGTACTTCGACGACGCGCAGCGCCAGGCGACGAAGGATGCGGCGCGCCTTGCGGGCCTGCCGGTGCTGCGCCTGCTGAACGAGCCGACGGCCGCTGCGGTGGCCTATGGCCTCGACAACGCGTCGCGCGGCACGTTCGCCGTGTTCGACCTCGGCGGCGGCACGTTCGACATCTCCATCCTGCGCCTGACGCGCGGCGTGTTCGAGGTGCTGGCGACCAACGGCGACGCGGCGCTGGGCGGCGACGACTTCGACCACCGCGTGTTCTGCTGGATCATCGAGGACGCCAAGCTGCCGCCGCTGTCGCCCGCCGATGCGCGCCTCTTGCTTGTCAAGGCGCGCGAGGCGAAGGAGATGTTGACCGGCCACGCGGAGGCCCCGATCGTTGCCACGCTGTCCACGGGGCAGAAGATCCAGTGCACGCTGACCGCGGAGAACTTCACTGACATCACGCGTACGCTCGTGCAGAAGACGCTGGGTCCCGTGCGCCGCGCGCTGCGCGACGCGAAGCTGACGCCGGCGGACATCGACGGCGTCGTGCTCGTCGGCGGCGCGACGCGGATGCGCGAGATCCGGCGCTCGGTCGCCGAGTTCTTCGGCCAGCCGCCGCTGACCAACCTCAATCCGGACGAGGTCGTCGCGCTGGGCGCCGCCGTGCAGGCTAACGCGCTCGCGGGCAATCGCGCGGAAGGCGACGACTGGCTGCTGCTCGACGTGATCCCGCT
>JBGAIC010000064.1:0-18276 GCA_044225845.1 Casimicrobiaceae bacterium
GGCGATGATGGCGGCCAACCGCGTGCGGCTGCGCCATCGCGCGCAGCGTGGCTCCACCGGCGCGCGGCGTGCGCTCGCGCTGCTCGCCGAGACCGACAAGCTGCTGGGCGTGCTGCTGCTCGGCAACAACCTGATCAACGCGGCGGCCGCGACGCTCACCGCGGTGGTCACCGCGCGGCTGTTCGGCGAAGGCAAGTGGGCGCTGGCCACCGGCACGCTGGTCGTGACGTTCCTGATCCTCGTGTTCTCGGAGATCACGCCGAAGGTGATCGGCGCGAACTTCGCGGACCGCATCGCCATTCCCGCGGCGATGGTGCTGACGCCGTTGCTGCGGATCACCTACCCCGTCGTGTGGTTCGTCAACCTGTTCGTGCAGGCGCTGCTGCGGATCATGGGGCTCGCCAACCTCGAAAGCGAAGCGGACGAGAAGCTGACGCAGGAGGAAGTGCGCTCGCTGGTGCTCGAGGGCCAGTACTTCCGCGGCAAGCATCGCGCGCTGCTCGCCAACCTGTTCGACCTGGAGGCCATCACCGTCGACGACGTGATGACGCCGCGCAACCAGATCCACGCGATCGACCTCACGGCCAAGCCGTCGCTGCTGCGCCAGCAACTGGCGACGTCGTACCACACGCGCCTGCCGGTCTATCGGGGCGAACTCGACGACATCGTCGGCGTGCTGCCGATCAAGCAGATGATCGGCCTGCAGCAGAACGGCGACGTCGACGCCGAGCACCTGGAGCCTTTGCTGCGGCCGCCCTACTTCGTGCCGGCCGGGACGCCGCTGCTGACGCAGCTGACGCAGTTCCAGGCGGACCGCCAGCGGCTGGGCCTCGTCGTCGACGAATACGGCGAGCTGCAGGGCCTGGTGACGATCGAGGACATCATCGAGGAGATCATCGGGGAGTTCACGACGGCGGCGCCCGGCGCGGGCGACGCGTGGCGGCGCGAGCCCGACGGCAGCGTCGTCGTCGACGGCATGGCGGCGCTGCGCACGCTCAACCGGCGCCTGGGCACCCGCTTCCCGACGGACGGCCCCAAGACACTCAACGGGCTGATCGTCGAGCATCTGGGCGATATCCCCGATGCCGGCGCGGTTTGCGAAATCGCCGGCAAGTCGTACGGCTGATGCTTCACCGGTCGGCAAAGGCCGGTTTCATTCTTGCCGTGGGGAGCGGGCATCGAAGCGGAACCTGTTGCGAAAATGGCATAGAATGGCCGGATTCGGCGATCGGCACGTCTTCCAGCCTCTTAACGCTTCGAGTCCTCCACACACCTTTCGTGGCCACCCACGCCGCCACCCGCAACATCAGCGGTCTTGCCCGGGCGCTCGCCCAGGCGGGGGTCGTTTCGGACTACGACGCCGAGGCGCTGCAGACGCAGGCGCAGACCAACGGCATCACGTTCGTCGAGCAGCTGCTGCAGACCAAGCGGATGACGCCCCAGCAGCTGGCGCTGTTCGGGTCGCGCGCGTTCGGCATGCCGCTGCTGGACCTCGCGGCCTACGACAGCGAGAACATCCAGAAGGAATATTTCGACGCCAAGATGAGCCAGGCGCGCCGCGTGCTGCCGCTCAACAAGCGCGGCAACCGGCTGTTCGTCGCCACGTCGGACCCGGCCAACCTGCAGGCGCTCGAGGAAGTCCGCTTCAAGACCAACCTCGTCGTCGAGCCGGTGGTGGTGGAGGACGACAAGCTCGTCGCCACGATCGGCAAGCTCGTCGAGGCGAGCGGCGCCACGCTGAAGGACATGTCGTCCGGCCTCGAGGACATCGAGGTCGACGTCAGCGACGGCGGGTCGCAGGGCGACGAGGAGAGCTCGTCCGACGTCGAGGACGCGCCCGTCGTCAAGTACCTGCAGAAGATCCTGCTCGACGCCATCGCGGCGGGCGCCTCCGACGTCCACTTCGAGCCCTACGAGAAGTACTACCGCATCCGCTACCGGATCGACGGCATCCTCAACGAGATCGCGCAGCCGCCGCTCGCCATCAAGGACAAGACGGCGTCGCGGATCAAGGTCATCAGCAAGCTCGACATCTCGGAAAAGCGCGTGCCGCAGGACGGGCGGATGAAGCTCGTCCTCAACAAGAACAAGACGATCGACTTCCGCGTGTCGACGATGCCCACGCTGTTCGGCGAGAAGATCGTCATGCGTATCCTCGATTCGTCGGGCGTGAAGCTCGGCATCGAGGCGCTGGGCTACGAGCCGGACCAGCAGCAGGCGCTGCTCAACGCCATCAAGCGGCCTTACGGGATGATCCTGGTCACCGGGCCTACGGGTTCCGGCAAGACGGTGTCGCTGTATACCTGCCTCAACATCCTGAACCAGCCGGGCATCAACATCTCGACAGCGGAAGACCCGGCCGAAATCCAGTTGCCGGGCGTCAACCAGGTCAACGTCAACGACAAGGCGGGCATGACCTTCGCCGTGGCGCTGAAGGCCTTCCTTCGGCAGGACCCGGACATCGTGATGGTCGGCGAAATCCGCGACCTCGAGACCGCCGACATCGCGATCAAGGCGGCGCAGACGGGCCACCTGGTGCTGTCCACGCTGCACACCAACGATGCGCCGACCACGCTGACGCGGCTGCAGAACATGGGCGTCGCGCCGTTCAACATCGCGTCGTCGGTGATCCTGATCACCGCGCAGCGGCTGTGCCGCAAGCTGTGCCCGTCGTGCAAGAAGCCCGAGGACATCCCGCCGGAAGCGTTGTTGCGCGCCGGCTTCAAGGAAGAGGACCTCGACGGCTCGTGGCAAGCCTACGGCCCGGGCGGCTGCAGCAACTGCAAGGACACGGGCTACAAGGGCCGCGTCGGCATCTACGAAGTGATGACGATCAGCGACGAGATGCGCCAGCTGATCATGCGCAACGGCACCGCGCTGGAGATCGCCGATCTCGCGCAGTCCGAGGGCATCCGCAACCTGCGCCAGTCCGGCTTGCTGAAGGTCAAGTCGGGCCTGACGTCGCTCGAGGAAATCGAGGCCGTCACCAACGAATGACGGACTTCACGGGGAAATCGCCATGGCTACCGCTACCGCAACCGCCCGCAAGGAGGTCAAGGAGTTCACCTACCTGTGGGAAGGGATGGACCGCAACAACCGCCAGGTGCGCGGCGAAGTCCGCGCCGCGTCGGAGACGGTGGTCACCACCAATCTGCGGCGCCAGGGCGTGCGCGTCACCAAGATCAAGCGGCAGACGTTCCGCGGCGGCAAGAAGGTCGGCGAGAAGGAAGTCACGTTCTTCACGCGCCAGCTCGCCACGATGCTGAAGTCGGGCGTGCCGCTGCTGCAGTCGTTCGAGATCGTCGCGCGCGGCCACAACAACCCGCGCTTCTCGCGGCTGATGATGGACATCAAGAACAAGGTCGAGGCGGGCTCGAGCCTGTCCGCCGCGTTCCGCGAGCATCCGGCGCAGTTCGATGCGCTGTATTGCAACCTCGTCGCCGCCGGCGAGACCGCCGGTATCCTCGATGCCATCCTCGACCGCCTGGCGCTGTACAAGGAGAAGATCCTTGCGGTGAAGGGCAAGATCAAGTCGGCGCTGTTCTACCCGATCTCGGTCATCACCGTCGCCATCGTCGTCGTGTGGGTCATCATGATCTGGGTGATCCCGGCGTTCAAGAGCGTGTTCACGAGCTTCGGCGCCGATCTCCCCGCGCCGACGCTGATCGTGATGGCGATCTCGGACTTCTTCGTCGCGTACTGGTGGCTGATGTTCATCATCCTCGCCAGCGTGATCGGCGGCTTCCTGTTCCTGCTGCGGCGCTCGCCCACGTTCCGCCTGTTCTACGACCGTATCATCCTCAAGTTCCCCGTCATCGGCAGCATCATCGAGAAGGCGACCATCGCGCGCTGGACGCGCACGCTGGCGACGATGTTCGCGGCCGGCGTGCCGCTGGTCGAGTCGCTGGACGCCGTCGGCGGCGCGTCGGGCAACGCGCTGTTCGCCGCGGGCACGCGCAAGATCCAGACGGACGTCAGCACGGGCACGAGCCTCACCAACGCGATGATCAACACGGGCCTGTTCCCGAACATGGTCATCCAGATGACGCAGATCGGCGAGGAATCCGGCTCGCTCGACGGCATGCTCGGCAAGGTCGCGGACTTCTACGAACGCGAGGTGGACGACGCGGTGAGCGCGCTGTCCAGCCTGCTCGAGCCGATCATCATCGTGTTCCTGGGCGTGGTGATCGGCGGCCTCGTCGTCGCCATGTACCTGCCGATCTTCAAGCTGGGCAGCGTCGTCTGACGCCCGATGCGGCGGGCGTCGCCTGACGTTCGCCGCCCTCGCACGGGCCGCGCTGCCGCGGCCCTTCCGTTCAAGCTGCCCGCCGCGCCATGCCCGCCCTGCTGACCGACCCGCTCGCCGCGACGATCGTCGCCCTCATCGTCGGCCTGTGCGTCGGCAGCTTCCTCAACGTCGTCATCCACCGGCTGCCGAAGATGCTCGAGCGCGGCTGGGCCGAGCAGGCGGCCGAGATCCGCAACGAGACGCTGCCGCCGGCGCCCACGTACAACCTGTGGACGCCGCGCTCGGCGTGCCCCGCCTGCGGCCATGCGATCGGCGCGCTGGAGAACATTCCCGTCGTGTCGTGGCTCGCGCTCGGCGGCAAGTGCCGCGCGTGCAAGGCGCCGATCTCCGCGCGCTATCCCTTCGTCGAGATCCTGGGCGGGCTCGCGGCCGCCGGTGCCGTCTGGTACTTCGGGCCGAACGCCAAGGCGGTCGCCGCGTGCGGCTTCCTGTGGGCGCTGATCGCGCTGACGTTCATCGACGCGGACACGCAGTTGCTGCCCGACGACATCACGCTGCCGCTGCTGTGGGGCGGCCTGCTCGCCAACCTGTGCGGCCTCTTCGTGCCGCTCACCGACGCGGTGATCGGCGCGATGGCCGGTTACCTCGTGCTGTGGACGGTCTATTGGCTGTTCAAGCTGATCCGCGGCAAGGAAGGCATGGGCTATGGCGACTTCAAGCTGCTGGGTGCGCTGGGCGCCTGGCTCGGCTGGAAGATGCTGCCGCTGATCGTGCTGATGTCGTCGGTCGTCGGGGCCGTCATCGGCATCCTGATGATCGTGTTCCGGCGCCGCGACAACGCGACGCCGATGCCCTTCGGACCTTACCTCGCCATCGCCGGCGCCATCGCGCTGTTCGCCGGCCCGGCGCTGATGCGGCTGTGGTTTCCGTGAACGCGCCGGGCCGCCCCAAGCGCGAACGTCGGAGCGCGCAGCGCGGAGACTTTACCGTGAGCGCCCGTCGCTGAGCGGGCGCCCCCGATGCGCATCGTCGGCCTCACCGGCGGCATCGGCAGCGGCAAGTCCGCGGTGGCCGAGCGCTTCCGTGCGCGCGGCATCGAGGTCGTGGATGCCGACGAGGTCGCGCACCGGCTCTCCGCGCCCGGCGCCGCGGGCACCGCAGCGGTCGTCGCGGCGTTCGGGCCGGCGGCGCGCGCGGCCAACGGCGCGCTGGATCGCGCATGGCTGCGTGAACGCGCCTTCACCGACCCGGCGTTCCGCGCCACGCTGGAGGCGCTGCTGCATCCGCTGATCGGGCAGGCGATCCGCACCGAGGCCGCGGCCTTCCGCAGCCCCTACGGCATCGTCAGCGCCCCGCTGCTGCTCGAGCGCGGCAACCTGCTTTCGCTCGTCGATCGCGTGCTGGTCGTCGACGCGCCGGAGGACACGCAGGTCCTCCGCGCCGTGGCGCGCGGCGGGCTCGACGCGGACGCGGCGCGCCGCATCATGGCCACCCAGCTCCCCCGCACCGAGCGGCTGGCGCGTGCGCACGACGTCCTCGACAACAGCGGCCCGCTGCATGCGCTGGACGCGTCCGTCGATGCGCTGCACCGGCGCTACCTCGACCTCGCCGCGACGGGCGGCACGCCGAATCGCCCCACGAACGCGGGGCTTTAGGCGACAATCGCGCTCGGGCAGCGGCCCTCCGCTGCCCCTTGTGCCCGCACGCTGCCCTTTCGCCTGCCGATGATCCGCCGATGATCCGCTACGAGCATCCGCTTAACGAACGGATACGCACGCTGATGCGGCTGGAGGACCTGTTCTCGCGCGCGCATTTCTTCGCGGCCGCGGACGACGCGCACGATCACCACGCGGCGCTGACGTCGATGTTCGAGATCACCGAGGTCGCGGGCCGCGCGGACCTGAAGACCGAGCTGTTGCAGGAACTCGAGCGCCAGCGCCAGGTGCTGACACCGCTGCGCGACAACCCCAAGATCGAAACTCACGCCCTCAACCTGCTGCTCGAGGAAATGGAGAGCGTCGGCTCGCGGCTGCACGCGCAGGCCGGCAAGGTGGGCCAGCACCTGCGCGACAACGAATGGCTGATGGCGATCAAGCAGCGCGCCGCGCTGCCGGGCGGCGTCTGCGAGTTCGACCTGCCCGCCTACCACTTCTGGCTGCATCGCGCGCCCGACGCGCGCCGGCACGACCTTGCCGGCTGGCTCGCGCCGTTCGAGCCGCTGGACGCCGGCATCCGCATCATCCTGCGCCTGTTGCGCGACCACGGCCGCACGAGCGCGCACGTCGCGCGCCACGGCGTCTTCCAGCTGATGCTGACGACGCACAAGGTTGCGCAGCTGCTGCGGCTCACCGTCGAGCGCGACCTTGCTTGCGTCCCGGAGATCAGCGCCAACAAGTATGCGTTGAACGTGCGCTTCCTGGCGATCGACGGCGCGGCGCGCGGCGCGGTCGTCGACCGCGACGTCGAGTTCGAGATGATGTTCTGCAATCTCTGACGCGCGGCCGCATCCACGATGCCGGCGACCCCACGCTCCGTTCGCTGCCCGATCTGCGGGAAGGAAGTCGCCTGGACGCCGCAGAGCAACTACCGCCCGTTCTGCTCGGAACGTTGCCGCAACATCGACCTGGGCGCGTGGGCGTCCGAGTCCTATCGCATCCCGGTCAAGGGCGAGCCCGCGGACGACAGCGAGCGCGACGCGGAGCTGCCGCGCGACGACGAACGCTGAGTGCGTGCCGACGCGCGCCGCGTCAGGCTGCCGGCCACGCGGCGCGGCGCAGCGCGACGCCGTGGGCGCCGTGGCGGCGCGCGGTGGCAAGGTCGGCGAGGCCCAGTCCCCCCCGCGCGTATACGGGCAGCGTGCAGCCCTCGACGACACGCGCAAAGCCATCCCAACCCAGCGGCACCGCATCCGGATGCGTCGGCGTGGCGTGCACCGGGCCCAGCATCGCGCAGTCGACGCCCAGCGCACCGGCATGCGCGAGTTCGGCGGCGGCGTGGCACGACGCGGCCACGACGAGGTCCTGCGGCCGCGTCCGCGCAGCCATAAGCGCGGCGGCGGTCCAGTGGACGCCCGCGAGCCCGAGCGCGCGCGCATCGTCCTCCGCGCCGTTCAGCAGCAGGCGCGCGCCCGCGGCATCGGCGAGCGGCTTGAGGCGCGCAACGAATGCATCCAGGCGCGCGCGCGGCCACGCCTTCTCGCGCACGACGGCGAGGCGCAAGCCCCCCGCGAACGCACGCTCCGCGCGCCTCAGGAAGGCGTCCTCGCCGATGTCCTCCGCACACGTGATGCCATAAACCGCGGGCAACTCGAGCGCCGCGAGCACGCGCGTGTTGGCCGGCAGCAGCGGCGCCACGTCGTAGCGCCCCGGCACTTGCCAGCGGAACGCCTGGCCGTCATGACCGACCGGCTCGCCGTCGAAGGCGAACACGCGGAAGAAGTGGAGCTCGACGTGCGCGTGCTCGTACGCGTAGCGCTGGACGAACCACGGCGCCGCGTCGCGCACGACGATGCCCAGTTCCTCGTAGAGTTCGCGGTCGAGCGCGGCGCGCGGCGTCTCGCCGGGCTCGAGTTTGCCGCCGGGAAATTCCCAGTAGCCGGCGTAGGCCTTGCCGGGTGGGCGTTGCGCGAGCAGGACCTGGCCGTCGGGCCGCAGGATGACCGCGGCGGCGACGCGCGTCAGCGGCCGCGGATCGCGCGGCGCCGCGGACGTGGCGTCGGCGGCGCCGGGTGCGGTCACCGTTCGCGCCGGCCGCGCTGGCCCGCGAGGTGGCGCGCGTACTGCGACGCGACGCGGCCGCTGCGCGAGCCGCGCTGCAGCGCGAACTGCAGCGCGTCGCGCGTGACGGCCACGCTGTCGCGCGCGGCGACCTTCACGCCGTAGGCGTCGAGCCAGCGCATCACCGCGGCGAGGTAGTCGTCCTGCGAGAACGGATAGAACGAGATCCAGAGGCCGAAGCGCTCGGACAGCGAGATCTTCTCCTCGACCGATTCGCCGGGATGCACCTCGTCGCCGACGTGCTTCGTCTCGAGGTTCTCCGTCATGTACTCCGGCAGCAGGTGCCGGCGATTGGACGTCGCGTAGATCAGCACGTTGCCCGCGGTGCCCGCGATGGAGCCGTCGAGCGCCACCTTCAGCGCCTTGTAGCCCGCTTCGCCGGCGTCGAACGTCAGGTCGTCGCAGAAGATCACGAAGCGGTGCGGGTCGTGCTCGATGCGCTCGACGATGTCGGGGAGATCCACGAGGTCGGACTTGTCGACCTCGATGAGGCGCAGGCCCTTGCCCGCGTACTTCGCGAGCATCGCCTTCACGAGCGAGGACTTGCCGGTGCCGCGCGAGCCGGTCAGCAGCACGTTGTTCGCGGGCAGGCCCGCGACGAACTGCTTCGTGTTCTGGTCGATCGTGCGGCGCTGCGCGTCGATCGAGACGAGGCGGTCGGCGTCGATCGCGTGCGGATGCGCCACCGCCTGCAGGAAGCCGCGCCCACCGCGCTTGCGCCAGCGCGCGGCCGTCACGGTTTTCCAGTCCGGATCGGGCAGCGCGGGCGGAAACAGCGCCTCGATCCGCGCGAGCGCGCTCTCGGCGCGGGCGATGAGCCCCGCGAAATCGACGGCCTGCGGCGGCCGGGCAGGCTCGCGCGCCATCGTCAGGAACGGTAGTCGGCGTTGATCGACACGTAGTCGTGCGAGAAGTCGCAGGTCCACACGGTGGCGCACGCGGAACCGCGCGCGCCGAGGTCCACGCGGATGGCGATCTCCGGTTTGCCCATCACGCGCTGGCCGTCCTCCTCGCGATAGGCCGGCGAGCGGCCGCCCCGGTCCACGATCAGCACGTCGTCGAGCCAGAACGAGACGCCGGCGGTGTCGAGGTCGGCCGCGGCGCTGTTGCCGATGGCGCAGACGATGCGGCCGAGGTTGGGATCGGACGCGAAGAACGCCGTCTTCACGAGCGGCGAATGCGCGATGCCGAACGCGACGCGGCGGCATTCGTCGACGTCGCGGCCGTGCTCGACGGTGATCCCGATGAACTTGGTGGCACCTTCGCCATCGCGGACGATCGCCTGCGCGAGCGTGACCGCCACGTCCTCGATGGCCGCGCGCAGCACGGCCAGCCGCGGGTCCGTCGCCTCGCGGATCGGCGCCATCGCGGCGCGGCCCGTCGCGGCCAGCACGAAGCTGTCGTTGGTCGACGTGTCGCCGTCGACGGTGGCGCAGTTGAACGAGCGGTTGGCGACGTCCCGCATCAGCGGCGCCAGCACGTCCTGCGCGACGGCGGCGTCGGTGGCGACGAACGCCAGCATCGTCGCCATGTCCGGGTGGATCATGCCGGAGCCCTTGGCCATGCCGGTGACGGTGATGCGCACACCGCCCACGTCGACGACGCGCGACGCGGCCTTGGGCACGGTGTCGGTCGTCATGATCGCCTGTGCCGCCACGAGCCACTGGTCCTCGCCCAGCGCCGCAGCCGCCTTGGGCAACGCGGAGACCAGGCGATCCACCGGCAGCGGTTCCATGATCACGCCCGTCGAATACGTCAGCACCGCCTGCGGCGGCACGCCCAGCAGCGCGGCGGCGGCATCGCACACGCGGTGCGCATCGGCGAGGCCCGGCGCGCCGGTGCCCGCGTTCGCGTTGCCCGCGTTGATGACCAGGCCGCGGAAGTCGCCGCTGTTGTCCGCCTGCGCGGCGAGGTGCTCGCGGCACAGCGTCACCGGCGCCGCGCAGAAGCGGTTGCGCGTGAACACGCCGGCGGCCACCGTGCCCGGATCGCAGGCGATCAGCACGACGTCGTTGCGGTCCCAGTTCTTGATGCGCGCGGCGGTGGCGCCGAGCCGCACGCCGGCCACGGGCAGGAGATCGGCCGCGGTGGGCGGCGTGTAGTTGACCGGCATCGTCGCCGCCCCCTTGTTCGAACCGATGGCGCGTCAGCGCGTCGGCATGTCAGCGTGGATGGCGCGCGCCCGCCGTCAGGCGAGGCGGCCGTGGCACTGCTTGTACTTCTTGCCGCTGCCGCAGGGGCAGGGATCGTTGCGGCCGACCTTGGCGCCCGCGCGGACGAATGGCGGCGCCGCGACGGCCGTGCCGCCCTCGTCGACGGCGCCATAGCCCGCGGGCGCAGCCTCGGGCTCCGGCGCGGCCAGCGCCTCGTTGTAGTCGGCGTGCGCGTACTGCACGTTGGTGACGGCCGGCGCCTCGTCGACGGCGCGCACGTCCTCCGGACGCGTCACCTGCACCGTCAGCATCACGCGGACGACGTCCTGCTTGATGCGGTCCAGCATGTCGGAGAAGAGCTCGAACGCCTCGCGCTTGTACTCCTGCTTCGGGTTCTTCTGCGCATAGCCGCGCAGGTGGATGCCCTGGCGCAGGTGGTCGAGCGCCGACAGGTGGTCGCGCCAGTGATGGTCGATGGTCTGCAGCATCAGCCCGCGCTCGTAGTAGCGGATGGCCTCGGGGCCCGCCTGCTCCTCGCGCGACTTCCACGCTTCGCGGCCCAGCGCGACGACGCGCGACTCGATGCCATCCGCGTCGATCTCCGCGTCGGCGCCCGTGTCGCCGGCCGTATCGCCGGCCCATTGCGCGACGGGCGCCGCGATCTGGTATTCCGACTTGAGCTCGGTTTCCAGGCCCGGCAGGTCCCACTGTTCCTCCAGCGATTCGGCCGGCACGTGGCGCCGCACGACGTTGGACATCTCGCCGGCGATCATCGACTCGATGGTGTCCGCGATCTCGCGGCTTTCGAGGATCTCGTTGCGCTGCTGGTAGATGACGCGGCGCTGGTCGTTGGCCACGTCGTCGTATTCGAGCAGCTGCTTGCGGATGTCGAAGTTGCGCGACTCGACGCGGTTCTGCGCCTTGGCGATCGAGCGGTTGACGATCGTGTGCTCGATCGGCTCGCCTTCCGGCATCTTGAGCCGCTGCATGATGGCGCCGAGGCGCTCGCCGCCGAAGATGCGCAGCAGCGGGTCTTCCAGCGACAGGTAGAAGCGCGAGCTGCCGGGGTCGCCCTGGCGTCCCGCGCGGCCGCGCAGCTGGTTGTCGATGCGCCGCGACTCGTGGCGCTCGGTGCCCACGATGTGCAGGCCGCCGGCGGTGGTCACCTGGTCGTGCACCACCTGCCAGTCGCCGCGCATCTTGTCGTGCTTCAACTGGCGTTCCGTCTCGCCCAGCGTCGTGTCCTCGCGCACGGCGAGCAACGCAGGCTCGATGCTGCCGCCCAGCACGATGTCCGTGCCGCGGCCGGCCATGTTGGTCGCGATGGTGATCGCGCCGGGACGGCCCGCCTGCGCGACGATCTCCGCCTCGCGCGCGTGCTGCTTGGCGTTCAGCACCTGGTGCGGCAGCTTTTCCTTGTCCAGGATCTTCGACAGCAACTCGGAATTCTCGATCGACGTCGTGCCCACCAGCACCGGCTGGCCGCGCGCGTAGCAGGCCTTCACGTCGGCGACGATGGCGTCGACCTTCTCCTGGAACGTGCGGAACACGAGGTCGTTCTCGTCCTTGCGCACCATCGCCTTGTGCGTCGGGATGACCACCGTCTCCAGGTGGTAGATCTGCTGGAACTCGAACGCCTCGGTGTCGGCGGTACCCGTCATGCCGGCGAGCTTGCCGTACATGCGGAAGTAGTTCTGGAACGTGATCGACGCCAGCGTCTGGTTCTCGCGCTGGATGCGCACGCCTTCCTTCGCCTCGACCGCCTGGTGCAGGCCCTCGGACCAGCGGCGGCCCACCATCAGGCGGCCCGTGAACTCGTCGACGATCACCACCTCGCCGTTCTGCACGACGTAGTGCTGGTCGCGGTGGTACAGGGCGTGCGCGCGCAGCGCCGCGTAGAGGTGGTGCATCAGCGAGATGTTGTGCGCGTCGTACAGGCTGCTGCCCGGTTGCAGCAGACCGGCCTGGGTCAGCACCGCTTCCGCGTGCTCGTGGCCTTCTTCCGACAGCAGCACCGTGTGCTGCTTCTCGTCGACCCAGTAGTCGCCCGGCCCCTTCTCGTCCTGCTGGCGCGAAAGCTTCGGCGCCAGTTCGTTGAGCCGGTAGTACATCTCGATGTCGTCGTCGGCCTGGCCCGAAATGATCAGCGGCGTGCGCGCCTCGTCGATCAGGATGGAGTCGACTTCGTCGACGATCGCGAAGTTGAGGCCGCGCTGCACGCGCTGCGCGGGCTCGGTGACCATGTTGTCGCGCAGGTAGTCGAAACCGTACTCGTTGTTGGTGCCGTACGTGACGTCCGCCGCGTACGCGGCCTGCTTGGCCTCGTGCGGCATCTGCGACAGGTTGACGCCGACGGTGAGCCCCAGGAAGCGGTAGATGCGGCCCATCCAGTCCGCGTCGCGCTGCGCGAGGTAGTCGTTGACCGTGACGACGTGGACGCCCTTGCCGGCGAGCGCGTTAAGGTAGCCCGGCAGCGTCGACACCAGCGTCTTGCCTTCGCCGGTGCGCATTTCCGCGATCTTGCCCTGGTGCAGCGCGATGCCGCCGATCAGCTGGACGTCGAAGTGGCGCATGCCCAGCACGCGCTTGCCGGCCTCGCGTACCGCGGCGAACGCCTCGGGGAGCAGGTCGTCGAGCGTCTCGCCGTCGGCAAGCCGCTTCCGGAACTCGTCCGTCTTGGCGCGCAGCGCCTCGTCGGTGAGCGCCGCCATCGCCGGCTCGAGCTTGTTGGTCGCGCGGACGGCTTCCGCGTATTGCTTGAGCAGGCGCTCGTTGCGGCTGCCGAAGATGCGGGTGAGGATGGAGGTGATCATGGAGCGTTGAGATGGCGGCCGAACCGCGTTTTGCAAGCCTCGCGGGACGGGCGGCTCGCTTGAGGCGCGAGCGGCCGGTGGGGCGGTCGGGCGCTAGCGCACGTCGCGCTTGCGCGCCGCGGCGCCGGCATCGGCCACGTTGACGTTCAGGAAGCGCACGGGATTCTGCGGTGCGCCGTTCAGCCGGACCTCGTAGTGCAGGTGCGGCCCGGTGGAGCGGCCCGTCGTGCCGACCATCGCGATGGCCTGGCCGCGGACGACGAGGTCGCCGTTCTTGACCAGCAGCTTGGACGCGTGGGCATACCGCGTCGTGAGGCCGTTGCCATGGTCGATCTCCACCATTTTACCGTACTCGGGGTGCGTGTCCGCGAAGACGACCTTGCCGCTCGCCGTCGCCACGATCTCCGTGCCGACCTCCGCGGGAAAGTCGATGCCTTCGTGGAAGGTCTGCATGCCGGTGAAGGGATCGATCCGGTAGCCGAAGTTCGACGAGTACCAGCCGTCGGTGACGTCGGCATCGACGTCGGCAGGAACTTGCGGTTGGCCGAATCCTGGGTCAGCAGCGCCTCGAGCACGCCGTACTGGTCCGCGCGCAAGTCCACCTGCTGCGACAGCGACTTCAAGAGGTCGCCGAACTCGTCCTCCGACAAGGCTTTCTGGGGTAGCGACGACACCGGGCCGCCGCGGCCCGGCGCCGCATCCGGCGTGAGCGACGGCAGCTCCTGGGGCTTGAGACCTGCGCTCTTCGCGAGGCGCTCGCCGAGGCCTTCCAGCCGCAGCACCTGCGCCTGCAACTCGCCGAGGCGCACGGCCATCGCGTTCAGGTGGCCCTGCACGCGCTCCTGCGAGCGGCGCGCTTCCTCGCGCTGGTCGGCGAGCACGATGGCCTGCAGCCACGGGTGCTGGACGGCAGCCGCCCAGCGCAGCGTGAAGAAATTGAAGATCAGCGTGAACGTGACGAACAGCGTCAGCAGCGTCAGGCCGCCGACGACCCAGTGCCGCCAGTCGACGGTGATCGTGCGCGCCCGCGCGTTGGCGCCGGAAACCAGAATGATGTTCAATTCGACGTCCTGTCTTGCTCTGCGTTGCCGACACGCGCGATGGCGTCCCGCTCGTCCTTTCGAACCCTGTCCCGCATCGTCGCCGACGAACCGGCGCTGGCCGACTGGGAGCGGCGGCGCGCCCGCGATGCGGCCATCCTGGCCGTCGTCGCACGCGCCGTGCCACGTGCGCTGGTCGGCGAACTGACGGTGGCCGACGCCGCATCCGGCGTGCTGGTTCTCGCGGGGCCGAGCGGCGCCGTGGCGGCCGTCCTGCGCCAACGGGTCCCGGACCTGCAGGCCCGCCTGCTGCGCGAGGGGTGGGAGTTTACGGCGATCAGGGTCGTGGTGCAACCGCGGATGCGTGCGGCGCCCGCCCGTAAAATTGTTACAAATCAGCTAGATAGAGGTGCGATCCCGGCGTTGGCCGAACTGCGGGACCGGTTGCCGGAAGGGCCCTTGCGGGCGAGCGTCGAGCGCTTGCTGCGCCGGCGCCGAGGGAAATGGGGGTCAGACCCTGATTTCCCGCGAGCCGGAATGGGAAATGGGGTCAGACTCTAATTTCCCGCGGGCCACAGCGGTAAACGGGACCGGTCGCCGGGAAATTGGAGTATGACCCCATTTCCCATTCCCCTACAGCAGCGGCCCGATGACGGGTGCCAGCAGGCGCTCGGCCGCGGCCAGCAGCAAAACGCCCAGCATCACCAGCAACGTGAACTTGGCGACGAGCACGACAAAGCGCAGGTAGCGCCGGTCCCGCGTCCACAGGTACAGGAACAGCGCGACGCCGATCGCGATGAGCCCCAGGACGAGCAGCAACCGGACGATGACCATGGGCGCGCGGGACGGGCGTGACCGCGGCGAAGCCGACGCGCCGCCGCGTCAGGCGGGTGCGAGCTGCCAGCCGTGGAAGGCCGCCGGCACTTCGTCTTCGGTGTCGAACGTCACGATCTCGAACGCGGCGGCGTTGTCGAGCAGGGCGCGCGCGGCAAGATTGTTGACGTAGTGGCCGGTGCGCGCCGCCGTGTACTGGCCGATCAGCGGGTGGCCCAGCAGGTAGAGGTCGCCGATGGCGTCGAGCAGCTTGTGGCGGACGAACTCGTTGTCGTAGCGCAGGCCCTCGCTGTTGAGGACCTTGGTCTCGTCGAGCACGATGGCGTTCTGCAGGCTGCCGCCGAGGCCGAGCCCCGCCGCGCGCATCGCCTCCACGTCCTGCATGAAGCCGAACGTGCGGGCGCGCGCCACTTCGCGCACGTAGGAATCCTCGGCGAAGTCGATGACGACGTGCCGGTTCTCGGAGCCGAACACCGGATGCGGGAAGTCGAACGTCAGGTCGAGCTTCAAGCCGTCGAAGGGTTCGAAGCGCGCCCACTTGTCGCCGTCGTGCACTTCGACCGGCTGCCGCACGCGCAGGTAGCGCTTGGGTGCCTTCTGCTCGACGATGCCGGCGGATTGCAGCAGGAACACGAACGGGCCTGCGCTGCCGTCCATGATCGGGATCTCGGGACCGGCGACATCCACGGCGAGGTTGTCGATGCCCAGGCCCGCGAGCGCCGACATCAGGTGCTCCACCGTCGACACCGACGCGGCGCCATCCTTGAGCGACGACGACAGCCGCGTATCGCCGACCTTGCCCGCAACACCCTGCACGCGCGGGCCGCCCGGCAGGTCCGTGCGCCGGAACACGATGCCCGTGTCGACGCCCGCCGGATTGAGCCCCAGTTCCACGCGCGCACCGGTGTGCAACCCCACGCCGGTGGTGGTGATCGGGGACTTGAGCGTGCGCTGCCGGAGCATCGTTATGCGTCGGGATTGTGGGGCCGCGGAAAGCCCGTCGAGTTTAGCACGCGAGGACCCCGCATTTCCGCGGCGCCCCTCGCGTCTCCACGCGTTTTCCACGCTCGCATGCCGTTCCTTCAGTCCGCCTGCTTGCGCAGGAACGCCGGGATGTCGGCCGCATCGAACGCCGACTCGCGAGCGCTGCCCGGCTGGCGGCGGCGCACGACGGCCGGCTGGTCCAGCTTGTCGTAGTCGATCGCCTCGCTGACGACGATGCCCGCGTTGTCGGTGCCCGTGCGCTCGATGACGGTCTCGACCATCTCGAGCCGCGGCTTCTGCACCGGCTGCGTTGCGTGCGCGCCCGCGGCGCCGAGGCCCGTGGCGATCATCGTGACGCGCAAGCTGTCGTCCATCGTGTCGTCGATGACGGTGCCCACGATCACCATCGCGTCGTCCGCCGTGAACTCCTTGATGGTGTTCATGACGTCGTGGTACTCCTTCATCTTGAGACCCATCGACGCGGTGATGTTGACCAGAACGCCGCGCGCGCCCGCCAGGTTGACTTCCTCGAGCAGCGGGCTCTTGACCGCCTGGCGCGCCGCCTGCTGCGCGCGGTCGCTGCCGTGCGCCGTGGCCGAGCCCATCATCGCCATCCCCACTTCGCCCATCACCGTGCGCACGTCGGCGAAATCGACGTTGACCATGCCCGCGTTGTTGATGACCTCGGCGATGCCGGAGACGGCACCATGCAGCACGTCGTTGGCGGCCGCATAGGCGTCGATCACCGACACGTCCTCGCCGAGCACGGCCATCAGCTTGTCGTTGGGGATGATGATCAGCGAGTCGACCTTCTTCTGCAGCTCGTCGATGCCGGACTGCGCGACGCGCTGGCGCTTGCCTTCGAACGCGAACGGGCGCGTGACGACGGCTACCGTCAGGATGTTGAGGCTTTTCGCGATCTCCGCGATCACCGGCGCGGCGCCGGTGCCGGTGCCGCCACCCATCCCGGCCGTGATGAACAGCATGTCCGCGCCTTCGATCAGCTCGGCGACGCGGTCGCGGTCCTCCATCGCCGCGTCGCGCCCGATCTCCGGCCGCGCGCCGGCACCGAGGCCCCGCGTGAGCGTCGTGCCCAGTTGCAACTGCGTGCGTGCCGTGGAACGCCGCAGCGCCTGCGCGTCCGTGTTCGCGCAGATGAACTCCACGCCGGACAGGCCGCGGCCGATCATGTGCTCGACGGCGTTGCCGCCGCACCCGCCCACACCGATGACCTTGATGATGGCGCCATCCGAAGGCGCCTGGTCGATGATTTCAAACATGGTGTTTCCTTTCGTCCTGTCGAGGTTGATCCGTCAATCCGTTCCGCGGCGCTCGCGCGCTCTGTCGTTTTCCCTGATGCCCGATCCCTGTCGTCCGACTTCTGTCTTCTGATTCCTGATTCCTGATTCCTGATTCAGAAATTCGCCTTGAACCAAAGCTTCATCCGTTCCGCGACGCCGCCGATCCCGCGCACCTTCTCGCGCGCCGACTCGTCGCGCGCCCAGTCGTCGCTCGCTTCCATCAGCAGGCCCACGGCCGTCGCATAGCGCGGGCTCTGCATCACGTCGGCGAGGCCGCCGCTCACGTTCGGCACGCCCACGCGGCACGGCAGGTGGAACACTTCCTCGCCGAGCTCGACGATGCCCGCGAGCAGCGCGGTGCCGCCGGTGACCACGATCCCCGACGACAGCAATTCCTCGAAGCCCGAGCGGCGCAGCTCCGCCTGCACGAGCGAATACAGTTCCTCGACGCGCGGCTCGATCACTTCGGCCAGCATCTGGCGCGACAGCTTTCGCGGGCCCCGCTCGCCCACGCCGGGCACCTCGACGATCTCGCCCGGACTCGCGAGCTGGCGCAGCGCGCAGCCGTGGCGCAGCTTCAGTTCCTCCGCGTCCTTCGTCGGCGTGCGCAGCGTCATCGCGATGTCGTTGGTGATCTGGTCGCCGGCGATCGGGATCACCGCCGTGTGGCGGATGGCACCGCCCGCGAACACGGCGATGTCCGTCGTGCCGCCGCCGATGTCCATCAGGCAGACGCCCAGTTCCTTCTCGTCGTCGTTCAGCACGGCGCGTGCGGAGGCGAGCGGCTGCAGGATCACGTCCTTCACCTCGAGCCCGCAGCGGCGCACGCACTTGACGATGTTCTCGACGGCCGACACGGCGCCGGTGACGATGTGCACCTTCACTTCGAGCCGCACGCCGCTCATGCCGAGCGGCTCGCGCACGTCCTCCTGGCCGTCGATGATGAATTCCTGGGGCAGGATGTGCAGGATCTGCTGGTCGTTGGGGATCGCGATCGCCTTCGCCGTCTCGATCACGCGGTCGATGTCCGCGTGCGTGACTTCCTTCTCCTTGATCGCGACCATGCCGCTCGAGTTCAGGCTGCGGATGTGGCTGCCGGCGACGCCCGTGTAGACCTCGGCGATCC
>JBGAIC010000065.1:0-16975 GCA_044225845.1 Casimicrobiaceae bacterium
GCGCGCGGTGCTCAAGGCGCTGGCGCTGTTCGAACCATGAGCGCGGCCGCGACGAGCGCCACCGCGCGCGCCTCCACGTTCACGCGGCTGTGGGCGCGCCGGCCGTTCGGCCGCGCGGCGCAGCCCACGGCACCTGCGCTGTCGCTGTCCCAGATCCGCTGGATCGGCGCGCTGCTGATCGCGGCGCAGTTGCCGCAGGCGCCATGGCTGCCGGCGTGGATCGCGGTCTTCGGCATCACGCTCGTCGCGTTGCGGATGCTGTTCGCGACGCGCGACGCGCGCCGCCCGCAGGCGCCGCCGACGCGCATTCCGTCGTGGGCGCTCGTCGTGTTCGCCTTCGCGGCCGCGTGGTTCGTGCGCGTGTCCTACGGCGGCCATCTCGCGGGGCGCGACCCTTCCGTCGCCTTCCTGTTCATTCTCGTCGGTATCAAGTTCCTGGAAGCGCGCACCCGCCGCGACGGCACGCTGCTCGCGTGCCTCGCGATGTTCATGCTGATCACGCCCTTCCTGGCCAACCAATCGGCGTGGGCCGCGCTGGCGATGCTACCGGCGCTCGTAATCCTGGGCGCGACGCTGGAGGCGCTGGCGCGCACGGCGCCACTCACTGCGCCGCGCGCGGCGATGAAGCGCTCGGCGCTGCTGATCGCGCAAGGGATTCCCCTCGCGGCCTTGCTGTTCGTGCTGTTCCCGCGGCTCTCCGCGCCGCTGTGGGGGCTGCCGCAGGACTACGCGGCGCAGACGGGTCTCTCCGACACGATGTCGCCCGGCATGATCAGCGAGCTGTCCCAATCGGATGCAGTGGCGTTCCGTGTCGACTTCGACGGCACGCCACCGCCGCCCGCCATGCGCTACTGGCGCGGGCCGGTGCTGACGCGCTTCGACGGCCGCACATGGTCGTCGATTCCGCAACGCGGTGAAGCGGCGCCCGTGGATGCGAGTGCGTCGATCCGCTACACCGTCACGCTGGAGCCGAGCTTCAAGCCCTGGCTGTTCGCGCTCGAGCAGGCGGCCGGCTTGCCGGACATCACCGGCGGCGCCGACGATCCCGGCGCGCGCAACGTCCAGCTGACCGCCGATCGCCAGCTCGTCACGCGGCTGCCCATCCGCGAAGTCACGCGCTACGTGCAGCGCTCCACGCTGGATGCGCAGTTCGCGAGCGCCAGCGACAACGACGTCCGCCTCGCCCGTGCATTGCCGCCGGGCAACCCGCGCAGCAAGGCACTGGCCACCGAGCTGCGCGTGCGGCATGCCGACGATCGCGAATACGCGGCGGCCATCCTGACGATGTTCCACGACGAGGCTTTCGTCTACACGCTGACGCCGCCGCTGCTGCCCACCGATCCCGTCGACATGTTCCTGTTCGACGAGCGGCGCGGCTTCTGCGAACACTTCGCCAGCGCGTTCACGTTCCTGCTGCGCGCGGGCGGCATCCCGGCGCGCGTGGTCACCGGCTACCAGGGCGGCGAGATCAACCCGCGCGGCGGCTACATGATCGTGCGTCAGTCGGACGCGCATGCCTGGACGGAGGCGTACATCGACGGCCAGTGGCGCCGCTACGATCCCACCGCCGCCGTCGCGCCCAACCGCATCGAGCGCGGGCTGTCGAGCGCCGTCGCGGCCGGCGAGCCGGTGCCGCTGTTCGCGCGGCTCGAAAGCGGCTGGCTCAAGAACATCCAGCTGACGATCGACGCGCTGAACCACGCGTGGGAGCGCGACGTGATCGGCTTCAACCAGTCGCGGCAGCGCGAGCTGTGGCGCGACCTGCGCCTCAACGCCGACAACGCGCCGTGGGTCGTCGGCGGCCTGGCGGCCGTGATCGGCGCGTGGGGCGCGGCGGTGCTCGCGTGGATGGCGTGGCGCCGGCGCCAGGAAGCGCGCGAAGTGCTGCTGTGGCAGGCCGCGTGCGCACGGCTCGCGGCAGCGGGCCTGCCGCGGCTGCCGCACGAAGGCCCGCTCGACTATGCCGCACGCGCGGCGGCGCGCTGGCCGCAGTTCGGCATCGCGTTCAACGCGATCGCGGAGTCTTATGCGTCGTTGCGCTATGGCGCCGTGGAGCCGGGCAGCAAGGCAAGCGATGCGCTGCTCGCCACGCTGGCGCGTGCCGTCGACGTGCTGCCGGCGCCCCGCGCATTGCGCGCCGCGGGAGCCTGACACGCCAGCGGCGATCGCCCGCGCGCGGCCTGCATCGGGCGCTTACGCCTGCGGCGGCAGGTACTTCTGCGGGTCCATCGGCTTGCCCTGCCGGCGGATCTCGAAATGCAGCTTCACCTGGTCGGCGTCGCTGTTGCCCATCTCCGCGATCTTGGCGCCGCGCGCGACCATGTCGCCTTCCTTGACGACGATCTTGCTGTTGTGCGCGTAGGCGGTGAGGTACATCTCGTTGTGCTTGATGATGACGAGCTGGCCGTAGCCGCGCAGGCCGCTGCCCGCGTAGACCACCTTGCCGGCCGCGCTCGCCACGACGGGCTGGCCCGCCGTGCCGGCGATGTCGATGCCCTTCAGCGTCGACGCTTCGGAGAACGTCGCGACGACCTTGCCCTTGGCGGGCCACATCCAGTCCAGGCGGTCGTCGTCGCTGCCCATCGCGGGTGCGGCGGGCTTGGCGGCTGCGGCAGCCGGTGCCGCGGACGCGACTGCCGTCGCGGGTTGCGCAGGCGCAGCGGCAGCGGTAGCGGCGTCCGGTCGCGTCGCCGCATTCGCGGCCGCGAGCGCCTTCGGATACTCGCGCGCGTTCTCCGCGGAGTACGGCTCCTTGAGCGCCTTCGGCGCGCTCTTGACGAGATCGGCGCGCGGCGCCGCGGCGGCGCCTGCCGGCGGGTAGAGCGCGCCGGGTGTCGTCGGCGCAGCGGTGCCGCTCGCAGGCGGCTCCGCGCCGCCCGGCTTCGCTTCGACGATCGGTCCCGCGCTGCGCAGCGGCGTCGTGACGACACCGTTCGCGCCGGAGGCGACAACGGGCGCAGCGCCGGGCGCGGCCGTCCCGGGTGCCGTGAGCCGCAGCACCTGCCCGACGCGGATCAGGTTCACGTTCTCGATGTTGTTCCAGGCGGCAAGGTCGCGGTAGTCGAGGCCCTTGTCGAGCGCGATCAGCGCCAGCGTGTCGCCGCGCTTGACCGTGTACGTGGGCACCTGGGGCTCGGCCGCGGCAACCGGGGCCGGCGCGGGCGGCGCGGCGGTGACCGGTGCCGGCGGCGGCCCGAGCGGCGCGCGCTCCTGCACCGGCGCGGGCGTGCGCGTCGCGCAACCGGCGACGGCAACGAGCAACGCAATGACGAGCGCGCGGGACATGACTTTCATCGGAACACAGGCGGGCGGCAAAGTTCGCGCAACGGGAAAAGCCACGCGCGGCGCGACGCGCGAGAAGCGCCGCTACGCGAGGCCGGACAGCAATGGCACGAATCTTACCGCATCGAGCGTTTCCTCCCGGAAGCCCGAGGGCGCCGCCTCGATGACGGTGAGGTGCTGCGTCGCGGGCTCGGCGCCCTCGCCATGGGCCGCGAGCGGGATCACCATGCGGCCACCGGGCTTCAGGTAGCGCAGCAGCTTCGTGGGCACGTGCGTCGCGCCCGCGGTGACGACGATCGCGTCGACGGCGAGCTCCTCGCCCAGGTCGTTGCTGCCGTCGGCGTGCTTCAGTGCCACGTTGCGGATCTTGAGCGACGACAGGTGGCGCCGCGCTTTCGCCAGCAGTGCACCGATGCGCTCCACCGTGTACACCTGGTCCGCGATCTGCGCGAGCACGGCGGTCTGGTAACCGCAGCCCGTGCCGATCTCCAGCGCACTGCCGAGCGTGCGGCCGTTACGCGCGAGCTCCGTCATCCGCGCCACGACCCAAGGCTGCGAGATCGTCTGGCCATGGCCGATGGGCAGCGCCGAATTCTCGTAGGCGCGGATGGCCAGCGCCTCGTCGACGAAGATGTGACGCGGGACGGCGCGGATGGCGGCCAGCACGACCTCGTCGCGGATGCCCTCGGCGCGCAGACGGTCGACCATCCGCGCTCGCGTGCGGTCCGACGTCATGCCGATGCCGGTATGTCCTGGTCCCAGCGTCCCCATCGCCTTCGCCCGTGCCGCTCCCTGTTGCTGCTTGCTCGGCCCGCCGCGCGGGCCGACCACGTCCCGTGCTTCGCGCGTCAGCGCGCCGCGCCCGCTTCCGCGATGTCGAGCGCCGGCACCCAGTCGCGGACGACGTCCATCTGCTCCCGATTCGTGAGGTCGATCTGCAGCGGCGTCACCGACACGTAGCGCGCCTCCACCGCGTGGAAGTCCGTGCCCTCACCGGCGTCCGACGCCGCGCCCGCGCTGCCGACCCAGTAGACGGTCTCGCCGCGCGGGTTCTTCGCCAGCACGACGTCCTCGGCCTTGTGCCGCCGGCCGAGCCGCGTGACCTTGAGCCCGCGCACGTCGGCGAGCGGCACGTCGGGCACGTTGACGTTCAGCAGCCAGCTGCCGGCATGTTGCTGCGCGTGGCGCTCGAAGAGCTGGACGGCGACGTGGGCCGCGGTCTCGAGGTGGCGCGCGTCGCGCGACGCGAGCGAAATGGCGATCGACGGCAGCCCGAGCAGATAGCCCTCGGTGGCCGCGGCGACGGTGCCCGAATAGATCGTGTCGTCGCCCATGTTGGCGCCGAGGTTGATGCCGGAGATCACCATGTCCGGCAGGTGATCCAGCAGCCCCGTGACGGCGACGTGCACGCAGTCGGTGGGCGTGCCGTTGACGAACAGGAAGCCGTTGGGCGCGCGGCGCACCATCAGCGGCCGGTCGAGCGTCAGCGAGTTGGACGCGCCGGAGCGGTCGCGCTCGGGCGCGACGACGGTGATGTCCGCGTAGCGCTTCAGCGCCGCGGCCAGCGCCTCGATGCCAGGCGCGAAATACCCGTCGTCGTTGGAAATGAGGATGCGCATGCTTCGCCGCGCAGTATAGCGCGGCGCCCCGCTTCAGCCCGAGTTGCGCAGCCCTGCGGCGAGGCCGTTGATCGTCAGGTGGATGGCGCGGCGCGAGCGTTCGTCGATCGTCCCCGCACGGTAGCGGCGCAACAATTCGATCTGCAGGTGGTTGAGCGGGTCGAGGTAGGGGAAGCGGTTCTGGATGCTGCGCGCGAGCCGCGGGTGCCCGGCCAGCAGGTAGTCGGCGTCCAGCATCGAGAGCGTCTCCGCGATCGTCGTCCGGTGCTCGTCGACGATCCGCGAGAACACGCGCTCGCGCAGTTCCACGTCAGGCACCAGTTCCGCATAGCGCGACGCGATCGCGATGTCCGTCTTGGCGAGCACCATCGCCATGTTGGCGACCAGCGTGCGGAAGAACAACCAGCGCTCGCGCATCTCGCGCAGCAGCGCCGCGTTGGCCGGAGACTTCGCGCGGAAGCGCGCGAACGCGGTACCGACGCCGTACCAGCCCGGCAGCATCAGCCGGCACTGGCCCCAGCTGAACACCCAGGGAATGGCGCGCAGGTCCTCGATCCGCGTCGACGCCGTGCGCGACGCGGGCCGACTGCCGATGTTGAGCTCCGCGATCTCGGCGATCGGCGTCGACGCGCGGAAGTAGTCGACGAAGCCCGGCGTCTCGTAGACGAGCGCGCGATAGGCGTCCAGCGCCAGCGCCGCCAGCTCGTCCATCGCGGCGTGGTAGCGCGCGGCGTCCGCGCCCAGGCCTTCCGCATCCGACAGCGACGCTTCCAGCGTCGCCGCGACGAGCATCTCCAGGTTGCGCGCGCCCAACTCCGGGTCCGCGTACTTGGACGCGATGATCTCGCCCTGCTCGGTGACGCGCAGGCCCGCGGACACAGTGCCCGCCGGCTGCGCGAGGATGGCCTCATAGCTGGGCCCGCCGCCGCGGCCCACGCTGCCGCCGCGGCCGTGGAACAGGCGCAGCGTGATGCCCGCCTCGCGGAACAGCGCGGACAGCGCGGCTTCCGCGCGATAGAGCGCCCAGTTGGACGCCATGTAGCCGCCGTCCTTGTTGCTGTCCGAGTAGCCGAGCATCACTTCCTGGCGGTCGCCGCGCGAGGCGACCAGCGCGCGATACACCGGCGTGGCGAACGCGGCGCGCATGATGTCGGCGCCGTGCGCCAGGTCGGCGATCGTCTCGAACAGCGGCACGACATCGAGCGCCGCGCGGCCGTCGCGGACGAGGCCGCTTTCCTTCATCAGCAGCGCCACCTCCAGCAGGTCGGACACCGAAGCGCACTTCGAGATCACGTACTGGACGATCGCCGCATCGCCGTAGCGCTCGCGCAGCGCGGCCGCGCGGTCCACGATCGCGAGCTCCTTCGCCGTCAGCGCGCTGTACGTCGCGAACGGCGTGCGCAACAGGCGCGGCGTGGCGAGCTCGCGCGCCAATACCGCGACGCGCGCGTCCTCGTCGAGCGCGAGGTAGTCGCGCTCGGCGCCTGCCGTCGACAGCAGCTCCGCCACCACCCGCTCGTGCACGTCCGCGTTCTGGCGCAGGTCGACGGTGGCCAGGTGGAAGCCGAACGCGGTGACCGCGTGGCGCAGCGGTTCGAGGCGCGCCGCGCCCAATGGCGCCGCACCATGCGACGCGAGCGACTCGGCGATCACCGTCAGGTCCGCGGCAAACTCCGCGGGCGTCGCATAGGGCGCGGCCGCGCCGTGTGGCGGCCGTGGCAGCGTCACCTGCGCGAGCGAAGTCGCGGTGGCTGCGAGCCTTGCATAGACGCCGACGAGCGCGCGGCGGTAAGGCTCGTCCTGGCGGTGCGGATTGTCGTCGCCCGATGCCTCCGCCAGCGCGAGCAGCGCCGGCGTCGGCGTGACCAGGCGCGTCGACAGCGACAGCGCCGCGCCCAGCCGGTGCACGCTGCGCAGGTAGTAGTCGAACGCGACGCCGGCCTGCGCCTTCAGCGCATGCGCGAGCGTGTCCGCGTCGACGTTGGGATTGCCGTCGCGGTCGCCGCCGATCCACGACCCCATCCGCAGGAACGGGGGCATCCGCGTTGCATCGCGGGCGCCGCGCCGCTCGCGCGCCGCCTGCATCCGCTGGTAGATGCGCGGGATCTCGTCGAGGAAGGTGTAACGGTAATAGACGAGCCCGTTCTCGATCTCGTCGACGACGAGCAGCCGCGTGAGCCGCAGCATGGCGGTCTGCCACAGCGCCAGAACCTGCACGTACAGCGCCTCGTCGATCGCGGCGGCCTCGTCCGGCGTCAGGTCGCTGCGGTCGCGGCGCTTCAGCGCATCGGCGATCGCGTGCTCCGCGTCCAGGATGCTGCGGCGCTGGACTTCGGTGGGATGCGCCGTCAGCACCGGCGCGACGAGCGCCTGCTCGAACCATGCGTCGATGGCTTGCGCCGACACGCCGCTGGCGACAAGCGCATCGAGCGTCGCGGCCAGGCTGCCGCGCTCGTTCGGCGAGCCTTCCAGCCGGTGCATGCGGCGGCGGCGATTCTGGTGCACGTCCTCCGCGATGTTCGAAAGGTGCGAGAAGTAGCTGAACGCGCGGACGACGTCGAGCACTTCGCCGACGTCCAGTGCATTGAGCTGCCGCGACAGTTCGTCGCGGACGCCGCGCGCGTCGTCCCCCGTTGCGCGGCGGAAGCGGATGGCCGTCTGCCGGATGGATTCGATCGTCGCGAAGCGCCCGGCGCCGGATTGCGCGCGCACCGTGTCGCCGAGCAGGCGGCCGAGCAGGCGCGTGTCGCGCTTGAGGGGTTCGTCCTTGTCGGCGTCGAACGGCATCGTGGGAGCGAATGGAAGTCGGCGGCTACAATGCAAGTCTATATGAGTCGCGAGCTGCCCGAGCACCTGGCCGGGGACGTCAACGACGTCCTCGCCGCAGCCGCGCGTGCGCTGCGCGTGACGCCGCTCGCCGCGCTGTTCGCGCAGGACGCGTCGCGCGTCGACCATCTCACGTTCGAGGCCGCGGGACTCGTTGCCGACCTGTCGAAGGAGCGCATCACGCCCGCCGCGCTGGGCCTCGTGCTCGACCACGCGCGCGAGCGTGGCCTTCCCGGATGGATCCACGCGCTGTTCGCCGGCGAGAAGTTGAACCAGACGGAAGGACGGCCCGCGTTGCATACCGCGCTGCGCCGGCGCCAACCGGGCCCTCTGGTCGTCGGCGGTACCGACGTGATGCCGCTCGTCCGGGCGACACGCGAACGGATGCGTGCGCTGGCCGCGGCCATCGCGCACGGCGACCGGCGCGGCGCCAGCGGCCAGCCGCTGCGCCGCGCCATCGCCATCGGCATCGGCGGCTCGGACCTGGGACCGCGGCTGGTCTGCGACGCGTTGCGTGACCCGCGCACGCCGGTGGCCACGCCCGTCGAATTCGTCTCCAACGTCGATCCCGCCGCCCTCGCCCGCGCACTGGCGGCCGCGGATCCCGCGACGACGCTCTTCGTGGTCGTGTCGAAAACGTTCACCACCGAGGAGACGCTGGCCAACGCGACGACGGCACGCGCGTGGCTGCGCGAGACGCTCGGCGTCGACGACGTGTCCGCGCATTTCGTCGCGGTAACGTCCGCCGTCGAACGCGCGACCGCGTTCGGCGTGGCGCCCGACAGCGTGCTGCCGATGTGGGACTGGGTCGGCGGCCGCTACTCGCTGTGGTCCGCGGTGGGGCTGCCGATCATGCTGATGCACGGCGTCGAGGCGTTCTCCGGATTGCTCGACGGCGCCGCCACGCTCGACGAGCACTTCGCGCATGCGCCGCTAGCCGCCAACCTGCCCGTCGTGCTGGGCGCGCTCGCGTGGTGGAACCGCGTCGCCATGGGTCATGCGCAACGCGTCGTCGTGCCCTATGCGCATGCGTTGACGCTGTTGCCGCTGTTCCTGCAGCAGTTGTCGCTCGAAAGCAACGGCAAGCGCGTGACACGCGACGGTTCGCCCGTCGGCGGACCCACCGAGCCTTCGCTATGGGGCAGCCCCGGCACCGACGGCCAGCATGCCTACTTCCAGTGGCTGCACCAGGGCACGGACATCGTGCCCGTCGAGTTCATCGTGCCGCTCGCCAGCCGCTCGCCACTCGGCGACCAGCACGCGATCCTCGTCGCCAACGCGTTGGCGCAGGCACAGGCCTTGATGACCGGGCGCAGCGGCGCGCCGGAGGCGGCATGCCCGGGCGACCGCCCGTCGACGACGGTGCTGATGCCGCGCGTCGACGCCTGGCACCTCGGCGCGCTGCTCGCGCTGTGGGAGCACCGGACGTTCGTCGAGGCCGTGCTGTACGGCATCAACCCGTTCGACCAGTACGGCGTGGAACTGGGCAAGACGCTGGCGAAGCCGCTGCTGGCGGCGTTACGCGCGGGCGGCGATGCGCCGGTCGATGCGGCCCTCGATCCGTCGACGGCTGCGCTGTTGCGTCGCGCGCGCGCTGCACGCTGAGCGCGCGCGGATCGCCCGCTATTGCCGTTGCGCCGCGTTGCGCGCGGCCTCGAGCGCCGCGGCCAGTTCGACCACCGCCGCCGCGTACAACCGGCTCTTGTTGTAGCGCGTGATCACGTAGAAGTTCTCGCACGCGACGTACAGCGACGCGGCATCCGGCGCATCCTCCAGCAGCAGCAGGCCCACCGGCGCGTCGGCCAGGTCCGCCGGCGCCGCGACGGGCGTGACGCCGTCGTCCCGCCACGCGGCCAGCGGACGGCGCTCGCTGATGCCACCGTCGAGCCGCGCCATCGCGGCCGGCTTCGCGCCGTCCGCCACGTCGGCGCGCAGCAGCGTCGGCTGGCCGCGCTGCCAGTCGTGCTCGACCAGGAAATGCGCGACGCTGCCGATGACGTCGGCGTCGCTATGCCACAGGTCGACGTGGCCGTTGCCTTCGTAGTCGACGGCATAGCGCTGGTAGCTGCTGGGCATGAACTGCGGCATGCCCAGCGCGCCCGCATACGAACTGACCGCCGCGTCGGGCTTGACGCCGAGTTCGCGGGTGAGCAGCAGGTAAGCCTTCAACTCGTCGCGGAAGAAGCGCGCGCGGCGCGGATACTCGAACGCGAGCGTGGCCAGCGCGTCGAGCGCTCGATAGCGGCCGACGTTGCGGCCCCAGTGCGTCTCGATCCCCAGGATCGCGACGACGATCGGGGCCGGCACGCCGAACTCGCGCTCCGCGCGCTCCAGCATGTCCGCATGCGCGTTCCAGTACGCGACGCCGGCCGCGACGCGTGTGGGCGCCAGGAACGGCGGCCCGTACTCGTACCACTTCGGGGGCGCGAGCAACGGCCGGTCCATCGCCTGGATGATCGACGGCTGCACGCGCGCATCGGCGAGCCAGCGCTCGATCACCTTCACCGGCAGGCCCGACTCGGCGGCGAACTCCTCGGCGAATGCGTGCCGCGCGCCAGCGTCCGGTGCACGCAGCGGCGCGGATTTCGCCTTGGCCGTCGGCTTCGCATGCGCCTTCGCCGTGCCCGGTTTCGTCGCCGTCGCGGCGGTCTCGCCGCGTGCCGCCGGCAGTGCGACGAACGCGAGCGACACGAGGACACACAGGACGGCGGTAACGCGTTTCATCGAGGGGCCGATGCTATCATCGCGCCCGTTCCGTGCCGGGCCGCTCGATGCTCTATCCGCTGTTCAAACCGCTCCTGTTCGCGCTCGATCCGGAGACGGCGCACGAGGCGACGTTCGCGGCACTCGACGCGTCGGCACGCGCCGGCATCGCGCAGCTGACGGCAGCGCGCCCGGTCAGCGATCCCGTCGACGTGATGGGCATCCGCTTCCCCAATCGCGTGGGCCTCGCCGCGGGACTCGACAAGAACGCCGCGCATCTCACCGGCCTGGCGACGCTGGGCTTCGGCTTCCTCGAAGCCGGCACCGTGACGCCGCGGCCGCAGCCCGGCAATCCCAAGCCGCGGATGTTCCGCCTGCCGGAGGCCGGCGCGATCATCAACCGGCTCGGTTTCAACAACGGCGGCGTCGATGCGTTCGTCGCCAACGTGCGCGCCACCGAGTACCGCGGCGTGCTCGGCATCAACATCGGCCGCAACAAGGACACGCCCAACGAGCGCGCGGCCGACGACTACGTCGCCTGCCTCGACGCCGTGTATCCGCACGCGCACTACGTCACGGTCAACATCAGTTCGCCCAACACGGCGGGCCTGCGCGAACTGCAGGCGGGTTCCGCGCTCGACGACCTGCTGGCGACGCTGAAGGCGCGGCAGGCGGCGCTCGCGGACCGGCACGGCCGTTACGTCCCGCTCGTCGTCAAGATCGCGCCCGACCTCGACGACGACGCAATCGTCGCCATCGCGCACACGCTCGTCGCGCGTCGCATCGACGGCGCCATCGCGACCAACACAACGCTCGCGCGCAACGCGGTCGCGGCGTTGCGGCATGGACAGGAAGCGGGCGGCCTTTCGGGGCAGCCGTTGCTCGCGGCATCCACCGCCGTGCTGCGCAAGCTCGTGACCGCGCTCGACGGCGCGCTGCCGGTGATCGGCGTCGGCGGCATCGCGTCCGGCGACGATGCGCGCGCCAAGGTCGAGGCCGGCGCCGCGCTGGTCCAGCTCTACACGGGACTCATCTTTCGCGGGCCGGCACTCGTGACGGAATGCGCGCGGGCCCTCGCGGCGCTGGCCCCGCGCTAGCCGTCAGGCGCACGCCGGCACCCGTTTCGCAGTAGCATTCCCGTCGCCTCGCCATCACCGGAGTCGGCAATGGTTGCCGCGCGCTCACGTCGTGAATTCCTCGGTGCCACGTCCGCACTGGGCCTCGCTGCCCTTTCCGGCAGCGCGTTCCCCGCAACGCCGCAGCAACGGACGATGACCCGCGTGCGCCCCGGCGATCCGGCGTGGCCCGACGCGGCCGCGTGGCAGGCGCTCGACCGCGCCACCGGCGGTCATCTCGTCGCGGTCCGCTCGCCGCTCGCGGCGTGCGGGCCGTCCGGCAACGTGGACGCCTGCGACGCGCTGTTCCGCGCACTCAAGAATCCCTACGCGATCGGCGACAACGTCGCGTTGACACAGACGTCGGGCTGGGTCGATGCGTGGTCGTCGTCGCCCAGCGCCTATGCCGTCGCCGCACATTCCACCGCGGACGTCGTCGCCGCCGTCAACTTCGCGCGCGAGCGGCGGTTGCGCCTCGTCGTCAAGGGCGGCGGCCACAGCTACCAGGGCACGTCCAACGCGGCCGACTCGCTGCTGGTGTGGACGCGCGCGATGAACACGATCGCACTGCACGACGCGTTCGTGGGCCAGGGCTGCGACGGACGCGTTGCACCGCAGCCCGCCGTGTCGATCGGCTCCGGCGCGATCTGGATGCACGTCTACCAAGCCGTGATGGCCGGCGCCGGCCGCTACGTGCAAGGCGGTGGCTGCGCGACAGTCGGCGTGGCCGGGCTCATCCAGAGCGGCGGCTTCGGCAGCTTCTCCAAGGCGTTCGGCATGGCGGCCGCGGGACTCATCGAAGCGGAAGTCGTCACCGCGGACGGCCGCGTGCGCATCGCCAACGCGTGTTCCGAACCGGAGCTCTACTGGGGCTTGAAAGGCGGTGGCGGCGGCAGCCTCGGTGTGGTCACGCGGCTTACGTTGCGCACGCGCGAACTGCCGGCATGGCTTGGCGGCATCCGCCTCGTCGTGAAGGCGCGGTCGCCCGACGCCTATCGGCGCCTGGTCGCGCGCTTCGTCGCATTCTACGAGGCACAGCTGTTCAACCCGCACTGGGGCGAGCAGGCCGCGTTCGCGCCCGACGACACGCTGACGGTCGCAATGGTGTTCCAGGGCCTGACCAAGGCAGAGGCCACTGCCGTGTGGCAACCGTTCGTCGACGCGCTGCGCGCCGCGCCAGGCGATTACAGCGTAACGTCGGAGCTTGTCGTCATCGCGCTCCCCGGGCAGAAGTTCTTCAACCCCGACACGCTGCGCGCGCTGCCCGGCGTCGTGATCGGCGACGACCGTCCGGGCGCACCGGCGAACGACGTGTTCTGGTCGGGCAACCTGGGCGAAGCGGGTCAGTTCCTGTACGCCTACCAATCCGCGTGGCTTCCCGCGCGCTGGCTCGTGGCGGGCGCGGGTCAGGCGCGCCTGGCCGACGCGTTGTACGCAGCCAGCCGGCGGCATCGCGTCTCGCTCCATTTCAACAAGGGACTGGCCGGCGCGCCGGCCGCCGACGTCGCGGCCGCGCGCCAGACGGCGACGCACCCGATCGTCGCCGAGTCGTTCGCGCTGGCGATCAGCGCCGCCGAAGGCCCGCCGGCCTTCTTCGGCATACCGGGGCATGCGCCGGACGTCGCCGCGGGACGGGAAGCCGCGCGCAGCGTCGACGCGGCGATGCAGGCGCTGCAGCCACTGCTGGCCGTGCGCGGTTCCTACGTGTCCGAAGGCAACTACTTCGACAGTGACTGGCAACGGGCGTACTGGGGACCCCACTATGCGCGGCTGCGGCGCGCCAAGGATCGCTACGATCCGGACGGCCTGTTCTTCGTCCACCACGGCGTCGGCAGCGAGGACTGGAGCGCCGACGGCTTCCAGCGCATCGCGCGCTAGCGATCCGGCGCGCTCACCAGGCCCCGCATGTGGCGCCCGGGCCGGGACTCAGCCACGGGCGCAGGCGACCAGCACCTTGCCCTCGCCCTCGGCCACGGTCACCCCGTCCTGGTTGACGCCGACGACGGTCATCGCAACGATACCCGCGCCGTGCTGCGGCTTGGGCACGAGCTCGACCACGGTCCACGTGGTGGTCAGCGTGTCGCCCGGCCGCACCGGCGCGCGGAAGCACACGGACTGCTCGAGATACGCGATCGCGGTGCCGTAGAAAATCATCCCGATGGGTCCGCCCATTACCGCGGCGGTCAGCACGCCGTGCAGGATGCGCCCGCCGTAGCGCGACGCCTTCGCGAACGTCTCGTCGACGTGCAGCGGATTGAAGTCGGCGATGAGGCCGGCGCCGGTGACGAGGTGCTGCTCGGTGATCGTCAGCGCCGACGTGAACGCGTCGCCGACTGCGAGGTCCTCGAACGCGCGCCCCGCGAGGACGGGCGCCGTGCGCGCCGCGTCAGGCGGCACGCTCGGACATCTGCTGCTCGAGCTGCCCCATCACGCTGGTGAACGCGCGGTCGATCAGCGGCTCGGCCTCGACGACGCGCGCCGTATCTGCGCGGAAGCGCTCGGCCAGTTCCTCGGCCGTCATCGACAGCGCCTTCTGGCCCTGCCGGTTGGTGAAGAGGTAGGTGCCGCGCAGCGGGCTCACCCAGGCGAGCTTGGCGAACACGAGCTGCCCGTCGTCGTTCTCGAACTCGATCCACATGCCGCGCTCGAGGTTGCGCGCGATCTCCAGGAAGTCGTCGTCGACGACCTCGGCGACTTCCGGCTGCAGCGGCTCGGCCACCGTCATCGCCTCGGCCAGCGCCGCGGCCTTCTGCGCGCCCTGCTCGTCGCCGGCCGCCTTGGCGATCTCGGCCTGGGCCTTCGCGTTCTCGGCCAGCACCGCCGTCGGCGACGCGATGTTCGCCACGCCCGGCTTGACGGCCGCGGCATGCGCCTCGACGAGGTTGGCCATGAACTGCTCGCGCTCGGCGGGCGCCCACGCGATGCTCTGCGTGCCGGCGTTCATCCGCTTCAGCAGCGAAGGCAGCATCGCGACGAGGTACTTGCGGTCGTCGGTCGTGCGCTTGGGCTGCACGCTCCACACGAGATCCTCGAGCGTCTGCACCACACCGTTCCACTGCTCGCTGTCCTCGCCGTGGTCAACGGAGGCGCGCGTCAGCGCCGAGGTCCAGCGCTCGCGCAGGTAGCCCGCGAGGAATTGCGGGACGGGGCTGTGCTCGATGCGTCGCTCGACTTCCGCGCGCGACACGACGGAGGCCATCTGCGCGCGGTCGCTGCGCTCGATCTCCTGCGCGCCCGTTGCGATGACCGTCTGCGCGGCCGCCTCTTCGCTCGCGAGGAACTTCGCGAGGTCCTCGCGCTGGATGTCGAAGATCGCGAGGTCGTTGGCGAAGCCATCCAGGATCGCGCGGACGATCTTGTCGATTTCCTTGTACAGCGGGTCTTCCTGCCCCGATGCCGGCGCCCAGCCCAGGCCCGCCGCGGCAAGCTCGTTGACGAGCAGCCGCGCCGGGTGCTGCTTCTTGGCGAAGAACGCGCCGTCCAGCATCGCGGCTTTCAGCACCGGGATCTGCAGCCGCGCGAGCAGCGCCTTGATGCCGTCCGGCAGGTCGCGCGTCTCGAACACGAAGTCGAACAGCATCGCGACCATCTCGATCGTCATCGACTCGAGCTGGTTCACCTTCCTGCCGAGCGGCGATTCCTGCAGGTCGCGCAGGACGTTGTGCAGGCCTTCCGGGATGCCCGAGAACTGGACGATCGCGCCGCCGCCCAAATCGAAGCCGCTCTGGCCGGCCTGCAGCCGGGTCAGGCTCTCGTGCAGCACCGGCGTCGCGATGATCGGCGCGCCCGGCACGTAGCCCGACGGCGTCGGCGCCATCGGGGCGAAGGTCGGCGCCGGCAGGTGGCCGCGGGCGCCGCGGCAGCCCCGCACCGGCCATCAGCGCGGCGTCGATCGGCGTCAGGCCGCCCGGCTCCGCCACCGGCGCCGGCGCGCGCGGCGGCGTCATCGCCGCGGCCGCGCCACCGCCGAACATCCGCTTGAACAGCGACATCATGTCCACTTCCGCGGACGGCGGCGGCTTCTTGTCCTTGTCGTCGACGGCGGGCTTGCCGCGCTCGCCTCCGGTACCGCGCTGGACCGTGCGGGCGCGCACCGCGGCCGCCGGCACCGCGTGCGTGTTGAGCAGGTGCTGGTTCATGTCGGCGTAGATCGCCGCGATGTCGCCCAGCGACGTCTGGTTCAGTTCCTTCAGCACCTGGAACTTGATCGGCCGCTCCGCCTTCAATTGCTTCAGCGCATCGGCGAACGCGTCGACGATCACCTGCGGCGCGAGCGGATTACCGTCCGTCTCGAGCCCCGGCTTGTCGAGCAGGTAGCCGATGCTGCGGTTGAACTCGGCGAGCTGGTCGTGGCACGAGTTCTCGACGATGCGCGTGATGTTTCCGGTGAGCACCGCCTCGTCCATCACCGACGTGTCGACGAGCGTCATCTTCGTGGGGTCGACGTCCGACGACGCGAACTCGGCCTTCTCCACCTTGCCGGAGACCAGGTCGTCCACGCTGCGCCGCAACAGCTTCTCGAACTCGGACAGCAGCGCCGCGCGCTCCGTCTTCAGCACGCCGCGCGTGTCCAGGAACAGCGACTGCTCCGAGCGCACGTCCGACTTGCTGGCGCGTTCCATCAGCAGGTCGCTGACGCGATCGAGCATCGCGGAGAACGACAGCTGCAGCCGATGGATCGCGAGATCGCGGCAGTCGTGCAGCGCCTTGGTCGCCTCGCGCGTGGGCGGGCGGCGGGCAGGCGTTGCAGGCGTGGGTGTTGCGGCCATGGGCGGCTTGGATTCCCTGTTGTCCGGAGTCTGTCGCCTCAAGGCGTTATGCGACTTTCCGGCCAAATTACTCTAGCACGTTCCCTTGGCAACACGATAGCGCCGTTCACGACGCCCTGATCGCCTCCCACGCCTTTTCCAGCCGCTTGAACGACACCGGGAACGGCGTCTTGAGCTCCTGCGCGAACAGCGACACCTTGAGTTCCTCGAGCAGCCACCGCCATTCCTCCAGCCGCGGGTCCTGGCGCCCGGCGCGCCGGTCGGCGTCCAGCCGCTCACGGTAACGCTGCCACAGCGTGGCCACCTGCGCCGCGTGCTGCGCGTCGCGCGCGGCCCGCTCCGGGTACTTGGCGATGCGCCGGTCCAGCGCCGTGAGATAGCGCGGCAACTCCCGCAACTGGCCCCACGGCGTGCGGCCGAAGAAGCCGGGATAGACCAGCGCGTCGCGCTGGGCCTTCACGTCGGCCACCAGGCGGCCGAGCGAGGGCCCCGCCGCATGGATCCGCTGCGTCAGCGCCACCCAGGCCGCCGCGACGTCGGCCAGCAGCCGGAACGCGCTTTCCGCAACGGCGGGCAGCCGCGTGCGCGCCCGCTTCTGCAGTTCGCCGAACGACGCCTCGTCGCGCGGCAGCGGATCGTCGCCGACGAAGGCGCGGTCGGC
>JBGAIC010000066.1:0-16921 GCA_044225845.1 Casimicrobiaceae bacterium
TCGTGACCTTCATGCACTACGACCTGGGATTCTTCGATCACGAGACCGGGCGGGTCGAACCCGTCAGCAACCCGTTCGAGCCCAAAGTGTTACCCATGTCTCCGGTATAAACCGTTACCCATGTAACCGGAATGGACCAGTGAGCAATTGGCGGAGGGGGCGGGATTCGAACCCGCGGTAGGGGTTAGCCTACGCACGCTTTCCAGGCGTGTGACTTAAACCGCTCATCCACCCCTCCGGTGGCCCGATTTTACCCGATCGGCCCACCGGAGCCGTGCAGCGTCAGACGGTGAACGCCTTGTGCTCGCCTTCCAGCTTGGGCGGCGTGTGTGTGATGGCCGCAGCGGCGATGGACATGAACTGGAAGAGCTTGTTGGTCGTGGGCTCCCAGGTCTCGCCGTGGTCGACGTCCACGCGCAGCAAGCCCAGTCTGGGATCCTCGGGACCACCGGGGAACCACGCCTCGGCGATCTTGCTCCACATCTCGCGCGCCTTCTCGACGTCGACGACCACTTGCGCCTTGCCGGCCAGCGACGCATAGAAGCTCGCCGAAGAATCCGCGTACGTCAGCAGCACGCGCGGATTGCCGCCGACCTGATGCGTCGTGTCGCCTTCGCGGTCGATGAAGAACCAGATGGTTCCGCCTTCCACTTTCTGCGTCGTCAGCGGGCGCGCCTGCGGGCCGCCATCGCGCGTGAAGGTGCTGAGGAAGCCGATCTTCGCGTCCTCGATAGCCTTCCAGATCGCGTCGTGTTCTTCGCGGGTGGCCTGCGTCGTGCTCATCGTGCGCTCCTTGTGGACAATGAGCGCAAGCTTGCCCAGCGCGGCGTGGCGACGCAGTCGGCGGAGAGCGCGCAACGCTGTAAGGCGCGCACCGTCAGCGCGCGCTCGCTGCGTGGCGTGTGACGCCCGCTCGCCTAGAGCAGCACCGCCTGCCGGTCCGTGATGGCGTCGACGACGGTGAGCGCCGTCATGTTGACGATCCGCCGCACGGTCGCCGAAGGCGTCAGGATGTGCACGGGCTTGTCGACGCCCAGCAGCATCGGCCCCAGCGTGATGCCGCTGGAGCCGGACATCTTCAACAGGTTGAACGCGATGTTCGCGGAATCGAGCGTCGGGCAGATGAGCAGGTTGGCGGCCCCCTTCAGGCGCGCGCCGGGGAACGTGGCGAGGCGCACGCTCTCGTCCAGTGCGGCGTCGCCGTGCATCTCGCCTTCGATGTCGAGTTCCGGATCGAACTGGTTCACCAGGCCCAGCACCTGCTGCATCTTGCGCGCCGACGGAAACTCGCTGGAGCCGAAGCTCGAGTGCGACAGCAGCGCCACCTTGGGCGTGATGCCGAAGCGGCGGATCTCGTCGGCGGCCAGCAGCGTGATCTCCGCCAACTGCTCGGCGGTGGGATCGTAGTTGACGTACGTGTCCGCGATGAACAGCGTGCGGTCGTGCAGCATCAGCGCGTTCATCGCCGCATAGGTCTTGACGCCGCGGCGCAGGCCGATCACCTGGTCGATGTACTGCCGGTGCAGCGCATGCGTGCCGAACGTGCCGCACAGCATGCCGTCGGCCTCGCCGCGATGGATCATCATCGCGCCGATCAGCGTGTGCCGCCGCCGCATCTCGATCTTGGCGTACTGCTGCGACACGCCGCGCCGCGCGGTGAGCCGGTAGTACTCCGTCCAGTACTCGCGGTAGCGGTTGTCGAAATCCGGGTTGATCACTTCGAAATCGGTGCCGGGCTTGAGGCGCAGGCCGAAGCGCTCGATGCGTTGCTCGAGTACGGCAGGCCGGCCCACCAGGATGGGACGCGCGAGCTTCTCGTCGACCACCACCTGCACGGCGCGCAACACGCGCTCGTCCTCGCCTTCCGCGTAAACGATGCGCTTGGGCGATTTCTTCGCGGCCGCGAAGATGGGCCGCATCAGGAAGCCGGAGTGGTAGACGAACTGCGTCAGCCGGTCGCGATACGCGGCGAAGTCCTCGATCGGCCGCGTGGCCACGCCCGACTCCATCGCGGCCTTGGCCACGGCGGGCGCGATCTGCACGATGAGCCGCGGATCGAAGGGCTTGGGAATCAGGTACTCGGGGCCGAAGCGCAGGTTCTCGATCTGATAGGCGGCGGCCACGATGTCGCTCTGCTCGGCCATCGCCAGGTCCGCGATCGCGCGGACGCACGCGAGCTTCATCGCCTCGTTGATCGTCGTGGCGCCGACGTCCAGCGCGCCGCGGAATATGAACGGGAAGCAGAGGACGTTGTTGACCTGGTTCGGGAAATCCGAGCGGCCCGTCGCGATGATCGCGTCGGGCCGCGCTTCCTTCGCGACGTCCGGCATGATCTCCGGCGTCGGGTTCGCGAGCGCGAGCACCAGCGGCTTGTCCGCCATTGCCTTCAGGAACTCGGGCTTCAGCACGCCGCCGGCGGAAAGCCCCAGGAAGATGTCGGTGCCCGGCATCAATTCGGCGAGGGTGCGCGCGGACGTGGCTTGCGCGTAGCGCGCCTTGTTGTCGTCCATCAGTTCGGTGCGGCCTTCGTAGACCACGCCCGCGATGTCGGTGACGAAGATGTTCTTGCGCCGGATGCCCAGCGACACGAGCAGGTCGAGGCACGCGAGCGCCGCGGCACCCGCGCCCGACGTGACGAGCTTCACGTCCTCGAGGTCCTTGCCGACGACGCGCAGCCCGTTCAGCACCGCGGCACCGACGATGATCGCCGTGCCGTGCTGGTCATCGTGGAAGACGGGGATCTTCATCCGCTCGCGGCATTTGCGTTCGACGTAGAAGCACTCCGGCGCCTTGATGTCCTCGAGGTTGATGCCGCCGAACGTGGGCTCCAGCGCGCAGATCACGTCGACGAGCTTGTCGGGGTCCATCGCGTCGAGCTCGATGTCGAAGCAGTCGATGCCCGCGAACTTCTTGAACAGTACCGCCTTGCCTTCCATCACCGGCTTGCCGGCCAGCGGACCGATGGCGCCCAGCCCCAGCACCGCGGTGCCGTTGGTGACGACGCCGATCAGGTTGCCGCGCGCGGTGAGCTTGAACGCTTCCGCCGGGTCGCGGACGATCTCGTCGCAGGCCGCGGCGACACCGGGCGAATACGCAAGCGCCAGGTCGCGCTGGTTGGAGAGCTGCTTGGTCGGCGCGACGGAAATCTTGCCGGGCGGATACGCGCGGTGGTATTCGAGCGACGCAGCGCGCAAGTCGTGAATGTCGGCCATGGGACGGGAAAGCGGAAGGGTCCCGTCGATGATAAACGATCGCCCGCCAGCATGGCTTGTTGCGGCGCGGCATCGCGGCGCTGTCTCCACTCGGTGCACATCACGCTGCAGCGCACCTGACGCGGGCGGCGCCATTGCCCCTACAATAGAAGCCGGCGCGGGAGCCACGAAGCGGCAAGACTTCGGAAGCGCGCGCCGTCGAGCTTCGATCAATCCGGAGGAAACGCATGGACCATCTTCGTCGCCGCGTCGTCGGCGCTTCGCTCGCGGCGGTGCCGCTCGCCCTGGCCGGCTCGCGCATGGCGCACGCCGCCGATCCCGTCACGCTCAAGATCTCGCACCAGTTCCCCGGTTCCACCGGCGACACGGGTGACTTCCGCGACCGGCTGTGCCGCCGCTTCGGCGAGGAGGTGTCCAAGCGCACCAACGGCGCGCTGAAGTTCGAGGTCTATCCGAACTCGTCGCTGATGAAGACGAACGCGCAGTTCGGCGCGATGCGCAAGGGCGCGCTGGACCTGTCGCTGTTCCCGGTGTCGTACGCGGGCGGTGAAGTGCCGGAAGTGAACATCGGCCTGATGCCGGCGCTCGTGCCTTCCTACGACATCGGCAGCCAGTGGAAGAACGCCGAAGTGGGCAAGCTGTTCACCGGGTTGCTCAACGACAAGGGCATCGTGATCGTGTCGTGGATCTGGCAGGCGGGCGGCATCGCCAGCCGCGCACGGCCGCTCGTCACGCCCGACGATGCCAAGGGCCTGAAGGTGCGCGGCGGCAGCCGCGAGATGGACATGATGCTGAAGTCGGCCGGCGCGGCCGTGATCTCGCTGCCGTCCAACGAAATCTACGCCGCCATGCAGACGGGCGCGATGGACGCGGCGATGACGTCGTCGACGAGCCTCATCTCGTTCCGCCTGGAAGAACTCGCCAAGTACCTCACCACCGCGCGCAACCGCTCGTTCTGGTTCATGCTGGAGCCGCTGCTGATGTCGAAGGACGTCTTCGACAAGCTGCCCAAGGCGCAGCAGGACGTGATCATGGCGGTGGGCGGCGAGATGGAGGCCTTCGCGCTGCAGGGCGCGCGTGCCGACGACCAGCTGGTGGCCAAGGTGTACGAAAAGGCCGGCGCCAAGGTGTTCGACGTCGACGACGCGACGCTCAAGAAGTGGCAGGTGCTGGCGCGCCCGGCGTGGAAGGACTATGCGAGCCGCACCGAGATGTCGGCCAAGCTGCTCGCGGCCGCCGAGAAGCTGATCGCCTGATCGCGATGCACGCAGCGCGGCGGGAGCGGCGCACGCTCCACGCCGCGCGCAGCCGTGCGCGTCGTCTTCGCTGATGGACAAGCTCGAGCGCCTCCTCGCCGTCGTCAACCGGCTCGCCGTCGGCGCGGGCATGCTCGCGCTGCTCGCGGCCGCGCTGGTGCTGACGTCCAGCGTTGTCACGCGCTATTTGTTCCACATGGCCACCGACTGGCAGGACGAGATCGCGGTCTTCTGCCTCACCGGTGCCACGTTCCTGTGCGGCGCGTGGGTGCAGTCGCAGCGCGGGCACGTGGGCATCGACGCGATCGCCGGTTACCTGTCGCCGCGCGTCAACGCCTGGCGGCGGCGGATGGTCGACGTGCTGACGTTCCTGTTCTGCGCGTTCTTCGCGTGGAAGTCGTGGACGCTGTGGCACGAGGCCTTCCGCGACGGCGCCACCACCGGCTCCACGTTCGCACCGCCGCTGTCGATTCCCTACGGCCTGATGGCCGTCGGCATGACGCTGCTGGCGCTGCAGGTACTGCTGCAGATCGCGACGCGCAGCGCCGCCACCGACGCACCGGCGGGACACGCATGAGCGTCCTGGCCATCGGCATCCTGTTCCTCGTCGCGACGCTGGTCGTGATGTTCTCGGGCATGCCCATCGCGTTCGCGCTGGGTTTCGTCGCGCTGGTCTTCATGGCGCTGTTCATGCCGGCCGCGTCGCTGGACACGGTCACGCAGAACGTCTACGAGGAGATGGCGAGCATCACGCTCCTGTCGATACCGCTGTTCATCCTGAAGGGCGCGGCGATCGGCCGCTCCAACGCGGGCCGCGACCTCTATCTCGCGATGCACGCGTGGATGCAGCGCATACCGGGCGGACTGGGCATCGCCAACGTTTTCACGTGCGCGCTGTTCGCCGCGATGGCGGGTTCGAGTCCCGCCACCTGCTCCGCGATCGGCAGCGCCGGCATCCCGGAGATGCGCAAGCGCGGCTATTCGCCGGGTTTCGCGGCCGGCATCATCGCCGCGGGCGGCACGCTGGGCATCCTGCTGCCGCCGTCGATCACGATGATCCTGTACTCGGTGGCGGCCGAAGTCTCGCTCGGCCGCCTGTTCCTCGCGGGCATCGGGCCGGGCCTGCTGCTCGTCGCGCTGTTCGCCGTTTACGCCGCCTGGCAATACCGGCGCGAGCATCGCGCGGCACTCGCCGCGTACGCGGCCGGCGGCGCGCGCAGCGCGCACGTCGATGCGCACGATTACTCGTTGCGCGAGAAGCTCGCGTTGCTGCCGCGCGTGCTGCCCTTCGTCGTCTTGCTGATCGGCGTGATGGTGGCGCTGTACGGCGGCTTCGCGACGCCGTCGGAGACCGCGGGTCTGGGCGCCGTGCTGGCGCTGGTGCTGATCGCCGCCGTGTACGGCGTGTGGCGCCCGCGCGACGTGAAGCCCATCCTGGCCGCCACGCTGCGCGAGTCGACGATGCTGATGTTCATCATCGGCATGTCGCTGTTCTTCTCCTACGTGATGAGCTACCTGCGGATCTCGCAGTCGGCCGCCGAGTACATCGTCGCGCTGCACCTCGGGCGCTGGTTGCTGCTGATCGCCATCCTCAGCTTCGTCATCGTGCTGGGCTTCTTCCTGCCGCCGGTGTCGATCATCCTGATGACGGCGCCGATCGTGCTGCCGCCGCTGAAGTCCGCGGGCTTCGACCTCATCTGGTTCGGCGTGCTGATGACGGTGGTGATGGAGATGGGGCTCATCCATCCACCGGTAGGCCTCAACCTGTTCGTCATCCGCAACATCGCGCCCGACATCCCGTTGCGCGACGTCGTGCTGGGCGTGCTGCCCTTCGTGCTGCTGATGTTCGTCGCCGTCGCGCTGATCATGGTGTTCCCCGGCATCGCCACCGCGTTGCCGGACCTCGTGTTCCGCCGCTGACGCCCCGGCGCGAGGTACCCCGGCCGCTATAATGCGGGCCGCTTCCCGCCTCGCGCCGCCGCATGTCCTCCCCGCTGCTGTTCTGGATCTTCGCCACGGCGATCGTCATCGTGACGCTCGGCGTGCTGCTGCGCGCGTTGTTGCGCGGGCGCCCGGTGGTATCGTCGCCCGCTCCCGGCACCGCGTCGGTGGCGCTGTTCCGCGACCAGAAGCGGCAGCTGGAGGCGGAGCGCGCGGCCGGCGAGCTCGACGCCGGCGCCTGGGATCGCGAAGTCGACGAGCTGGCGCATCGCCTCGGCGCGGAGATCGACAGCCCAGCCGACGCGCCGCCGCCGCGCGAATCGCGCGCGCCGTTCTACGTCGCGTTGCTGCTGGTCGGGCTCGTTCCGCTCGCGGCGGCGCTGCTCTATCTGGCGCTGGGCCAGCCCGCGGCGATGCTCGCGTCGCGCGCGCCGCCGCCGCCCGCCGCGGGCCAGATGACCCAGGCGCAGGTGGAAGCGATGGTCGCCACGCTCGCGCAACGGATGAAGGACAACCCGTCCGACCCGCGCGGCTGGAAGATCCTGGCGCGCTCGTACGCCGGCCTCGGGCGCTTCGACGACGCGGTGCGCGCCTACGCGGCAGCCGCGCCGCGCGCACCCAACGACGCCGACGTCTATGCCGACTGGGCCGAGGCACTGGCGATGACGCAGAACCAGTCGCTCGCCGGCAGGCCGGCGGAACTGCTCGACAAGGCACTCGCGATCGACCCCGCGCATCGCAAGGCGCTGGCGCTCGCGGGCACCGCGGCGCTCGAGCGGCGCGACCCGCAAGCGGCGCTGCGTTACTGGCGCGCGCTGGCGCAGCAACTGCCGCCCGACAGCGACGACGGCAAGGAAGTGGCCGCCGCGATCGCGCAGCTCGAGCAGACAACGCGCGGGGCCGGCGGCGCGCCAGCCGCGAAATCCGGCGCGCCCTCGCCGGCCGCGGGCGCGTCCGCGGCAACGGCAAGCTCGACGCCCAACGCCGCGACCGCGCCATCCGCCGCCAAGGCCGCGCTCACCGGCCGGGTGGAGCTCGCGCCCGCGCTCGCGAGCCGCGTGCAGCCGGACGACGTCGTGTTCGTATTTGCACGCGCCGCCAACGGGCCCCGGATGCCCCTTGCGGTGCTGCGCTTTGCCGCGCGCGAGCTGCCGCGCACGTTCTCGCTCGACGACAGCCAGAGCATGGCGCCGGGCATGACGCTGTCCGCGTTCCCGACCGTGCTGCTCGAAGCGCGCGTCGCCAAGGGCGGCAGCGCGACGCCGGCCAGTGGGGACCTCGTCGGGCAAATGGGCCCGCTGCCTTCGTCAAGCGCGAATATTCGCCTCGTGATCGACCACGTTCTACCCTGACGTCTGCTATGATCGCCGCGCCTGTGACCAGGGACCATGGGGCGACGATGCAACGTTCGATCCGTCGGCATTTCATCGCATTCGCAATCGCAGGGCCGCTCGCGGCCGGCGCGGTCTCCGGCGCGACGGTCGACGAGGTTCGCACGTTCGTCGAGAGCAACCGCTCGGCGCTCGCGTGGGACGCCTGCGCGACGCTGGATCGCACGCAATACCCGTCCGCGGACCTGTGGTGCGGCGTCGCGGCCGTGGACACGGGCCACGCCGGCGAAGGCGTCCTCTCGCTCGAACGCTACACGCTGCAGAACCCCAACGATGCGCGCGCGCGGCTGGAACTCGCGCGCGCCTACTTCTATGCGGGCGACGATGCGCGGGCCCGCACCGAATTCGAGCGCGTCGCGGCCACCAACCCGCCGCCGACGGTCATGGCGGGCATCGAGCGCTACCTCGACGCGCTGTCGGCACGCGAAGCGCAGTACCTCGCCAAGCTGACCGGCTTCGTCGAGTTCGGCGGCGGCTACGACAGCAACGCGAACGCGGGCGTCACGCAGGCCAACATCTGGTTGCCGGTGCTGGGCGCGGTGACGGTCGCGGATTTCGGCGTGCACCAGGCGAGTCCGTTCGGCGCCGTCGCGGCCGCCATCCAGTACAACCGGCCCGTGGCACCGGGCTGGGCCGTCTACGGCGGCGTCACCGGATCGGGGACGTTCTACAGCGACGCGAGCGAATACAACCTCGCGCAGGTCGGCGCCAACCTGGGCGCCAGCTACCACAGCAACGCGGAGACCTATGCGCTGACGTATGCGTACGGCCAGATCCTGCTCGACGGCGACAAGTACCGCTGGACCAACGGCCTCGCGTTCGAGTGGCGCCACCAGGTCTCGTCCACCGCGACGATCAGCGTCATCCCGCAGATCGCGCGCATCGAGTACAGCGGCGCCAACGAGGCGCAGAACGCGGACTTCTGGGCGATCGCCGTCGGCGGCCGCTACGGGTGGCTGACCAAGTGGCAGCCGGTGCTGAACGCGTCGGTGTCGGCGGGGCGCCAGCGCGACACCGAGGGCTTCGCCTATCTCGGCCGCGACGTCTACGGCGCGAATGCCGACGTGACCGTGTCGCCCGACCCGCTGTGGGCGTTCAACTTCGGCCTTGCCTACCTGCGCAGCGAGTTCAACGGGCCGGTGCCCATCATCGACGTCGCGCGGCGCGACAACAACCTCAACGCCTCGCTCGGCGCGCTGTACCTGTTCCGCCACTGGAGCGCCAAGCTCGAATACCAGTACCAGCGCAACGATTCGAACCTGGCGCTGTACGACTACACCCGCAACGTCGTGGCGATCAAGTTGCGCTACGAGTTCAACTAGAGGCGAGGCCATCGTGAACGCCTTCCATTGCTCGCGCCACGCCGGAATGTTGCGCTACGTCTTCGCCGCGCTGCTGATGTTGTGCGCCGCCGCCGTGCAGGCCCAGGCCGGGCGCATCGTGCTGGCCGTCGGCGACGTCGTTGCCGTGCGCGGCGCGGACCGCGTGCGCCTGGCGGCCGGTGCCAACGTCGCGGCCGGCGACGCCGTGGTCACCGGCGCCGACAGCCACGCGCAGATCCGCTTCGCCGACGATGCACTGGTCGCGCTGAAGCCCGACACCGAGTTCCGCATCGAGCAGTTCGTGTTCAACGGGCGCGCGGACGGCAACGAGCGCGCCGTGTTCCGGCTCGTGCGCGGCGGCTTCCGCACCGTGTCCGGCCAGATCGGCAAGGTGGACCACGACCGCTACTCGGTGCTGACGACGCAGGCGACCATCGGCATCCGCGGCACGCATTACCTGCTGCAGATCTGCGCCGACGGCCAGTGCCGCGACGCGCCCGACGAGCCGCCTGCGCAGCCCGGCCTGTATGGCGGCGTGCTCGAAGGCGCGGTCGGCGTCGACACGCCGTTCGGCAACAGCGTGTTCGGCATCCGCGAATATTTCTTCGTGCCCGACGGCCAGGGCCCGCAGCGCTGGCTCGCGCCGCGCACCTTCCTGACCGACGCGCTGAACACCACGACGAAGGTGGCCACCACCACGCCAGTCGACCTCGAGTTCTCGAAGGTGCCGGCGTTCCCGCTCGCCTTCGCGCAGCCGGATCCGCCGTTCACCTACCAGGCCACCGAGGACCTGAACTTCGGCTCGCCGATCGGCGGCAGCGTCGCGTGGGCGGTCGGCTCCGATCGCTACACGCTCGAACTCGGCACCGCGACGGCGGGTTCGTCCCCGCTCGTGCTGAACGGCACCGGCGGCATGACCGGCTTCGTGTCGCCGACGCTGAACGCATCACTCGGTACGGCCACGCTGACCGATGTCGGCTCGGCGCCGGATGCCGGTTCGCTCAACTGGGGCCGCTGGGAAGGCCCCGGCTCGACGATCTCGCAGACGCTGCCGGACGGAACCGTCGTCACCAACAACGGCGGCAACCTGCACTACATTTACGGCCAGGCGGCGACGAACATCCCGTCGGCGGGCGTGGTCTCGTTCGCGCCGGTCGGCGGCACGCGTCCCACCGACTCCGGCACCGGCGCCACCGGCACGCTGATCTCGGGCGGCCTCGTCACGATCGACTTCGGCGCGGCTAACCTGTCGCTGACGGGCCTCACCGTGGGCTTCACCGGCGCGACGTACACGATGAGCGGCAGCACGTCGCTCGTCGGGCCGCTGTTCTCGACCTCCGGCGTCGGCGCCACGGCGTCGTGCAGCGGTGCCAACTGCCAGCCGCTCGTCGCGGGCAACTTCTCCGGCATCCTCACCGGGCCGGGCGTTACCGGCATCGGGATGGACTACTACTTCAACACGCGGGTCGGGGGCGTGATCGAGGGGGTCGTCGGATACGGACGGTGCTCTACGCCCAAGTGTTCGTGAGTTCAGAGGTTGGCTGCCCGAAGGCGGCGTGGGCCGTGGCGTGCGCCTAATTGGGGTCAGACTCCAATTTCTGCTCGGCGCTGGCAGCGTGTGGACTCAACGAGAAATTGGAGTCTGACCCCAATTAGGCGCACGCCACGGCCCACGCCGCCTTCGGGCGTACCTCGCGACATCCCGAACATTTCGACTCCCTCCGCTTCGGTCTGCATGGCGTTGCTTCGCTCGCCTGCGTTCGTCGTCTGCCCATCATCGCTCGATGGATGCACCGCGGTATGAATGGACTTGTCACGCGTGCGCCGCGGCCAACGCGCCGGGATTGGTTTCGTGCGCGCACCTGCGGTTTTCCGGCAGTGGCGGATGCCCGGGACATTGCACGAGTGCGCGGCGAGCCGGATCCGATGATCGCGGGCTATCGGTCCGTGGGGCAAGGCATTGCCTGGCTGCTTGCCCTCCTCCCGTTTTGATCGTGGCTTCCGGGTTGCCACACACGCGCGATGCGCTTTCCATCCGACGCGCGACGCTTGACGACGCGTTGTGCCTGCACGCGCTCGCGACGCAGGTGTTCCTGGAGACCTATGCCACGGGGGGCGTCACGCCCGCGCTGGCGCAAGAGGCAGACGACACGTTTTCCCTGCTGGCGTTCGCGACCTTGCTCGCGCGGCCGGGCTACGTCGCGTTGCTCGCGGAGCGCGAACGTCATCTCGTCGCGTTCGCGGACCTCGAGCGGGACAGCACGCATGCGCTCGTGCCTGAACGCCCGGTCATGGAGTTGCGGCGGCTTTACGTCCAATCGCCCTTCCTGCGCCAGCGCATCGGCAGCCGCCTGATCGAAGCGGCCGAGGAGCTCGCCCGCGACGCCGGCGCGCAAGCCCTGTGGCTGACGGCATGGTCGGGCAACGCACGCGCCCGCAGCTTCTACGCCGTCCGCGGCTACGTCGACCGCGGCCTCACGCATTACGAATTCGGCGGCCAACGCTACGAAAACCGCGTCCTGGCCCGCGCTTTGGGCCGGAGCGCATAGGCGAGCAAGACGCCGCCCTTCGGCGGTGTTGGGGAGGGGTTGCGCCTGGCGTGCGCCTAATTGGGGTCAGACTCCAATTTCTGCTCGGCGCTGGCAGCGTGTGGACTCGACAAGAAATTGGAGTCTGACCCCAATTAGGCGCACGCCAGGCGCAACCCCTCCCCAACACCGCCGAAGCACCAACGTTCACTTGAACGTCGACGTAGCCCCGTCCCAGTCGCCGGCCGGCGGTGAACGCATGAAGCCCTCGCAGCGCTCGCGATAGACGGTGTAGATCGTCGTCGACACGTCCTCGCCTTCCAGCGACGCGAACGCGTCGGCGGCGTCGGCGAACCGGCGCTCGCGATAGAGCGCCAGCGCGGCGTTCCAGCGCTCCAGCCGCGCCTGCTGCTGCGGCGTGACCGTGACACCGAGAGGCTCCCAGATGGTCACGGGCGCGGCGCGGTTCTGCACGCGGACGCGGTCGATCTCGCGCCAGACGAAATCGGGCGCGGCGTCACGCGTGGCCTCGCCGCAGATGATCACGACGCCATACTGCTTGGTCAGGTTCTCGACGCGCGACGCGAGGTTCACGGCGTCGCCCAGCACCGTGTACGCGCGGCGGAAGCGCGAGCCCATGTCGCCGACGTTCATCGTGCCGGTGTTGATGCCGATGCCGATGGCGAGCTCCGGCCAGCCGCGCGCCTCGAACACCGGCGCGAGCTTGGGCATCGTATCGCGCATCGCGATCGCCGCCTGCACCGCGTCGCGCGCATGTGTCGTGCTGCCCACCGGCGCGCCCCAGAACGCCATGATCGCGTCGCCGATGTACTTGTCGATGGTGCCGCGCGTGCCGTGGATGGCCTCCGTCATCGCCGTCAGGTAGGCGTTCATCATCGCGGAGAGGTCGCGCGGCGCCAGCCGCTCGGACACGGCCGTAAACTGGCGCACGTCGGAGAACATGACCGTCAGCTCGCGTGCCTCGCCTTCCAGCGAGAACGCCCTGCCGCTTTCGCGCATTTCGGCCACGCGCTCGGGCGGCACGTATTCGCCGAACTGGTCGGACAGCCGCCGCGTCTCCACCACCTGGCGGACGAAGCCCGTCAGCAGGTTGTAGACGAGCAGCACGGCAAGCATCACGAGCGTGGCCGCGAGCGGCATCACGGCGCGCTGCGCTGTCCAGAAATACATGTTCAGCCCGACGACAGCCGCGGCGACGCCCGCGATGCCCAGCAGCATCACCACCGGCCGGCGCCACGAGATGCCGAACACGACGATCAGCCCCGCGACGACCATCACCAGGGCCTCCAGCTCGTTGGCGCCCCGCGGCACCGAGCGCAGGTCGTCGTTCAGCATGCCGGACAGCAGGTTGGCGTGGATCTCGACGCCGGGGAAGTCCGGCGAGAGCGGCGTCGGCCGCAGGTACTGGAGGCCTTTCGCTCTGGTGCCGAAGATCACGATCGCGCCGTCGAGGCCCTTGAGCGCAGGATCGCCCGCGAGCACGGACGCCGCCGGGATGTACTGGAACGTGCGCTTGGGCCCGCGATAGGGCACGAGCACCGTGCTGTCGCCGGCGGTGGGTACCATCAGGCCGCCGAGGTCCAGCGCATCGAGGTCGCCGTTGCTGTCGAAATGCGGCTTGATGGCCTTGGTCTCGAGGACCGTCGCGGCCAGCTCCAGCGACAGCGCCGGGTAGAAGCCGTCCCCGTAGCGCTTGACCATCGGCACGCGGCGGATCACGTTGTCGGCGTCGAAGACCGGGTCGAAGTGCCCCGACGCGGTGGCAGCGTCGGCGAGCAACGGCAGGTTCGCCGTGAAGCCCACCTCGGGCCTGGCCGTGATCGCGTGGCCGCCGAGGTCGGCCGTCGTGAAGATCGGCGCCGGCAGCGCGTTCACGTGTTGCGCGGTGTCGGTGAAGCCCAGCGCCAGCACGGACAGCCGGCCGCGCAGCGCGCGTGCGAACTGCTGATCGTAGTCGAGCATCGGGCGCAGCGCGCGCCAGCGCTCGACGAAGCGCGGCGCATCCGCGAACGTGCTCGCCGCCAGCTGGTCGACGACCACCGAACCGCTCGACGTGTCGGGCTCGGCGAACACGACGTCGAAGCCGATGGCCCGCACGTGGTAGCGGTCGAAGAGCTCCGTGACCAGGTGGGCCATCTTGTCGCGCGACCACGGCCAGCGCCCTTCGCGCGCGAGGCTGGGCTCGTCGACGTCGACGATGACCACCTGCGGGTCGCCCTTGTTGGGCCGCGTCAGCGCGAGCCGCGCGTCATACGTGATCGCCTCGAGCTTGGGGATCAGCGGCAGGTCGAGATTCGGGCTCCACGCGGTGAACGCGAACAGCGCGATGATCGCGCCGCCGACGAGCGCGCGCGGCGCGCGCGCCAGCCGGCGCAGCAGCGTGGACGGCAGGCCCAACGCGCGCGGCGCGCTAACGCCGCCGCGCGTTGCGAACGCCGCGCGCCGCGACGAAGCCCGTCAGCAACGCGAGCAGCGCCAGCATCCACGGGTGGAGGGCGGGCACCGGCTGCGGATCGGCCGGGCCGGCCTGCACGCGAACCAGCTTCGACGCCGAAGACGTCGGCGAATACGCGCCGTCGCCCAGGTAGGCGGCGGTGAGCACCACGTCGCCCGACGCGGCCGGCGTGTGGAACGTGAACTGCGCGACGCCGTCGACGACGGGCGCCGTTCCCACCACCGTGCCATTGGCGCGCAGCATGACGTTGCCGCGCGGTACCTGCGACGACGACGACGGCGCGCTGACCGACACCGCCGCGCCGACGTCCGTCGACACGGTCACCCGCTGCGGAATGCTCAGCGTCACCGCGGGCGTGGGCAGCAGTGCGCCCTTGATGACGAAGAGGTCCACCGGGCCCGCGTTGACCGTCACGTAGCTGCCATCGCCCGCGTAAGTGCCGCAGACCTGGTAGTTGTCGATCATGAGGCCGGCGAAGCTGAACGTCACGGTCCCGCCGCCGCCGAGCGTGGCGGTCTGCGTGTCCGCGGCCACCGGCGTGGAACCGGCGACGAACGGGCAGCGCTCGTACGAGTGCGCGAGCCATACCTGCACCTGGCCCGAAGGCACCGCGCCGCCGCCGGACAGCGTGGCGGTGACGACGACCGGCATGCCGGACACGGCGGGATTGGGTGCGACGTCGAACATGAACGTCGGCGTGCCCTTGGAAATGGTGACCGTGTACGCGTGGATGGCCGTCGTGCCTGCGGCATCCGTCGCCTGCACGGTGAACGTAAACGTGCCCGGCGCGGTGGGGATGCCCGTCAGGTTGCCGGTGGGCGTCAGCGACAGCCCGGGCGGCAGGTTGCCCGCCAGCACGACGAACGTGTACGGCGGCTTGCCGCCCGCGGCGACGATCGGCGTGTTCACGTACGAGCCCCCGGTGATCGGCGGCAGCGTGTCCGTCGTGATGACGAGCGGCGGCGACGTGACGACGATCGTGTAGCGCTGGACGTCGTCGGGGCGGATGCCGTTGCTGGCCGTGATCGTGCCCGGATAGCTGCCGGCCGTCGTCGGCATGCCGGAAATGGTCCGCGACACCGCGTTGAACGAGAGGCCCGGCGGCAAGCCCGTGACCGTCACCGTGATCGGCGCATTGCCCGTCACGGTGATCTTGTGCGAATAGAGCGTAGCCACCTTGCCGGCGGGCGGCGGTGCGCTGGTGATCTTCGGCGCGGCTGCGGTCACCGTCAGCGTGGCCGACGTGCCCGGGAAATACTCGGTGCCTTCACCGCTGATGAAGAGCTGGGTAATCGTGTTGGTGAACACCTTCGTGCTGGCGGCCGTCGCCGTCACCGGAATCTCCATCTCGCAGCTCGCCGAGTCGTCGATCTCCGAATCGAACGAGAGGAACGCGTCTTCCAGTGCCACCGACGTCGGCGTCACCGTCAGCGTGCCTCCGTTGCAGGCGTCGTAGACGCCAGGCGCGGTGGCGGTCATCCCGCTGGGCAGCGGGTCCTCGAAGCCGATGTTGTAGAGGTAGCTGTCCGTGGATGTCAGCACGATCTTCATCGTCGACGCGCCGCCCGGCAGGATGGAACCGGGCGTGAACGTCATCACGGCCGAGAGGATGGGCGGCTCGATGGTGATCGTGATGTCGGCATCGTCGAAGCCCCACGCATTGACCGCGTGCAGGTGGACGGGATACGCGCCCAGCTTGGTCGGCGTGCCCTCGATGGTGTTGTCCGCGGTCACCGCAAGCCCGGGCGGCAGGCCGGTGGCCGTCAACGTGATCGGCTGCGTGCCGGTGATGTACGGGTAGTAGTAGAAGTCGCTGCCGATGTGGCCCGTGTCGTCGTAGGCGTAGTAGAAGGACGGCGGGAGCGCGCCGTTTACCGCGAACGCGGCTGATCCGCCACGCGTGTACACGTACGGGTTCCCGAACTGGACGTAGTTGACGTTCCCGAGCGCAACCGAATAGTTGGTCAGCACGGACGGCCGCGCGACCAGGTAGGCGTACACGATGCAGGAAGCGTCTTCCGCGATGACGCCGTTGGCGAACGTGTACGAAGTAGCGGTCGAGGTGACCGTGCCGCCGCATTGCGAGGCGATGGGCGTCTCGTAAAAGCTGGTGCCGGCCGGCAGGTTGACGGTGAAGCCGATGCCCGACGTATCGGCGCTGCCCGCGTGCAGGTCCACGCGTACGCCGATCGGGTTACCGGCGTCGTAGGTGGGCGGGTCGCCCAGGTAATCGACGGTGATGCCGGCGCTGAAGCCCGTCTGCGCCGACGCGGCGTGCGGGAGCAGTCCCGCCGCCGCCAGCACCACGAGAAACGCGGTGACGAATACGCGTCGGCCCGCGCGGAACATCGCGGATGCCATCGACGGTTGCGAACGAACGTGGCGCATCGACTTCCCCCTGGCGGCCGCCCGAGACGCGGCGCCGACAATGATAATCCGCGCGCCCCGGCCAGAGGAGCGAAAATTCACGCCGCCCGCCCTCGACGCCCGTGCAAATCCGCGGGGGCGCCGGCTTGCGGCGGTAGAATGGCGGCGACGTCTCCCCCGCCCCTCCCAAGTTGTCGTCCACCACGGCCCTCGAAGCGCAGGACCTCGCCGCGCGCCGCGGCCGCGCGCTGTTGTGGCGAAATGTGTCCTTCGTCGTCCCGGGCGGCGCCGCGCTCGTCGTGCGCGGCGCCAACGGCGCGGGCAAGACGACGCTCCTGCGTACCGTCGTGGGGCTCACGCGGCCGGAGGCCGGCGTGCTGCGCTGGTGCGGCGTGCCACTCGCGCCTTTCGCCCGGGCCTTGCGCGAC
>JBGAIC010000067.1:0-16753 GCA_044225845.1 Casimicrobiaceae bacterium
AGGGGGACGGCGTCCATCGGCGCGTCAGTGGCCTGCGGCGGGCAGCGCCGTCATCGCACGCCGCCCGCGAGCACTTCGGCGATGAACTTGTTGCCGATGTAGGCGCACAGCAGCAGCACGGTGCCCGCGACGATCCACTTGAGCGCGCGGCGGCCGCGCCAGCCGTTCTTCCAGCGGCCGACGAGCAGCGCGCCGAACACGAGCCACGCGGCCACCGAGAAGGTGTTTTTCTGGTTGAGCTGCAGCGGCTGGCCGAAGAGCTGCTCGGAAAAGAAGAGGCCGCTTGCCACCGTCAGCGTCAGCAGCACGAAGCCCGCGGCGATCAGCCGGAACAGCCAGCGCTCCAGCGTCAGCAGCGGCGGGGGCGCGCCGTCCGCGCTGCCGAGCCCCGCGTGCAGCCGCCGCTCGATCTGCGTCAGCACCAGCGTCAGCGCGGCGGCGACGATGAAGATCGCGTAGGCGGCGAGCGCGATCGCGATGTGCGCGGTGGCCCACGGCGCCTCGCCGTAGGGAAAGAGATGCGACGAGCGCATGAACACGGGCATCAGCGCTGCCACCGCCGTCACCGGCAGCACCGCGGCGCCGATGGCCGGCAGCGCGCGGATCAGGCCCGCCGACCATGCGACGAGCGCCGCGAGCCCCGCCACCAGCGACAGCGCGTGCGCGAACGAGAGGTCAAGGCCCGCCGGGGTGACGATCGCCTGCAGCGTGACCACGCCGTGCAGCGCGACGGCCACCGGCACGAGCCACTGCACGGTCTGCGCCGCGCGCGGCTCGCGGACCGCGCGCGGCCAGCAGAGCCACGCGGCATAGGCGTACAGGGCCGCGACGACGGCTTGCAGTAAGATAGGCAGCGCGTGCACGAAGGCGGATGGCGGCGATTCCGTCGACAGAGTTTAACGGAACCCTTGCGCGGCGCCGCCCCCGCCCCCGCACCTCAGGACCCGCATGCTCGACAATCTCACCGAACGGCTGTCGCGCGTCGTCAAGACGCTGCGCGGCGAGGCCCGGCTCACCGAAGCCAACATCCAGGACGCGCTGCGCGAGGTGCGCCTGGCGCTGCTCGAAGCCGACGTCGCCGTGCCCGTCGTCCGCGATTTCATCGCCCGCGTGCGCGAGAAGGCGCTGGGCGAGGAAGTCGTCGGCTCGCTGACGCCGGGCCAGGCGCTGATCGGCGTCGTGCATCGCGAGATGACCGCGCTGCTGGGTGGCGCGACGGCGGGTCTCGATTTCGCCGCGCGGCCGCCCGCGGTGTTCCTGCTGGCGGGCCTGCAGGGCGCCGGCAAGACCACCACCGCCGGCAAGCTCGCGCGCCTCCTGCGTACCGACCTGGGCAAGAAGGTGCTGCTCGCCAGCGCCGACGTATACCGGCCCGCGGCCATCGAGCAGCTGCGACTGCTCGCCGGCCAGGTGGGCGTCGATTTCTACGCAGCACCGGCGGATGCGACGCCGGTGGCCATCGCGCAGGGCGCGGTCGACTGGGCGCGCAAGCATTTCCACGACGTGGTCATCGTCGACACGGCGGGGCGCCTGGCCATCGACGACGCGATGATGAGCGAGATCGCGGCGATCTACGGCGCGGTCGGTCCCGTCGAGACGCTGTTCGTCGTCGACGCGATGCAGGGCCAGGATGCCGTCAACACGGCACGCGCATTCAATGCCACGCTGCCACTCACCGGCGTGATCCTGACCAAGCTCGACGGCGACGCGCGCGGCGGTGCCGCGCTGTCGGTGCGCCAGGTGACCGGGGTGCCGCTCAAGTTCGCCGGCGTGTCGGAAAAGGTCGACGGCCTCGAGGTCTTCCATCCCGAGCGGATGGCGTCGCGGATCCTGGGCATGGGCGACGTGCTGTCGCTGATCGAGGACGCGCAGCGCAACGTCGACGTCAAGGAAGCGGAGAAGCTCGCGCGCAAGGTGAAGAGCGGCAAGGGCTTCGACCTCGCCGACTATCGCGCGCAGATCGCGCAGATGGGCAAGATGGGCGGCCTCTCGGCGATGCTCGACAAGCTGCCGGCGGAACTCGCGCGCGCCGCGCAGCAGACGGACGTCGACGAGCGCAAGATCGCGCGCATCGGCGGCATCATCGACTCGATGACGCCCGGCGAGCGCGCCAAGCCCGAGCTCATCAAGGCGTCGCGCAAGCGCCGCATCGCGGCGGGCGCCGGCGTCAGCGTGCAGGAAGTGAACCAGCTGCTCAACCAGTTCGAGCAGACGCAGAAGATGATGAAGATGATGGCCAAGGGCGGCATGCAGAAGATGATGCGCGGGATGCGCGGCATGATCCCGGGCATGCGCTGACGCGCGGGCCTCGGTGCGGGCCTCAGTACGCGCCTTAGCGCGCGCGTCGCATCGCCGCTGGATTTACCGCGCGGGTCGCGTCGGCGCGGGCGTGCGGTGCAGCTTGGGTTGCACCACGCCCACCGCCAGCAGCAGCACGTACACGTAGGCGCCATAGTGGCCCGCGATGCCGTGGTGGGCCTGCAGGATGGGAATGGCCATGCCCGCGATCACGATCGCCAGCGCAACCGCCAGCCGATTGCGCACGCCGCGCCACGCGGCATCCGGGCGCTCCACGGTCTCGTTCGCGAGCTTCAGCAGCGTGTGCCGCCACATCAGCGCCTCGCAGATCAGGATCAGCGCCAGGTTGAGGCCGTAGAGGATCGCGGGCCGCGGATGGCCCGGATTGTTGCCGACGAACGCGGTGAACGCGGGCACGAAGGTCGTGAACAGCAGGAAGGCGAGGTTCAGCGCCATGAACGTCGCGTCGACTTCGCGCAGCCGCCGCATCATGCGCAGGTGGCTCAGCCAGAAGAGGCACAGCACGACGAAGCTGATCACGTAGTGATCGAAGCGCGGCAGCAGCTCGGCCAGGCTCACGGAGATGTCGTCGGTGAACGCCACGTGCTCGGGGAGCTTGAGGTCCAGCACCAGCAGCGTCATCGAGACGGCGAAGATGCCGTCGGTCAGCGCCTCCAGCCGGCCCTTGGGCAGCGGCGCGGGATCGACACTCGCGGCCCCGTTCTCCGGCTCCGGGCGCAGCAGGCTCACGGAAGCGTCAGCGCAAGTGGTTGACCGCAAAGGGAAACGCGTCCGCCCGCCGGGAGGGCCCCGCGGTCGACGCTGCTTGCGGACGAGCCAAAATTCATAGTAGAATCAGAGTCTTTTCGCAAAAGACCGCCCCGGGATTTCCAGGGCACGCACCGTACAGGAATAGCCATGGTCGTCATCCGACTCGCACGCGGCGGCGCCAAGAAGCGCCCGTTCTACAACATCGTCGTAGCCGATTCGCGCAACCGCCGCGACGGCCGCTTCATCGAGCGCGTGGGTTTCTACAACCCGATCGCGTCGTCGACGGAAGAAGGCCTGCGGATCGCGCAGGATCGTATCAACTATTGGACCGAGCGGGGCGCGCGCCTCTCCGATACGGTTGCGGGCCTCGTGAAGCGCGGCAACGCGACGCCGGCCGCCGCGCCGGCCGCTGCCGCCAACTGATTGCAGTCACGATGAGCGCCGCGGCGCAAGCCGCGGAAGCCGGTGCGATGGTCGTCATGGGCCGCATCGCCGGCGCATGGGGCGTCAAGGGCTGGGTCAAGGTCGCACCGTACAGCGCGGACCCCGCCGCATTGGCCGACTACCGCACCTGGTGGACCTGCCGCGACGGCGGCCCGTGGGAAGCGTGGGACGTGATCACCAGCCGGCCGCACGGCGCCACGGTGATCGGCCAGCTGGCCGGCATCGCGACGCCGGAGGATGCGCAGCGGATGCGCGGCGTGCTGGTGGCGCTCCCGCGCGCGGTGCTGCCGGCCGCCGGTGACGACGAGGTCTACCTCGCCGACCTGCCAGGCCTTGCGGTGGTCAACCGCCAGGGCGTGGCGCTCGGGACGGTAGAGTCGGTGCAGGAAACCGGGGCGCACCCGGTGCTGAAGGTGGCGGAGGCGGGCGGCAGGGTGCGGTTGATCCCGTTCGTGGCCGCTTACGTCGACTCGGTCGACCTCGCGGAGCGCAAGCTCGCGGTCGATTGGGGTGAAGATTATTGAGGGCGGAGCGCGATGCGCTTCGACGTGATCACGCTGTTCCCGGAGATGATCCGCCACGCGACGGGCGTGGGGATCGCCAGCCGGGCGCTGGAGCGGGGCCTGTGGTCGCTGGGGACGGTCAATCCCCGCGATTTCACGACGGACCCGCACCGCACGGTGGACGACCGACCTTATGGCGGGGGCCCCGGGATGGTGATGCTGGCCGAGCCGTTGCGGCAGTCGATCGCGGCGGCCAGGGCGGCGCAGGCGGTGGCGGGATGCGCGGCGTCGCGCGTCGTGTACCTGTCGCCGAGCGGCACCCGTCTCACGCACGGGCGCGTGATGGCGCTGGCGGCGGACCGCGGCACGGGGCTCGTGCTGCTGGCCGGGCGTTACGAAGGGATCGACGAGCGGCTGATCGCGCGGCACGTCGACGAGGAAATCGCGATCGGGGATTTCGTCGTGTCGGGCGGTGAGTTGCCGGCACTGATGCTGATGGATGCGGTGGTGCGGCAGTTGCCCGGCGCGCTGAACGACGCCGAGTCGGCCGCGCAGGAATCGTTCGTCGACGGCCTGCTCGATTGCCCGCACTACACGCGGCCCGAGCACGACGCGGAAGGCGACGTGCCGGCGGTGCTGACGTCGGGCAACCACGCGGCCATCCGCCGCTGGCGGCGGATGCAGGCGCTGGGGCGCACGGCCGAGCGGCGGCCCGACCTGCTGGCGCAGGTGGCGCTGACGAAAGAGGACAGGCAGTTGCTGGCGCAGTACCAGGAAGACAAAGCGGTCGCCACGTCCGGGGCAGGTGCCCCGCCGAGACCTCTGGGACCCGAAACCAAGAAGGAAACGACATGAACATCATCGAAACGCTGGAAAAGGAAGAACTGGCGCGCCTCAACAAGACGCTGCCGGAATTCGCGCCGGGCGACACGGTCGTCGTCAACGTGAACGTCGTCGAAGGCGAGCGCAAGCGCGTGCAGGCCTACGAAGGTGTGGTCATCGCCAAGCGCAACCGCGGCCTCAACTCGTCGTTCACGGTCCGCAAGATCTCGAGCGGCGAAGGCGTCGAGCGGACGTTCCAGTCGTACTCGCCGCTGATCGCCTCGATCGAGGTGAAGCGCCGCGGCGACGTGCGCCGCGCCAAGCTGTACTACCTGCGGGACCGCTCGGGCAAGTCGGCGCGGATCCGCGAAAAGCTCGCCGCGCGCGACGCCGCCAAGGCGGAGTAACGCGCGCAAGGGTGCCGGCGCACGCCGGCACTTGCGACCGGAAGGGCGGCCTCGGGCCGCCCTTTTCTTTTGGGCCGGCGTCGTTCCCGCCGCGGGTCCCGCCGCAGGGCGCGCAGCCGCGGCCGGCCTTACCCATCCGGCATAAAACTTGCGACGGACTGGCCGAATGGACAACCGCCAGCGGCCGCCCGCCGTTTCACCCGGCCGGACCTGACGGTGCCGACATTCCATTGGCATAATCGGATTTTCGGACCCGGATCGCGATGAAGGCGACGCTGTACGAAGCGCTGGGCATCCCGCAGGCCGCCTCGGACGAGGAGGTCCGGGCGTCGTTGCGCGGCCTCATCCGCAAGTACTACGCGAAGACGCGGGACGGCCAGGGCAACGTCGAGGAAGCGCTGCGCTTCATCAACCACGCGAGCCGCATCCTCTCCGACCACGAGCGCCGCAAGCGCTACGACAACGAGCTTGCGCTGTCGGCCGGCACCACCGAGCAGAAGATCGCGCACGTCGTCTCCAACGCGGTGTCCGGCGAAGGCGAGCAGACCGACGTCGGCGCCGCCGAAGCGGACAAGCTCGCCGCCGAGCTCGCGGACCCGCTGGAGACCGGCCTCGACGCCGAAGATCCCAAGCCCGAGGTCAACCTGCACCACCCGGGCCTGACGGAGCGCGTCGCCACGTTCGGCCGCTCGCCGCTCGTCACCGTGCTGTTGTGCGTGCTGTTCGGCGTGTTCATCGCCGCGGCCATCGTCTCCGTCACGCCCGCCGACGCCATCCTCGTCGCCAAGCAGGTGCTCGTGTGGCTGACGCTGGGCCTCATCGTGCTGACGCTCGTCTACGGCATCGTGCACGGCATCTCGTGGCTGCGCCGCCGCAGCGCGCCGCCGCCACCGCCGTCGCTGCCGCAGGCCGACCTCGCGATCCTCAACTGGCGGCGCGAGCGTGGCGTGTTCCTCGGCACCAACCAGCCGTCCGAGGACGCGAGCTGGATCTTCCAGCTGCGCATGGCGGAGCTCGAGCGCGCGAAGTCCGGCCGCACGAGCGAGCCGCGCCCCTGGCACCGGCTCGGCGCGCGCCTCTTCGACTACGCGCTGTGGGGCCTCGTGCTGGCGCTGCTGCTGTCGGAGCTGAAAGGCGCCGGCGTGGTGCCGGAAGAATGGGTGTTCTGGCTCGGCCACCCGCTGCTGGCGCCGGTGCTGATCACCGCCACGTGGATCCCGATCGAGGCCGCGCTCGTCGCGTCGCTCGGCACCACGCCGGGCAAGTGGCTGTTCGGCGTCTACCTGCAATTCTCGATCTCCGACGCGTACGCGCGCCGCGACGCGAAGGCGCATTTCCGGCGCGGCCTCGCGCGCTCGTTCCGCGTGTGGTGGGAAGGCGTCGCGTGCGGCTTCCCGGTGCTCGCGCCGATCCTGATCGCCGTCGCCTACGAGAAGGTGGCGCAGAACCAGGAAACCGACTGGGACTTTGCCGAAGACTGCCTGGTCACGCACGGGCCGCCCGGGATCCTGAACGCGATGACGGGCGTCTGCGGCCTCGCCGCGATGTTGTGGCTGTACGGCGTCGCCTGGCACCAGCCGATGGCCGACTCGATCGTGTGGGCGCGCGCGACGATCGTCGACGCGCTGCCGTCGTCGCAGGTGCTGTCCAACTTCGCGGGCGGCGGCAGCATCATCGGCAGCGCCAACCGCAACGCCACGACCAAGTCGGTGAGCGGCACGATCGCCGCGGGCAAGGCCGCGCCCGGCTTGCCGACCGGTGCGAGCGACGCGCCCATCGACCCCGAGCTCGCCGCCCAGTTCGCCGATCGCCGCGCGAAGGTGGCCGTGTTGAAGGTGGAAGGCCCGCGGATGCTGCGCGCCGGCAACTGGCGACGCGCGGCGGAGCTCTGCACGTGGGCCGACCTCGACCTGGGCGATCCCGACGCCTATCGCTGCCTGGGCCAGGCTTGGCAGGCCCAGGGCTATCACCAGGACGCCATCGCCGCGTTCCGCAAGGCGAAGCAGTACGACCCGAGCGACCCCGAGCTCGACGCGGCGATCGCGCGGTCGCAGAAGGGGATCGTCGCGGACTTCCTCGCGCGGTACCGGAAGTAGCTGCGGTCGCGAGTGTTGCGCGCGCCTTCGCTTTGTCGCACGACGGCACCGCCATGCCGCTGCGGGTCGCGCCGGCGAAGGATGAACCAATCGCGCTGCTGCTCGCGGCGGCCCTCCGCGGCCCGCCAGCGTGCTGGTCTCGTTGACGCACGACGAAGCCGTGACCGCGGGGGCGAGCCTGCATGCGCCCATCTCGCGCATCATGGCGTTCACGACGTCCGGCCTCCCCGACAACAACCACCTGCTGTTCACGCTGCTCGCGGCTGTCGATCCACGGTGTTCGGCGAGCACGAATGGACGCTGCGCCTGCCGAGCGTGCTGGCTGGCGTGTTATCTTGCACCATCACGGCGTTGCGCGCCTGCTCGTCGCGGCAACGTGCTCCACCTCGTGCTGTTCGTGGCGGCGGCGGTCACCAATCCGGCGCTGCTCGAGGCGATGTCGCTCGCGCGCGGCTACGGGCCCGGTATCGCGCTGATGTGCGCGGGGACGTCGATGCTGCGCGCGTGGGAAGCGGACGCGCGATGCGCATCGATGGCGTGCGGCGCATGTTCGTGCTGTATTGGGTGATCGCGTGGGTGGTGTTGCTCGTGGCGGGTGGCATGGCGCTGGCCCGCGCGACCGCGCAGTCGTGGCGCGCCTGGCATCGTCGTCGCCGCGGTCGTGCCTCGATGGTCGTCCATCAGGTGATCGTGCTGCGCCGCGCCGGCCTGCTGGCGACGGAAGGCGTCACCTCGTTCCTGGTCGACACCGTGGGCGGCGCCGCGCAACAGTCGCTGGGCGTCGGGCTGTTCCGCGCGCCGGTCATCGCCACGATCGTCGCCTTCATCGTGTGGCAACGCAAATCGCGAGGCCCGACCCGCGCGCGCCCCGGAACCCGCGCGGACGCGACCCCCGTTGCTCATCGGCCCGCGTTGAGTTGCACACCACGGTTCGGCGGTGGCTACCTGTCGCGCCGCGCAGCGTGCCCGACGTGATGCGCGGCGCTGACGGGGACTGTGCAGCGCCTCGTGCATGGCTCGCGCGCCGTCGGCGTAGCCGCGGCGGTCGTCTGCGTCGGGGTGCTAGCGTTGCAGGTGCGCGGGATCACGCTCGACATCGCACCGACCTGTACGCGAGACGGATGATGGGCGCCGTGCCTGGCACGCAGAAGAGCGACGCGCCATTCCGGCTGGCGACGCCCTGGGAACTCACGCCCGCCGTCAACTATTGCCGTGCACCTGCACCGCCGACGCCTCGCGAAGGCGGTCGCGGCGGGTTGCGGGCAGGCTTCGCCTACCCACGGTGGCGCAGGCGAACCCGCTGGCGGAGGCGGAGCTTGCGGATCGCGCACTATCCGCGCGCCGATCGGTGTTGTGGAAGCGTCTCCGCTCGCGGCGAGCAGGCGCCGGCTGGCATCGCGTCGGCGCCGAGGCCGGCGCGACGGCGTGTCCCGCAAGGCAGCGCGTGTCGCGCGGGCCGGGGACGCGCAGGCCGCGACGCCCAGCACGCTCAACCAGACCGGGCCGAGCATGGCGAGCAGCGTGCCGCTGGTGATCAGCCACGCGGCCGCACGCCCGTCGACACCCATCTGCACGGCGAGGATGTAGGCGCGGTGAGTTGCGGCGACGAGCACGACCACCTGCATCCCGGCGCGAGGCCCGCGTAGCGCGCGAGCGTCCACCGTGCGCCGGGAGCACGACGAGCTTGATCGCGTGGAACCACGCGAGCGCGGGCAGCGGCAACGCGTCGCGCTCGAGCCGCAACGCGGCGCCCACGGCGAGCAGGCCCGGCGCAGCGCGGTGGCGGCCACGTTCGTGCGCGCGAGCGGCAGGGCCATCCGGTGGCGTGCCACAGGAGGCCCGCGACGGTGGCGAGGATCAGCGGATTGCGCGCGAGCTCGCGCAGCAACGTGCCCAGGCGCCGCTCCGCCAGCGCGACGACGGCCGCGACGTTGACGAGCGGCACGAGCACGCCCACGAGCACGCTCGCAAGCGCGACGCCGTCGTTGCCGCCGAGCCGCGCGGCCACCGCGAGGATCAGGTAGGTGTTGAAGCGGAACGCGCACTGGAACGCGGCGCCGAACACCGGCTTCGGCAGGCGCAGCACCGGTTTGCCCAGCGCGGCCAGCAGCACCGCAGCCGCGGTCGCGGCGACGATCACGGCGATCGGCGACGCGGCGCTCGCCAACGGCTGCTGCGCGCTGGCGAGCGACAGGAACAGCAGCGCCGGGAACAGTACGAAGTAGACGAGCCGCTCGAGCCCGACCCAGAACGGCGCCGGATACGCGGGCCGGTGGCGCAGCCAGGCGCCGAACGCGATCAGCAGGAAGTCGGGCAGCAGCAGCAGCGCGGCGCTCATCGGACGAACTCTGCGCGGCGCGGATGGCGGGCGCGCGCGGCGCGCGCCGTCAGCGGCGGCGCAGCAGGAACCAGAAGCCGCCGTCGGCTTCGCCTTGCGCCATCAGCGCGTTGCCGGTCTGGCGCGTGAACGCCTCGAAGTCGCGCACGCTGCCGGGGTCGGTCGTCAGCACGCGCACGACCTGGCCGCTCTGCATGTCGTTCAGCGCCTTCTTCGTGCGCAGGATGGGGAGCGGGCAGTTGAGGCCTCGCGCGTCGATCTCGCGGTCGTGGGCCGGCGTTTCGGCAGTCATGCCGCCATTATAGGCGGCGCGCGCAAGCGGTGCCGCGGACGGCGGCCCCGCCCTGGGGTTTGCCCGCGGATGCGGCGCACGAGCGCGGTCGTCGAGCGGTCGTGCGCGAAGGGAATGGCCTCGAAGCGGCCGCCGGCCGCGACGACCTCGGCCGCGCCGGCCGTGGTGGCAGCCGTGTAGTCGCCGCCCTTGACGAGCACGTCGGGCAGCGCGGCGACGATCAGGTCGCGCGGCGTGTCCGTGTCGAACGGCACCACCAGGTCGACGGCGGCGAGCGCGGCGAGCACCGCCATGCGATCGTCGAGCGTGTTGAGCGGACGGTCGTCGCCCTTGCCCAGCCGGCGCACCGACGCGTCGGTGTTGACGGCGACGACCAGCGCGGCGCCCAGCGCGCGCGCGTCCTCGAGGTAGGCGACGTGGCCGCGATGCAGCACGTCGAACACGCCGTTGGTGAACACCAGCGGGCGCGGCAGCGCGGCGATCCGCGCGAGCACATCGTGCGCGCCCGCGACCTTGGCGGCGGCACGCGGCGGCGTGCCCGGGGACGCGCTCACGACGTGTATTCGAACACGCGCACGACGCGCACGACGTCGGTGGTCGTCGACGCGATCTCCGCGGCGGCATCGCCTTCCTGGCGCGACACGATGCCCATCAGGTACACCACCTGGCGCTCCGTCACGACCTTCACGTTGTTGGCCGGGAAGCGGTTGGCTTCCACGAAGCGCGTCTTCACCTTGCCGGTGATGTACGTGTCGTTGGTGCGCGACGACATCGGCGTCGGTTCCGCGACGACCATCTCGTTGGCGACGCTGCGCACGCGCTCGGTGTTCTTCGTCATCTCGCCGATCTCGCTGCGGATGGCGGCCGTCGGCGCCTCGCCGGTCAGCAGCACGATCGCGTTGAAGCTCGTGACGTTCACGTGTACCGTCTCGCCCCACTTGGCGGTGACGGCGGCGGCGACCTTGGTCTCGATCGTCTGGTCGTCGAGTTGCGCGCCGGCCGTGCGGCGATCGGTGGCGACGAGCGCGGCGCCGGCCGCGGCGCCGGCGACGACCACAGGCACGCAGCCGGCGAGCTGGACCGCGGCCGAGGGCAGCGGCCACGCGGAGCAGGGCGTTACGGCGGAAGGATTCGAGGGTCATGGTTTCTCCTGTCGAAAGGTGCGCGATGCGTGCGCGGCGCGGGCGCCCGTTCATTCGTCGTCGCCGAGCAGCGTGTGGTCGATGGCGTCGCACAGGCAATTGAGCGCGAGCACGTGGATTTCGCGGATCCGCGCGACGCGATCGTGCGGTACGCACACGTGGACATCGCCGGCGGCCAGCAGTTCACCGACGCGGCCGCCGCCGGCGCCCGTCAATGCCACGACGCGCATCTCGCGCTCGCGCGCGGCACCGAGCGCGGCGACGACGTTCGCCGCATTGCCGCTGGTGCACAGCGCGACCAGCACGTCGCCCTTGCCTGCCCAGCGCGCGCAGCTGGCGCGCGAACACCTGGTCCGCCGCCGCGTCGTGCGCGCGTCGCGGTCAGCAGCGAGGGATTGGATGCGAGCGAGAGCGCGGGCAGTTCGGGGCGGTCACGCTCGAAGCGGCCGACGAGTTCGGCGGCGAACGCGGCGGCATCGGCGGCGGACCCGCCGTTGCCGCACGCGAGAGGATGCGGCCGTCGGCCAGCACGCATTCGGTCAGCACGTCCGCCGCGCGCGCGAGCGCCGGACCCAACGCGTCCGCGCTGGCCTGCACGAGTGCCGCATGCGCGGCGAAGTGCTCGCCGATCCGCGTGACGCGATCCATGCCGCGATTCTAGCGCGACGCGTGCGCGGCCGCGCTGGCCGCGCCGTCAGCCGAGCTCGATGACGTTGCGCTGCCAGTCGATGCGCCCATCGTCCAGCGCGTCGAGCAGCACCGCGTCGAAGCGGCACGGCGGCACGTGCCGCATCCGCGCAAGCATGCTGCGCGCGCTGCGCACCATCCGCAGCTGCTTCGCGGCGAGATGCTCGCCGCGGCGCCGCCGAAGTCGCGCCGGCGCCGCAGGCGGACTTCCACGAACACGAGCGTGTCGTCGTCCTGCGCGATGAGGTCCAGCTCGCCGAAGCGCGTGCGCAGGTTGCGGCGGAGGACGCGGAGGCCGCGCGCCTCCAGGAAGCGGGCGGCCAGCGCTTCGGCGGCCGCGCCGTCGGCCTTGCGCGCCGCGTCGCGCTCCGCAGTCGTCGGAGCGCGCGCCGCGGTCATGGCACCAGCGGCACCAGCTTGCCCGCCTGGAACACGGCGAGTTCCCCTTCGCGGCTCACCTGGCGGCCGTCCTTCAATGCAAGGCGGCCGGTGGCGCCGTCGAGTGTGTAGGTCTCCGGCACGCCGGGCACGAACGCGCGCGCCATCCGGAACGCGTCGAGGCCCAGCGCGTACAGGCGGTCCAGGCCGACGCTGCCGAGCGAACGGTGCGGCAACGCCGCGAGGGACGGGGCATCCGGTTCCACGATCCACGGCAGGTCCACGATGCGCACGCCTTCCAGGTCGCGCAGCGCGGCGGGCGGCTGGCGCTGGTAGACCTGGCCGCTCGCATACGACTGCACGCGCGGCAGGAAGGACTTGACGAGCGCCGCGTCGCTGCCTTCGACGGCGATGACCACCGCGTCGATCGTGGGCACCTTGTCCATGTCGCGGCGCAGCGCGGCGAGGCCGTCGGGCGACGCGTCGAACGCGAACGTGCGCGGCGCGGCGCCGCCCGCCAGGATCCATTCGCCGGCGAACGCGGAGCCGAAGCGCTTCATCAGCGGCGTGCCGCTCGACACGATCGCCACGTCGCGCGCGCCGTCGTCGCGCGCGCGATGGCGACGACGCGCGCGTCGCTTTCGATGGCGAGCGCGAGCGTGTAGACCGACGGCGGCAGTGGCGTGCCGTCGTCCAGCTGGTTCAGCGCAAGCGTCACCGGCAGCGCCAGGTTCGCCGTCGCGATCGTCTTGAGGTTGTCGCGGACGAGCGGGCCCACGATCACTTTCGCGCCCTGGCCGATTGCCTTGCCGAATGCGGCGAGCACGTCGTCCTCGCCGTGCGCGACGACGACGACGCTTGCACGCAGCTTGGCGGCATCGGCCGCGTCGAGGAAGCCGTCGCGGACCGCTTCGGCGGCTCGCGAATAGTCGGTGGCGTTGAGCGGCAGGACCAGCGCGATGTCGGGGCCGTCGCGCCGCGGCGCCGGCAGCGGCGACGACGCGGGCCGTTGCGCGTCCGGCACGACCAGTGCGCCGGGACGGCCCGCGAGCGTCGTCGCGTCGCTTGTCGGCATCGGGGCCGCGGCGCAGAATGCGGCGGCCGCGGCGAGCACGAAGGTTGTGACCCAGCGAGCGAACGCCGGTGCGTGACCGGGAGGCGGCGACGGGAAGGGGCCCATTGGACGAGCGCGGTGGACGGGGGGACGGCGATGCCGGGAGCGGCCTCGCGGTCGCATTATATGTGGTGGCCACGCCGCTCGGCCACCTGCGGGACATCACGCTGCGGGCGCTCGACGTGCTGCGTGCCGCCGACGACATCTATGCGGAGGACACGCGCGTCTCCGCGGTCCTGCTCGCGCGCCACGGCATCACGACGCGTGCCCGCGCGCTGCACGCGCACAACGAGGCGGCGCGCGCCGGCGACGTGATCGCGGCCCTCGCGGCCGGCCGCAGCGTCGCGCTGGTCACGGACGCGGGCACGCCGGGCATCAGCGATCCCGGCGCGCGCGTCGTGCAGGCGGTCCGCGCCGCGGGCTTGCCGGTGGTGCCCGTGCCGGGACCGTCCGCCGCCATTGCCGCGCTGTCGGTGGCGGGGCTTGCCGCCGAGCGCTTCCTGTTCGTGGGCTTCCTGCCGGCCAAGGCCGGGGCGCGCGAGAGCGAGATCGCGGCGCTCGCCGCGTTGCCTTGCGCGCTGGTGTTCTACGAGGCGCCGCATCGCGTGCGCGCCACGGTGGCCGACCTTGCGCGCCTGCTCGGCCCCGCGCGGCGGCTCGTCGTCGCGCGCGAGCTGACGAAGGCGTTCGAGCAGGTGGTCGCGCTGCCGCTCGCGGAGGCCGAGGCCTGGCTTGCCGCGGATCCGAATCACGAACGCGGCGAGTTCGTGCTGGTCGTCGACGCACCGGCGCACGCCACGGACCCCGGGCCCGCGCTGCCCGCGGAGGCGCTGGCGTGGCTCGCGGCCCTCGTCGGCGAGATGTCGCCGGCGCGGGCGGCTCACGTCGTCGCGAAGATGACGGGCGCCCCGCGCGACGAGCTGTACAAGGCGGCGCTGGCGCTGAAGCGAGGAGACGCAGGGCCGTAGGACAAACGACGACAGGCGAATCCACCGGGGGCCGATGCGTGGCGTGAAGGAGCAATCCCTAAGATTGCCGTCATCCCGCGCCCCACGCGCCCACCAAGTCGCCGCATGGAAACCTGCAGCACCGCCGACCTCGCCGACAACATCGTCACGCTGCCGATCGCCGCCGCCAACCGTGCTGCGTCGCGGCCGGCTCCCGCGCGCTTCGGCCGGCTGTACGGCAACGCGCCCGCGATGCAGAACGTGTTTGCGATGATCGCGCGTGTCGCGCCCACCGACGCCACGGTACTGATCACGGGCGAATCGGGCTGCGGCAAGGAGCTCGTCGCGCACTCGATCCACGACCTGTCCGAGCGCGCCGACGGCCCCTTCGTCGCGATCAACTGCGGCGCCATCCCGTCCAACCTGATCGAGGCCGAGCTGTTCGGCCACGAGAAGGGCGCGTTCACCGGCGCCAACCGGCAACACCAGGGCTGCTTCGAGCGCGCCGCCGGCGGCACGCTGTTCCTGGACGAAATCACCGAGATGGCGCCCGACATGCAGGTGCGCCTGCTGCGCGTGCTGGAGACCGGCCGCTACATGCGCATCGGCGGGGACCGCGAGTTGAGCGCCAACGTGCGTATCGTGGCCGCCACCAACCGCGTGCTCAGCGACGCGGTGCGCGGCCAGGCGCTGCGCGAGGACCTGATGTACCGGCTCGCTGTCTTCCCGCTGCACCTGCCGCCGCTGCGCGCCCGCGACGGCGACGCGGAGCTGCTGGCCGAGGTATTCCTGCGCGAGCTCAATGCGCAGGCGGGCACGTCCAAGCGGCTTTCGCGCGCGGCGGTCGACAGCATCCGCCGCCATGCATGGCCCGGCAACGTCCGCGAGCTGCGCAATGCGATGCAGCGCGCGTTCATCATGGCCGACGACGTCGTCGAGATGAACCTGGGCGGCCTCGCCACCGGTCACGCGAGCGGCGAGACGCTCGAGTTCGCCATCGGCACGTCGCTCGCCGAGATGGAACGCCAGGCGATCCACGCGACGCTCGACCATTGCCGCGGCAACAAGCGCCAGTGCGCGCAGATGCTCGGCGTGAGCCTCAAGACCTTGTACAACCGACTGTCCGCCTATCATGACGACACTGGCCAAGCACTTTGACACTTCGGTCCGGCCCTCTCTCCGTACTGCAACGGCGCCCACGATGATCCGACTCCTCATTGCCGACGACCACGCGATCGTGCGCGCCGGCCTCAAGCAGTTCATCGCCGACCAGGTTGACATGGAAGTGACCGGCGAAGCGTCGACCGGCAACGAGTGCATCGCGCTCGTGCGCGGCGGCGACTACGACATCGTGCTCCTCGACATCTCGATGCCCGACCGCAACGGCATCGACACGCTGAAGGCCATCAAGCATGCCAAGCCGGACCTGCCCGTGCTGATGCTCTCCGGCTTCGCCGAGGAGCAGTACGCGGTGAACCTGCTGCGTGCAGGCGCATCGGGCTACGTGAACAAGGAGGCCGCGTCGACGCAGCTGGTCGGCGCCATCCGCACCGCGGTGCGCGGCCGCAAGTACGTGAGCCCCAACCTGGCGCAGGTGCTGGCGGATGGCGTGTCCGGCGACATGGAAGCGCCGCTGCACGCGCAACTGTCGCAGCGCGAGTTCCAGATCTTCACCAAGCTGGCCGGCGGCACGCCCGTGTCCAAGATCGCGGACGAGCTGTTCCTGTCGGTGAAGACGGTGAGCACCTACCGTTCGCGCGTGCTGGAGAAGATGGGCATGAAGACCAATGCCGATCTCACCTACTACGCCATCAAGAACCACCTGATCGAATAGGGCGCGTCGAGCCCTCACCATGTACGGCAGGTCGCCTTGCAGACGCACGCGCACTTTCAGCCCCGGGAATCCACGATGACGGCGCCCTCCAGCCTGCGCGTCGTCCTGGTCGAGGATTCGCCCATCATCCGCGAACGCCTCGTCGAATCGCTGACGGCCACCGGTCGCATCGAGGTCGTCGGCGAAGCCGACAGCGAATCGGCCGCTGTCGCGGCGCTGTCGTCGGGCACGTGGGATGCGGTGATCCTGGACCTGCAGCTCAAGCAGGGAACGGGACTCGGCGTGCTGAAGGCGCTGGCCGGCGGCAGGCCCGACGGCGCGAAGGTGATCGTGCTGACGAACTACGCCATCCCGCAATACCGCGACCGCAGCCTGGCGCTCGGCGCGGATTACTTCTTCGACAAGTCTCGCGAGTACGACCGCGTGCGGAACGTACTCGAGGAAATGGCCGATGCGCGAAGCGTCGCGCGCTGATCAGGCCCCGCAATCGTCACGACGCGAAGCACCGACCTTCACCGCCCCTACAAGGAGAACACCATGAACACGCTGACCAAGCAACTGCTCACTGCCGCCGCACTGGCCTCGCTCGTCACGCTCGTCGGCTGTAACACGGTCGCCGGCGCCGGCAAGGATGTCCAGGCCGGCGGTGCCGCGGTCGAGAAGGCCGCCGACAAGGCGAA
>JBGAIC010000002.1:0-143437 GCA_044225845.1 Casimicrobiaceae bacterium
GGGAATTGGTGTCTGACCCCATTTCAGCGACGGGCATTGGTGTCTGACCCCATTTCATCCCATTTGCTAGGATTCGCCCATGGACTTCGGCTTCATCCTCGACCCGCTCGCCGCGCTCAAGCCCTACAAGGACTCGAGCATCGCGATGATGCGCGCGCTGCAGAAGCGCGGGCACCGCCTGTACGCGATGCAGCAGGACGACCTCTGGTGGCGCGGCGGCGAGACGCGCGCCACCGTGCAGCACCTGACGCTCGGCGACGATGACCACGACTGGCATCGCGCGGGCGACCCGGAGACGCGGCCGCTCGAGGACTTCGCGGCGGTGATGATGCGCAAGGACCCGCCGTTCGACATGGAGTACGTCTACTCGACGTACGTGCTCGAGGCGGCGGAGCGCCGCGGCGCGCGCGTGTTCAACGCGCCGCGCGCCATCCGCGACAACAACGAGAAGATGGCGATCACCAAGTTCGCCGAGTTCATCTCGCCGACGCTGGTCACGCGCGACGCGGGCCTCGTCGACGCGTTCATCGACGAGCACCAGGACGTCATCGTCAAGCCGCTGGACGGCATGGGCGGCGTCTCGATCTTCCGCGTGCGCCACGACGACCCCAACCGCAACGTGATCGTCGAGACCGTCGGCGAACTGGGCGCGCGCACGATCATGGTCCAGCGCTACATCCCCGAGATCGCGGACGGCGACAAGCGCATCCTGCTGATCGCCGGCGAGCCCGTGCCGTATGCGCTCGCGCGCATCCCGCGGCCCGGCGAGACGCGCGGCAACCTCGCGGCCGGCGGCCGCGGCGTCGCGCGGCCCCTGACGCCGCGCGACCGCGAGATCGCGGAAGCGCTGGGCCCGCGGCTGTGGAACGAAGGGCTGCTGGTCGTGGGCCTCGACGTGATCGGCCCTTACCTCACCGAGGTCAACGTGACGAGCCCCACCTGCTTCGTCGAGATCACGCAGCAGACGGACTTCGACGTCGCGGGCAAGTTCGCCGAGGCGCTGGAAGCGGCGGTGCGCGCTGGCGATCCGCCACGGCTGTCCGCCACCGGGCGGCCGCTGCCATGATCGGCGTCCTGATCATCGCGCACGATTCGCTGCCCGACGCGCTGGTCGCGGCCGTCACGCACGTGCTCGGCGCCAGGCCGCCCCAGTTCGAATCGATGTCGGTCACGGCCAGCGACGACCCGTTCGACCTCGTCGCCGAAGCCGGTGCCCGCGTCGCGCGGCTCGACACGGGCGACGGCGTGCTGATCTTCTCCGACCTGTACGGCGCGTCGCCGTGCAACCTGGCCGTCAGGCTGCTGGACCCGCCGCGCGTCGAAGGCGTCGTCGGCGTCAGCCTGCCCATGCTGATCCGCGCGTTCACGTACCGCGGCAAGGATATGGCGACGCTGGTGCGCAAGGCCGTCTCCGGCGCCCGCGACGGCGCGATGCACCTCGAGCCGATCTATGCTTCAACGCGAGGTTGAGATCGTCAACAAGCTGGGGCTGCACGCGCGCGCCTCGGCCAAGCTCACGCAGCTCGCGACGCGCTTCGAGAGCGACGTGCACATGTCGCGCAACGGCCGCCGCATCAACGCCAAGAGCATCATGGGCGTGATGATGCTGGCCGCGGGCAAGGGCGCGAAGGTGACGCTCGAGACCGACGGTGCCGACGAGGCGGCCGCGATGGACGCGCTCGCCGCGCTGATCGCCGACTACTTCGGCGAAGGGCAGTAGCCCCGCGCATGACGAGCTTCGCGCTCCACGGCATCGGCGTTTCCGGCGGCATCGCCATCGGCCGCGCGCAGCTCGTCTCGCACGCGACGCTCGAAGTCGCCCACTACCGGATCTCCGCGGCGCAGGTCGAGGCCGAGATCGCGCGCTTCAACGCGGCCGTTGCCGCGGTGCGCGCGGAACTCACGTCCTTGCACGGCGATCTCGCCGGCGAGGACATGCCGGGCGAGTTCGGGGCCTTCCTCGACGTGCACTGGATGATCCTCAACGACCCCACGCTCGCCGACGCGCCGAAGAAGATCATCGCCGAGCAGCGCTGCAACGCCGAGTGGGCGCTGACGCAGCAGATGCAGGTGCTCGTCGAACAGTTCGACCAGATCGAGGACGCCTACCTGCGCGAGCGCAAGGCGGACGTCGTGCAGGTGGTGGAGCGCGTGCTGAAGCGGCTGATGGGCACGCACCAGACGCTGGCGCCCGCCGCGGAATCGCACACGATCCTCGTCGCGCACGACCTCTCGCCCGCGGACATCATCCAGTTCAAGCAGCATCGCTACGGCGCCTTCCTCACCGACCTCGGCGGCGTCACGTCGCATACGGCGATCGTCGCGCGCAGCCTCAACGTGCCGGCCGTTGTGGCCACGCACAACGCGCGCCAGCTGATCCGCGACGGCGAGATGCTGATCGTCGACGGCGCGAACAACGTCGTGCTCGTCAATCCTGACCGCGCGGTGCTCGCCGAGTACCGGCTGAAACAAAGCGAGCGCGAGCTCGAGCGCCAGAAGCTGAAGCGCCTGCGCACCAAGCGCGCGTGCACGCTGGACGGCGTCGACGTCGAGCTTTACGCCAACATCGAGCTGCCGAGCGACGTGGACCAGGCCATCGAGAACGGCGCAGCCGGCGTCGGCCTCTTCCGCTCCGAGTTCCTGTTCCTCAATCGCGAGGGCCTGCCCAGCGAGGACGAGCAGTTCGAGAGCTATCGCGCCGTCGCGGTGGGCATGAAGGGGCAGCCGGTCACCATTCGCACATTCGACCTTGGCGCCGACAAGACGAAGGAGGGCCTGGCGGGCCTCGCGCGCGTCGCGCCCAATCCCGCGCTGGGCCTGCGTGCCATCCGCTTCTGCCTCGCCGAGCCGCGGCTCTTCAACACGCAGCTGCGTGCCATCCTGCGCGCGTCGCATTACGGCAACGTGCGGATCCTGGTGCCGATGCTCGCGTCGATCGGCGAGATCGACGCGACGCTCGCCGCCATCGACCACGCGAAGGACACGCTGCGCGAGCAGGGCGTCCCGTTCAATGACGCGATTGAAGTCGGCGGCATGATCGAGATCCCCGCGGCCGTGCTGGCGCTCGAGTCCTTCCTGGCGCGGCTCGACTTCCTGTCGATCGGCACCAACGACCTGATCCAGTACACGCTCGCCGTCGACCGCGGCGACGACGCGGTGTCGCACCTGTACGACCCGCTGCATCCGGCGGTGATCCGCCTGCTCGCGATGGCGATCGGCGGCGCCGCCAAGGCCAACGTGCCGATCGCGGTGTGCGGCGAAATGGCCGGGGAGGTGGCGCTGACCCGGCTCCTGCTGGGCATGGGCCTCACGCATTTCTCGATGCATCCGGCGCACCTGCTGGAAGTGAAGCAGCGGGTGCTGACGAGCGACGCCGCGGCCGCGCGCACGCTGGTCGACCGGCTGCGGCGCGCCGACCAGCCCGCCAAGATCGCGGCGCTGCTCGCCAAGCTCAACGGCTGAAGCCGGCACGTAGCGCCCGCGCCCGCCGGCCGCCGCGGCGTGCGAGCCGCGCGCTCCACCGCCACGCGCGCCTCGGCGTCGCATTTTGTCCGCCGCCACGGAACAAAACCCCGGCCGCTCCCGTTAGCCCTTACGGCCGGCGCCATGCCATGCTAACGTCATGAACATGTCCAGAACGCTCGTCTTCGCGGCGATCGCCGCCGTGTGCCTCGCTTTCGTCGCACCGGCCGTGCCCGCGGGCGCGGCCACCGCGGGTGCGGCCGCGCCCGCCTTCACGCTCGACGACGCCGCCGGCAAGCCGGTGTCGCTGGCCGCGCTGCGCGGCAAGGTCGTCGTCGTGGATTTCTGGGCGTCGTGGTGCGGTCCCTGCCGCCAGGCCTTCCCGTGGATGAACGCGCTCCAGCAGAAGTACGCGGGCAAGGGCCTGGTGATCGTCGCCATCAACGTCGACAAGAAGCGCAGCGACGCCGACCGCTTCCTGGCGCAGGTGCCGGCGCAGTTCACGACGCTGTTCGATCCCGACGGCAAGACGCCCGCCGCGTTCGACGTCCGCGGCATGCCGACGACCTACCTCGTCGATGCGAGCGGCAAGATCGTGCTCGTCGAGGAGGGCTTCCGCGCCGAGACGCGCGATGCGATGGAAGCGCGCATCCGCGCGCTGCTCGGCGCATGATGATGGTCGACGGCGGCCGTGCGGTGCGCGTGGTGGCCGCCGCGCTCGCGTTGCTGTCTGCCGCCGGCTGCGCGACGATGGAACCGCCCAAGGCCTGGGAGAAAGGCGAGCTCGCCAAGCCGTCGATGCAGTTCGACTACAACCCCAACACGCAGCGCTACACCGAGCACATCTACGAGAGCAAGGAGAAGGCGGGCGGCGGCGTGGGGGTCGGCGGGGGCGGCTGTGGCTGCAACTGACGGGGAAATGGGGTCGGCGCGGCCGGGGTCGGAAATTGCGTGGCGCGGAATGGGGTCAGACAATTTCGCTGAACGGCAAGCGAATTTGGTGTCTGACCCCATTTCCCGCGCTGACCCCATTTCCCGCGCCGACCCCATTTCCCGCCTCAACTCACCGCTGCTCGCGGCGGCGCTCGCGTTGCCCGGCATCGTGCCGGTAACCGCGGTCGCGCAGTCGATGCCCGACCAGGGCCTCTTCACGCTGTCCTATCTCGACTACCGCGACTGGCAGCCCGGCGCGGACCGGATGACGGTGAAGAGCCCGTCGTTCTACGTGCTGGCGCCGTTCGCGGAGAAGTGGACCGTGCAGGCGTCGGCGGTCTACGACCAGATGTCGGGCGCGTCGCCGCTGTGGTTCAACACGCTGTCGGGCGCGTCGGGCGAAGGCGTGCGCGACTACCGCACCGCGGGCGACGTCAAGGTCACGCGCTACTACGACCGCTACGCGATCGGCGTCGGCGGCGCGTACTCGCACGAGCGCGACTACATCTCGCGCGCGGGTTCGCTGGACGTGCGCTGGTGGACCGAGGATCGCAACACGACGCTCGCATTCGGCTTCGGCGGCTCCGCCGACTACATCCATCCCACCGACCGCAACCTGAACGACGGCAATCGCGAGACGTACGACTATCTCGTCGGCATCACGCAGAACCTGTCGCCCGTCGACATCGTGCAGTCGAACGTCACGTACAGCGACGGCCGCGGCTATTTCTCGGACCCGTACAAGCCGCTCGACACGCGGCCCGAGCGCCGCCGGATCCTCGCCTGGCTCACGCGCTATAACCACGCGTTCGTCGAGCAGAACGCCACGCTGCGCCTGGCTTACCGCTTCCTCAACGATTCGTTCGGCGGCAATTCCAACGCCTTCGACGTCGCGTGGGTGCAGACACTGCCGCAAGGCTGGACGCTGACGCCGTCGTATCGTTACTACACGCAGGGCGCGGCCGACTTCTATCACAACCCGCCGTATCCGTCGGGCTACGTGAAGGGCGGCTACTACTCGGCCGACACGCGCCTCGCCGCATTCGGCGCGATGACGTTCGGCCTGCGCGCGGACTACGACCTGACGCAGGGCTGGTCGCTGTATCTATCCGCCGACTACTATCGCCAGGATCCGTCGTGGCGCGCGTTCGGCGGCGGCAGCCCCGACATCCTCACGTTCTCCGCGCGCTGGTTCGCGGCCGGCCTCAACAAGACCTTCTAGGGGAATTGGGGTCAGACACAATTTCCATCGAATCACCCCCGCCCGGCACGCCGCAACGCGAGTTGGAATTGGGAGATGGAAATGGTGTCTGACCCCAATTCCTCGTGGCGCTTCGGTGCGATGGGCACCGACAACGAACTGGTGCTCGACGGTACCGATCGCGCGATCCTCGAGCGCGCGGCCGACGCCGCCATCGCCGACGTCCGCCGGATCGAGGCCAAATACTCGCGCTATCGCAACGACAGCGTCACCACGCGCATCAACCGCGCCGCAGGTGGCGCGCCCGTTGCGCTCGACCACGAGACCGCGGCGTTGCTCGCCTACGCCGATGCCTGCCACCGCGAAAGCGAAGGCCGCTTCGACATCACGTCCGGCGTGCTGCGCAGCGTGTGGGATTTCCGCGCGCCGGCGCCCCGCAAGCCTACGGCGGCGATGCTCGCGGAGGCGATGTCACGCATCGGCTGGCCAGAGGTGGAATGGAACGAGAAGTCGGTACGCCTGCCGCGCGCCGGCATGGAACTCGACTTCGGCGGCATCGGCAAGGAATACGCGGCCGATCGCGTGGCGACGCTATGCATCGAAGCCGGCGCGAAGCATGGTTGCGTGAACCTGGGCGGCGACGTGCGCGTGTGGGGCGGCCGTCCCGATGGCGATCCGTGGCGCATCGGCGTCCGCCATCCGCGCGACGAGCAGGCCGCCGTTGCCGGCGTGGACCTGGTCGATGGCGCCGTGGCCACCAGCGGCGACTATGAACGCTATGTCGAGATCGACGGCCGCCGTTACTGCCACATCATCGACGCGCGCAGCGGCGAGCCGGTGTCGGCATGGCAATCGATCAGCGTCGTGGCCCCGTTGGCGATCGTCGCGGGCAGCCACGCGACGATCGGCATGCTCTACGCGGATCGCGTCGCGCGCAGCGGGCTCAGGTGGCTGGGCGTCGACGCCGAGGGCAACGTGCGCACGGTGCTCAACGACGACGGGCCGCGGATGCAGTAGCGGTCACTCCAAGCGTCACTGCGGCGCGCACATGCCCACGCCTACGGGCCCCGATCCCTCCGCCACCCAGCCCTTCGCGAGCATGGCGGCACGATCGTCCAGGCTGGTGACGAAGCGGTGATTGGGTGCGCCACCTTGCCCGTTGTTGTAAAGGCGGTAGATCGGCGACGTGCCGACGGGACAGTTGCCTGCCGCATCGGGCGCGTCGAGATAGAACGCCTCGCGTTTCTCCAGCGTCCAGTCCGGGAATCCGCCGAGCGTCTGCGCGCAGGCGTCCGGCAGCGCGTAGAAGTGCGAACTCTTGGGCGCGAACGACGCGTTGAAGAAGCGGCACACCGGCTCGGCCGGGTCCGGCAGCGTCGCAGCCGCATCGAACGCCTTGAACGTGCGCCCGGTTGGCTGCCAGTCGGCAAACGGCGGCTTTCCGAGCGCCGCCTGCTCGACCGGGTCGCTCGTCATGAAATAGTGATCGAATGCGGCATGGTAGTACTCGAGCACCACCGCGGTGGCAACCGGAGTCGTGCCGCCGGTGACGCCCCGGCCGCCGAGCGCGATGGTCGACACTGCGGTGGACTCGTAATGGTGAACGACCAACGCTCCCGCGCGAACGCCGGCGACCTTCGGCCGGAATTTCACGTGCAGCTTGCAAGATGCCCCGGTATCGAGCCGGATGGGCGGCGCGCCGCAGCTCCCGTAGTCCAGCGTGAACTCGTCCGCACCGTCGACGTCGATCGACCTGATTGTCGTGCCGCCGCCACTGTTCGTGACGTCGATCGAGGTCGAGGGGCTGCTCGAGCCAACCGCGACATCGGGGAAGTCCTGCGTACTGGGAGTGAGCGCGGTGGGCGGGGCGGTGGGGTCGTCGATCTCGACGAGCCACGACGAATCGTCGAGTACCGTCAGGAACACGCCGGCACTCTCGATGGCGTCTCCGGGAGGATCGATCGGAATCAGGCGCGCTTTGGCGCCGGGCGGAAGCGAGTAGGCGTAGAGCTCGGTCGTGTTGTTGTAATAGACCAGCTTCTCGCATTGAACCGCGCGCGCGCAATCCTGATTGTCGAAGCCCATGGAGGCCGTGGCACTGCCGATGCGCGTCGCCGCAACGGTGTGTTGATCGATGTCGAAGACTGCCGTCACGTTCTTGGGCGTCGCGCCGACCTTCAGCTTGCACGCAGGCGCGCTGCCGGTGCAGTCGCCGGTCCAGTCGACAAAGTGCGCGTGCTCGTACGGAGCGGCCGTCAACGTAACGGTTGAACTCTGCGCGAAGTGAATGCAGGCGTAGCCGCAGGCTGTGGACGACGGGTCGGTAAGCACGTCGCCGTATCGATTGTTCACCGTGCCTCGCGCATCCGCATAGCGGAGGACGATCGCGTTGGGAACGATGTCGAAGCGCACGTAGTACGAGCCCGACTGTGCCGTGGAGATGAAGCACGTCGTCCCCGAGGCGAGGCAAGCATTGTTCGAGTCGGTGATCCAGCTGCCGGGGAATGCCGACGATTCAGCGAAGAACATTCCACCCGGCCCGACCGAGAAGTCGCATTCTGGCGGGCATCGATATTTGCCCAGCTGAAGCGATATCAGACCTTCGCCTGTACCCAGGACGTCGAAGTGGAGCGTATAGGGCGGATCGGCAGACGGTTGCGCCGGCGACGAGGGGCCTGCGGCAATCGCCGCGGGTATGGACCCGAAGAAAGCAATGGTCGCGATCGCCACGATGAAGGCGACCGACCGGCATGAACGAGCGCGCACGCGTCCCCCCTGTATGCTTGCTGCGGACGCGATGATCGCACGACAAGCGGCCGCCGCGTGATCGAGCCGACGGCCTGGCGGCGGCGCGCCGCTTGGGCGATGTCGCCGTCGAGGGCCGCCGTTCAGTGGCAGACCGTCCCGCCGGAACTCCCGTAAATCTCGCGCGTGATGGCCTTCGTCTGCGTCACCGTGCTCGCGGCCACGCCGGTCACCGTGTACGAGAAGGTCGCATGATTGCCGTCGGTGAACGTGAGCGTCCCGCTGCCCACGGTCTTCGCCGACAGCAGTGCCGGGTTCCACGTCGTGCCGAGCGGCGTGCCGGTGCCCGTGACCAGCGACCCCGAGTACGTGTTCGCCGCCACCTTCGGCGCGCCGAACACCATCCACACCGGCTTGCCGTCGCTGCCGAACGTGAACCACGTCGCGTAGATCGTATCGCCCTGGTGCGCGATGTTGATGCCCCAGCCCGATTCCGTGCCCGCCGGTGACGCCCACCACATGTCCTGGTAGTTCGTCGCCGCGGCGAGGTTGGCCGTCGAGGACCACGTGCACGTGGGCACTGCGGTGCCGAACACCTGCAGCGACATCGGCTTCGACAGCGTGATCGTGCCGTCGCTGCTCGTGTAGTTGAGCGTGCCGTTCTGCGCATCCGTGAACGTGAACGACAGCGTCCCCACCGGCGTCGGCACGACCTTGGACGGATCGAACGGCACCGAGTTGAACGCGGGGCCCGTGCCGCTGTACACGGCGCCGGTGAACGTGTTGGTGCCGCTGGTGCGCAAGCCTTGCGCGACCAGCCACAGCGTGGACCCGTTGGGCGCGAACGTGAACCACGTCAGGAACAGCATGTCCTGCTGTTGCGACACGTTGATGCCCCAGCCGGACTCCGCGCCGCCGCTCACCCACCAGATGCCTTCGTTGGGCGTGACGGTGGCGGTCGTCGTCGACGTGCCCGTGCCGCTCAACGTTGTCTTCTGCGGGCTGCCCGTGCCGTCGCTCGTCACCGTGAGGTTGCTGGAGCGCGCGCCTGCCGCGCTGGGCTTGAACGCGACGCCGATCGAGCAGCTGCCGCCGGCCGCGATCGTGGTCGTGCACGTGTTGCTGGTGATCGGGAACTCGGTGGCGTTGGAGCTCGCCACCGACGAGATCGTGACCGCCGCGCCGCCGATGTTGGTGATCGGGATCAGCACCGTCGAGCCTTGCGTGCCCACCTTCTGCGAGCCGAGCGATTGCGTCGAGGCGAAGCTCAACTGGCCGGCCGCGGGCGTGGAGCCCGCACCGGTGCCGCTGAGCGAAGCGGTCAGCGTCGCGGGCGAGCCGTCGGTCATCACCGACAGCGTCGCGCTGCGCGACCCGGTGGCGGCCGGCGCGAACGTGACGGTGACCGTGCACGAGTTGCCGGCGGCGAGCGACTTCGACGGTGTGCACGTGCCGCCGGTTACGGCGAATTCAGAGGCCTTGCTGCTGGTGACCGCGGTTACGTTGCCCGCGGCGCCGCTGACCGCGACGGTGAACGTCGTCGCGGCCGACGTCGTGCCGATCGTCTGCGAGCCGAAGTTCTTGCTGGATGGCGAGATCGTGAAGGTCGGACCGCCCGTGGAGGGATTTACGACTGAGTCGATATACGCAGCGATATCCAAAATTACTTGTTCACCGCTTTCAGTCGTAAGGTCAAAGGGAGCTCCAGGACCGAACAGCGGGATCATTTCGTCAATGCTCCCGATAGCAAAGGTTATGTTTGACGGATCAGCACCTAACTTGATTGAGTTCTGATTCTTCTTTGGGTCGTCGCCGTGACACCCGCTGCAGCCATAGTTAACGTACTGGGCTTTCCCATTAGAAATGCTTTGAGCTTGCGCGTAGTCGCACACGAGCAATACCGACAACGCGAGAAGGATCCGGAACATGGCAACTTAGGTTGGACCAGCGAACTAGAGCATACTATGACGACGTCATTAACCGCCATGGTGGGGCACGTTTCGGTCGCAAGAATCGCGCCCTTGCCCTTGTGAACAGGATGCGGCGCCAAAGCCTTCCCGTTGCGGGTGGCGGGAACACGCACTTTCCGCCCCATCCCCAAACCGGTGCGGGCCGCTTCCCCCGCAGCCCCAACCCGCGTAAACTGTCGTTTCGCGCCCATTTGAGCCAGCTTGCAGGCGCGTTACAAATATTGCTAAAGCGGTGGGGTGCCCGTAACCCGCCTGCTCTCGCGCTGGCGGGTTTTTTGTTGCCCCAAGGCCGGGCAGGGGCAGGCGGCATCCATGACAGCAGGCGTTTCCTTTGCGGCAACCACTGGCGGCGCGGGCCCGGGCCCGGTCGGCCGTTCCGTGGGCGTCGTCGTGCCCCAGAACGCGCATTTCGACGCGCCGCTGCCGCTACAATGTGGGCGCTCACTCCCTTCGTATGACCTGGCTTACGAGACCTACGGCTCGCTGAACACGGACCGCTCGAACGCCGTCCTGATCTGCCACGCGCTGAACGCGTCGCACCACGTCGCCGGGATGTATGCGGACCAGCCGGAAAACGTGGGCTGGTGGGACAACATGGTCGGCCCGGGCAAGCCCCTCGACACCGACCGCTTCTTCGTCGTGGGCGTCAACAACCTGGGCAGCTGTTTCGGCTCCACCGGGCCGGCCTCGACGAATCCCGCCACCGGCAAGCCTTGGGGCGCCGACTTCCCGCTCGTGACGGTCGAGGACTGGGTCGACGCGCAGGCGCGGCTCGCGGACCGTCTCGGCATCACGACGTGGGCCGCGGTGATGGGGGGCAGCCTGGGCGGCATGCAGGCGCTGGCGTGGGCGCTGCGTTATCCGGCGCGCATCGCGCATGCGCTCGTGATTGCGGCCGCGCCGAACCTGTCGGCCGAGAACATCGCGTTCAACGAGGTGGCGCGCCAGGCGATCATGGGCGACCCCGAGTTCCACGCGGGCGACTACTACGCGGCGCGCACGGTGCCGCGCACCGGCCTGACGCTCGCGCGGATGGTGGGCCACATCACCTACCTGTCCGACGAGCAGATGGAAGCGAAGTTCGGGCGCCAGCTGCGCGAGGGCCTCAAGTTCTCGTTCGCGCCCGAGTTCCAGATCGAGTCCTACCTCCGCTACCAGGGCGAGAAGTTCGCCGAGTATTACGACGCCAACACCTACCTGCGGATCACCAAGGCGCTCGACTACTTCGATCCCGCGCTCGCGACGCACGGCGACTTGAGCGCCGCACTCGCGCCTGTCACGGCGGAGTGCCTCGTCGTGAGCTTCACCACCGACTGGCGCTTCCCGCCGTCACGCTCGCGCGAGATCGTCGGCGCGCTGGTGCGCGACCGCCGCGACGTGTCGTACGCGGAGATCGACGCGCCGCACGGCCACGATGCGTTCCTGCTCGAGAACCCGCAGTACCTCGCCGTGGTGCGCGCGTACTTCGATCGCATCGCGCGCGGGCGCCGGCTCGACGCGGTGTTGCCGCAGCGCGCCGCGCCTACGCCCGACGCGGCCCCCACGCGCGCCGACCACGCGACGATCGCGCGCTGGATCGCGCCCGGCGCGCGCGTGCTGGACCTGGGCTGCGGCGACGGCCAGCTGCTCGCGCATCTCGCGCAGGCGCGCAACGCGTCGGGCTATGGCCTCGAGATCGGCGACGCCGGCGTGCTCCACAGCATCGAGGCCGGCATCAACGTGATCCAGCGCGACCTGGACGAAGGCCTCGCGGGCTTCGACGACGGCTCGTTCGACTGCGTGATCCTGTCGCAGACGTTGCAGGCGATGCGCCGCATCGAGCAGGTGGTGGCGGAGATGCTGCGCGTGGGGCGCGAGGCCGTCGTGTCGTTCCCCAACTTCGGCCACTGGTCGCATCGGTGGCAGATCCTGCGCGGGCGCATGCCGGTGTCCGACGCCTTGCCTTACCAGTGGTACGACACGCCGAACATCCACCTGTGCACGGTGGCCGACTTCGACGCCTTCCTGGCGGCGCGCGGCTACCGCGTCATCGAGCGCGTAGTCCTGCGCGGCGACGCGCCCGTGAGCTTCGCGCCGAACCTGGTCGGCGAGCAGGCGCTGTACCGCTTCTGCCGTTAGTTCCTGGCTGGCGCTGCCGCTGCCGCTGGCGCCGGTGCCGGTGCCGGTGCCGGTGCCGGTGCCGGTGCCGGGCTCGGCGCCGCGGTCGGGGGCGTGGCCGCCCCCTTGGACTGCGCCTTCGCCACTTGCTCAGCGCGCGCCGCCTGCAGGCGTTTGTCGACGTCGGCCTTGTACCGGTCGCGCGCGCGCTGGTGATCGTGCGAATAGCGCAGCCACTGGTCCTCGGTGAGCAAGGGCTTGATCGCGTCGTTGGCTTTGGCGTTGATCGCGTCCGTTTCGACCCTGCGCTGGTCGTCCTTGCCGGCCATGTCGGGCGCGGCGTATTTCGCTTCCAGCGCACGCAAGCTGGCGGCGCGCGTCTGCAGCGCGGGTGTGATCGTGGTCACCTGATCCGGCGTCAGCTTCAATCGCTCTGCGAGTTCGCCGACGCGCCGCGTTACGTCCGCTTCCGTGGGCGCCTTGGCGAAGCGCGGCGTCGTCAGTGGCATCGACTGCGGCGGTGTTCCCTCGGCGGCTGCCTTGGCATTGGCGCTCGGAGCGGCCTTCGCGCGCTTGCCGCCGCCGCCCTTGAACCGCTCCATGCCGGGCGGCGGTGCCTCGACGGCGGGTGCCGCTGCAGGCGCGGCGGCCGCCGCTGCCGGAGTGGCCGCCTTTGCTGCGGGTGTCGCGGCCTTGGTCGCCGGCGCCGTGATCTGCTGCGCGGTGGCGCTGCCGCTGGTCCACGCGATCAACGCGCCCACCGCGCACGCGGCGCCGGCGCGCATCCAAGTCTTGTGTTGTGTCATCACGTTCTCCTCGAGCCCGTTAGGATGCCAGAATCGCGCCTCGGTTCCGCCCCGCCTTGAAATGAAACGCTCGCACTTCCTCAACCGGCGCATGCTGATCTGCGTGTTCACCGGCTTCTCGTCGGGCCTGCCGCTCTACATCCTCATCAATCTGCTGCCCGCGTGGTTGCGCTCCGAGCACGTCGACCTGAAGGCCATCGGCCTGTTTGCGCTGATCGGGTTGCCGTTCACGTGGAAGTTCCTGTGGTCGCCGCTGATGGACCGCTATGCGCTGCCGCTGCTGGGCCGGCGGCGCGGCTGGATGGCGCTGACGCAGGTGCTGCTGCTCGTCTCGCTGCCGGTGTTCGGGTGGTTGCATCCGACGCAGGACCTGTGGGCCATCGCGTGGCTCGCCACGGCGGTGGCGTTCTTCTCGGCGAGCCAGGACATCGTGCTGGACGCCTACCGCCGCGAGATCCTGCCCGACTCCGAGCTGGGCCTCGGCACCGCGATCCACGTCAACGCCTATCGCATCGCGAGCCTGGTGCCCGGTTCGCTCGCGCTGATCCTGGCCGACCACCTGCCGTGGTCGACGGTGTTTCTCGTGACTGCGCTGTTCATGCTGCCGGGCCTGGCGATGACGCTCTTCGTCGACGAGCCGCGCGCCGCCGCCGGCACACCGCGCACGCTGCGCGACGCGGTCGTCGAGCCGTTCCGCGAGTTCCTTGCGCGCAACGGCGTCGGCGCCGCGCTGCTCGTGCTGGCATTCATCTTCCTGTACAAGCTCGGCGACTCGATGGCCACCGCGCTGGCCACGCCCTTCTACCTCGACATGGGCTTCACGAAGACGGAGATCGGCGTCGTCGCCAAGAACGCGGGCCTGTGGGCCAGCGTGCTCGGCGGCCTCGTCGGCGGCGTGTGGATGCTGAAAATCGGCATCAACCGCGGCCTGTGGATCTTCGGCGCCGTGCAACTGCTGAGCATCCTGGGCTTCGCGTGGCTCGCGCAGCTCGCGAAGCCCGGCATCGTCGCGCTCGGCGCCGTCATCGCGTTCGAGGCTCTGGGCGTGGGCCTCGGTACCGCGGCGTTCACCGCGTTCATCGCGCGCGCCACCGACCCGCGCTACACGGCCACGCAGTTCGCGCTGTTCACGAGCCTGGCCGCCGTGCCGCGGACGCTCGTCAACGCGAGCACCGGCTGGATCGTCGAGCGGCTGGGCTGGTTCGACTTCTTCCTGGCCTGCGCGCTGCTCGCGCTGCCCGGAATGGCGTTACTCTTGCTTGTCGCACCGTGGAACGACCCCGCAGGGGCCCGCGATGAACCCGCATAAATTCAGCGCGATCGCGCATCGCGATCACGACTACTGCAACCCGCTGTCGGCGCCCAAGATCGAGCGGCTGCTGGACCTGATGCCGCTCGACGAGCGCTCGCGCGTGCTGGACCTGGGTTGCGGCCGCGCCGACGTCGCGCTGCGCATCATCGAGCGCTTCGGCTCCACCGTCGTCGCCATCGACCATTCGTCGCTGATGCTGGACGCCGCGCGCGAGCGCGCCGAATGGACGGACGCGCTCGGCAAGCTGCACCTCGACAACGTCGACATCCGCGAATTCAAGGCGGACCCCGAGACCTTTCACCTGACCATCTACCTGGGCGCGGGCGGCATCGCGGGTGGCATGGCCGGCGTCTGCCACAAGCTCAAGGGCTGGACGCGGCCCGGCGGCTACGTGCTGATCGGCGACGGTTACTGGAAGCGGCGCCCGGCGCCCGAATACCTCGTGCTGCTGGGCGGCACGGAAAGCGAGTTCCTGGACCACCGCGGCAACGTGCAGGCCGGGATCGACGCGGGACTGGTGCCGATGCACGCGCCGGTCGCCTCCGACGACGAATGGGACGAATACGAATGGAAGTACGCGCGCTCCATCGAGCGTTACGCGGGCGAGCATCCGGAGGACGAGGACGTGCCCGCCATGCGCGAGCGCATCCGCCGCTGGCGCGATGGCTACCTGCGCCACGGGCGCGATACGCTGGGCTTCGCCGCTTACCTGTTCCACCGGCCACGGCAGGTGGAGGCATGAGCGCGGCATCGCGGCACTCCGCCGTGTGCGGACGCGTGAAGCAGGTTCGCGGTGCGGCGCTCGCGCTCATGGCCGCGGCGTGCGCGTTGCTGGGCGCCTGCACGGCGTTGACGATGAGCTATGCGGACGAGTCGCTCGATTCGCTGTTCAACGCGGAGCGCGCATTCTCGCGCGAGGCGGCGAACGCGGGCATCGGCACGGCGTTCGCGAAATTCCTCGAGCCCGATGCCATCGTGTTCCGGCCCGGCCCGGTGCGCTTCGCGGATTACCGCGCCGCGCATCCACCCAAGCCGGGCGACGGCGGCCTCGCGCTGCAATGGGCGCCGCAGGACGGCGCCGTGTCGCGGGCAGGCGACTTCGGCTACACGACGGGCCCGTTCCGGTTGACGCACCGCACGGATCGCGCGAGCGCGCCGCCGGTGGAGGTGGGCTATTTCCTGTCGGTGTGGGCGCATGGTCCGCGTGGCTGGCGCGTCGTGCTCGATGCGGGCGTTGCCACCGACGTCGTGCCGCCGCAGGAAGGCCTCGCGAATTTCCGCCGGCCGCTCGTCGACGTCCGTGTGCCGCGCACGCTGAATGCCGACACGCGCGCCGCCAGCCGCGAAGCGCTGCTCGCCATCGAGCGTGCGCCGCGCAGCCTCACGCTGGCGCCGCCCGACGTCGCGGGCTCGCTGCCCTCGTTCTACAGCCTCACGACGTCGACGACGCGCTGGCTGCGGCCGGGACCCGAAGCGACGTTCGGCAACGGCATCCAGGCGGCGCTGCAACCGGCGGGCGGAAGGCTCGACTGGATGCCCGCCGACGTCGTCGTCGCGGCCAGCGAGGACTTCGCGTATTCCTGGGGACGCTACGCGCGCACGCCGGGCACCGGTGCCGTCGAGCAGGGTTACTACGTGCACGTGTGGCAACGCAACGACCTGCGCGAATGGCGGCTTGCCGCCATCGTGTGGATGCGCGACGAGTGATGCCGCGCGTCAGTCGGCGGCGGCGTCCAGCTGCTCCTGCAACTCGAGCCACGCGCTCTCCGCGCGCGCAAGCTGCCACGTGAGTTCGCCCTGGCGCGCCACCCGCGTCTTCAACGCTTCACGCACGTCGTCCGCGTAGGCCTCCGGCGACGCGAGCCAGGCTTCGAGCGTCGTCTGCTCTGCGGTGAGCGCCTCCATCTCGGCTTCGAGCTTCGCCTGCTGCGCGAGCAGCGGCTTGCGCACGTCCGAGCGCTTCTGGCGCGCTTCCGCTTCCAGGCGCTTGCGCTGGCGGCGGTCGATGCCGTTGTCGTCGTCACCTGCGCGTGACGGCTCGGCCGCGCGGGCCTGGTCCTCGGCGGGGACCGCACGGCGCGAGAGCACCCAGGCGCGATAGTCGTCGAGATCGCCGGCGAAGGGCGCGACGCGGCCGCTGTCGACGAGCCACAGCGTGTCGGTGGTGGACGCGAGCAGGTGGCGGTCGTGCGCCACCACGACGAGCGCGCCGTTGAAATCCTGCAGCGCCTCCGACAGCGCTTCGCGCATCTCGATGTCGAGATGGTTCGTCGGTTCGTCCAGGATCAGGAACTGCGGCTTCGCGCGCACGATCGTTGCCAGCACCAGGCGCGCCTTCTCGCCGCCGGAGAAGCGGCCCACTTCGGCGCTCGCCTGGTCGCCGCGGAAATCGAAGCCGCCGAGGTAGTCGCGCAACTCCTGTTCGCGCGCGCCGGGATCGACGCGCGCCAGATGCGTGAGCGGCGTGCCGTGAGGATCGAGCTGCTCCAGCTGGTGCTGCGCGAAATAGCCGATGCGCAGGCCGTACGCCGCCGAACGCCGGCCCGCAAGCGGCGCCAGTTCGCCGGCCAGCGCCTTGACGAGCGTCGACTTGCCCGCGCCGTTGGCGCCCAGCAGGCCGATGCGGTCGTCGTTGTGGATCGCGAGGTCCAGGCCCGCGAAGACCGGCGTCGTGTCCGCATAGCCGAGCGTCACCGCTTCCAGGCGCACGGACTCGCGCGCGGGCAGCGTCACTGGCGCAAACGCGAACTCGAACGGGCTGTCGACGTGCGCGGCGGCGATCAGCTCCATCTTCTCGAGCGTCCGCAAGCGACTCTGCGCCTGCTTCGCTTTCGTGGCCTTGGCGCGGAAGCGGTCGACGAAGCCCTGCAGGTGGGCGATCTGCTTCTGCTGCCTGGCGTAGGCCGCGCGCTGCACGGCAAGCTGTGCGGCGCGCTCGCGCTCGAACGCCGAGTAGTTGCCGCCGTAGAGCTTGAGCGCGCGCCCGTCGAAGTGCACGATGCCGCGCGCCACCGCGTCCAGGAAATCGCGGTCGTGCGTGATCAGCAGCAGCGTGCCCGGATAGCGCGCGAGCCAGGCCTCGAGCCACAGCACGGCGTCGAGGTCCAGGTGGTTCGTCGGCTCGTCGAGCAGCAGCAGGTCCGAGCGCGCCATCAGCGCCCGCGCGAGGTTGAGCCGCATGCGCCAGCCGCCCGAGAAGCTCGCCACGGCATTGCCTTGCCGGGCTTCCTCCACGCCCAGGCCCGCGAGCAGCTCGGCGGCCCGCGCGCGCGACGCATAGCCGCCGATCGCCGCGTAGCGTTCGTGCAGGTCGGCCACGCGATGGCCGTCCGCTTCCGTATGCGGCGCCGCATCCGCCGCCGCGAGTTCCGCCTCGATGGCGCGCAGCTCGTCGTCGCCGTCGATCACGTAGTCGAGCGCGCTCCTCTCGACGGCCGGCGTCTCCTGCGCGACGTGCGCGATCTGCCAGCGCGCCGGCATCTCGACGTCGCCGGCTTCCGGCAGCAGCTCGCCGCGCAGCAGCGCGAACAGCGACGACTTGCCGCAGCCGTTGGGCCCGACGATGCCCACGCGCTGGCCCGCGTGCACGGTGAGGTTCGCGTGCTCGAGCAAACGCGTCGCGCCGCGCGCGAGCGTCAGGTCGCCGATGCGGATCATCGCGCCAACGCGAAGTCGTAGTCGATGATCAGCGGCGCGTGGTCGGAGAAGCGCTGGTCCTTGTAGATCGCGACGGCGTGCGCCGTCGCCGCGATGCCAGGCGTCGCGATCTGGTAGTCGATGCGCCAGCCGACGTTCTTGTCCCACGCCGCGCCGCGGTTGGACCACCACGTGTACTGGTCGGGCCGTTGATCGACGCGGCGGAACACGTCGACGAAGCCGATCTCGTCGAACACGCGCGTCAGCCACGCGCGCTCCTCCGGCAGGAAGCCCGAGTTCTTCTGGTTGCTCTTCCAGTTCTTGAGGTCGATGGGCTGGTGCGCGATGTTCCAGTCGCCGCACAGCACGATCTCGCGCCCGGCTGCGCGCAGGGCCGTGAGGCGGGGCAGGAAAGCCTCGAGGAAGCGGAACTTGGACGCCTGCCGATGCTCGCCCGACGAGCCGGAGGGCAGGTAGAGGCTGATCACCGTGACGTTGCCGAAGTGTGCTTCCGCATAGCGGCCCTCGTCGTCAAACTCCGGCGTGCCGAAGCCCACCTGCCCGCGATGCGGGATCTTCGAATAGACAGCGACGCCGCTGTAGCCCTTCTTCTGCGCGGCATGGAACGTAGCGTGGCTGGCACCCGGTCGACGCAGCGGCTCCGGAACTTCTGCCTCGTGGCACTTCAACTCCTGGACGCACAGGATGTCCCACGGCTCCGCCTTGTCGAGCCAGCCGGCGAGCCCCTTGCGCTCCGCGGAGCGGATGCCGTTGACGTTGAGCGTGATGATGCGCATGGTGGGCGGGAAGGGCGATGAATCCGGCATTTTACGGGGCTGGCCGCGGGCGGCCCGGGCCGGCGGGCTCCCCTTATAATTCAACGACCATGGACACCTCCGCACTCTCCGATTTCCGCCAGCGGTTCCTCGCGTTCGCACTGGCATACGACGTGCTTCGATTCGGGGATTTCGTCACGAAAGCGGGCCGCAAGTCGCCGTATTTCTTCAACGCGGGCGCCTTCAACGACGGAGAAAGCCTCCGCCAGCTGGGCGGCTTCTACGCCGATGCGCTGCGCGCGTCGGGCGTGGCGTTCGACCAGTTGTTCGGACCGGCGTACAAGGGCATCACGCTTGCGGCCGCCACTGCCGTTTCGCTGGCCCAAAAAGGGCAGAATGTGCCATACAGCTTCAACCGCAAGGAAGCCAAGGACCACGGTGAAGGAGGCGTCATCGTCGGCGCGCCGCTCAAGGGTCGCGTCGTGATCGTGGACGACGTGATCACCGACGGCGGCGCCAAGCGCGAGGCCATCGAGCTCGTGCGCGCCCACGGCGCCACGCCGGTGGCGGTGATGATCGCGTTCGACCGCAAGGAACGCGGCCGCGGCGCGCGTTCGGCCGTGCAGGAACTGGAAGCGGAATTCGCGATGCCCGTCGTGTCCATCGCCACGCTCGACGACCTGCGCGTGTTCCTCGATCGCAATCCGGCGCTGGCTGCGCACAAGCCGGCGCTCGCCGCGTATCACGCGGAGTACGGCGTGCAATGAGCGTGTTCGCGCACGCGCGTGTCGTCATGCTGGGCCTGCCGCTGCTCGCGACGGCTCTCGCGTGCTCGGCCGCGGGCGCGCAGCAGACGTACAAGTGGGTCGACGACAAGGGCGTGGTGCACTACACGGACACGATGCCGCCCGACCAGGTGAACAAGGGCGCCACGGTGCTCGACAAGCAGGCGGTGCCCATCCGCAAGATCGACCCGCCGCTCACGGCTGCGCAGCGCGCCGCCAAGGACGAGGAGGACCGGCGCGCCGCGGCGGCGGCGAAGTCGCGCGAGGAAGCGGAGCGCGCCGATCGCGCGTTGATGCAGTCGTTCTCGTCGGAAGGCGAGATCGCGCTGTCCAAGAACCGCGCGCTGGCGACGATCGACAGCCAGATCCAGTCGACCACGGCGTTCATCGCGCAGCTCAACAAGCGCCGCGACGAGCTCGTCGCGCGCAAGACGGCGCTCGGCAGCAAGCCGGCGCCGGAGTCGCTCGACCGCGAGATCGAGTCCGTCGACGACGAGATCGGCAAGCAGCAATCGCTCATCGCGGCCAAGAAGCAGGAATACGCGTCGACGTCCGCGCGCTACGACGCGTTCGCCGTCCGCTGGCGCGACTTGAAGTCGCAAGCCGACGCGCGCGCCGGCAGCGGCACGGCGCACAACTGACGTCCCCCGCGCGGCGCTCGCCGCGGCCTGCCCTCGATCCTGCGATAATCGCGGGTTCGTTCCCCTCCGTCGTCCGCACCGGCTTCGAATCCGCAATGGCTCAATACGTTTACACGATGAATCGCGTGGGCAAGATGATTCCGCCCAAGCGCGTGATCCTGAAGGACATCTCGCTGTCCTTCTTCCCGGGCGCCAAGATCGGCGTGCTTGGCTTGAATGGCGCAGGCAAGTCGAGCCTGCTGCGCATCATGGCCGGCGAAGACAAGGAATTCGAAGGCGAAGCGACGCCGATGCCGGGCTTGAAGATCGGCTTCCTGCACCAGGAGCCCAAGCTCGACCCGGCCATGACCGTGCGCGAAGCGGTCGAGCAGGGCATCGGCGACGTGCTCGAGGCGAAGGCGCGCCTCGACGAGGTCTACGCCGCGTACGCGGAACCCGACGCGGACTTCGATGCGCTCGCGGCCGAGCAGGCGAAGCTCGAGGCGATCATCGCGGCGTCCGGCGCGGACTCGACGGTGCAGATGGAAATCGCGGCGGATGCGCTGCGCTTGCCGCCGTGGGACGCGAAGATCGGCGAATTGTCGGGCGGCGAGAAGCGCCGCGTCGCGCTGTGCCGCCTGCTGCTGTCCAAGCCCGACATGCTGCTGCTCGACGAACCGACCAACCACCTCGATGCCGAGAGCGTCGAGTGGCTCGAGCAGTTCCTGTCGAAGTTCCCCGGCACCGTCATCGCGGTGACGCACGATCGCTACTTCCTCGACAACGCGGCCGAGTGGATCCTGGAACTCGACCGCGGCCACGGCATCCCGTACAAGGGCAACTACAGCCTGTGGCTCGAGCAGAAGGAAGCGCGGCTCAAGGTGGAAGCGAAGCAGGAAGCCGCGCGCATCAAGGCGATGGAGAAGGAGCTCGAGTGGGTGCGCCAGAACCCCAAGGGGCGCCAGGCGAAGAGCAAGGCGCGGATCGCGCGCTTCGACGAGCTGGCGTCCTACGAGCACCAGCAGCGCAACGAGACCGCCGAGATCTTCATCCCGGTGGCCGAGCGGCTGGGCGATGCCGTCATCGAGTTCGACGAGGTCACCAAGAGCTTCGGCGACCGCGTGCTGATCGACAAGCTGTCGATGCGCATCCCGCCCGGCGCGATCGTCGGCGTCATCGGTCCCAACGGCGCCGGCAAGTCGACGCTATTCAAGATGATCACCGGCGCGGAGAAGCCGGACAGCGGCACGATCAAGATCGGGCACACGGTGCAGCTCGCCGTCGTCGACCAGTCGCGCGACGCGCTGCCCAACGACAAGACCGCGTGGGAGGCGATTTCCGGCGGCGCCGACATCCTTACCATCGGCAAGTTCGAGATGCCGTCGCGCGCCTACCTCGGCCGCTTCAACTTCAAGGGGCAGGACCAGCAGAAGATCGTCGGGCAGTTGTCCGGCGGCGAGCGCGGGCGCCTGCACCTGGCGGCCACGCTGCTGAAGGGCGGCAATGTGCTGCTGCTCGACGAACCGTCCAACGACCTCGACGTGGAAACGCTGCGCGCGCTGGAAGAAGCGCTGCTCGAGTTCCCCGGTTCCGCGCTTGTGATCTCCCACGATCGCTGGTTCCTCGACCGCATCGCCACGCACATACTCGCGGCGGAAGACGACTCGAAGTGGGTGTTCTATCCCGGCAACTACCAGGAATACGAAGAGGACAAGCGGAAGCGGCTGGGCGAGGAAGGCGCAAGGCCGCATCGGCCGCGGTACAAGCCGCTGATGTAGGGTCCGACCCTATTTTCGGGACGTCAGCCCTCGTACAGCGTCAACACGTCGCGCAGCACGCGATGTACCGGCGTCGCCACGCCGAGCCGCTCGCCGCGCGCGACGACGTCGCCGGACAGCCACTCGACCTCCAGCCGGTAGCCGTGGTCCAGGTCGCCGTGCATCGACGACGTCATCGTCGGCGGCAACGTATCCGCGAACGCGAGGCGCGTGGCGGCGAAATCGGGCGCAAGCGTGACGCCTTCGGCGTCCGCGACCGCGGCCACTTCCCGCATCGCTTCGAGGAACAGCGCCCGTGTGCGCGCGTTTTCGCGAATCGGTCCGATCGGCTTGCGGATGGCCGACGTCACGCCCGCCAGCGATGCGAGGAACACGAACTTCTCCCACAGCGCGCGGCGGATGTCGCCGGGAATGTCGGCATCGATGCCGGAGCCGCGGCATGCGGCGAGCAGGGCTTCGACGCGCGGCGTGCGCTGCCCGTCGAACTCGCCGAACACGAGCTTTGCCATCGAGCCCACGTGGCGGATCACGCCGGGCTCGGCGATCTGCGCACCGATGTAGGCGACGCCCCCCACCAGTGCCGACGGTGGCAGCAGCGCGGCGAGCACGTCGTCCTTCCTGACGCTGTTCTGCAGCGAGACGACGGCGGTATCCGGGCCGAGCAGCGGCAACGCGCTGCGCGCCGCGGCTTCGGTATCCCACAGCTTCACCGCGACGAGGACGACGTCGACGGCGCCGATCGTCGACGCATCGTCGGTGGCCTGCGGCGACGCGACGGCGAAGTCGCCGGCAGCGCTTTGCACGCGCAAGCCGCCGTCGCGCATCGCGGCGAGGTGCTTGCCGCGCGCGACGAAGTGCACGTCGTGGCCGCCGAGCGCGAGCTTCGCGCCGAAGTAGCCGCCGACGCCGCCGGCGCCAATGATCGCGATGCGCATGCTTCAGTTCCGGGTCGAGACGCTGCGCGGCCGCTTCACGGACGGCGCGCCAGCGTGTTCTTGTAGAGGGTGCCGTCCTTCATGATCACGACGAAGTTTTTCGCCGGATCGGCGACGAGCTTGAGGTCCGCCAGCGGGTCGCCGTCGACCAGCAGCAGATCCGCGAACGCGCCTTCCTCGACGACGCCGAGCTTGCCGCGGTAGGGATTGCGCTCGCCGGACAGCGCAAGCAGCTCCGCGTTGGTGCCCGTCGCCATCGCCAGCGCCTCGGCCGGCGTGTACCACCGCGCCAGGCTCGCGAGCAGCGCGCCCTGACGTTGCGCGAGCTCGGGCGAGAACAGGACATCGGTGCCGAACGCGGTCTTCAAGTGGTATTGCCGGGCAAGGCGGTAGGCCTGGTCCGTGCCGGTCATCACTTCGAGCGCCTTCTCGCGTTCGAACGAGCCGGGCGGGAAGATCTGCTCGAGGCCGTCGGGGAAAGGCTGGATGCTGAGCCACACGCCCTTCTCGGCCATGAGGCGCGCCGTGGGCTCGTCCATCAACTGGCCGTGCTCGATGCACTGGACACCCGCGTTCACGGCGCGCTGCATCGCGGCCGGCGTGTACGCGTGCGCGGCGACGTACGTGCCCCAGTCGCGGGCCACCTCGACCGCGGCGCGCACCTCGGCGGCGGTGAACGTGACGACGTCGATCGGGCTGTGCGGCGACGACACGCCGCCGCTCGCGGTGAGCTTGATCTGCGACGCGCCCTGCATCATCTGCTCGCGCGCGCGGCGCCGCACCTGGTCGGGCGAGTCGGTGACGATCGCGGCGCCGAGCTGCTCCATCCGCGCGAGCGGCATGCCTTCGATGCGCGGCACCTCGAAACGCTGGCGGAAGTCGCCGTGGCCGCCGGTGATCGTGAGCAGCGCGCCGGACGGGTAGATGCGCGGGCCGGGGATCACGCCCTCGTCGATCGCGCGCTTGAGGCCGAACGCGGGGCCGCCCATGTCGCGCACCGTCGTGAATCCGCGCATCAGCGTGTCGTGCGCTTCCGCGCCCGCGACGATCATCGTGAAGCCGGCGTCGGCGGACAGCGCCTGCGCGGGCGTGGGACGCACCAGCGTTGCGTGCCAGTGCATGTCGATCAATCCGGGCATCAACGTGCGACCCGCGCCGTCGATCACCGTGGCAGCGTCGGCCGCGATGGGTGCCGCGGATATCCTGTCGATGCGGTTGCCCCGCACCAGCACGTTCTCCGGCGCGCTCAGTGCCGCGCTCTTGCCGTCGAACACGCGGACGTTGGTGAACAGCACGGAAGCCGGCGGGGTTTGCGCCCCGAGCGGTGCGGCAAGGCTTGCCCCGAGTGCAAGCGTGACAACGAACAGCGTTTTCATATGGAGACTCCTTCCTTGGCGTCGAACGGCGGGGCCAGCGGCCGTCAGCCGAGATCGACGGGCTTGCCGGTTCGAAAAGCTTCGGTGATCGCCGCGGCGATGCGCGTGTTCTCGGTGGCGTCCGCCAGCGTCAGCGGCAGCGGTGCGCCTTCCTGCACCGCGCGCACGAAGGCCTCGAGCTCCACCGGGAACGCATCGCCGAAGCGCTCCCAGAACGTCGGGATACCTTCGGTGCGCGTGCCGCTCGCGTCGCTGATGTCGAGGCCGCCGTCCTTGATGCCGTAGCCGATGCCGATGCGCCCGGCAGTGCCGAACACTTCGGTCGTCGCTTCCATGCCGGAGGCGAGCGTGCGCGACGCCGTCAGCACTGCGAGCTTTCCGCCTTCGAACTCGATCGTGGCGACGCCGTTGTCGATGTCGCCGCACGCGGCGAGGCCCTCGTGCACGGCGATGATCCCGGACGCGTACACGCGCTTCGCCTTCGGGTCGCCCAGCAGGAAGCGCGCGCAGTCGATGTCGTGGATGCTCATGTCGAGGAAGATGCCGCCCGACGTCGGCGCGAACTTGACGAAGAAGCCGGACGGGTCGAGCTTGTCCAGCGTCTGCGAGCGCACGAGGTAGGGCGCGCCGATGGCGCCGGCGCGGATCTTCGCGCTCGCGGCGGCGTACTGCGGGTCGAAGCGACGCACGAAGCCGATCAGCACGCGCAGGTCCGGATGCGCGGCGGCCGCCGCCTCGACGCGCTTGCACGCCGCGACATCCAGCGCCAGCGGCTTCTCGCAGTAGACGTGCTTGCCGGCGGCCAGCGCTGCGATCACCTGGTCCGCGTGCTGCGACGTGGGCGTCACGATGGCGACCGCGTCGAGGCCCGGCAGCGCGAGCAGCGCATCGAAGTCCTCGACGACGTCGGTCAGGCCCAGCGTCTCGCGCGCCCAGCGGCGCTCGTCGTCCACCGGGCTCGCTGCCGCGACGACCGTGGCCCCGGGGACCTGGCCATGCAGGATGCCCGCCAGCCGCTTGCCCAACCGGCCGAGGCCGGCAATTCCGATCCGCACCGCTTGTTGCGCCACGCGTTGAGCTCCCGGTTGGTTGCTGCGCTGCGACGACGATGCAGCGCATGAATCTGCTATTGTCACATCCCCCGCGCGCCACCGCATTGCACCTGCGTGCCGCGCCCCACTTCTCCATGAAAAACACCACCCGTTTTGCCGCCGGCCGGCGTTTCGACATCATCGGCCTGGGCCGGCTCGCCGTCGATTTCTACGCGCAGCAGATCGGCGCGCGCCTCGAGGACGTCGCCACGTTTGCCAAGTACCTCGGCGGGTCGTCGGCCAACACGACGTTCGGCTGCGCGCGCATGGGACTTGCCGCCGCGATGGCCTCGCGCGTCGGCGACGACGCGATGGGCCGCTTCCTGGTGGAGACGCTGGCCGCCGAAGGCTGCGACGTCTCGCACGTGAGCCGCGACCCGTCGCGCCTCACCGCCGCCGTTGTGCTGGGCATCAAGGACAAGGACACGTTCCCGCTGATCTTCTACCGCGAGAATTGCGCGGACATGGCGGTGACCGACGAAGATGTTGCAGAAGATTTCATCGCGTCGTCGAAGGCGCTGCTGATCACCGGCACCCACTTCTCGACGCCGCACGTGCACGCGGTGAGCACCGCGGCCTGCGAGCGCGCGCGGCGGAACGACGTGCGCACGATCCTCGACATCGACTACCGGCCCGTGCTGTGGGGCCTCACCGCACGCGGCGACGGCGAGACGCGCTTCATCGCCAGCGACGGCGTCACGCAGCACATGAAGGGCATCCTGCCGCTGTTCGACCTCGTCATCGGTACGCAGGAAGAGTTCGCCATCGCCGGGGGCAGCACGGACATCATGGCCGCGCTGCGCGCCATCCGCGCGGCGACGTCGGCGACGCTGATCGTCAAGCGCGGGCCTCTCGGCTGCGCGGTGATCGACGGCGCCATTCCCGCGTCGCTGGACGACGCGTTCAACGGCAAGGGCGTGACCGTCGAGGTGCTGAACGTGCTGGGCGCCGGCGATGCCTTCAACGCCGGCTTCCTGTCGGGTTGGCTACGCGGCGAGGACTACGACGCGTGCTGCCGTTACGCGAATGCCTGCGGCGCGCTGGTCGTGTCGCGCCATGGTTGCGCGCCGGCGATGCCCACGCGCATCGAGCTCGATTACTTCCTGGCGAACGCCGCGGATATCCCGCGCCCCGATCGCGACGCCACATTGACGCGCTTGCATCGCGTGACGGCGCCCTATCGAAAGCACGACGAGCTGTACGTGTTCGCGTTCGACCATCGCCCGCAGTTCTACGAGATGGCGCGCGAAGCCGGCGCCGACGAAGCGCGGCTGCCGCGCCTCAAGTCGCTGCTGGTCGACGCCGTGGCGCAGGCCGAGCGCGACGCCTGTCTGCAAGGTCGCGTCGGCGTGCTGATCGACGACCGCTACGGCGCCGATGCGCTCAACGCGGCGACCGGTCGCGGCTGGTGGGTCGGCCGGCCTGTCGAGTTGCCCGGCAGCAACCCGCTCGCGTTCGATCGCGGGCCGTCGATCGGCACGACGCTCGCGTCGTGGCCCGTCGAGCAGGTGGTCAAGTGCCTGGTTGCCTACCATCCCGACGATCCGCCGGCGCATCGTCTCGAGCAGGAGACGCAGCTCGCCGCATTGCACGCGGCCTGCCAGGCGAGCGGCCATCCGCTGCTGCTGGAAGTGATCCCGCCGGCCAGGCCGCGCGCGGGTGCGGCCAACAGCGACTCGCACACGCCCTTCGTGCTGCTGCGCGCGCTGAAGCGCCTCTACAACCTGGGGATCATTCCGGAGTGGTGGAAGCTCGCGTCGATGAGCGCGGACGAATGGAAGGCGGTCGATGCGCTCGTCGCCGAACGCGACCCGTATTGCCGCGGCGTGCTCGTGCTCGGACTCAATGCGCCGATGGACACGCTGGCGCAAGGCTTCGCCGCCACGCGCGGCGTGAAGTCGATCAAGGGCTTTGCCGTGGGCCGCACGTTGTTCGGCGAGCCCTCGCGTGCGTGGCTGGCCGGCACGCTCGACGATCGCGGCTTCGTCGATGCCGCTGCTGCACGCTATGTCGATCTCGTCGGCCGGTGGCGCGCGGCGCGCGGCTGAGGGTGACGACGCGATGACCGCGACCGTGCGCCTCACGATGGCCCAGGCGCTCGCGCGCTGGATGGCCGCGCAGTACACGTTCGACGAACGGGGCGCTGAAGTGCCGCTCTTCGCCGGCGTGTTCGCGATCTTCGGGCACGGCAATGTGGCCGCGTTCGGCGAGGCGCTGTACGGCGTGCGCGACACGCTCCCGACGTACCGCGCGCACAACGAGCAGGCGATGGCGCATGCGGCCATCGCGTATGCGAAGGCGTCGTTCCGTCGCCGGATGATGGCGTGCACGACGTCGATCGGGCCCGGCGCCACCAACCTCGTCACCGCGGCCGCGCTGGCGCACGTCAACCGCCTCCCGGTGCTGTTCCTGCCCGGCGACGTGTTCGTGTCGCGCGCGCCGGACCCGGTGCTGCAGCAGGTGGAGGACTTCGCGGACGGGACGGTCTCTGCCAACGACTGCTTCCGGCCCGTGTCGCGCTACTTCGACCGCATCGTGCATCCGGCGCAGCTGCTGACGGCGCTGCCACGCGCGTTGAACGTGCTGACGGACGCCGCGTTGTGCGGCCCCGTGACGCTCGCATTGCCGCAGGACGTGCAGGCGGAGGCCTACGACTATCCGGCTGCGTTCTTCGACCGCAACGTCGTGCACGTGCGCGCCGCGCCGCCGCTGGCGCGCGAGCTCGCGCTTGCGGCTGCGGCGCTCGCCGGCGCGAAGCGGCCGCTGATCGTGGCCGGGGGTGGCGCGCTGTACAGCGAAGGCGGTCCCGCCGCGCTGCGCGCGTTCGCCGAGCGCTATGGCATCCCGGTCACCGAGACGCAGGCCGGCAAGAGCGTGCTGCCTTACGACCATCCGCTGCAGGCGGGCGCGATCGGGGTCACCGGTACCGGCGCCGCGAATGCGCTCGCGAAGATGGCCGATGTCGTCGTCGCGGTAGGCACGCGGCTCGGCGATTTCACCACCGGCTCGCACGCGTTGCTGGGCGCGCAAACCATTGTCGCGCTCAACGTGCAGCCCTTCGACGCGCAGAAGCTGCGCGCCGCGGTGCCGGTGATCGGCGATGCGGCGATGTCGCTGCATGCACTGACAACGTCGCCGGCTCTGGCGACGTGGGGCGCGACACCCGACTGGCGCGCGATGGCGGACGAAGCGATCACGACGTGGCAGGCGACGTCGTCGCGCATCACGGGTCCGCGCACGCTGGCGGGCGGCGCGCTGCCGTACGAAGGCGACGTCATCGGCGCCGTGCAGCGCTCGCATCCGCACTCGCCGGCGCACGATATCGTCGTCTGCGCGGCGGGCTCGCTACCCGGCGAGCTGCACAAGCTGTGGAACGCAGGCGCGCCTGGCGGTTACCACGTCGAGTATGGTTATTCGTGCATGGGCTACGAGATCGCGGGCGGCCTCGGCGTGAAGATGGCGCGGCCGGAACGCGAAGTCATCGTGATGGTCGGCGACGGCAGTTACCTGATGATGAACAGCGAGATCGCGACGGCACGGATGCTCGGCGTGAAGCTCGTCATCGTCGTGCTGGACAACCGCGGCTTCGGCTGCATCAACCGGCTGCAGCGCGCCTGCGGCAGCGCGCCGTTCAACAACCTGCTCGGCGATTGCGTCACGGGGCCGGATGGGCCGCCGGACATCGACTTCGCGGCGCATGCGCGCTCGCTGGGCGCCGATGCGGTGCACGTCGCCAACGTCGCGGAGCTCGAGGACGCATTGCGCCGCGCACGCGCCGCGACGCGTACGTCGGTGATCGTCATCGACACGGACCCGATGCAGCAGACGACAGCGGGCGGCGCGTGGTGGGAAGTCGACGTGCCCGAAGTTTCGACGCGGCGCGAAGTCGAGGCCGCGCGCGCGGCGTTCGACGACGCGCGGCGCACCCAATTCGAGTGAGGCAGACATGAGCCTGGCCGTTCGCATCGGCATCAACCCCATTTCGTGGAGCAACGACGACCTGCCGTCGCTCGGTGGCGAGACGCCGCTGGAAACGGCGCTGGCCGAAGGCCGCGAGATCGGCTACGAAGGCTTCGAGCTCGGCAACAAGTTCCCGCGCGATCCCGCGGCGCTGAAGGCCAAGCTTGACGCTTACGGCCTCGCGTGCGTGTCGGGCTGGTACTCCGGCCGGCTCGCGCGCCGCTCCGCGGCCGAGGAGATCGCGGCGGTGGAAGAGCACCTCGCGAAGCTTGCATACAACGGCGCGACGGTGATGGTGTACGGGGAGGTTGCGGATGCCATCCAGGGCGCGCCGCAGCCGTTGTACAAGCGTCCCCGGTTCCGGAACGACGCGGAGTGGAAGGCTTACGGCGAGCGGCTGAACGCGTTCGGCGCGCACGTGCTGAAGCGCGGCGTGCGGCTCGCTTACCACCACCACATGGGTGCTTACGTCCAATCGCCCGAGGACGTCGACAAGTTGATGTCAGTCACCGGCCCGGACGTCGGGCTCCTGTTCGACACCGGCCACATCACGTTCGCGGGTGGCGACGCCGTTGCGGTGCTTGAGCGCCACATCGCGCGCGTCTGCCACGTGCACTGCAAGGACGTGCGGCCCGACATCGTCGCGGCGGCGTGGAACCGGCAGTGGAGCTTCCTCACGGCCGTGCTCAACGGCGCGTTCACGGTGCCGGGCGACGGCGCGATCGATTTTCCCGGCGTGCTCGACGTGCTCGCCGCGGCCAACTACCGCGGCTGGCTCGTCGTCGAGGCGGAGCAGGACCCGACCGTGGCGCCGAGCTTCACGTTCGCGGGCAACGGTTATCGCCACCTGCGCGAACTGGCCGATGCGCGCAAGGGAGCGACGCAATGACGCACGCAGCCGCAGCACTCGCCAAGGCCACGCCCGCGCGCGACATCGTCGACGTCGACGAGGCGTCGTCCGGCCTCGCTTACGTCGGCTTCTCGGCACGGCGCCTCAAGGCGGGCGAGACGATCGAAGGCCGCGACGATGCGCGCGAGAGTTGCCTCGTCGTACTGACGGGCCGCGTCGACATCCGCGCCGGCGAGGTCGATGGGCGCGGCATCGGCGATCGCACCAGCGTGTTCGACGAGCGCTCGCCGTATGCGGTGTACGTGCCGCCGCGCACGGCGTGGACGGTCGTCGCGCACACGGACGCCGAGATCGGCATCGGCACTGCGCCGGCGAAGGGCACGCTGCCCGCGCGGTTGATCGAGCCGTCGACGATGAAGCGCTCGGTGCGCGGCCGCGACGCCAACACGCGCTACGTCTGCGACATCCTGCCGCAGACGGAACCGGCCGAATCGCTGCTGGTGGTCGAGGTGCTGACGCCGTCGGGCCACTCGTCGAGCTACCCGCCGCACAAGCACGACACCGACGCATTGCCGGGCGAGAGCTTCCTCGAGGAGACCTACTACCACCGCGTCGACCCGCCGCAGGGCTTCGTGTTCCAGCGCGTCTACACGGACGATCGCAGCGAGGATGCAAGCTTCGCCGTCGAAGATCACGACGTCGTCATCGTGCCGCGCGGCTACCACCCGGTGTGCGTACCTTACGGCTATCGCTCGTACTACCTCAACGTGATGGCGGGTCCCAAGCGCATCTGGTCGTTCCGCAACGACCCGCGGCACGAGTGGATGCTCGCGAAGTGATCGGCGAGCGGCTGCAACTCGCGGAGACGCTCGCGCGCGAAGGCGGTGCGCTGGCGCTGGAGGCGTCGCGCGACCGCTCCAAGCTCGTCATCGAGAAGAAAGGGTTGCAGGATCTCGTGACGGCGGCGGACAAGGCGGTCGAGGCGATGATCGTCTCGCGGCTGCGCACGGCCTTCCCGGACGACAACGTGCTGGGCGAAGAGGGCGGGCTTGCGCATCGCGGCGCGCCCGATGCGCCGCTGTGGGCGATCGATCCCATCGATGGCACCGCCAACTACGCGCGCGGGCTGCCGCTGTGGTGCGTGTCGGTGGGCGTCATCATCGGCGGCCGCGCAGTTGCCGGTGCCATCTTCAATCCGATGACGGGCGAACTGCATGCGGGCAGCAGCGAAACGCCCGCGACGCTGAACGGCAAGACTATCCACGTGTCGGCGATCGACGATCCGCAGCGTGCGCGCGCCAATCTCGGCTTCAGCTATCGCCGCCCGGTCGCGCCGCACGCGGAGACGGTACGCCGGCTGCTCGAAGCCGGTTGCGAGTACTCGCGCTTCGGCAGCGGCGCGCTCGGCATGGCCTATGTCGCCGACGGGCGCTTCGAAGCCTACTTCGAGCCGCACATCAACGTGTGGGACGTTGCCGCCGGCATCGCGATCGTCGAGGCGGCCGGCGGCCGCTGCAACGATTTCCTCGCCGGCAACGCGGTGCAGGACGGCAACGCGATCCTCGCGACGACGCCCGCGCTGTGGCCCTGGTTCGAGCGCACGCTGATGCCGCTGACGCGGCGGGTTGCGTGAACGGCCGCGCATGACGCCCGAGCGCGCCGCGCCGGCGTACTCGCTGTGGTTGATGCCCCGCGTGGCGGATCAGCTTGCGCTGCAGGCGCTGGTCGACGACCTGTCCCGTGCATTCGGCACGCCCCCGTTCATCCCGCACATGACGGTGCAGGGCGACCTGGCGCTGCGGCTCAAGGACGCGTGCGCCGTCGCGGCCAACGTCGCAGCCGAGCTGCCGGCGCAGCACTGGCCGGTGCGCGGCATCGAGCAATCCGACGCGTGGTTCCGCGCGTTCTATCTCGCCTTCGAGCCGCGTCTCGCCTTCACCGACGCGCTCGACGTGGCGGCGCGCGGCAGCGCCACCCGCACCGGACTGTCGCCGTTCCCGCACGTGTCGCTGGCGTACGGCGAACTCGACGCGCCGCGCAAGGAAGCATTGCGTGCCGCCATCGCGCCGCGCATCCCGAGCGCAATCGTCTTCGACCGGCTGGCCGTCGCGCTGTCCGGTTCCACCGTCGGCGTGCCGTCGTGGCGCCTGCTCGAATCATTCACGCTGTCCCCCGAGGGAACCTCATGATCCAAGCCGCCCTGTTCGGCGCAGGCCGCATCGGCCGCATCCACGCCGGCAATCTCGTCCGTCATCCCGGTGTGCGCCTCGCCGCCGTCGTCGATGTCGATTCCAACGCCGCCGGCGCGCTCGCGCAGCAACACGACGCCAAGGTGCGCAGCGCCGACGACGTGTTCGCCGACAAGTCGATCAGCGCGGTCGTCATCGGCTCGTCCACCGATACGCATGCGGACCTGATCACGCGCGCGGCGCAGTCGGGCAAGGCGATCTTCTGCGAAAAGCCCGTCGACCTCGACCTGGCGCGCGCGCGGGCCTGCGCCGACACGGTGAAGGCCGCGGGCGTCGTCTGCATGATCGGCTTCCAGCGCCGCTTCGACCCCACGTTCGCCGCGGTGAAGGCGCGCATCGAGACAGGCGAGATCGGCGCGCCCGAGATGCTCGTCGTCACCAGCCGCGACCCCGGCGCGCCGCCGGTGGCCTACGTGAAAGTGTCGGGCGGCATCTTCAAGGACATGCTGATCCACGACTTCGACATCTTCCGCTGGATCCTCGACGACGATGCCGAAAGCGTCCACGCGTACGGCAGCTGCCTCACCGATCCCGCCATCGGCCAGGCGGGCGACGCCGATTGCACGGCCGTGACGATCCGCACGAAGAAGGGCCGCCTGTGCGTCATCAACACGACGCGTCGCGCGGCCTATGGTTACGACCAGCGCTTCGAGGTGATCGGCAGCAAGGGGATGCTTCAGGCCGGCAATCATCGGCCGACCGAGGTCACGTTCTCCGGTTCCGCCAGCGTCAGCACGGACCTGCCCGAGGCGTTCTTCCTCGAGCGCTATCGCGCGGCGTACGCGGCCGAGATCGCGAACTTCGCTGCGGCCATCACCGAGAGCAAGCCGGTGAAGACGACGATCGCCGACGGCGTGCGCGCGCTTGAGCTGGCGGATGCGGCGACGCGGTCGTGGAAGGAAGCGCGCGTCGTGACGTTGTAGTCAGGGGTGCGCCATCGGCCGGCGGACGCCGATACGGGCGTTACCGGTCACTTCCCCGGCAACGCCTGCTGGAGTCGCGCGATCGTCCTCTCCAGCGCGTCCTGCCCGGACGCCTGGTCCTTGCGCGCAGCGGTGGGCAGGTTGAAGCCATGGCCCACGCCGTTGTACTCGACGAGCTCGAGCATCGGCGGCGACGAAGCTTTCGCGGCATCAGCCAGCGCGCGGGCCTTCTCGATCAGGCAGCAATCCTTGTACGTGTCCGCCGTGCCGGCGAACATCAGCACGGGCACCTTGATCTTGCCGACGAAATCGGCCGGGTCCTTGATGAACGCTGTCAGCGGATAGCCGGCAACCACCGTGGCGACGAGATCCGGCATGCGCGCAGCGTAGGTGAGCACGACACCGCCGCCGAGCGAGTACCCCACGACACCGGCCTTGCCCGGCAGCGCGTGCGATCCCGCCTGCGCGCTGGTGATCAACTCCTTCATCATGTCCCAGGCGCGGCGGGTGTCCTTCAGCCAGTATTCGTTGCCGTCGACGAGCGTCACGGTGAAGCCTGCGTCGGCCAGCTTTTGCGCGGTGTCGCGGTAGCCGGGAATGCCGGACTGGCCGGACACGAGCACGACTACGCGCCCGCTGCCCGACTTCGGGACGAATTCTTCGCGCTTGGGCGCGGTGTCCTGGGCGCTCGCGCACCAGGAGACGGCAGCGAGTACAGCGATGAGCCCGAAACGGAGTGCGCGCACGATCGAACCTCCTATTTGCCCACCATCGACAGGACGTCGGCCTTGAGGAACCGTTCCACCAGCAGCATGAACGCAATCGACGGCACCAGCAACAGCAGCGCCGTGATCGACGCGATCTGGTAGTTCCCGCCGTTGCTGGCGTTGAACATCAGCAGCGGCAGCGTGGTGACGTCGGGCACGCCGACGAAGAACGTGCCGGTGAACTCGTCCAGCGACTCCAGGAACACGAAGATGGCGCTGGCTATAAGGCCGGGCAACGCGAGCGGCAGCGTCACCGTCGTGAACGCGCGCCACGGCGTCGCGCCCATGTTGCGCGCGGCTTCCTCGAGCGAAGCGTCGATCGACGCAAACGCGGCCGACGCGATCCACACGGCCAGCACCAGCCCGTGCGACGCGTGCACCAGCACGACACCCAGCACGGTGCCGTTGAGGTTCAGCGAATAGAACATCCGCGCGATGTTCACGTAGATGGGCAGGCTGGGCACCGCCTGCGGCAGCAGGAACACGAGCAGGATCAGCCAGCGCAGCGGCAGCTTGAGGCGCGCGAGCGCATAGCCCGCGGGAATGGCGACGGCCAGCGCCAGCAGCACGGTCAGCACTGCGATCCAGATACTGGTGAGCAGCGACGCGATCGCGCCGCCGCGCGGGCTGAACACCTTGACCCAGAACGACACGCCGAATGCCTGCGGCAGCTTGTGCGGGAAGTACCAGCGCTCGGCGAAGGCCCACAGCACCAGGTTCAGCAGCGGGCCGAAGATCACGAACGCGAACAGCGCGAGCACGACGGCGCGCGTCAGCGTCGCCGACCATGCGGGCATCCGGTGTGCCGCCACAGGGCTCACGACGCGGCCCTTCGCGCTGCGCGCTCCGTGGTGAGCGCTTGGGTGCGGCCCTGCGCGCTCACGACTTCGCCCTCATCGTGTGCCGCAGGTAGAACCACGCGCCGACACTCGCGAGCACGAACGACAAGAGGCCCAGCGCGTTGGCGACGCCGTAGTCGCCGTGCGAGCTGATCCGGTAGGCGATGTCCACCGTCAGCAGTGTCGGCGAATTGGGATTGATCATCATCGGCACGGACAGCACCGACAGCATCGACACGAACGACAGCACGAGCCCGACGAGCAGCGTGCGCGTCACCTGCGGCAGCACGATCTCGACCAGCACGCGCAGCCGGCTGGCGCCCAGGTTGCGCGCGGCCTCGACGTGCTGCGGATCGACGCCCGCCATCGCGCCCGCCACCAGCAGCGCGACGAACGGCGTCTGCTTCCACACGAACGCGATGACGATGCCGCGCCAGTCCAGCAGGCTCTGCGCGGACAGCGGATCGATGAGCCCGATGCCGGTCAGTGCGTGGTTCAGCATGCCGTTCTTGGCCAGGAACGTGCGCATGATCTGCGCCGTCACGATGAACGGGATGAACAGCGGCCAGCGGTAGAGCCAGCGCAGCACGGCGCGGGCGCGCTCGCTGCCGCCCAGCGTGAGGTAGCCGCCGATCAGCACCGCGAAGACGCCGATCAGCAGCGTCGACAGCGTGACGATCACCGCGGTGAACCACAGGTCCTGCGAATAGAGCTCGAAGGACTTCGCGAAGTTGGCGAGCGTCAGCGCTCCGGTGGTGTTGTCGCGGAACGCGAGCGTGGCCGACATCGCGAGCGGCACGATGAAGAACAGCGCGACGATGACCAGCGCGGGACCGGCCAGCGCCAATCCCGCGATGTTGGAGCGTAGGGGACGCATCGGGATGATCGACGGCGCAACGCCGGCACCGCAACGCGTGCGGCACCGGCGAAGCGCGAACGCGCGCTTACTTCAGGACGACCCGCTCGTAGCCTTCGAGAATGTCGGTGAAGTAGTCGCTCAACGGGAACGGGCGGCCGTACTGCGCCAACTGGTCCGGCGGGATGTCCGCGAACAGCTTGTTCCACGTCTTGTCGTCGAGCTTGGGCTTCACGTACTGCGCGTCGATCCCCGGGTACCAGTTGAACTGCTTGACTATGCCTTCCGCCTGCACTTCGGGGCTCGCGGCGAACGCGATGAACTTCTCGGCGAGCTTCGCGTTGGCGGCCTTGGCGGGCACGACGTAGTACATCGGCTGGCCGGGCAGGCCCGGCTTCGGCAGCAGCAGCTTCACCGCCGGATTCATCTTGCCGTCGGCGACCCACGTGTAGAACATGTCGACCCACACCGGGCCCATCGCGATCTCGCCGCGATTGAGCATGTCCAGCGTCCCGGCATTACCCGGCGTGAACGCGACGTACTTGTTGAAGTCCTTGAGGCTCTCGAGCGATTTGTCGATGACCGCCTTCTTGGCGGGATCGTAGGGACCGCGCTCGAGCTGCGTCGCCATGCCGCTGTTGGCTTCCACCCAGCCCATCACGAAGCCGACACCCGACATGCCGCCCTTGATGCCGTTGTAGCCGAATTGCTTGGGATTCTTCTTCACCCATTCGGTGAGGTCGGCAAAGCTCTGCGGCGGGTTCTTGACCACGTCCGAGTTGTAGGCGAACGCGATCTGGCTGTGGAACATCGGGATCACGTAGCCTTCGACGTTCGTGCCCAGCGCATTCTTCGCGCTGTCCCGCGTGGCCATCTTGCCGGCCGGCACATCCTTGACGTAAGGCGCGAGCAGCGCGTCCTTCATCATCGTGGCGGCGCCGCGCTGGTGGACCACGGCGACGTCGACGTCCCACGACGCGACGTTGGCCTTCTTCTCGGCCGACAGCTTCTCGAAGATCACCTGCGAGCCCGCGTCGCCGGGACCGGTGCCGACCGCCTTCACCTTGACGCCGGGGTTCTGCGCCTCGAACTTCGGGCCCAGGAAGTTGTTGATGTAGTCGACCATGTTCTGGTCGCCGGCGGTGACGACGTTGAGCGTCGTCTGCGCGTGCGCGGCCGGAACGCCGATGATGCCGGCGGCGGCGATGGCCAGGCCGAGCGCGCGGAGCTTGCTGCTCCTCGTTGCGTTGAACATTGCTTCTCCTCGTGGCGTGAAAATCGCGACGTCGGGCGTCGCGTGGGTTATTGCGCGGACTGGAACAGCATCAGTGCGTCGGCGCCGACCGTGACGCGGACGGGACTGCCCTCGTCGCGCGCGGTCGCATCGTCGACCCAGACTTCGGCATGCGGCGCACGGACCCGATAACGGAATCCGTTGCCGAGGTAGATCCGTTGCGCGACTTCGCCGTCAAACGCGAGAGCGCCCGCACGCAGCGGCGCCGAGTTGCCGAGCGTGGCGCGGTCGCCGCGGAAATGCGCGCGCCGCGCGCCCGGCGTGCGCGGCGCCGCGGCGACCCAGCCATCCGCGGCCGCGACGACGTCCAGTGCGTTGTCGGCGCCCATGAAGCCCGCGACGAACGCGGAAGCGGGCTGGTGGAACACGTCCTCGGGGCGGCCCAGCTGGACGATGCGCCCGGCGTCGAGCACGGCGATGCGGTCGGCCAGCGTCAGCGCCTCCTCGCGATCGTGCGTCACGTAGACGGCGGTGATGCCCACGCGCTTCTGCAGCGCACGCAGCTCGTGGCGCAACTCGATGCGCACCTTGTAGTCGAGGTTGGACATCGGCTCGTCGAGCAGCAGCACGGCCGGGTCGACGGCCAGCGCGCGGCCGAGCGCGACGCGCTGCTTCTGGCCGCCCGAGAGCTGCGCGATGGAGCGGCGTTCGTAGCCTTCGAGCTGCAGCAGCTTCAGCATTTCGGCGACGCGCGCGGCGATGGCATCCTTCTTCCAGCCGCGCATCCGCAGCCCGTAGCCGATGTTGGCCGCGACGTCCAGGTGCGGCCACAGCGCATACGACTGGAACATCATCGCCGTGCCGCGCGCCTCCGGCGGCAGCGTCGTCAGCTCGCGGCCGTCGAGCGTGATGCTGCCGGCCGTCGGTTGCACGAAGCCCGCGATCGAGCGCAGCAGCGTCGTCTTGCCGCAACCGGAACTGCCCAGCAGCGCGACGAGCTCGCCGCGCGCGACGGCCAGCGACACGTCGTCCAGCACGCGCGTGTCGCCGTAGGCAACCGACACGTTGCGGATCTCGAGAAAAGGGGACGGGACAGGGGCGGGCGGCATGCGTAACCCGCCATGCTGCGGGCCTTCGATGACGGGCGGATGATTCGCCGATGACCGCAGTGTGTCAAGGCGCGCCGCAACGCGTCGTGCAACGGCCTCGCCGCGGTCCGGGTGTATGCTTGTTTCGAAGCATTGCGGACCGCGGCGGCGTGCGCCGCGAGCCGCTCAACCACGACAACCAGGAGCCACCATGGGTCTCATCGATTTCATGAAGGACGCGGGCGAGAAGCTGTTCGGCAAGGGCCAGGCGCAGGCCGCGATGACCGAGGTCAAGGCCGCGCCGGCGGATCCCGCCAAGATCGCCGCGGCCAATTCGGCGGCCGGCGACGCCATCCAGGATTACATCAAGGCACAGAACCTGTCGGCCACCGGGCTCACGGTGACGTTCGACGGTGCTTCGTCGACGGTCAGTGTCTTCGGCGTGGCGCCGGACCAGGCCACGAAGGAGAAGATCGTGCTGTGCTGCGGGAACGTGGCCGGCGTCGCGCAGGTCAAGGACATGATGACCGTGGACCAGAGCGCGCCGGAAGCGCAGTACTACACGGTGGTGTCGGGCGACACGCTGTCGAAGATCAGCAAGCAGTTCTACGGCGACCCGAACAAGTACATGAAGATCTTCGAGGCGAACAAGCCGATGCTGTCCGACCCGAACAAGATCTATCCGGGGCAGAACCTGCGCATCCCGCCGCAATAGGTCAAATGGGGTCAGACTCCATTTGCGCGAACGCGGCGCCGGCACCGGACTTGCGCGCCGCAATCGACGGGTCGCGTCCGCGCTTGTCGCATCCGCCGGGGCCGGGGCCCGGCGAGGAGCCGGTTCCCATCGGCGAGCCGCCGGATGACGACGACGGTTACGACGACGAGGATGAGGACGACGAAGAGGATGAGGACTACCACGACGATTGAAGCGGTTGCGCGCGCAAGCCGCTGAAGTGGGGTCGGCGACGAACCCCGGCTCGTCGCGCACTTCGCGCCCGCGCCGATGGGGAATTGGAGTCTGACCCTGTTTAGAGCTTCGCGCGCAGCGCGGCGTTCACCTGCGCCGGATTGGCCTTGCCCTTGCTGGCGGCCATCACCTTGCCGACCAGTGCGTTGAACGCCTTCTCCTTGCCGGCGTGGAATTCGGCGACGATGGCCGGGTTGGCGGCCAGCACGCCATCGATCAATACGTCGATGGCGCCGGTGTCCGAAATCTGGCGCAGCCCGCGCGCCGCGATGATCGCGTCGGCATCGCCTTCGCCCGCCCACATCGCGTCGAACACGTCCTTTGCGATCTTGCCCGAGATCGTCTGGTCGGCGATGCGCGCGATCAGTCCCGCGAGGGCCGCCGGGCTCACCGGCGACTGCGCGACGTCGAGCTCCGCACGATGCAGCGCCGCCGCCACTTCGCCCTGCATCCAGTTGGCGACGAGCTTGGGCCCGCCGACAACGCCGGCAGGCAACGCCGCCACCGCGGCCTCGTAGTACGCCGCCAGTTCCGGTGACGCGGACACGTGCGCCGCGTCGGCGCCCGCCAACGCGTACTGCGCCTCGAAGCGCGCCTTCTTCGCCGCCGGCAGGCTCCGGCATCGCGGCCTTCACGCGCGCGATCCACGCCGCGTCGATGACGAGCGGCGGCAGGTCCGGATCCGGGAAGTAGCGATAGTCCTGCGCGTCTTCCTTGCTGCGCATCGAGCGCGTCTCGTCGCGATCGGGGTCGTACAGCCGCGTCTCCTGCACTACCGTGCCGCCGTCCTCGATCAGCTCGATCTGGCGGCGCACCTCGAACTGGATCGCCTTTTCCAGGAAGCGGAAGCTGTTGAGGTTCTTGATCTCCGCGCGCGTGCCCAGCTTGGCCGAGCCCGCCGGCCGCACCGACACGTTGGCGTCGCAACGGAAGCTGCCTTCCTGCATGTTGCCGTCGCAGATGCCGATCCAGCGCACCAGCGCGTGCAGCGTCCGCGCATAGGCGACCGCTTCGTCGGCGCTGGAGAGGTCCGGCTCCGACACGATCTCGAGCAGCGGCGTGCCGGCGCGATTGAGATCGATGCCCGTCATGCCGCGGAAATCCTCGTGCAGCGACTTGCCCGCGTCCTCTTCGAGGTGTGCCCGCGTGAGCCGCACGGTCTTCTCGCCGGCGTCCGTGGTGATCGTCACGGTGCCGCCCTGCACGACGGGAATTTCGTACTGCGAGATCTGGTAGCCCTTCGGCAGGTCCGGGTAGAAGTAGTTCTTGCGCGCGAACACCGACGACGGCGCGATCGTGGCGCCCACCGCGAGGCCGAAGCGGATGGCACGCTCGACGGCGCCGCGGTTCAACACGGGCAGCACGCCCGGCAGCGCGATGTCGACGGCCGAGGCCTGCGAGTTGGGCGCGGCGCCGAACGCCGTCGACGCACCGGAGAAGATCTTGGCCGACGTCGACAGTTGCGCGTGCGTCTCGAGGCCGATGACGACTTCCCAGCGCGCGCTCATGATTGCGCTCCAAATCCCGCCGGAACGCGCGCATGCCAGTCGGTGGCCTGCTGGAACCCATGCGCGACGCTGAGCAACTGCGCCTCGCGGAAATAGTTGGCCTGCAGCTGCAGGCCGATGGGCAGCCCGTTGCGCGTGAAACCGCAGGGAATCGAGATGCCCGGCGTGCCGGTGAGGTTGCCCGCGATCGTGAAGATGTCATTCAGGTACATCTGCACGGGATCGTCGCCCTTGGCGCCGAATTCGAACGCGGCCGACGGCGCCGTCGGCCCCGCGATCACGTCGCACTGCGCGAACGCGCGCTGGAAATCGTCGGCGACCAGGCGCCGCACCTTCTGCGCCTTGAGGTAGTACGCGTCGTAATAGCCGTGCGACAGCACGTAGGTGCCGACCAGGATGCGCCGCTTCACCTCGGCGCCGAAGCCCTCGGCGCGCGACTTCTTGTACATGTCCAGCAGGTCGGTGTATTCGGTGGCGCGATGGCCGTAGCGCACGCCGTCGAAGCGCGACAGGTTGGACGACGCTTCCGCCGGCGCGATCACGTAGTACACGGGCACCGACAGCTTGACGGCGGGCAGCTCGACGTCGACGGTCGTGGCACCGAGCTTGCGGTATTCCGCGATGGCGGCGTCGATGGCCGCCGCGACGTCCGGGTCCGTGCCTTCGCCGAAGTACTCGCGCGGCAGGCCGATGCGCAGGCCGGCCAAAGGCTTGCCGAGCTCGCGCGTGTAGTCCTCGCGCGGCCGCGGCAGCGACGTGGCGTCGCGCGGATCGTGGCCCGCCATCGCGTTCAGCATGAGCCCGCAGTCCTCGGCCGTCTGCGCGAACATGCCGGGGGTATCGAGGCTGGACGCGAACGCGATCAGCCCGTAGCGCGAGCAGAGGCCGTACGTGGGCTTCAACCCGCAGATGCCGGACAGCGACGCCGGCTGGCGGATGGAGCCGCCGGTGTCCGTGCCCGTGGCAGCCGGCACGATGCGCGCGGCCACTGCGGCGGCCGAGCCGCCCGAGCTGCCGCCCGGCACGTAGGCCAGGTTCCAGGGGTTGCGCACGGGACCGAAGTGCGACGTCTCGTTCGACGAGCCCATCGCGAACTCGTCCATGTTCGTCTTGCCGACGAGCACGGTGCCGGCCTGCTTCAGCGCGTCGACGACGAAGGCGTCGTACGGCGCCGTGAAGTTGGCGAGCATCTTCGACGAGCAGGTGGTCCGCAAGCCCGCCGTCATCAGCACGTCCTTGTGCGCGATGGGCACGCCCGTCAGCGGGCCGGCGCGGCCGGCGGCGCGGGCCTCGTCGGCGGCGCGGGCGGCGGCCAGCGCGCCGTCGGCGTCCAGCGTCACGAAGGCGTTGAGCGACCCTTGGGCGGAATCGGCGCGGGCGAGGACCTCGCGCGTGAGCTCGACCGACGACAGCTCGCGGCGGGCAAGCGCCGCGGCGAGTCCGGCCAGCGTGGTGGACGGCAGGGCCATGGTCATTCGAGGACCCGCGGCACGAGGTAGAGCCCGTCCTCGACGGCCGGCGCCTGGCCCTGGTAGAGCGCATGGCGGTCGTCTTCCGTCACCGCGTCGTCGCGCAGCGGCATCGCCATGTCCTGCGCGTGCGACATCGGGGCCACGCCCGTGGTGTCCACGGCGTTCAGCGCATCGATCATCGTGAAGATGGTTTCGAGCTTGGCATGGACGGCGGCCGCCTCGGCCGCGTCGATGTCGATGCGGGCAAGATGGGCGATGCGCCGGACGTCGTCGAGCGTGAGGGCCATGGTGGGCGGACTGGAAGGATGGCGGCCCGCGGGGCGGCGGCGACGCGGGGCGTGGGGTGACGGCGGGGCGGCGCGACCACCCTTCGTACGCACCCCTGGCCGGCACGGGCCGCGACGTCGTTGCGTGAGTGAAAATCGCACGCGCGACGCCCTGCGGGGATAACGCTCTAGAGTATCATATTCACCTCGTCATCCGGCCCTTTTCCCCGTGCCGCAGCGCACGCGCGCGAGGGCTCACGCACACGGCAGATCCCGCTTCATGTTCGAATCGTTCAAAGGCTATTTCTCCAGCGACCTCGCCATCGACCTCGGCACCGCCAACACGCTGATCTACGTGCGTGGCAAAGGCATCGTGCTCGACGAGCCTTCGGTGGTCGCCATCCGCCAGGACGGCGGCCACAACGGCAAGAAAGTCATCCAGGAAGTGGGCCTTGCCGCCAAGCAGATGCTCGGCCGGACGCCCGGCAACATCACGGCGATACGGCCGATGAAGGACGGCGTCATCGCCGACTTCACCGTCACCGAGCAGATGCTGAAGCAGTTCATCAACAAGGTGCTCGAGTCGCGGCTCTTCGGCCGCTCGCCGCGCATCATCATCTGCGTGCCCTGCGGCTCCACGCAGGTGGAGCGCCGCGCCATCCGTGAATCCGCGTTGGGTGCCGGTGCGTCGAAGGTCTACCTGATCGAGGAACCGATGGCCGCGGCCATCGGCGCCGATCTTCCGGTGGGCGATGCAACGGGCTCGATGGTCGTCGACATCGGCGGCGGCACCACCGAGGTCGGCGTGATCTCGCTCGGCGGCATGGTGTACTCGGGCAGCGTGCGCGTGGGCGGCGACAAGTTCGACGAGGCCATCGTCAACTACATCCGCCGCAACTACGGCATGCTGATCGGCGACACCACGGCCGAGCTCATCAAGAAAACCATCGGCTCCGCGTTCCCCGGCTCTGAAGTGAAGGAAATGGAAGTCAAGGGCCGCAACCTCGCGGAAGGCATCCCGCGCGCGTTCACCGTGTCGTCCAACGAAATCCTCGAAGCGCTCACGGATCCGCTGAACAGCATCGTGTCCGCGGTGAAGAGCGCGCTGGAGCGCACGCCGCCGGAACTCGGCGCGGACATCGCCGAACGTGGCATGGTGCTGACGGGCGGCGGCGGCCTGCTGCGCGACCTGGACCGGCTGCTGATGGAGGAAACGGGCCTGCCGGTGATCGTGGCCGACGATCCGCTCACGTGCGTCGTCCGCGGCTGCGGCAAGGCGCTCGAGAACATGGACAAGCTGTCCACCATCTTCACGTCGGACTGATGGCCGCACGCACGTGACCGCCGCCGCTCGCGTCCACGTGCCCCGCAACTGAAGCGCCGCCGGCGATGCCGCACGAACCACCGCCGTTCTTCCACCGGGGTCCAAGCCCCGCGTCGCGTCTCGCGTTCTTCGCGCTGCTGTCGCTCGCGCTGCTGTTCGCCGACACGCGCTACCGCTACCTCGAGAACATCCGCCGCGTCGTCACCGTCGTCATCAGCCCGTTGCAGCAGGCGGCGTTGCTGCCGCAGCAGGCCATCGGCGCCGTCGCGGCGTACTTCTCCTCCAAGCGCGCGCTTGCCACGGACAACGAGGCGCTGCGCTCGACGCTCGTCGCGCAGGCGCCGGCCGTGCAGGGCTATGCGCGCGAGCGCGACGAGAACGCGCGGCTGAAGGCCTTGCTGGGCGTGCAGGCGCATTACGCGGGCGCGGCCACCGCGGTGGGCGTGCTGTACAGCGGGCGCGATCCTTTTTCGCAGCGGCTGTTCGTCGACAAGGGCGAGCGCGAAGGCCTCGCGCCCGGCGCGGCCGTCATCGACGATCTCGGCGTCGTCGGCCAGGTGACGCGTGTGTTCCCCACGATGTCCGAAGTGACGCTGCTCACCAACAAGGACCACGTGATCCCGGTGAAGGTGGAGCGCACCGGCGTCCACAGCGTGCTGTACGGCGCGGGTACCGGGCAGCCGCTGCAGCTGCGCTTCATGCCGCCGTCGGCGGACCTGCAGGTGGGCGACCGGCTCGTCACGTCGGGCCTGGACGGCACGTATCCCGCGGGCCTCGCCGTGGCGCAGGTGACGACGATCGACCGCGACACCGGCCAGATCTTCGCGCGGATCCAGTGCTCGCCGCTCGGCGGCGTGGCGCGCAGCGAGCACCTGCTGGTGCTGGGCCGCATGGCGGCGATGCCCGAGCGCCCCGAGGAACCGGACACCGCGGCGCCCGGCAAGGCGACGGGGCGCGGCAAGGCGAGGCGCGGCACGTGAGATTCGGCACCGCGGTTCCTTCGTTCAAGCCGGCGCGGCCCGAGGAAATCCTCAAGCCCGCGCGCGGATGGTTCGTCGCGCTGACGATCCTGGTCGCGTTCATCGTGAACCTCGTGCCGTTGTCCGGCGTCGCGCAACTGCTGCGCCCCGATGCGCTGGCGCTCGTGCTGCTGTACTGGTGCATCCACGAGCCGCGGTTGTGCGGCGTCGGCGTCGCATGGTGCGCGGGGCTCGTGATGGACGTCGGCGACGCCACGCTGTTCGGCCAGCATGCGCTCGCCTATGCGGCGCTGGCGTTCGCGGCGCTGTTCTTCCGCCGCCGCGTGCTGCGCTTCTCGCTGTGGCACCAGGCGGCGCAGGTGGCCGCGCTGCTGCTGATGTCGTCGGCGCTCGTCGTGCTCGTGCGCACGTTCGGCGGCGCGTCGCTGCCACGGCTCACGTATTTCATCGGGCCGCTGGTGGGTGCGCTCGTGTGGCCGCCGCTGTCGATCGTGCTGCAGTGGCCGCAGCGGCCCGCGCATTCGCCGGGCAAGCCCTGAGGCGCCGAGCGACGATGGCCCGCCTGCTCTTCACGCGCCGCCGCCGCGGCTTCTCGCGGCCGCCGGAATTCGGCGCGCGCGAACTGCGCGACCCCGGCCGCGAACTGTTCGTGTTCCGCCGGCGGCTCGGCATCGCGGCGGCGCTGATCCTCGTCGCGTTCGCGGGCCTCGTCGGGCGCTTCATCCAGCTGCAGGTGGTGCAGCACGGCCACTTCCAGACGCTCGCGGAAACCAACCGCATCGCCATCGTGCCCACGCCGCCCAACCGCGGCGTGATCACGGACCGCAAGGGCACGGTGCTGGCGCAAAGCTACTCGGCGTACGCGCTGGAGATCCAGCCGTCGCGCGCCGGCGACCTGGAAGCGACGATCAACGCGCTGGCCGACATCGTCGAGATCACGCCACGCGACCGTCGCCGCTTCCGCAAGCTGCTGGACGAATCGAAGAACTTCGAGAGCCTGCCCATCCGCACGCGGCTCAACGACCAGGAGGTGGCGCGCTTCGCCGTCAACAGCTATCGCTTTCCGGGCGTCGAGATCAAGGCGCGGCTGTATCGCCAATATCCCTACGGCGAGCTCGCGTCGCACGTCGTCGGCTACATCGGCCGCATCAACGACCGCGACGTCGAGCGTATCGCGCGCTGGGACGAGACGACGAACTACAAGGGCACCGACTACATCGGCAAGAGCGGCGTCGAGCTCGCGTACGAGCAGCAGCTGCACGGCCGCAGCGGCGTCGAGGAAGTGGAAGTGGACGCCGGCGGTCGCGCGGTGCGCACGTTGTCGCGCACGCCGCCGACGTCCGGCGACAACCTGACGCTGACGATCGACATCGAGCTGCAGCAGGCCGCGGAAGCAGCCTTCGGGGAGCGGCGCGGCGCGCTGGTCGCCATCGACCCCACGAACGGCGAAGTGCTCGCCATGGTGTCGAAGCCCGGCTTCGACCCCAACCTCTTTGTCGACGGCATCGACGCGGCCAGCTGGAAGGAACTCAACGACTCGCCGGACAAGCCGCTGCTCAACCGCCCCCTGCGCGGGGCCTACCCGCCCGGCTCGACGATCAAGCCCTTCCTTGCGCTGGCGGCCCTCGTGTCGGGCAAGCGCATGCCGCAGCAGGCGTACAACGACCCCGGCTATTTCCAGATTCCCGGCCAAGCGCATCGCTTCCGCGACGACAAGCCCGGCGGTCACGGCGTCGTCGACATGCACCGCTCGATCGTCGTGTCGTGCGATACGTATTACTACCAGCTCGCGAGCGAGACGGAGATCGACGATACGGCGCGCTTCCTCGGGCGCTTCGGCTTCGGCACGCAGACGGGTATCGACATCGACGGCGAGCTGCCCGGCATCCTGCCGTCGCGGGCATGGAAGCGCGAGCGCTTCGCGTCGGCGCGCGAGGATGCGCGCAAGTGGTACCTCGGCGACTCCATCTCCGCCGGCATCGGCCAAGGCTACAACGCGTTCACGCCGCTGCAGCTCGCGCACGCGATCGCCACGGTGGCCAACGAAGGCGTCGCCTATCGCCCGCACCTCGTGAAGTCGGTGACGACCGTGGGCGGCGAGCCGCGCGCGGTGGAGGCGCCGGCGCCGCAGCCGCTCGACGTGCCGCGCGCGGCGCTCGACTTCATCCGCGCCGCGCTGATCGGCGTCACGCACGAGCCGGGCGGCACGGCGACGACGGTGTTCAAGGACGCGGCCTACATCGCGGCCGGCAAGACGGGCACGGCGCAGGTGTTCTCGCTGAAGGGCGAGAAGTACACGGAGCACAAGGTGGACGAGCGGCTGCGCGACCATGCGTGGTTCATTGCCTACGCGCCAGCCGACAAGCCGCGCATCGCGCTCGCGGTGCTCGTCGAGAACGGTGGCTTCGGCGCGGCCGCGGCCGCGCCGATCGCCAAGGCGGTGATGGACTACTACCTGCTGGGCATCAAGGCCAAGCCGGTGCCCGACGCCGCGGGACCCGCCATCGACGACGACGAGAGCGACTGACGTGAACGTCGTCGCGCTCGCCGGCCGTTTCTGGACGATCCTCACGCGCCGGATCGACCGGCCGCTGCTCGGCATCGCGCTCGCCATCGCGGGCGTGGGGATGATCACGCTGTACTCGGCCACCGACCAGAGCTTCGCGCGGATCGACAACCAGATCTTGAGCCTCACGTTTGCGCTGGTGCTGATGTGGGGCGTGGCCAACGTGCCGCCGGAGACGCTCGCGCGCGCTGCGATGCCGCTGTACGTGCTCGCGGTGCTGCTGCTCGTCGCGGTGGCGGTCACCGGCACCGTGGTCAACGGGTCGCGCCGCTGGCTCGCCATCGGCCACGCGCTGCGCTTCCAGCCGTCCGAGCTGATGAAGATCGCGCTGCCGCTGATGCTCGCCTGGTACTTCCAGCGCTTCGAGGGTCGCATCGGCTGGAAGGACTTCCTGTTCGCGAGCGTGCTGATCGCCGTGCCGGTCTACCTGATCAAGCGGCAGCCGGACCTGGGCACCGCGCTGCTGATCGCAGCGTCCGGCTGCTACGTGCTGTACCTCGCGGGCTTGTCGTGGAAAGTGATCGTCGGGTTGTTCGTCGTGGCGGGCGCGGCGGCGCCGCTGATCTGGCCCCAGCTGCACGACTACCAGCGCGAGCGCATCCTCACGTTCATCGATCCGTCGCGCGATCCGCTCGGCGCCGGCTACCACTCGACGCAGGCGTCCATCGCCATCGGCTCCGGCGGCATCGTCGGCAAAGGCTGGCTCAACGGCACGCAGACGCATCTCGACTTCCTGCCCGAGCGCCACACGGACTTCGTGTTCGCCGTATTCGGCGAGGAGTTCGGGCTCGTCGGCAACTTGCTGTTGATCGGGCTCTACACGCTGCTGATCGCGCGCGGCCTCTACATCACCGGCAACGCATCGACGCTGTTCGCGCGCCTCATGGGCGGCGCGGTGACGCTGATGTTCTTCACGTACGCGTTCATCAACATGGCGATGGTCAGCGGCGTGCTGCCCGTCGTCGGCGTGCCGCTGCCGCTCGTGTCCTACGGCGGCACGGCGCTGATCTCGCTGTTCATCGGGCTCGGCATCCTGATGAGCGTGCACGCGCACCGGAAGCTCGTTTCGGGCTAGCGCCCGGCCGCCCCGCTCGCGAACAGCAGGCTGTCGCCGCCGTGATCGGGCAGGTGCAGCGTCCGCTCGTAGCGCATGCCCAAGGCGCGCAGCAGCGCCGACGAGCGATGGTTGTCCGGCGCCGTGATCGCCACGATGCGCGCCATGCCCAGCGCGCCATGGCCGTGCTGCAGCGTCGCGCGGCCCGCCTCGAACGCGAAGCCGCGCCCGCGATAGCGCGGCAGCAGCGAGTAGCCGAGGTCGACGTCGTCAAGCGCGTCGCGCTTGATCAGGCCGCACATGCCGACGACGGTGCCGCCGTCCTTCGCTTCCAGCGCCCACAGGCCGAAGCCGTGACGCGCGTAGTGCGCGTGGAAGCTGCGGGCCAGGTAAGCCCGCGCGTCGTCCTCGTTGCGCACGTTGCGCTCGCCGATGAACTGGATCCAGTGCGGGTCGTTGACCTGCTCGACGATGAACGCCGCGTCGTCGTCGGTGAAGCGGCGCAGCCGCAACCGCGGCGTCTCGACGACGAGCATCGCGCGTCGCTCCGGCGATCAGGCGAGGCGCGGCGCGCGGATGCGCAACGCGAACACGGCGGCCATCGCGGCCACGGCGCCGGTCACGACGAACGATGTGAGCAGCCGCGGACTGAAGCCCGGGAAGTAGCCGAGGCCCACGGTGATGGCGGCGGCGGCGAGGCCCAGTGCCACGCCGGCCAGCGTGCAGGCCGCGAACGACGGCGCGCGGCCGTGCCGCAGCTGGCGCAGCGCGGACCAGCACGCGGGGGCGATGACCGCGGCGAGCGGGCACATCCACAGGCAGAACACGAACGCCGTCCCGGCGAGGCCGCCGAACGTGAACGGCACGTAGGGCGGATTGGCGGCGACGGCGGCGGCCATCGCGAGCGTGCTGACGATCGCGGCGGCCGCGCCGCCGACGATGCCCGCGAAGACCAGCCGCGAGAGCCGCGGCGCCGCCACTTCAGCCACGTTGTCGTCCATCAGCGATTCCTCCGCACGACGACGCGCCGCTGCCCGGGGCGCGCGTACAGCAGACCGCCGAACCAGGCGGCGGGCAGCACCAGCACGATCGACGCCACGTGCGACCACGCGGGCAGCACGTTCCAGAACACCGTCGACTCCGTGAGCGCCAACGCCAGCGCGATCACGCCCAAGATCACCGCATGCATCATCGGCCGCCGCGGCGCCAGCCGCGCCGTGACGTAGGCGCCGGCGATCAGCGCGATGGCCGCGTAGGCGAGCATGACCACCAGCGCGGCGATGTCCTGCGCACGCGCGGCAGGGTCGGCGAGCGCGGGCGCGATCTTCAGCAGCAGCATCTCGGCCCCGAACGCCAGCGCGGTCGCTACGAGGAAACCCGCGACGATCGAGACGATGCTACGCATCGCAGCCTCGCGCGCTCATCGCGGGGGATGCGCGGCGCGCAATGCCGCGCGGCGCGCAAGGCTCGCGGCCGGCCAGTGGTCGGCCGACTTGTAGTACTCCGGCACCGCGGGTGTCGACGGCGGCAGCACGACCCAGGGCTGCTTGGTCGACGTGAAGATGTGGATGTCGGGCGGCGCGCGCCACGGCTCGTCGAGCGAGCCGACGCGCACGAAGCAGACGGTATCGCCGTTGCCGGCGTAGTGGCTCCAGACCGCGACGTGGCAGCGCGGGCAGCGCACGATCACCTGCCCCTTGCCGCTGGCGGACGGCGTGACGACGCGCTCGACGTCGCCCGCGAGCAAGCTCACGCGCTCGGCCTCGATCATCGCGTTGAGCGCGAACGCCGCGCCGCTTTCGCGCTGGCACCACGTGCAATGGCAGCAGTGCACGAACAGGGGCGGTCCCTGCATCCGGTAGCGGACGTGGCCGCACGTGCAGCCGCCGTCCAGCGCGTCCATCGAGCCAGGCGGCGCAACGTAGCCGGCCGCGGCGGTCACGGGACCTCCACCATCGTCGGCTCGCAGCGCACCTCTCCACGCAGCGAATGCGCGATCGCGCACTCGTGGTGGGCCTCGTCGTGCAGCGCGGCGAACTGCGCCGGCGTCGGGCGCCGCTCGCCGCTGAACGTCACGCGCGGGTGCAGCGTGACGACGTCGATCGCCAGTTTGCCGTGCGCATTCGGCGCCATCGTCGCGCTGGCGGCGTCTTCGTAGCGGTCCACGCGGAACCCGTCGCGCGCGGCCAGCGACAGGAACCACAGCAGGTGGCAGCTGGCCACCGCGCCGACGAGCGCTTCCTCGGGATCCACGGCCGCGAGGTCCGAATAGGGCGCCGGCACGGAATGCGGGGATGACGACGCGGGCATCTCGACGCCGCCGTCGAAGCGGACCACGTGCCGCCGGCGGTAGCGCTTGTCGACGAAGGGCTGTTCGCCGCGCGTCCACACCGCTGCCGCCGTGTACGTGGCCATGTCAGCGTCCGCTGCGCGCGCCCGCCGAAGGCATCAACAGCACGACCACCGCCGCGAGCACGGGCAGGATCCAGATCAGCGCCAGCGTGACCATGCGCCGCTCTTCCGTGAGCGTGGTCTCGCGCAGCACGCGCGCCGTGGCCAGCAGGTTGAGCGCGATGACGGCGGTGCAGGCGAGCGCGGTGAGCAGCGAGGTCATGGCGGCGTCAGCCTGCTTTCAGCGCGAACGTGATGCGCGACTGGCACCCGGTGCGGCGAACGCCGGGCGCGTACGTCGTTTTCGACACCGACGTCAGCGCCGAATCCTCGAACACGCCGGGCGGCTTGCTCGAGATCACGTGAACGTTGCCGGCCTTGCCGCTGCCGTCGAGGTCGAAGCCGACCACCACCCAGCCTTCGGTGCGCTGCGCACGCGCGGTGTCCGGATACTGGGGGAACACGTTGTCCTTGACGACGCTCGAGCAATCGCGCGCGGCGTCGATGGCCGGCGCGCCGAGGCGCCGCGCCAGCGCTTCGCCGTCGACGCGCGTGCCGGACGGCGTCGTCGTGGCGCACGCGGACAAGGCGGCCGCGAGCAGCGCAGCACAGAAGGCGCGGGTGCGACGCGTGGACAGGGGAGGCGTGCGCGGCATGGGACGGGATTCCGGTGGCGAAGCGCCCATTATCCCGCAGCGGGCGGCGTGCGCTAGCAAGTTGCGGGCACGCCCTCGAAAAAGTCCACGGCGCCGGTCTCCAGCGAAAACACGGCGCCGACGACCAGCAGCTCGCCGTCCTGGATCAGTTGCTCGAGCACGCGCGAGCCGTGCCGGAGCTGGTTGGCGGAGGCGCGGATGTTGGCGCGCACCGCGGCATCCACCAGCGTATCGCTTTCGCCATGGTGGTGCAGTGCAATCAGGCTCTCGACGGAGGGCCGCACGCGATCCACGATCGCGCGCAGGTTGGGCGACTGGTTCGCCGTGGGCCGGCCGAGTTCCTCGAGCGTCGCGAGGATGGCGCCGCATTGCGAATGCCCCAGCACGACAACGAGCGGCGTGCCGAAGCGCGCCGCCGCGAACTCCACGCTGCCCACCTGCGACGGCGCGACGATGTTGCCCGCGACGCGGATGACGAAGAGGTCGCCGAGGCCCTGGTCGAACACGAGTTCCGCGGGCACGCGCGAATCCGAACAGCCGAGGATGATGGCGATGGGGTCCTGGCTGCGCATGACTTCGGCGCGACGTACCTGGCCCAGCACGGTGTCCGACGTGCGTTCGTCGGCCATGAAGCGGGCGTTGCCTTCCTGCAGGCGGGCGAGGGCTTCGAGCGCGGTGATCGGCATGCCGGCATCCTACGTCAGCGCGGCGTGTGTCCCGGCGTGCCGCTTAGCGGGCCGCCGCGGCCGCCGGCGACGGCGCGCCGCGCGCCGGACGCTGTTCGCCGGGGAACAGCACGACGACGTCCGCGTGCGGGTCGTTGGTCCAGCGCGGTTGCGTCAGCAGCCAGCGGCGCACGAACTCCGCCACCGTCAGCCGCGCGGGCTCGAGCGCCAGCGTGTTGTAGCGCGCCGAGTCCGCGCGCTGCGCGAGCTCGCCGGTGAGCGAGCGCTCCAGCGCCGCCAGGTTCTCGTCCTTGTTGAAGCGCGCCCAGCCGCTGTGCGTGTACTTTTCCATCGTCGTCGTGTCGAAGGCCACCGGCAGCGACGCCAGCAGCGGCCCGGCGCGCACGATCGCGGTCTGCCCGTCGACGTCCACCGGCCACTCGCGCGCAAGCTCGATGTGGTAGCGGTAGGTCACGGCCACCTGGATCTGCGACACCGTGGTGCCGAGCGGAAAGCCCCAGAAGTCGGCGGTGTCCTCGCGCTTGAAGCGCTCGTAGGCGCGCACGGTGGCCACCTCGAGCACGCCGCCGGGCGTGCGCATCACGATGGGCACTTCGGGCGTCGCCACGCGCGTCTCGACGCCGGGCTCGCCCTTGTGCCACGCGCGCTCGACGAGCACGCCGGCGCCGACGAGCAGCGCGGCGATCACGACCAGCCCCACTGCGCCGACGCGGACGTTCATCTCCATCGCGCGTGCACCCGCCGCGTCGTCGTCACACGCGCGAGTAGCGCGTCGCTGCGCGGGCCCGCGCCTTGGCGGCTTCCTCGTCGCGGTTGCGTGGCGGTGCCTGCGTCCGCAGCGACGCGAGCAGCGTCCCCGCGACGGCGGCGATGTCGCGCACCGCCGCGTCGAAAGCCTCGCGGTTGGCCGCCGACGGCTGGTTGAAGCCGGAGATCTTGCGCACGAACTGCAGCGACGCGGCGTCGATCTCGCCGGCCGTCACCGGCGGCTCGAAGTTGAACAGCAGCTTGATGTTGCGGCACATCGGGGCGGCTCCTCGCGGGGGCGCGCACGACCGGCGGCGCGCGCCGTCATCATTGCGCAGCGAGGGACCGGCGGCAAGTGCGACTAAGGCATGCCGTTGCGGCCGTGCAGCCGGTAGCCTTCGCGCGTGGACAGCCGCTCGTAGTAGGCCTCGACAGAGGCGAGCACGGGCCGCTCGATCGGCGTCGCGTACCAGCGCTGCGTCGCGAGCCCCATCACGATGTCGGCCAGCGTGAACGCCGATCCCGCGGCGTAAGCGCCGGTGCGTGCAAGCTGCGCGTCGAAGATCGCCATCATCCGGTTCCAGTCGGCGGCGCTGGCGGCGATCGCGGCCGCATCGTCGAAACGCGGGTTGCGACGCACCAGTGCCATGAACGCATAGCGCCACGCGCTGTTCAGGTCCGTCGCCTGCCAGTCCATCCACTGCTCCACACGGGCGCGGGCGGCGGCGTCGGCGGGGAGCAGATCGGCGCGACGCTCGCGCGCGACGAGGTAGCGGCAGATCGTGTTCGATTCCCACAGCACGAAATCACCGTCGCACATCACGGGCACGAGGCCGTTCGGGTTGAGCGCAAGGAACTCGGGGGCGGATGTCGGGCGCGTGTCCCCGCCCCAGTCTTCCTGTGCGACCGGGACGTTCAGTTCGACGCACAGCCACAGGACCTTGCGGACGTTGATCGACGTCGTGCGGCCGAGGATGCGCAATTGGGGCGTTGGCATGAGATCTTCTCCGGGATTCAATCGTGGGACAGGAAGCGCGCCAACACCGCTCGCCGCTCGCCGAAGCCCATCGCGCGATACAACGCGAGCGCCGGCTCGTTGTCGCGGACGACGTGCAGGAACGTCCGCTGCCCGCGCAGCGCCTGGCGCCGGATCACCTTCAGCATCAGGCGTCGCGCGAGTCCCCGGCCGCGGTAGTCGGGGTGCGTGCAGACGCCACTCACCTCGTGCCAGGCGCCGGCGCACATCCGCTCGCCCGCCATCGCGACCAGGCGGTCGCCGTCGAAGTAGCCGAAGTACTCGCCCATCTCGATCGTGCGCGGCCCGAACGGGCCGGGCTTGGTGACGTCGGTGAGCGCAAGCACGGCCGCCACGTGCGCGGGCGTGAGCGCGACGGCATCGGGCGCGGCATCGTCGGCGGGCGTCGCGCCGTCCCATGTCATCTGGACCAGCGGCTTCTCGGTGGCGAGCGTCCAGCCGGCCGGCACGATGCCTTCCCAGAAGAAGCAGCAGAGACCTTCGCCGGGGGCCGACAGCGTGCGCCAGGCGTCGAGGTCCGGGCGCTCGCGGTCGGGCGATGCGACGAACGGCGAGAAGCCGGGGCGGTAGCGACGTGCGCGCGCGTCGCCTTCCGCAATCGCCGCATGCGGCCCGGCGAGGCTGTTCCAGACGATGTTGGCGAGCGGGTCGTCGCCGGTTGCGGCCATCAGGCGGGGCGCTTCACCGTCAGCCAGATGTTGAGGACGAAACACGCGACGCCGACGATCACGATGGCCGACGTGATCCCGACCACGGGCATCGCGCCCGCATTGCCGGAGAGCAGCATCGCGAGCGATCCCATGAGGACGGGCAACGCAAGGTTGTGCGCCCAGAAGTGGATGCTCGCGAGGCGCGTTTGCGCGGCCGCGGGATACAGCGTGTAGAGGATGCCCGCGAGCGCGAGCGTCACCCAGCCCAGCAGCAGGATGTGTGCGTGAACCGGCGCGAGCGTGAAGTTGCCGGTGGCGCCCATCGCGCCGCCGAACACGACGCCGACGAGCAGGTAGAGCACCGCGATCTTGATGAACCGAATGGCCATGATCCCTCCCAGGAGCGAAGGGCGCCACGATACGTTATCGTGCCGCGTTGCGCGAGCGTCAGCCCGGGATGTCCGGCTCGACCAGCTGCGCGAGCAGCTGCAGCGACTCCTGCCAGCCGAGGTAGCACGCCTCCACGGGGATCATCGCGGGGATGCCTTCCTGCACGACGGCGAGGTTGGTGCCGCAGAACACGGGCGTCAACTCGATCGTCGTCTGCATGGTGCCGGGCAGGCCGGGATTATCGAAGCGGTCCGTGTGCACGATGCGCGCGCCCGGCACCAGCTCCAGGTATTCGCCGCCGAACGAATGCGTGGTCGACCTGGAGAAATTGGTGAACGACATCGCGAACGTGCCGCCCACGCGCGCGTCGACGTGATCGACGTGGCCGACGAAGCCGTGCGGCGGCAGCCACTTCACCATCGCGGCGGGATCGAGGAAGGCGCGATACACGCGCTCGGGTGGCGCGCGCAGCACGCGGTGAAGGCGGACGGTTCCGGTCATGTTGCAGGCTCCTCGTGCGGGTATTGCGGCAGTGGGCACGGCGCGCACCGCGCCCGCGCGCAACGTCAGGCGCGGGACGGCAACGCGCGGTCGTCGATCTCGACGAGCTTCTGCCGCCCGCCGGCCCCGCTGCGCAGCGTGACGTCGGCGACGCGACATCCGAAGTGGCGCGCGACGAGCTTCAATAATGCCTCGTTCGCCTTGCCGTCGATGGGCTGGGCCTTGACACGGGCGACCCAGGTTCCGTCCGCTGCCTGCTCCAGCGCGTCGACGCGCGCGTTGGGCTTGACCTTGAGCTTGAGGATCATCCGGCGCCGGCGACCAGCCCGTCGCCGTGCGGTGCCGCAGCGAACGCAGGCAGCGTCTCCGCATGTGCCGAGAACGCAACGAGCCGCGGATAGCGCGTCGCCGGCACGCTGGCCGGGACCATCTGCTGGATGAAATGCCATGCGACCGCGGTGGTGAGCCCCGCCTGGCGCTGCGGCGTCAGTGGCGCGCTGGCCGGGGTGACCAGCGCGGCCTCGAGGCCGTCGCAGGCCGCCACCAGTTGGCCGGTCACGCGCGTGATCCACGATTCAAGCTGCAGGTGCGGCTCGCGCAGCGCCCGCTCGTAGATGATCTGCACGCTTTTCTCGCACGCGGCGAGTGCAAGGCCCGTGATGCGCGTGTCGTAACGGAAGACGTCGAGCGACGGCGCTTCGAGCGTGCGCGGATGCGCCACGCGCTCGGCGTACTGGATGATCAGCGTCGAGTCCATCAGCACCGTGCCGTCGTCGCACACGAACGTGGGTGCCTTGACCACCGGGTTGATCGCGCGGAACGCGTCGAACGTGCGGAACACCGACACCGATTCGTGACCGAAGCGAAGGCCGAGCAGTTGCAGCGCCACCGCCACGCGGCGCACGTAGGGGGAATCGAGCATGCCGATCAGGCGCACGGTGGATACTGTCCGATGAAGGTAGGCGCGAAGCTTACCGCGCGCGCAGGCAGGCCGTCAGGCGGGCACGCGGCCCTTGATCGCGTGGGCGCGGGCGCGCGGCGTCACTCGCCCGGCGACGTCGGCCGGCAGCCGCGCGCGCACGCGCTCCTTCAGCGTCGCGAGCGCCCGGGCGTCGAGTTCGCGGGTGGCCGCGGCTGTCGAAGGGCCCGTGAGGCCCACGTTCCACCACGCGTCGAAGCTTTCGAACGTGCGCGTGACCTCGAACGAGCGGAGCTCGACGTCGACGAGGCCCGCATCCTTCCACAACGCCGTCATCACGTCGGGCCGCGAGACCTCGACGCTGGGCGGCCGCGGTGGCGCGTGCCCCTGCGCGCGCAACTCCGCGCCCAGCGGCTCCCACGGGAACCCACCGCCATACATGTCCCACATGTAAGCGGCGACCGTGCCGCCCGGCCGCACGACGCGCACCATCTCCGCCAGGCCGCGCGTGGGCTCGGGCACGAAGAACAGCACCAGCGCCATCGTCGCCGCGTCGAAGCTGCGATCCGGATAAGGCAATGCCATCGCATCGCCTTCGCGATAGCTGACATTGGCCGCCGCCGCATGCGCGGTCGCGTGACGGATCTGCGCCGGGGACGGGTCGATGGCTTCGACGCGCGCGGGCGCAGCGTGCGTGACGAGCCGCTGCGTGAACGCGCCGTTGCCACAGCCGACGTCCACCCACTCGAGTCCCTGCGCGAGCCCGAGCCATGCGAGGAACTGGTCGCCGACGGGCCGGCTCCAGCGGCCCATCATCTCCTCGTAGACGGCGCCGTCGTCGAACTTGATCGTGGAATCGCTCATGGAGCGACCAGCATACGCCGCTTGCGTCGCCTAGCTATGCCGCGGTGCGGGAGCGCAAGGCGCGCACGATGCACCATGCGATCGGGATGCCGAACAGCAGCATGTGCGACGCGAGGTCCAGCGCCGTGGCGAGCGGCGGGAAGCGCACGGGCCGCGGGAACGCGGAAAGCGGCAGCACGACGAGGCGCATCGCGAAGAACACGACGAAGCCGAAGATCGCGCCGGCAACCAGCGGATGCTCGACGCAAGCGCGCACGCGCAGCGCGAGCACCGCGAACAGCGTCGCCCAGATCCAGGACAGCAGGAAGTGGCAAGCGAAGCCCAGCAGCGGCGCCCAATCCACGTCGCGGAACGCGCGCTCGCCGAGCACGCCGCTGGCGATGACGCGCAGCACGCGCTCCGGCGGCGCGCCGTTGGTGGCCGCGAACGTGAACGCAAACGCCAGGTCCAGCGCGCCGCCGATGGCGCCCCCGATCAGGATGGCCGTGGGCAGCGAGCGTGGACTCATCTGCGTGCCTTTCGGGCGGGTGATTCGACGACGTGCTCCGCGACGCGCTCGTCCCACAGCGTGTCCAGCGCATCGGCTTTCGCAAGCGGAACATACGCGCCCGATTGCCGTACCGTCCAGCGATAGCCCGCGAACGGCGGCTCCGACAGCTCGTCGAGCGTCACGAGCGGCGTCTCGAACAGCGTGTCCAAGCGGATGCGCAGGTAGAGCGCCGGAATGCCGGCTGCGCGCTTGTCGGCACGCCAATGGCGGCCTTCCTTCGGCGCCGTCATCGTCGAGCCGCTGCCGAACAGGCCTTTTGGCGGCACGCCCAGGCGCATCAGGAACGCGCGGCTGCCGGGCTCGATGGCGCGCACGCGGCCGCTGGCCCAGCGGATGTCGAGATAGCCCTGGCGCGCGAGCGTGCGCCGGTCGCGCGGCATCTCCGGCCAGTCCCACAGCTTCGGATTCCACGCGAACAGGTACGTCGCCACGTCAGGCGGGTGCGAAGATGCGGTAGCGCAGTCCCGGCTTGCCGCCGAAGGCCGCAGGCTTCGTGAACGCCTCGTGCAGCACGCCGCCGTTGGCGGTGATCACGCGTTGCGACGCCACGTTGTCCGGGTCGGTGGTGATCTCGACGAACGGCATGTGCATTGCCCAGGCCTCGGGCAATAGCTGACGCAACCCTTCGGTGGCGACACCGCGGCCGCGCTTCCACTCGACGACGCTGTAGCCGATGTGGCCGAGGCAATGCGGCGGCAAGTCGGTGGTGCCGGCTTGCCAGCGAAAGCCGATCGCGCCGCAGAACTCGCCGTCCCACATCCAGCGGCGGATGCCGGGCAGGCGCTTCACCTGGCTGCCGTCGGGCAAGTCGATCAGCGGCCCGCGCGCCTCGCGGTTTTCCATCGACGCGATGAACGCCTCCGGGTCGGCCGCGATGCGCGCCAGTTCCTCGCGCGCGGCCGCGGCGCCGCGCACGTTGTCGGCCGACCAGCCACGCTCCAGCGCGTCGCGATAGCCGGGCAGGTGACGCATCTCGGGGCGGATCAGGTCCATGCCGCCACGATACACGCCGCCCGCGCGTCAGCCGCGTCGGAAGAGGTCGGCGACGGGGCGCACGGCGTTGCGCAAGCCCGGATATTCGAGCCACTGCAGCGTGCTGTTCAGTTCGCACACGATGGCCTGCGCGTCCACGGCGAAGCCGTCGCGCTTGGGCACCAACGTTTCTCCCGCCTCGCGCGCGAGCTCGGGGACGTAGCCCCAGTCGTCGGCGCCCGGGGCCAGGTCGCCGTCGGCGTGCTGCACCCAGATTACCGGCACACCGGCGACACGCGCCGCCTCCACGGCGCGGCGAACGTTGGCGACCACGCGCGCTGCGTCCCATGCGCCGCGCATGACGCCAACCTGGACATCGATGACGAGCAGCGCGGTTGTCGAGCCCGGTCGAATGGTGGCCACGGGGTTGTCCTATGAAAAGGAAGAAGTGTCGGGAACCAGCGAATACATCGCGGCCGGATGCGCGACGCCGTGGACGTGGACCCGGTTGCGCAGGACGCCTTCGAACTGTGCGCCCACGCGCTCGGCCACGCGCCGGCTCGGGTAATTGCTTTCGGCCGCGACGATCTCGATCCGTCCAAGGTGCAGCACGTCGAAGCCGAAGCGCGCCAGCACGCCGACGGCTTCTCGAGCGAACCCTTCCCGCTGGCGCGACTCGCGTATCCAGTAGCCCAGGTTAGCGAAATGGTTGGGGATATTGAACTGGTTGAGCCCGCACGCGCCCACGAAGTCGCCGGAGGCGTCGAAGATCGAGAACTCGTAGGCGCTGCCCTCGTTCCAGTGGGTGGCGCAGGTCGAGTACCAGGACTCCGCCTCCTCCCGGCGAAAGCCCTGCGTGCACCACGTCATCCACACGCCCACCGTGGCGAGCGACTCGAGGGCCGACGCGGTGAGCGAGTCGGCGAATGCGGCTTCGTTCGGGCGCAACGTGACACGCGCGCCCCGCAGCGGCTCTTTCGGGAGCGGTCCCGTGCGTTCGTCGATGGACATGGCGGAATTCGAGAGAGCGGAGTGCTATTCTGCCGGTCCATGACCGCGCTGTCGAAACGCGTCGTGGGTATCACGCTGGCCGTCGCGCTGGCCGCGTGCAGCCACTCGCCTTCGAAGTCGCCGTCATCGTCCGGCGGCAGCGCGCCCACCGGCAGCACCAAGTACTACAAGGACGACGGCCCGGGCACGGACATCCCGGCCAACCTCGACTCGATCCCCGACGCGGTGCCCAAGCGCGAGCCGCTCAACCGCTTCGCGAACCGGCCGTACACCGTGCTGGGCAAGGACTACGTCCCGGCCACCGAGCTGAAGCCCTATCGCGAGCAGGGCATCGCGTCGTGGTATGGGCGCAAGTTCCACAACCAGAAGACGTCGAACGGCGAGACGTACGACATGTACGCGATGACGGCCGCGCACCCGACGCTCCCGCTGCCGTCGTATGCGCGCGTGACCAACGTGGCGACCGGCAAGAGTGTTGTTGTCCGTGTCAACGACCGCGGGCCCTTCCTGCACGGGCGCATCATCGACCTCTCGTACGCGGCGGCGGCGCGGATCGGCGTGGCGCAGAAGGGCAGCGGCGAGGTGATCGTCGAGGCGATCATCCCGGGCGACACTGTGGTCGCGACGGCGTTGCCGCCGGTGGCCGCGACGCCCAGCGAGCCTTTGGTGCAGCCCGCGCCGATGTCGATGGCACCGTCGTCGCCGCCGCCGGCGCCTGTGGCGGCGCCGGGTGGACGCGGCTACATCGTCCAGCTCGGCGCGTTCCGCGACAACGCGAACGCGCAGCGCTTGGCCGCCGACGCGCGCGACCGCCTGGCGAGCTTGGTCATCGAGCCGCAGGTCCGCGAGTCCGGCGGCCTCTGGCGCGTGTACGTCGGGCCCTATGCCGACCGCGACGAGGCCAAGCGGATGGGCGACCGCCTCTACGCGGCCTTCGGCATGGACTCGGCGGTCGCGGCGCATTGACCGCCTCCGCGCCGCGATTTCACCCCGTTTCCCGGAACCAATCGTTACCGGTGCAGTCAACCGGGTGCGCAGGGTCGGCCGTTATAATGCGAGGCCCCGCTGTTGCCCGTACTCCGCACGTGCGCGCGCCGACCATGGGTCCATCGCGCATCAGGGAATCGATGACGTCCACGCTCCGTCGCTACGCCCTCTTCGTTTTGCTCCTGCTCGCGCCGCTGGTTGCGCGCGCGCAGCTCTCGATCGACATCGTCGGCGGTGCCGGCAACGCCATCCCGATCGCCATCGTCCCGTTCGCCGGTGACGACGGCGGCGTCTCGGTGTCCGGCATCGTCGCGGCCGACCTCGCGCGCTCCGGTCTCTTCCGCATCGTCGACGCCGGCGCGCCCCCGCGCCCGGCGACCGCCGGCGAGGTGCGCGTCGCGGACTGGAAGGCGCGCGGCGCGGACGCCGTGGCCGTGGGCAACATGCGCGCGCTGCCCGATGGCCGCGTCGACGTGCGCTTCGACCTGGTCGACACCGTGCGCGCGCAGACGCTCGCCAGCATGACCTACGTCGTCACGCCGCCGCAGCTGCGCGCCACCGCGCACAAGATCGCGGACGTGATCTACGAGAAGCTCACCGGCGACCCCGGCGTGTTCTCGACGCGCATCGTCTACGTGACCAAGCAGGGTCCGCGCTTCGCGCTGGTGGTGGCCGACGCCGACGGCGCCGACCCGCAGACGATCGTGACGTCCAACGAGCCGCTCTTGTCCCCGCGCTGGGCGCCGGACGGCAACCGCATCGCCTACGTGTCGCTCGAGCAGAAGAAGCCGGTGGTCTACGTGCAGAACCTCGCTACCGGCGGCCGCCAGGCCGTGGCCGCGTTCCGCGGCAGCAACAGCGCGCCCGCATGGTCGCCCGATGGCCGCCGCCTGGCGGTGACGCTCACGCGCGACGGCGGCTCGCAGATCTTCATGATGAACGCGGACGGCAGCGACTCGCGGCGGCTCATGTCGTCCGGCGCCATCGACACCGAGGCCTGGTTCACCCCCGACGGCCGCTCGCTGCTGTTCACGTCGGACCGCGGCGGCTCGCCGCAGATCTACCGGCTGGACATCGCGACGAACAACATCGAGCGCATCACCTTCGACGGCAACTACAACGTGTCGCCGCGCGTGCTTCCGGACGGCAAGGGCATGGTGTTCGTGCGGCGCGATGGCGGCCGTTTTCAGGTCGCCATCATGGATTTCGCGACGAAGCAGGTGCAGGTGCTCACGTCCGGTCCCGACGACGAAAGCCCGTCGGTGGCGCCCAACGGCAAGATGATCCTGTATGGCAACGAAGTCGGTGGCCGCGGCGTGCTCGCGGCCGTCTCGAGCGACGGCCGCGTGAAGCAGCGGCTGTCGGCACCGTCGGTGGACATCCGCGAGCCGGCCTGGGGTCCGTTGCCGCGCTGAGCGACGCACGCCCGTTTACATTTCGATTGGAGGTTTTCATGCGCACATCCCTCACGCTGGCCGCCGTCCTGACCGCCCTGGTCCTCGGCGCCTGCACCACGGCCCCGCAGACGACGGCGCCCGTCGACGACAAGAGCGTCAACACGACGACCGGCACCACGGGGACCGGCACGAACACGACCGGCATGAACAGCGGCGGCGTCAACGGCAGCAACCGGAACATGGCGGATCCGCTGTCCGACCCGGCGAGCCCGCTGGCCAAGCGCAGCGTCTACTTCGACTTCGACAGCTACACGGTGCGCGACGAGTTCAAGCCGATGATCGCGGCGCACGGGCAGTACCTGTCCACGCACCCGACGCAGAAGCTGACGATCGAGGGCAACACCGACGAGCGCGGCTCGCGCGAGTACAACATCGCGCTGGGCCAGAAGCGCGCCGACGCGGTGAAGAAGGTGCTCGTGCTGCAAGGCGCGGGCGACGCGCAGATCGAGACCGTGTCGTTCGGCAAGGAAAAGCCCAAGGCGCAGGGCAAGGACGAGCAGGCGTTTGCGGAAAACCGCCGCGACGACCTCGTGTACGTCGGTCGCTGATCGACGATGGCCGCGCCGCGTCCGCATTGCACACCGCGCGCGTTGCGCGGGCTCCTCGCGGTTCCGCTGCTGGGGGCGCTGCTCGGCGCGGCGCCGCTCGCGCACGCGGGCGTGTTCGACGACGACGAGGCGCGCAAGCGCATCGCGGACACCAACCTGCGGCTGGACCAGGTGCAGCGGGACCTGGACCAGCGGCTCGCCGCCATCGAGCGTCAGCTGAAGAGCCAGGGCCTCGTCGATCTCTACAACGACGTCCAGGTGCTGAAAGACGACGTCGCGCGGCTGCGCGGCCAGATCGAGGTGCTGACCAACGACCTGGACCAGCAGCAGAAGCGGCAGAAGGACCTGTACGTCGACCTCGACTCGCGCTTGCGCAAGCTGGAGGCCGGCGCGCCCGCGCCCGCGGCGGATGCGGGCGCTCCCGGTGCCGCACCTGTCGCCGGCACGCTGGCGCCCGGCGCCGTGGCGCCCGTCGCGGTGGCGCCTGCACCCGCGGTGCCGCCCAGCGTCGCCGAGCAACGCGCCTACGATGCCGCGCTGGACCAGTTCAAGCGTGGCGACTATGCGGGCGCGATCGCGGGCTTCACCGGGTTCGTGAAGACCTACCCGAAGAGCCCGCTCGCCTCGTCGGCGCAGTACTGGATCGGCAACGCGCAGTTCGCGCGCAAGGATTTCCGCGCCGCGATCGCGGCGCAGCGCACGCTGGTCCAGCAATATCCGGACAGCCCCAAGCTGCCGGATGCGCTGCTCAACATCGCGTCGGCGCAGAGCGAGCTCGGCGACAACGCCGCCGCGCGCCGCACGCTGGAAGACCTGATCGCCAAGTATCCGCAATCCGACGCCGCGCAGAAGGCGCGGCAGCGGCTCGCCCTGCGCTGACGCGGGACGGCGCGCGCCGTGCGCACGCGTGCGGCGGGCGAGACTCCGAGGCCGTCGTTCGCCGCGCGCGTGATCGCGTGGCAGCGCGCGCATGGCCGCCATGGCCTGCCGTGGCAGCAGACGCGCGACGCCTACCGCATCTGGCTGTCCGAGGTGATGCTGCAGCAGACGCAGGTCACCACCGTCATGCCCTATTTCGAGCGCTTCGTCGCGCGCTTCCCCGACGTGCGCGCGTTGGCCGCGGCGCCCGTCGACGACGTGCTCGCCGCGTGGGCGGGCCTGGGCTATTACCGCCGCGCGCATCACCTGCATGCGGCGGCGCAGGCGGTGGCGCGCGATCACGGCGGCACGTTTCCCACCGATGCGGAAACCCTGGGCTCATTGCCGGGTATCGGCCGCTCCACCGCTGCGGCCATCGCGGCGTTCTCGTCCGGCGAGCGCGGCGCGATCCTCGACGGCAACGTGAAGCGCGTCCTTGCGCGCCATGCGGGCATCGACGGCTGGCCCGGCGAACCTCGCGTCGCCGCGAAGCTGTGGGAAGCCGCCGAGGCGCGCTTGCCCGACGACGACATCGAGGCCTACACGCAAGGCATGATGGACCTCGGCGCAACGCTGTGCACGCGCGGCGACCCGAAGTGCCTGCTGTGCCCGGTCAACGACGATTGCGTCGCGCGCCGCGAGGACCGCGTCGACGAACTGCCCGCGCCGCGCCCGCGCAAGGCCTTGCCGCAGCGCTCGGTGCAGCTGCTCGTCGTCGAGCATGCGGGTGCGGTGCTGCTCGAGCGGCGGCCCGCGCAAGGCATCTGGGGCGGGCTGTGGAGTCTGCCGGAGATCGCGATGGACGCGTCGCCCGTCGCTGCATGCGTCGCGCGCTTTGGCACTGCGCCACTCGCGTGCGAGCCGCTGCAACCGATCGCGCATGCATTCACGCATTACGCGCTGACGATGCATCCGTGGCGCGTGCGCGTCGGTGGCCACGGGGCTGCGGGCGATGCCCCGGGGGCGATGTGGCTGACGCCTGACGACGCCGAAGGCGCTGCTTTGCCGGCGCCCATCCGGCGCCTGCTGGTCGCGTTATGGGCGCACGCGGAAAGCCCAGTCGCGCAAGTCGACCGGTAGGCGCTCGTCGGCGCCGGGATAGGCGCGCCGCAGCGCGTTGAGCGCCGCGATCGCGTCGTCGTCACGCTTGTCCGCCAGCGCGCGGCGGATGTCCGCGACGTAATCGTCGAAGGGCTTCGGGGCTGCGGCGGGCGCCGCTTGCAACGTACCGGAGGTACCGCGTGCAGCGCTGCCCACGGCGTCGCGCGGCGCCGACGCGTTGCCCGCATCGGCCGGGAACGCCGACGGCGCACGCGCAGCGGTTTCGGCACGCGGCGCGAAGCTGCCGGCCGGCGGTGGCGCGGGTGCGGGTGCCGAGGCGGGCGCGCGCCGTTCGCGCTGGACGTCCACGCTGTCGGCGGCCGGCGCGGAGGGATGCGCCTGCAGCTGCATCGGCGCGACGTCCGGCCTGGGCGCGGGCTGCGGAGGCGGCGGTGGCGCGTCCTTGCGCAACGGCGCTTGCATCGCAGGCTGCGGCCCTGCTTCTACCTTCGCGCTCCGCGGAGGTTCCGGCTGCGTCACGGCGGGCGGCGGCGGCGCCGGCTGAGTTGGCGTTGTCGGTGTCGGCGCGTTCGCAGGGACCGGTGCCGTCGCGTGCTCGGCCGTCTTCGTCGTCGGCTCCGCCGCGTTGGTCGCCGGTCCGCCGGCCTGCACGTCGCTCGTCGTCACGTGCGTCTCGTCGCGATCCTGCGGGCGCAACTCGACGATGCCGATCGCGATCAAGCCGATGCACGCGGCCGCCGCGAGCGGCATCCACGCGGGCCATGCGGAACGGGCCTTCCGCGCGGCGGCTGCCGTTTGCGGCTGTGCGCGCACGGCGCGATGCGCGGCTGCGCGGATCGCGTCGTCGAGCGCGCGCGGCGGCTCGGGCGCGTCGCGCTCGTCGCGCCACGCGGCGTCGACGCGTGGATCGCGCAGGTCATCGTCGCGCTCGCCGGGTTGCCGCGGTGTGCTCATGCGAGATCTCCCAGCGCCGCGCGCAACTTGGCCGTCGCGTAACGCAAGCGGCTCTTCACGGTCTCGTGGCCGGCGCCGGTGATCGTTGCGATCTCCGCCAGCGAATGCCCGCCCTCGTGCTGCAGCAGGAACGCGGTGCGCTGCTCCTCGGGTAATCCGGCAAGCGCGGCGACGAGACGCGCGCCGGTTTCGCTCGCGGCCGCGCGCGTCTCGGGCTCGGCCGTGCGCGGCGCCGTCAGCGCCTCGGCTTCGTCGCGCGCGGCGGGCGCATCGTCGTCGTCGATCGACTGCAACGTCGCGCGGCCCTGCGCGCGCCAGTGGTCCACCAGCCGGTTGTGCGCGAGCGTGTACAGCCACGTCGAGAATTTGGCGTCCGGCGTATAGCTTGCGCGGACGCGGATCACGTTCATCCAGACATCCTGGAACAGTTCGTCGGCAAGGCCGGTGGCGCGCACGTGGCGCACGAAGTAGCGATAGAGCCCGCCGCGATGGCGCGCATACAGCGTGTCGAACGCGCCGGCGTCGCCTGCGGCATACGCGAGCATCAGCGCCTCATCGCCGGGTTCGCCGCTGATAACGGACATGGCCCGCGAAGTATGCGGGCCATGTCCATTCGTCGCAACCTCGAGCGCCGCGCCGCGCTGCTTCAGCCCCCGTGCGCCGCAACCGCGCGGCGGACGCGGGCTGCGCTCACCGCGGGTCGGGCACGAAGCGCAGGCCGGGAAACGGATCCGGCTTGCGCACCGCGACCGGAGGCGGTGGCAGGATGCCCATCGCGACCAGGTTCTCGCGCCGGTCGTAGCGCACGATCACGGTCTCCGCCGGCTGCGCCGTGGCGCGCACGAAGTCGACGCGCTGCACGTTCGAGTATTCGGTGCGGCCATGACCCGTGCCCAGCGAAGGCGCGGGCATGGGCTGCGCCAGCGAGCCTTGGGCGTTGATGGCGTCGCGCGGCCGCTCGGCACGCGGCGCCGCGGCGTCCGCGCGCATCGGCGCCGGGTCGTCGACGGGCGCGCTGGACGGCGTCGGCGAGCCCTGCGTGCGCGCGTCCTTGCCGGGTTCGCGATTCCAGGACTCCGCGGCGCCGATCTCCACCTTCGAACGCACCGCGACGGGCACGCGCTCCTGGAACACGGCGAGGCCGATGACGCCGACGTCGTTGGGCCGCCCGGTGCGCGCCGCATAGCTCGCGCTCTTGTCCGCAAAGAAGAACGCGGCGGTCTGCGTGTAGCTCTTGCGCCAGCCGTCGACCGCGATCACCTGGCGCGGCTCCAGCACGTAACCCGTCTGGTCCGGTGACGCCGTTTCGCCGGTGATGATGTTGACGCCGTCGATGCTTGCGACGACCAGGATGCGGCGGTCCGTCATGTTGCGCAGCCACAGGCCGAATTCCTTGCCCGGCGTGCCTTCCATCCACAGCTCGTTGCCGCGGCGATAGAAAATGCTCGTGTCGCGCAGCGGCCGGTCGTAGACCTCCAGCTGCGCCATGTTGCCCGCCCAGCGCAAGGGCAGGTCGGGTTCGTTGAGCCGCGGCGCGCAGCCGGCGGAGTCGATGGCGAGGGTGGCCGCGAGGAGCGGCGCGAGCAGTACGAGCGAGCGGCGGCGAGCGTTCATGGGAATCTCCCGGTAACCGGCGCGCAGGGCCGGCGGTCCAGGCTATGAACGGGGCGCCGCGACAAAAGGGGTTTGCGACCCCCCTCGCTATAATCGGGCCGATGCAGGATCTTGCTCATTTCCAGTGGATCGTCGCCGGCGGCGCGTTCGCGCTCGCCTTCGTGTTCGGCGCCGTCGCGCAGAAGACGCATTTCTGCGCGATGGGCTCGGTCTCGGACATCGTCGCGTTCGGCGACTGGCGCCGCATGCGGATGTGGTTGCTGGCGATCGTCGTCGCGATTGTCGGCGTGACGCTGTTGCAGGGCGCCGGCTGGCTCGATCCTGCCAAGACGATCTACGCCACGCCGCAGGTGCCGTGGCTGTCGCACATCGTCGGCGGCCTCCTGTTCGGGTGCGGGATGACGCTCGCATCGGGCTGCGCCAGCAAGAACCTCGTGCGCGCCGGCGCCGGCAACTTGAAGGCCTGGGTCGTGCTGCTGGTGCTGGGCGTCGCGGCGTACATGACGCTGAAGGGCCTGTTCGCGATGCCGCGCGTGTACGGGCTGGACACCGTCAAGCTCGACGTCGGCGCACCCGTATCCACGTTGCCCGCGATTTTCACCGCGCATGGCGTTTCCGCCCTCATCGCCCGTGCGTTGCCGTGGATCGCCGCGGTGGCGGTGGCGGCGTTCGTATTCGCGAATCGCTCGTTCCGCGAATCGCCCGGCGCGATCGCGGGCGGCCTGCTGATCGGGCTGGTCGTCGTCGGCGGATGGTACGTGTCGTCGCACCTGGGTTACGTGGCCGAGGACCCGGCGACGCTCGAGGAGAAGTTCTTCGCCACCAACTCCGGCCGGCCCGAGTCCTTCTCGTTCGTGTCGCCGGTGGCCTATACACTGGAGCTGCTGATGCTGTGGAGCGACCAGTCGCGGATCGTCACGTTCGGCATCGCGTCGGCGTTCGGCGTCGCGGCCGGCGCGTTCGCGATGGCGGCGTTCACGCGCCAGTTGCGCTGGGAAAGCTTCGCGGACGCCGCGGACGTGCGGCGCCATATGCTGGGCGGCGTGCTGATGGGCTTCGGCGGCGTCACCGCGCTGGGCTGCACGATCGGCCAGGGCCTCACCGGGCTGTCGATGCTGGCGCTCGGCTCGCTGATCACGTTTCTGTCGATCATCGGCGGCTGCGCGGCCACGCTCAAGTTCCAGATGTGGCGGATGGAGCGCGAGGCGTGATGGGGCGGATGCCCCGCGGGTCAACGCCCACGCCCGTCGCGCGTTGATGACTCCATGATCGTCTACGACCTTCACTGCCGGCAGCAGCACACGTTCGAGGGCTGGTTCGACTCGGGCGACGCCTACGCGGACCAGCGTGCGCGCGGGCTCGTCCGTTGCCCGGTCTGTGACGACCCCGAGGTCGAGAAGCGGCTGTCGTCGCGCGTGCAGGTGTCGCGCGGCGCGGCGCCGGCGTCGCCTGACGAGAATGCCGCGCCGGCCGCGAAGGCGCCGGTGGCTGCGGCCAAGGTCGACGCGCTCGCTGGCTTCCCGCCCGAGCTGCTGCAGAAACTGCGCGAAGCGGTGCTTGCCACCGAGGATGTGGGCGGCCGCTTCGCGGAAGAGGCGCGCAAGATCCACTACGAAGAAGTGCCGGCGCGGCCCATCCGCGGCCAGGCCACGCGCGAGGAAGCCGCCGAGCTGGCGGAAGAGGGCGTCGATTTCGCCACGCTGCCGGACCTGCTGACCCGCGACTCGCATTAGGGTTAAAATCCGCGGTTCGCCTCGCGCGATGGGTCGTTAGCTCAGTTGGTAGAGCAGCGGACTTTTAATCCGTTGGTCACTGGTTCAAGTCCAGTACGGCCTACCAGTCTCACCGTCGTCGGTTCCGCCGCTGCACGCGACGACTTGCTTCTCGACGGACAGCGGGCCGCGGTGATGGTTGGACTTCGACCGCCGGCCCGCCTCGGTGATCGGCTGCGCTAACGCCATGGCCTCGTTGGATTCTGAGCCCTTGCAGATGCCACCCGGGCCCCTCGCGGGCTCGGCGCCCGATTCCGCGTCCTGGCGGCAGCGCGTCGGCGTGCTTTCCGAGTTGCCCGTCGTGCTGCGGGAACTCGGCATCGACCCGGCACCGATGCTCGCCGCCGCGAATCTTCCCGCGGATGCCATCGACCGGCCGGATCAGTGGATCCCGTTCCTCGCCGTATTGTCGGTGCTGAGCGAGAGCGCGACGCGCGCCGGCCGGTCCGACATCGGCATCGGGGTCGGTCAGCGGTTCACGCTCGCGCACATCGGCCTCTTGGGCGAGATGATCAGGGCCAGCGACACCATCGGCGACGGCCTGCGCAACTACATCGTCCACCAGCGCCTGTTCAGCCAGGGCTTTACGCCGTTCATGAAGGAGCATGGCCACGACGTCCAGGTGGGCTTCGTCGTCTACCATCCGACGGCCACCGACCTCGCCGTGCAGCATGACCTCCTGCTTGCCGCGATGACGGCCTTTCTCCGCGAACTGCGCGGAAGCCATTGGGTGCCGCGCGAAGTCGCGCTGCCACGGAAGGCGCCCCCGAACGTGCGCGCGTGGCGCGAGCATTTCCGATGCCGGCTGCAGTTCGACGCCGATCGCGCGGGCGTCACGTTCGACGCGGCCGACCTCGACTATCGCATCGCGAGCCGGGATCCCGCTCGCCTTGCGACGTTGGAAGCGCGCGCGATCAAGCTCATGGACCAGAACCTGCTTCCGCTGCTGTATCGCTCGCTGCGCTTGCTGCTGCTCGAAGGCGAGTCCTCCGCGGCAGCGCTGGCCTTGCAGTTTTCGATGCACGAGCGAACGCTGAACCGGCGGCTGCTGGCCCAGGGGACGACGTTCCAGACCGTGCTGGACGACGTGCGCTTCGAAGCGGCACGGAGCCTGTTGCACGACACGACGCTCGGCATCACGACGATCGCCAACAGCCTGGGCTATACCGAATCCGCGTCGTTCTCGAAGGCGTTCAAGCGCTGGGCTGGAACTACGCCACGAACGTGGCGCCAGCGAAGCGGCGCTTCCGCTGCCAGCTGATCGCCGGCGTTCAGTGCCTGGGCGTCTTGCGCGTTGTCATGGCCTCATGAAGCGTGCTGGCCTCGCGTCCCTCCGTCTGGGCGTCCCGGTAGGCGATGGCCGCCGCGATCAGCTCCCCGATCGCCGTTTCGTCGTTGGGCGCGCGGGCAACGTCGCTCATCGCCGCCGCCAGCCGCTCCGCGGCTTGGGCAAAGCGCTTGATGGCGGACACGTATTCCGCATTGAGTTCCAACGTCCCTCCGCTCGATCCCGGGCGCTACAGCCGATCCTCCCGCGGCTCCATTCTGCGGACCGGGCGGAGGGCGGTCTTGTCAAATTCCGACAGCCGGCGCGCCGGCACGCTTGTCGTGAATTGCAAATTCATATCGCTCCCTCGGTCGCAGAATGCCGGCGCGCAATCGAGCGCTACTGAGCGGGGCGATGTTATGAAGACAAAGGGGATCATGGTTGCCCTTGCGGCGAGCGGAATGCTCGCGCTCGGTGCCAACGCGGGCGCGGCGACCGCCGACGAAATCAAGGCGACGGCGATGGACGCGTACGTCTACGGCTATTCGCTGATCACCACCGAAGTGACGCGGGTGCAGATGTCGAACGTGCCGAAGCCGGAAGGGCTGCACGCGCCGATGGGCCAGTTCATCAACGTGCCGCAGTACCCGCCGGCGGATTATCGCGGCGTGTCGGCGCCGAATGCGGACACGCTGTATTCGATCGCGTGGATCGACCTGGCGGAGCCGCAGGTGTTCAGCCACCCGGACATGGGCAACCGGTTCCACCTGTTCCCGATGGTGGACCTGTGGATGACCATCTTCGCAAGCCCCGGCACGCGTACCGGTGACAGCAAAGCGGCGGCTTACCTGCTGACCGGCCCGGGCTGGAAGGGCGAAGTGCCCAAGGGCATGCAGCACATCACGTCGGCCACCCGCTACATGGTGATCCTGGGTCGCACGTATGCCGACGGCACGGACGCCGACTACAAGAAGGTCAACGCGCTGCAGGCGCAATACAAGATCACGCCGCTGTCGAAGTGGGGCAAGCCGTTCACGCCCGTGGCGCCGCCGGTGGACCCGAACCCGGGTTATTCGATGACGGCCAGCCCGCAGGACGTGATCCTGGGCATGAGCACGGCCGAGTACTTCGACCGCATGGCGAAGCTGATGTGCGAAGCCGCGCCGCCGTACCCGGCCGACAAGCCGATGCTCGACCGGATGGCGACCATCGGCATCGTGCCCTGCAAGCCGTTCGATGCCGCGAAGCTCGACGCGTCCGTCCAGGCGGTGCTGAAGGACCTGCCGAAGGAGACGCTCGACCGCGTCGCCGCTGCGAACGCCAAGGGCGGCGGAGGCGACAAGGCCACCGCGCAGGCCGCGATCAACATGCTGCCCAAGGCGTCGCTCCAGCAGATCATCAAGGAGCGCTCCGCGAGCATGGGCGAAAAGGTCAACGGTTGGGTGATGACCAAGGGTCTGGGCGTGTACGGCACCGACTACATGAAGCGCGCGGTGGTGGCGGCGTTCGGCTGGCCCGCCAACCTGCAGGACGACGCCGTCTATCCGTACACGGAAGTCGATTCGAAGGGCGAAGTCCTGAGCGGCGCGCACAAGTACACGCTGACGTTCCCGAAGGGCCAGACGCCGCCGGTGAAGGGGTTCTGGTCGATCACGATGTACATGATCGACAACGGCTGGTGGTTCGTGCCCAATCCGCTCAACCGCTTTACAGTGAGCATGCGCAACCATCCGAAGTTGAACGCGGACGGCTCGATGACGCTGTACTTCCAGAACGAGTCTCCGGGCAAGGACAAGGAGAACAACTGGTTGCCGGCGCCGAAGGGCGAGTTCATCCCGATGCTGCGGATGTACTGGCCGCAACCGAAGGATCCGTCGATCCTGGACGGCACTTGGGCACCGCCTGCGGTCGTGCGGGTGGACTGATGTAAACGCGGCCCCGCCTCGGCGGGGCCGTTGCTTGGGGGGTGCTGGCGCCTGCTCTCGGGCGTGCGGCACGGTGCGGGCGGCCTGTGCCGCCCGTTGCCATTGCAGCTACTTGCTGCGACTGCTGCCGCGACTGCCGCTTCGACTGCGCGCCTGCGGCTTGCGCGCAGCGGGCTTCGCGCTCGCGCGCTTCTTCGCCACCTTGCGCCCGCCGCCGCTGCGGCGATGTGCGCCGCCGCCGAGCATCTTGCCCCGCGCCTTCTCGGCGCGCGCGGCACCGATCGCCGTCTCCACCTCCTTCACTTCTTCGGGCGGCGGCAGCACGGCGCGCATGCCCAACGCCTTGATCCACAGCTCGCGGCACCAGCCTTGCGTGTGATAGAGGTGCTCGTCCTCTTCGTCCTCGATTTTCTTGCACGCCGCGCGCAGAGCCGTGCCCTGTTCGCCGGTCAGCTTCTTCGCGCAACGGCCCATCAGCTCCCAGTCGAGGTGGTCCTTCGTTTCGGCGATGACCACGCATTCCGCCGCGACGATCTGGGCCGCGTCCGGATTGCCGGTGGCGGCGGCCTTCTTCATCGCGTCGACGAGCGCGCCGCCCATGCCCTTGACGATCGCGCGCGAAGGCGTCGCCGTCGCCGGGTCGATGCCAAACACCTTGCACACGTCCTGCAGGATTTGCACATGCGTGCGCGTCTGCTCGAGGTATTTCGTCCACTCTTCACGCAGGTCGTCGTTGGACGCGCAGGAAACGGCCGTCTCGTAGACCTTGACGCCGCCCATCTCGTGCTCCAGCGATTGCAGCATGAGGTCGTGCAATTGATCGATGTTCATGAGCAACTCCCGATGAAAAGACGATTGACCGGCAGCACTTTGCAGCGCGTGGACGGGCGGCACAGCCGGAGCGAGCCTGCAATCTGCGTCAGACGCCGCTGGCGCACAGGGCTGCCCGCCGCCGATGCCCGCATGCCTGGAGAAGCTCGATGAGACGACGCCAATCGCCCGTTGCGGCGCTGGCGCGGATGTACGCCAGTGGAGCGCAGTTGGGACTCATGTGGCTGTCGACCGCCGCGGCATCGACGGCCGTGATCCAGGAGCGGACTTCGACGCTGGCGACGCCGCGGGCGATGCTGGACCGCGACAAGCGGGCCGAAGCCCGGACCATGGTGGGCGAGAAGCTGGACGCCGCGGTGGAGTCGACCGCCGACCTGATGCAGGCGCTGGCGTCGGATCCGTTGCGCATGCCGGCGCTGTGGAACGAATGGCTCGGCGCGCAATACGCGTTCGCGAACGCGGCTGCACGCTGCGCCGGCGCACGCTCGCCGCACCAGCTCCGGGACCGGATGCGCGTCGCGTCGGCGGCGGGTGCGAAGGCCGCAGGTGCGTGGGCGGCGGCGAGCGCGGCCAGCAACCAGACCGCGCTGGCGGCGCTCGCGCCCTATCACCGCCGCGCCAAGGCCAACGCGAAGCGACTCAAGGGCGTGGCGCGCTCGCGGTAAAGAGCCGCCGCCGCGGCGGGGTGATCGCGGCGACGACCGCAGGCCCGGTCAGGCCAGCGTCCGGACGTGCGGCTCGCGCTCGTGGAAGCGGCGCATCGCCGCCTTGACGAAGCGACCGTCGAGGCCGGTAACACCCTCGTCGGGCGCGATGCCCGCCTTGTCCAGCAGCGGTGCGGCGTCGTCCGTGCAGCCGATCGCCTTGAGGTGGCCGAACGCGTCACGGACGAAGTCGACGGCGGCGCCATCGTTCGCGAGATCCTCCGCCGCCGCGCGCGTGAGCACCAGCGCCACGGCGTCGAAGAGGACCGACGGCGTCCCGGCCAGTTGACCGTCGGCCTTGAGCGTACCGCCTTTGACCTTGATGCCGCCGACCTTGGGCGCGACGAGCATCGTCGCGGCACCGGCGGCTTCCACCGCCTTCTTCATGCGCGCGATGGCGGCGCCGTCCGAACCTTCGGCGAACAGGATGGCCACCTTGCGGCCCGCGAGCGTGGGCTTCTGCTTGCCGATGATCGACAGCGCCGGCGACGGCTTCATGTCGATCGGCTTCACGGCGGCCGGCAGCGCGGCGGGCAGCGGCATCGCGAGTCCTTGCGCGATGCGCGACGCGAGCTCCTCGTCCACGTTGCGCAGGCTGGCAAGCACGCGCTTGCGCACGTGCTCCAGTTCCACCTTCGACAGCTCGAACACGATCGCCGACGCGATGTGCGCCTGCTCGAGCGGCGCCTGCGAGCGGTAGAAGAGGCGCGCCTGGCTGTAGTGATCGGCGAACGATGCGGAACGCTGGCGGACCTTTGCCAGCGGGGCGGCGTCGACGGGAATCATGCCGGCACTCGTGAAGCCCGCGAGCGCGCTCTCGCGCGGGCCGCCATCCTCGCCCGCGGCGGACAGGCTGTTGGGCTCGTAGTTCGCGCGCCCCTGCGGCACCTGCATCTGCATCATGCCGTCGCGCTGGAAGTTGTGGAACGGGCACTTCGGTGCGTTGATCGGGAGCTGGTGGAAATTGGCGGTGCCGAGCCGCGACTTCTGCGTGTCGAGATAGGAAAACAGGCGCCCTTGCAGCAGCGGGTCGTCGGAGAAATCGATGCCGGGGATCACGTTGGACGGCAGGAAAGCCACCTGCTCGGTTTCGGCGAAGAAGTTGTCGGGCCAGCGGTCGAGCACCATGCGCCCCACGACCAGCAGCGGCACGTCCTCTTCCGGGATGAGCTTGGTCGGGTCGAGGACGTCGTAGGGCTGCGCGTCGGCGAACTTCTGGTCGAAGACCTGCAGGCCCAGGTCCCATTCCGGAGGCTTGCCCGTCGTGATCGCTTCCCACAGGTCGCGGCGGTGGTAGTCGCTGTCGGCGCCCGAGATCTTGACGGCCTCGTCCCACAGCGTCGACTGCATGCCCAGCCGCGGCCGCCAGTGGAACTTGACGAAGCGGGACTGTCCCTTCGCATCGACGAGCCGGAACGTATGCACGCCAAAGCCTTCCATCATCCGCAGCGAGCGGGGCAATGCGCGATCCGACATCGCCCACATGACCATGTGCATCGTCTCGGGCATGAGGCCCACGAAGTCCCAGAAGGTGTCGTGCGCCGACGCCGCCTGCGGGAAGCCACGATCGGCTTCCGGCTTCACGGAATGGATGAGGTCCGGGAACTTGATCGCATCCTGGATGAAGAACACCGGGATGTTGTTGCCGACCAGGTCCCAGTTGCCTTCGTCGCTGTAGAACTTGACGGCGAAGCCGCGCACGTCGCGCGGCGTGTCCTTGGAACCCTTTGCGCCGGCCACCGTCGAGAAGCGGCAGAACACCGGCGTGCGCTTGCCCTTTTTCGCGAACACCGTGGCGCGCGTGAGTTCCGGGATCGCGCGCGTGCACTCGAAGTAGCCGTGCGCACCGGAGCCTCGCGCGTGCACGATGCGTTCGGGAATGCGCTCGTGGTCGAAGTGGAAGATCTTTTCGCGGAGGATGAAGTCCTCCAGCAGCGTGGGCCCGCGGGGCCCCGCCTTGAGGCTGTTCTGGTTGTCGGCGATCGGCGTGCCCTGGTTGGTGGTCAGCAGCGAGCTGGCGTCGGCGCCCGCGCGGGCGGACGCCTGCTGGTGCGTCTCGCCGCCGGTGGACGTGCGGGAACCGGGACCGATCGACTTGCGTGGGGGGCGGACTCTGGGCATGGCGCTCTCCGGGAGTGGGCGTGAACTATAGGAAGCGGCGCCGCCTGCGCGTTGCACGCGCGTGCCAACATTTCGATCACGGCCGGGGGCGTCGATCCCTGCGTGTCCGTCTTCACGGGCACCGGCAGCTCCGCGACGTTTCTCGCTTCCAACGACGACGGCGACTGTCCGCCGGGCATCACGAGCGATGGCTGCCCGCACGGCCGGCGCGGTGCGCTCCGGCGCGCCCATCCGGCCGCCACGACCAGCGTCGATGGCATGGTCGTTGCCGTGCCGGCGCCGTTCGTCGCTTGACCGGCAATGGTTGTATCGATACAATCATTGCATGAATACAAGCAATGCGGCCGGCGCCGCGGCGCCGTTGGCGGCGGCCCACAAGCACCTGATCCTGGGGATCTGCTGCTCGAGCCTGCTGATCGTCTCGATGGACTCGACGATCGTCAACGTCGCGCTGCCGGAAATCCGCCGCGACCTCGACGCCTCGCTCGCCGGCCTGCAATGGGTGGTCGACGCGTACACGATCGTCGTCGCGAGCTTCCTGATGCTGGGTGGCGCCACGGCGGACCGCTTCGGGCGCCGCCGCGTGTTCCAGGTGGGTATCGCGCTGTTCACGCTGGGCTCGCTGCTGTGCAGCCTCGCTGGCGGCGTCGGCACGCTGATCGCGGCGCGCGTCGTGCAGGCGCTGGGCGGCTCGATGATGAACCCGGTGGCGATGTCGATCATCGTGCAGACGTTCGTCGAGCCGCGCGAGCGCGTGCGGGCGATCGGCCTGTGGGCCGCCACCGCCGGCGTGTCGATGGCGCTGGGCCCGCTGGCGGGCGGCGTGCTGACGCAGACGCTCGGCTGGCATTCGATCTTCTGGATCAACGTGCCGCTGGGCGGTGCCGCGCTGTGGCTCACGGCGAAGTACGTGCCGGAGTCGCGCGCGCCGCATCCGCGACGCCCGGATCCGGTGGGGCAGCTGTTGCTGCTGACCGCGCTCTCAACACTCGTGTTCGCCGTGATCGAAGGCGGGCGCGGCGCCGCCTTCGCGACGGTCGCGGCCGTGGTCGCGGCCATCGCGCTGGTCGCGCTGATCCTGTGGGAGCGCCGCCGCCACGAGCCGCTGCTGGACTTGCGCTTCTTCCACAGCCTTCCGTTCAGCTCGGCAACGATCATCGCGGTGCTGATGTTCGCGGCCTTCGGCGGCTTCCTGTTCCTCAACACGCTGTACCTGCAGGACGTGCGCGGCTTCTCGGCGTTCCATGCAGGCCTCGGCATCCTGCCCGCCGCCGTGGCCGTGACGCTCGTGTCGCCGCTTTCCGGCAGGCTCGTGTCCGCGCACGGCGCGAGGCCGTCGCTGCTGGTCAGCGGCCTGACGCTCTCCGTCAGCGCATTGCTGCTGACGCGCCTGACGGCCGATACGCCGCTCGTCGAACTGTTCGTTACCTATGCGCTGTTCGGTATCGGCTTCGGCATGGTCAACGCGCCGGTGACCTACGCCGCGGTGTCCGGCATGCCGCGCGCGCAAGCGGGCCTCGCGTCCGCCATCGCCTCGACGAGCCGCCAGGTAGGCGTCGCGGTGGGCGTCGCGCTATCCGGTGCGTTGGCGCATTCGGCGGTCGACAAGGCGGCAATGGACTGGGGCGCGTTCACGGCCTCGACGCATGCGTTCTGGTGGATCCTGGTCGCCGCGGGCGTGGCCATCGCAGGGCTCGCACTGCTGTCGACGGGCGAACGCGCCCGCGCCAGCGTCGAGCGCATCGCGCACCTGCTGCAGGAGCCGGACGCGAAGGTGGCGCCATGACGCGCGCGGCGCGCTACGGTGCCCCGCCGCGTTCCGATGCGGAGCGCGCGTGGCACGTCGTCGTCGAGCTCGTGATGGAAACGCGCGGGCAGTGGCGACGGCAGGTGGCGGACGCCACCGGCCTGCCGTTCAGCCGCGTGCGCGCGTTGTGGCGGCTCGAGGAGGGGCCGCGCACACAGGCCGAATTGGCCTATGACATGGGCACCGATGCGCCGGCGACGACGATGATCGTGACGGCGCTCGAGGCGCGCGGCCTGGTGAAGCGCACGCCGGACCCCGACGATCGCCGCGCCAAGCGGGTATCGCTGACGGCCGCCGGCCGGCGGATGCTCGCCACGGTGGCGGCAATCACCGACCGTCCGCCGGAAGCATTCGCGCGGCTCACGCGCGCCGAGCTCGTCGCGTTGCGCAGCATGCTCGAGAAGGTGGCGGCGCGCGGCTGATTGCGGCCGGCGGCGTCAGAGCTGCGCGAGCCGCGCGGCGAACTTGCGCACGTCGATGACGGCCCGCCCGTGCGTACCGCGGCCCAGCAGGCGGTCGCCGTCGCGCGCCTCGACGTCGAACTGGATGCGGCGGCCATCGAAGGCGGTCACGCGCGCCGTCGCCACCACGGTACGTCCCACCGTCGTCGACGCGAGGTGCTCGACGTCCACGCGCGTGCCGACCGCGGTCTCGCCGTCGTCGAAGTAAGGCTTCAACGCCTCGAGGGCGGCGTTCTCCATCATCATGATCATCACCGGCGTCGCCAGGACCGGCGGCAGCATCGAGTCCTTGAAGCGGTTGGCCAGGTGCTCGGGCGCAACGGCCATCGTGAACGAGCCGGGGGTGCCGACGGGAACGTTTCGCATCCGGACCTCGCGTGAAGGAGTGGCGCGCGCAGCGGGCCGCCGCCATCGTAAACTGGATTGCTACGGACGACCAAGGAATACCGATGCCATCCACCACGCCGCAATCCGTCGACGCGCGCCTGACGCGGGCCGCGATCTTCCTCGTGGTCACGATCGAGCCCGGCGACGCGCCGCGCTCGGCCGTGCGCGCGTTCTGCGGTGAATTGCCCGGCCTGCTGCGCGCGGTGGGCTTCCGCGACCTGGAAGGAAGCCTCTCCTGCGTACTCGGCTTCGGCTCCGCGGCGTGGGACCGCCTGTTCGGCGCACCGCGGCCGCGCGACCTGCATCCCTTCCGCGAACTGAACGGCGTCCATCACGCGCCCGCGACGCCGGGCGACCTGCTGTTTCACATCCGCGCCAAACGCGCCGACCTCTGCTTCGAGTTCGCGCGCCAGGTGATGCTGAAGCTCGAAGGCGCGGTGACGGTCGTCGACGAGGTGCACGGCTTCAAGTATTTCGACGACCGCGACCTGCTCGGCTTCGTCGACGGCACCGAGAATCCGACGGGCCCCGATGCGCTGGGCGTCACGGTGATCGGCGCCGAAGACCCCGCCTTCGCCGGTGGCAGCTACGTGATCACGCAGAAGTACCTGCACGACCTCAAGGCGTGGGAAGCGTTGCCCGTCGAGACGCAGGAGAAGTTCGTCGGGCGCGGCAAGTTCACGAACGTGGAGCTCGACGACAGCGTCAAGCCCTCGTACGCGCACAACGCGCTGACGACGATCGTCGAGGACGGCGAAGAGCTGGACATCGTGCGCGACAACATGCCGTTCGGCGAGATCGGCAAGGGCGAGTTCGGTACCTACTTCATCGGCTACGCCAAGGCGCCGCACCGCATCGAGCGGATGCTCGGGAACATGTTCATCGGCAACCCGCCCGGCAACTACGATCGCCTGCTCGACTACAGCAAGGCGCTGACCGGCACACTGTTCTTCGTGCCGCCGCTCGCCTTCCTGGACGACCTTCCCGGGTCCGGTTGAACGCGCGTCGAACGCGCAGCGTGTAAGCCGCCGGACTACGCGCCAATCCGATTGCGACCACTGCCGCCGCGGCGCGCGCGGGACGATAGTCGCTACCGCTCGCATATCCTGTTTTGGGAGGCTCGCATGGAAGCGGTAATCGGAACCGGCGATCGCGCGGTCGCCGTCGTCGAAACGGGTGGTGCCACGCACAGTGTCTGCTGGCGCTCGATCTTCGCAGGCGCGACGGTTGCGGCGGCGATGTCACTGATCCTGCTGTCGCTGGGCCTCGGGCTTGGCCTGTCGTCGATTTCGCCCTGGGCGTATCAAGGTGTTTCGGCCGAGGCGGTCACGATCGGCGCCCTCGTGTGGCTGTTGGTGATGGCCGCGGTCGCGGCAGGCCTTGGCGGCTACGTCGCCGGGCGCTTGCGTCCCGAATGGCGCGGCGTGCACGCCGACGAAGCGCATTTCCGCGATACGGCGCATGGCTTCGTGGCGTGGGCGGTCGCGACGCTGTTGACGGCCGCGGCGCTCACGAGCGCGACGTCGTCGATGGTCGGCATGGCCACGGTGGCCGGCGGCGGCGTGGCGGCCGCGGCAGGCGCCGCGGCTTCGCCGATGGCGCTGGCGGACGACGCGCAGCGGGGCCCGGGACCGATGGGTCCGCTCACCGACTACTACAGCGACATGCTCTGGCGGAGCGACAAGCCGGCCGACGCCACCGTCGATACGTCGGCGCAGCGCCGGGAGACGGCGCGCGTCGTCGGCCACGCGCTGCGCGCGGGACAGCTTCCTGCCGGCGACCGCACGTTCCTCGCGCAGCAGGTCGCGCAGCGCACCGGGCTCTCGCAACAGGATGCGGAAGCACGCGTCGACCAGACGTTCGCGGTCGCGCGCAACGCGCTGAACGAAGCATCGACCAAGGCGAAGGAAGCGGCCGACGCGGCGCGCAAGGCCACCGCGTGGCTCGCGCTGTGGGTATTCCTCTCGCTGCTCGTCGGCGCTTTCAGCGCCAGCTTCATGGCGATGGTCGGTGGCCGCCAGCGCGGCTCGCTCGGCAACCGCGCCTATCGATAAGGAGACCGATCATGCGCTCGATCCTGCTGTGGCTGCTCGGGATTCCCATCCCCATCATCCTGCTGCTCGCGCTGTTCACGCATCATTTCTGAGACGCTGCGATGGAACCGCTCGAAGTCACGTTGCCGGAACTCGCGTTTGTTGCCAGCACACGCGCAGCGGGCGCCGCTGGCGCCGCGCTCCTCTTGGCCGACAGCCTGGGCCCTCGGCAACGCCGCGTGCTGGGTTGGTCGCTTCTTGCGGTGGGCCTGGTAACGACCATTCCGATCGCCTGCGCCTTGGTGGGAGCCGTGGCAGACGAATGACAGGGGCGGGGCGCAGTCCGGCGATGCGATAGCGCTGCGCGACGGTAATATGGTGGCGTCGTGCGGCACGTCTGCCGCCGTCTTCGCAGGGAGACCTGATGCAACAGGCCATGCGCGCCGCCCTGGATTCACTGGGCGACGACCACCCGTTTGCCGTCGTCATGCCCGACGGCACGCGGCACGACGTGGGCAGAGGCGCCCCCGCGTTCACGATCCGGATGCTCAACGCGCGCGCGCTGCGCGCCGCCGCCACGCGCGGCTATATCGGCTTCCTCGCGAGCTACTTCGACGGCGACATCGAGCTCGACGGCGACCTGCGCGCCGCGATGACGATGGCGCTCGGACACCCGTCCAAGGGCAGGCCGCGGCTCCTCAACGTCCTCGAGAACCGGCGCCACGAGCGCACGCGCTCGAATGCATCGTGGGCGATGGCCAAGCAGAACGCGCGCGAGCACTACGGCCTCGGCGCGGACTTCTACAAGCAGTGGCTCGACGATCCGTACATGATGTACACCTGCGCCTACTGGCGCGAAGGCATCGCCAACGTCGACGACGCCCAGGTAGCCAAGATCGACCACGTTGCGCGCAAGATCCGGCTGCAGCCCGACGATACCTACGTCGACATCGGCTGCGGCTTCGGCGGCTTCATGTTCCGCACGCAGCAGACGATCGGCGGCATCGGCGTCGGCCTCAACAACACGACGGAGCAGGTGGACTGGCTGCGCGGCGAGATTGCGCGGCGGGGTTTGGGCGAGCGGCTGTCCGTGCGCGAAGCCGATTTCCGCGACGTCGACCGCGAGTATGACAAGGTGGTGTCGATCGGCGTGCTCGAGCACGCGGGCCGCGACCAGCTCGACGAAGTCGTCGCCGCGCACGCGAAATTCCTGAAGAAGGGCGGCCTGGGCATGCTGCACTTCATCGGCCACGTCGGGCATTTCGAGACCGAGCTCTTCATCCGCAAGTGGGTGTTCCCTGGCGGCTGGATCCCCAGCCTGGCCGACGTCATCGTGTCGATGGAAAAGCACGGCCTCGAAGTACTGGACATCGAGAACTTCCGCCGCAATTACGCGCTGACGCTGGACGCGTGGGCGGAGCGCTTCGACGCGCGCTGGGAAACGATCCACGCGCTCGACCCCAAGCGCTTCGACGAGCGCTTCCGCCGCATCTGGCGCGTCTACCTGCTGGGCTGCGCGGAGATGTTCCGCTCGCCGGCCGGCTACACGCACCTGTTCCAGATCCTGTACAGCAAGGGCAACGTCACGCGCGAGAATTACCCGGTGTCGCGCGCGTACATGTATGCCTGAGGCTGCCGCGTACCGGGCGCGCGTCGAGGCAGCGCTTGCCGATGCGGCCCGCGCGCGCAAGGCGGGCGGCACGCTGGGGGTGCGGAAAGGCACGTCGAACCTCTTCCGCGACCGCGATGGCGCGCCCAAGCGGCTGCTCGATCTCTCGGCGTTCGATCATGTGATCGACGTGGACGCGGGCGCCGGCTGGGTCGACGTCGAGGGGCTGACGACCTACGAAGCGCTGGTCGATGCCACGTTGCCGCACGGCGTGATGCCGGCCGTCGTGCCGCAGCTGAAGACGATCACCGTCGGCGGCGCGATTGCCGGCGTGGGCATCGAGGCGACGTCGTTTCGCCAGGGTCTGGTCCACGACACGATGCTCGAGCTCGACGTGCTGCAACCGGACGGACGCGTGGTCACCGCGACGCCGGACAACGAGCACGCGGACCTCTTCCACGCGTTTCCCAACTCGTACGGCACGCTGGGCTACGCGTTGCGGGCTCGCGTGCGCACGCTGCCCGTCAAACGCTACATCCATGTGCAGCACCGGCGCTATGCCGACCTGGCCGCGTATTTCGACGCGGTGAACGCCGCGTGCGAAGGCGACGCGGATTTCGTCGACGGCGTGGTGTTCGACGCGAGCACGCTGGTGCTGTCGACGGCGCGCTTCAGCGACGATGCGCCGGCGGCCAGCGACTACACGTATCGCAACATCTATTACCGCTCGCTGCTGACTCGCGACGAGGACTGGCTCACGACGTACGACTACCTGTGGCGCTGGGACACCGACTGGTTCTGGTGCTCGAAGAACCTGGGCGCGCAGAATCCGCTGGTGCGCACGCTGTTCGGTCGTTCTCGACTCAATTCGCGGACGTACACCAAGCTGATGCGCTGGAATTCGCGCGTGGGGCTCACGCGCGCGCTGACGCGGTGGTCGGGCCGCTCGCCCGAATCGATCATCCAGGACCTCGACGTGCCCCTCGCGCACGCGCCGGAATTCCTGCGCTTCCTGCTCGACCACATCGGAATCCTGCCGATCTGGATCTGCCCGATCCGCCCCGCGCCCGCCGGCGCCGGCTTCACCGTGTACCCGATGACGCCGGGCGTGCGCTACGTGAACCTGGGCCTGTGGGACGTGAAGCGCACCGACGAGACCTATGAGCGCGGCCACTTCAACCGGATGATCGAGGCCGAGGTCATGCGGCTGGGCGGCATCAAGTCGCTCTATTCGGACAGCTACTTTTCGCGCGAGGCGTTCGCGCAGGCCTACAACCTCGCCGGCTACGAGGCGGTCAAGGCGCGTGTCGACCCGGCGCACGCCGCGCTGGGGCTGTACGAGAAGTGCGTGCTCCGCCGGTAAAGCAAAAGAATTGGGGTCAGAATCCATTTACAGGCTGCCGCATCTCTTGACGACGCCGCAACTTGGAAATGGAGTCTGACCCCAATTCTTTTGGGAAATAGAGTCTGACCCCAATTCTTGTGCGCTAATGGGCGACGAGCGTGGGCACCGTCATCGCGCCCAGTACGGACCGCGACGCGCCGCCCAGCATCCACTCGCGCGCCCGCGAACGCCCGTAGCAACCCATGACGAGCAGGTCGCTGCCGTGGTCGGCTGCGGACGAAAGCAGCTGCTCGCCGACGCCTTCCTCGCGCGGCCCCAGGTTGCGCGACGTGGACTCGACGCCATGCGACGCAAGCCAGCGCTGCAGGCCCGCCAGCATGCCGTCGGCGTCTTCTCCCGCCGATGCGAGCATCACCGACTCCGCGCCCACGAGCCAGGGCATCGCCGCGTGCACGGCATGCGCCGCCTGCGAGCTTTCGTTCCACGCGATCAGCACGCGCTTGCCGATGGGCGCGGTCAGTTCGATCCACGGCAGGATCAACGCGCGCTGGCCCGTGCGCAGCACGACATCCGCCGCGAGATCCGGCCACACGTCGGCGGCCTCCGGATCGCGCGGGTCGCGCTGCCCGAAGATCGTCAGGTCGCTGTAGTACGACTTGCTCGCGAACGCGGCGACGCTGTCCATCTTCTCGCCCGACCAGCGGATGCGCGGATCGTTGCCGGCGGCTGCGTCGAACGCCGCGCGCGCAGCCTGCCGGCGCTCCTCGTCGTTGTCGGCGAGCGTCGCGGGCGGGAACGCGGCCGCCTCGACCATCGGATACAACTGGACGAACGACATCACGCAGTATTGCGCGGTGACGGTCGCGTCGAAGCGCGCGGCGAGTGCGCGTGCCGCGGCGATGCGGTGCTTCATGCTCGCCGCGTGGTCGGCGTGCAGCAGGATCGAGCGGATCGAAGAGCGTGCGGGATTGTTCATGGTGCGGGCCTCGTGAGCGGATGCCCTTCCTGCCGCGCGTTATCGCGCAGGCTCGAAGGGCTCGTTGGTATCATGGAACCCGCTCGCGACGCCTTCAAGGCGCCGCGCTTGATCCTGATCAAACATGCCGCAACAATCGGCGCCCGCGCGCGGCGCCTGGAGACATCGATGGACCTGAACGCCTGGCTTTCCGACGATCGCAAGGAGCTGACGCTGCAAGCCGGCGAGGGCCGCGCGACGCTGACCGCGCAGGAGGTCGAGGAGGCCATCCGCATGCTCGCGGAGCATCGCGGCCGTATGGAGCCGCCGCCGTCTACCGAGCCCGGCCCGTTGCAGCAGGAGTACATGCTCCAGGACCTGTGGGTCTACGGCAATCCCTCGCAGCACCGCCTGGGCCTGCACATCCTGACGCGCGAGATGGGCTGGACGATGTATGCCGTCCCGCTGCCGCTGGTCGAGCGCGTGGTCGCCAACATCCGCAGCGGCGCCGACGCGACGATCAAGGAACAGGTTGCGCCGCCGCCGGTGGGGACCACGCGGCAGTAGCGCGCAGGCGCGCGTCATGCGCAAGCTCGCGCTCTTCGTGCTGCTGGTCGTGGCGGCGATCGGCTTCTGGCGGTGGCATGCGCAGGATGCGGAACGGTCAGGCAACAACGACGTCGCAACGGCGCCCGCGAAGAAGGATGCGTCGCTCCCGGTATCGGCCGTGCTGGCCGTCCGGCCCGACGCAAAGGGCTCGGCATCGCCGCGCGCCACCGCTTCGCCCAGAAAGCCGGGCGCGCAGGCGTCCGCGGACGTCGCCCAGTTCCGCGCGCGCCAGGACTATGCATCGCTGTATGCGCGCGTGAAGGACCTGCGGACGCCTGAAGCGCTTTACCTCCGGGCGGCGTTGTACGCGCGTTGCGGGCCCAATCGTACGGCGTCGATGGCCCGCGATCAGCAGTCGGCGGCGCGCGCCAGGTTCGTCGCGGAGGTTTCCGCGCAGGGCAGTCGCGCCACAGAACAGCGCATTGCGGCCTACGACAAACTCGCCACCAACGCGTGCGCAGATCTCGATTTCGGAGCGTTCGACGCCGCGAGGCTCGATGTGATGATTGCCGCCGCCGCCGCTGCCGGCGATCCGCGCGCGCGGGCGTGGCAACTGGCCGACCGGATCGACGGGATGAAGATCGACGACAAGGGCCAACGCTATTCGAGCGACGCCAACATGCCTGCCGGCGCGATCGAGGAAGTCCAGCGTTTGCTGTCGACCGGCGACCCGGACATTGCGATGGCGTTGTCGGGGACACTCGCAAGCACGATGTCCAACGGTCTTGTGGAGATCGACGGCACGGTCGTCGATCCGCGCGGCATGAACGCCGCGCTCAAGTTGTACGCGTGCGACGTCGGCGGTGATTGCGGTGCCGATTCGTTCAGGATCCTTTCGGCCTGCGCCTACGACGGCAATTGCGAAGCCACCAATCTTTACGATTACATCTACTACTACGACCTCTCGCCGAGCGCGAGCCAGATGACGGATTCGTACCGGCAGCGCCTGGAGCAGATGTATGCGACCGGAGATTTTTCCGGTCTGAGCTTCGTTCCCGTGCCCGGATCCGTCACACCAACCTTCCGCTTCCGCTCCCGGCGGCCCTGACCGGCACGTTCGGGGTTAACGACCCTCCGGCTCGTTCTTGAACGCGCCGCGGATGTTGAAGACCGCAAGCGCCACCTGCATCACGACCAACGCGTAAGCCTGCGCGTGCAAGCCCCACACGATCCACAGCGCGTTGCTCGCCAGGAACAGCCAGAAGCCGACGGCGCGGTTGCCCTTGTGCGTCGAGCCGACGAGCCACGTCGACAGGATCGTGACGACCATCGCCGGCCATTGCAGCGCGTCGAGCATCGCGTGAACGATCAGCGGGCCGCGCCCGCCTTGGCCGAGGCCGCAACGAAGAAATCGTAGATGCCCGCGTCGCTCATTGAGCGTGCGTCCGCGAGCTCGCCCGCCTTCGTCGCATAGAGCACCTTGTTGTCGGGGCTCACGATCACGGCCGCGGGTATGCCTTGCTTGATCGGGTCGCCGTAGGCGGCGTCCAGCGCGAGATTGCGGTTGAAGCGGCCGACGTCCACCTTGACGACGACGAACGACTTGTCGATCAGCGCGGCGTTCGTCGGCGTGTGCAGGCTCTTGTCCAGTGCGCGGCAGTCCTCGCACCAGTTGGCGCCGAAGATGACCAAGGCCGGGACGTTGCGGGCACGCGCGTCGGCGAGCGCGCGCTGCACGGCCGCGTTGGCATCGGCCTGTTCGTCGTAGGGGAGCGTAGGGGCCGCAACGGCGGTCGCGGACACGAAGGCCAGCACCAGGAGGAAGGTACGCATGCCGCATTCTAGGGTCCGCCCCAGTTTTCCGGGGACGGCTGGACCCCGATAAAAGGGTCGGACCCTGTGGTACAATTAACGGCTTCGGGTCGTTAGCTCAGCTGGTAGAGCAGCGGACTCTTAATCCGTTGGTCGTAGGTTCGATCCCTACACGGCCTACCAAGTAAAACAAGGGCTTAGGAGAAATCCTAGGCCCTTGTCGTTTTGGAGCGTGACAAAAACGTCAGAATCAGTCCGCTGGTCGTAGTTGCCTAGCGCTTGAAACTCCGCGCTCAATCAAGGGCTTATGAGCTTCAGTTTTCTGAGTGAAACATCTGCCGTGACAAAAACGTGACATTGCGAAGGCCTTTCGCCGAGCGGCGCGGGACAATCCGCGCTGGCCGCGATCACTGCGCGCCTTTCACGTACCAGTCTTTAGTTCCGTTGACGATCCTGACAACGACTAGCATCACCGGTACTTCGATCAGGACCCCCACCACGGTCGCCAATGCAGCACCGGAGTGAAAGCCGAATAGACCGATGGCTGCGGCTACTGCCAGTTCGAAGAAATTGCTGGCGCCGATCAGTGCGGAGGGGCACGCAACGCTATGGGACTCGCCCAACCGGCGATTCAGCCAGTACGCCAAGCCTGCGTTGAAGAAAACCTGAATGAGGATCGGCACCGCGAGCATCAGTATCACCAGCGGTTGCGTAAGGATCGCGTTGCCTTGGAACGCGAATAGCAGCACCAGGGTCGCGAGCAGTGCGGCGATCGACCAAGGCCCGATCTTCGCGAGCGTCGCATCGAACACCGTCTGCCCGCGGGCGAGCAGGGCCTTGCGCCACACCTGCGCGATCAAAACAGGGACGATGATGTACAGGACGACGGACGTGATCAGCGTGTCCCACGGCACGATGATCGATGACAAGCCAAGCAGCAACGCGACGATGGGGGCAAACGCGAACACCATGATCGTGTCGTTGAGGGCCACCTGCGTGAGCGTGAACATCGGATGGCCACCGGTCAGCCGACTCCACACGAAGACCATGGCGGTGCATGGCGCGGCCGCCAGCAGGATCAAGCCGGCGATATAGCTGTCCGCCTGGTCGGCCGGCAAGAATGGGGCGAATACGTGGCGGATGAAGAACCAGCCCAACAACGCCATCGAGAACGGCTTCACCGCCCAGTTTACGAAGAGCGTTACGCCGATACCACGCCAGTGCGCGCGCACCTGGGACAGTGACGCGAAATCGACCTTCAACAGCATCGGGATGATCATCACCCAGATGAGGAGACCGACCGGCAGGTTCACCTTCGCCACTTCCATGTGTCCGACGGCCTGGAAGGCCGCGGGCAACATCTGTCCCAGCGCAACGCCCGCGATGATGCACAGGAACACCCAAAGCGTGAGGTAGCGCTCGAATACGCTCATGGCGGGCACAGGCACAGCAGTGGCAGGTGATGCGGAGGCCATGACCGCTAGATGTGATTTCTACGACCGTTGTTCAGCAGGCTGAAGCAGTCGGCTGATGGGTGGCTTGCGATGAAGGCTAGCATGGGGTCGTTCCTCGTTGTACTTGCGCAGCCAAGGCGCAAGGGCCGCCGTGCGTTGCGCGGAAGTCGCGTAGGGAATGGCATAGGCCCATTTCCGCAGCAAAGTCTGAATCATGCGTTCGGCCTTGCCGTTGGTCTGCGGGCGATAGGGGCGCGTGCGCTTGGTCTTGATGCCGAGCCAAGCACACGCCTTGCGAAAGGGTCGCGAGCGATAGGCGCCGCCATTGTCGGTGAGCACACGCTCGACATGAATGCCGCGTTGCCGGAAGTGGCGCACCGCGCGCAGCCAGAAGCGCGTGGCGGTGTAGCGTTTCTCGTCGGGCAGGATCTCGACGTAGGCGTAGCGCGAATAGTCGTCGATGGCGACATGGGCGTATTCCCAGCCGGCTCCGCGCGCAGCGTCCCGCCGGTTGCCGGTGACCCGATGGCTCGGACGCTCGATGCGCCCCAGCTTCTTGGTGTCGACGTGGATAAGTTCGCCGGCGCGCTCCCGCTCATAGCGCACCGCCACCGGCGGTGGATTCAAGTAACGCAGACGCGCCAGCCCCAAGCGCGTCAGCACCGCGCTGACCGTCGAGCGCGCCAACGGCAATTGCTGCGCAATCTCGGCCGCCACACGCCGGGCTTCCCGCAGCACGCGAATCAAGGCCACCCAAGCAGGCGACAGCGCATGGGGGCGTCGATGCGCGACCGAGCTGCGGTCTGCCAGGCCGGGTGTGCCTTCGGCCCGGTAGCGCGCCAGCCACTTGTAAACCGTGCGTTCGGACACCCCGAACGCCAGCGCCACCGCGCTCACCGGCCAGTGCTCCCGCACCACGCGGTGGACCAGCAGGGCTCGACTCTGGGGCGTCGTTCGCGCATTCTTGTGGATGTTCATCCGGCTGTCTCCTCAAAAGTTGATCGGCTCGCACCAATCAGCTTCCGGGTTTCAGTCCGGGTGAACAACCCTCATAGAAATCACAGCTAGACCTGCTTGCCGATGTCGCGCACGTCACGCTCGATCTTCATGCGATCGAGCTTGTCCAGCGGCAGGCTGGTGAAGAGATCGATGCGGCGCTTCAAGATGTGCGCGACACGCATGAATTCGCGCGCCTTGGCTTCGTCAGGCCCTTCGTACAGCGAAGGATCTTCGACGCCCCAGTGAGCGCTGATGGGCTGGCCGGGCCATACTGGGCAAATCTCTCCGGCGGCGTTGTCGCATACCGTGAGGACGAAATCCATGCGCGGCGCGTCCGGCTGCGCAAACACGTTCCAGTCCTTGCTGTAGAGCCCCTCCGTGGACAGCTGCAGCTTGTCGAGCGTGGCCAACGCGAGGGGATTGGGCGCCGTACCCGGATGGCTGCCGGCCGAAAACCCCTTGAAGCGGCCACGGCCGACAAAGTTCATCATGGCTTCCGCCATGATGCTGCGCGCGGAGTTGTGGGTGCACAGAAACAGAACGTTGAAAACCTTGCCGTCACTCATGGAACAGCCCCTCGAGTTCGTTGAAATGCAGGCGTGCCCATCCGTGCCGCAAGCGGCATAGATGGGCCACGATTGAAATCGGAAAGTGGAGTGCTAGGCGCGCTTGCGCATTCGCACGGGCGCGGCGACTGGTGTCGTCGCGCACCCCTGCCCGCTGCAGCAGTTCTCGGTCAGATAGCCGATCAGCGCGTTCATCTGCGTGTAGTTCGCCGAGTAGTACACGAAGCGCCCGTCTTGGCGCGAATCGACCATGCTGGCGCGGGCGAGCTCCTTGAGGTGAAACGACAGCGTCGCCGCCGGCAGCTTGAGGCGCTCGGCGATGGCGCCTGCCGCCAGTCCGTCGGGACCTTGTTCCACCAGTAGGCGGTAGATCGCAAGGCGCGTGTCCTGCGCCAACGACGCCAGCGCCACAACCGCTTGAGGTGTCTTCATGCTCGCTCCAATGCCGTGCCAAGTCGGATCGCACGCCGAATCCACGGGTGCGCCATGCACGGAAGAAGGTGAAGTCTAACCCAGCCATCATTCGACAATTCCACGATTCCACAATTCTGGATACGCGGGAAGGATGATGCCTGAATGTTGCTGATCCATGACAGACACGCCCACCGCGCCATCACGGGCTTGGATTCGGTCGCGCGCGACCGGCGAGGCGGCCAATGGCGATGAGCGCCGCCAAGGCGAGTATCAGCGCCACCGAGGTGACGACCAGTGCGCCCACGCCCAAACGCGCCAGCAACAAGCCGAACAGTAACGGGGCTGCCGCCTGACCAAGGCGCGCCGGAGCACCTAACAAGCCTTGGCGCAATCCGTAGCCTTGCGGCCCGAATAGCGCGAGCGGCAGGGTGCCCACCGCAATGGTCAGCAGGCCGTTTCCGGCGCCGTGCAGGATTGCAAACGCGGCAGCCGGCGCCCCGAACACGGCAAACAGCAAGGCGCCTATTGGATGCAACGCTACGGCGATGCGTGCCGAGGTCAGCGGATGGGAATGGCGTAGCAAGCCGAATTCGACCAGCCGCGCACTCACCTGTGCCGGGCCTACCAGCGCGCCCGCGATCAGCGCCGTTTCGACGGAAGCACCACCGGCTTCCAGCAACGCCGGCAGGTGTGCCGCCATCGCGGTCGAGACGAACCACCCGGCCGCGAACACGTAGGCCAGCAGCGCCAAGAGCAGCGGCGTAGCGGTCGTTGGCGTCTCGGCCGCACTCGTCATGGCCGCCGCCGCGGACCCGCGAACCGAAGGCACCGCAAGGCGATGCAGCGGTAGACCCAAGCAAAGGTGGCCTGCGGCCCAGGCGAAGCAGGTCATGCGCCAACCCCAATGCGCGCTCAGAAACGCAGTGAGGGGCCAACCCACCGTGCTGGCGAAACCCGCCATCAAGGTAACGCCCGTGATGGGGCCGCGGGCGTGGCGCCCCCAAAGGCCCGCCAACGTGGCAAAGGCGGCGTCGTAGAGTCCGGCTGCCATGGCAATGCCGATGACGAGCCACGCGAGCGTCAATGTCGCCGCGCCCTGGGCGAGCCCAAGCGCGATCAACCCTGCAGCGAACAGGAGGTTCGACGCGATCAGGACGTCGCGGCCACCCCTGCGGTCGATTTCGCGTCCGGCGAGTGGCCCCACGAGCGCAGCCACCAGAAGTGCCGCGGAGAAGGCACCAAACACCCATGCAGGGTTCAGACGAAGGTCCGCCGCAATCGGCGCGGCGAGAATCGCTGGCAGGTAGTAGCTGGAGGCCCACGCCAGCGTTTGCGCAAGCCCAAGGGCTATCGTCACTTGGTGCCGCACCGGCACCCCATGCGCCTCGATATCCACTGTCTTGCTAGGTTCGTGGCAAACCGACGTTGCCGGTCAACGGTTCATCCTGCAAAAGGTATTGCCACCACGACACGTCATGCCAGACGTCGAACTTGCGCCCAACGCGCTGAAATGTGCCCACCGATGCAAATCCGAGACTCCGGTGCAGCGCCACGCTCGCCTCATTCGGCAACGCGATGCCGGCAAACGCATTGCAATAGCCACGCTCGCTCAGCGCAGCCAGTAGGCGGGCATAGAGCGCGCGCGCGACACCACGACGTTGAAAGTCTGGATGAACGTACACGGACGTTTCGACGGAGTAGCGATAGGCCGCTCGCTCGCGGTGCGACGAGCCATACGCGTATCCGACGCACCTGCCGTCAATCGTCGCCGTCAGCCACGACCACTTTGCGTTCGCCTTGGCAATGCGCGCTGCGAATTCACCGACGTCTGGCGGGACGGTCTCGAACGAAATCGCCGTCCCGGTGACGAATGGGACGTAGATGGCGAGGAGCGCCGGCGCATCGAGCGCCGACGCCGGTCGAATCTCCACGCTCACGCAGGCGTCAGCCGCAGCACCGTGCGGTCGATTTGACGCTGACCGCCGCCGACGGAGCGCAACAAGAAGCCGACGCTCGCGCACCAGCAACGGGCGCTTCTTGCACATCACGCGCCTCATCCTCAAGCAGCCCGCGCGAGTGAAATCCCTCCCAACGAACGCCCTGAGGGTCGGTTGCCCAATGCTTATCCGAGCGCGCATAGCAGCATGCAGCGTTCGGTTCATCCTCGGCCTGGGGATCGGCCGCGACAAAATGGCGTTGGATGTCCGCCAGTTCCTCCGCCGAATCGGCCTGCAAACCCAGGTGGCTGACGCCATGGTGCGATTCATTGGTCGAAATCGCAAAATTGACGCGAGGCTCATCGACCATCCACTTGGCATAGTCGGTCTTCAGAACGGACGGCTGCGCACCGAACAACTGCGAATAAAACTGGACGCTGTCATTGAGATTGGCAACGCCAACGTGTACGTGAAATCGCTTCATACGAGCTCCTTGGATGGACATTTTCCGGTCGTATCCCGCCCACATGGACGTTTAGACGATTCCAGTATTATGGAAATGTGTGGCGATGTCAATACCTCCACGACAGAATGTCAATCTCGTTTCCGCATTAGAATCGGTTGCTCTTCTGGGCGAGATAGAACCACTCGGAGCCGAGCGCAGCGTCCGGGTTCGGAAAGACGATGGCTCCATCCACGGGTGAGGCGACCAGTTCACCACTCGCGCGCTGGGCGACGGCCTGACCGCGTCTTACGGTCTCGAAGTTCACCCACGGCTGGACGAAGCGGTCCGCCGCGTGCTGACGGTCGATGACTTCGCAGAGCTTAAGACATTCCAGGTTGGCGACAACGTCGGGTGGGGCCTCATCCTTCAAGCGAAGATGCGCGAGGGCATTGCGAATGCCTTGGTACGCCACACCTTCGGACAACGAATCGCCATGACGGCCGCATTCCAAGGTCACCCCCCATCCACCCACGGACCGCATGTACTCGGTGGTGCCGATGCCATGCAACGCATCTTCCGCCTGCGGCTCGCCGTTCGCCCGCCCGTGCCGCCGTGCCACGCCACGCGCATGCGTCGACAGCCATCCTTCCACGACGCGGGCTACGCCCAAGCGCACCGCCAATGCCTCTTCCTCCGCGGCCCGGCCAAACGGCTCAATCGAATCCTCATTGTCGGCGGGGCCAATGAAGACAAAGGGGACACCATCGCTGCGGAATGAATGCAGATCGAGCAGCGCGTCGTGCCGGTGTAGTAGCGGGCACAGCCAGTTGGCGATGTGATCTTCGTTGTCCGCCGGCGACGGGGTGGGTCGCAGTCCGCGATTGAGGTTGCGATCGCCCGAGCGCGTACCGCGACCGTAGGCAAGCGAATTGGTGACCGGAACCAGGGTAAGGCACCCGGAAGACAGCTCCACTTCGCCCCGATCCATCTCCCCCAGCAAGCGCCGGATAGCCTTGGTGCCGCATACCTCATCGCCGTGCACCGCGCCCAATACCAGCAGCTTGATACCCTTCTTGCGCGCCGCGTATTCGACGGCCTTGAAGTTCACCATTGGCGCTTGATGTCGCCCATCGAGGCCATCACTCGTCCTCCGCCGGTTCATCATGGACGCCGCGCGCGGGCGGCGTAATGGCAAGCCGGCGTAAACGCTCCCACAGGTTCTTCCGGCTGATGCCGATATCCGCTGCGGTATTGGTCATCTGCCACTTGTGCGCGGTGAGCCGCTGGATCAGGTAGGCACGCTCGCAATCCTCGAGATAGCTGCTGAGGCTTTGTGGTGGCGCTGGCTCGGTGGCACCCGGCGCGATCGACGCACCGTCATCGAACAGGAGCTGCGGGTCAATGACGGTGCCCGGGGTCAGCACATAGGCACGCTCGATGCAGTGACGCAACTCGCGCACGTTGCCAGGCCACAGGTGATTCATGAGGGCGAGTTCCGCGCCGCCCGATAGCCGCTTGGCGCCGCCATTGACTCGCTGCGCAATCTCCGCCAGGAACTGGCGCGAATACCAGATGATGTCTTCCAGCCGCTCGCGGAGCGGTGGAACGCGTAGGTGGACCACGTTGATGCGATAGAACAGATCTTCGCGAAACTGGCGTTCATCGACCATCCGCTTCAGATCACGGTGCGTGGCGCAGATCAGCCGAAATTCGACTGGCACGCTGCGCTCACTGCCCAGTCGCGTGACCTGCCGCTCTTGCAGCACCCGGAGCAGTCGCACTTGCATCGACAGCGGCATGTCGCCGATCTCGTCCAGGAACAGCGTGCCGCCGGCGGCTTGTTCCACCAATCCACGCTTTTGGCGAATGGCACCGGTAAACGCACCGCGCTCGTGTCCGAACAATTCAGATTCCAGCAACGATTCCGGGATACCACCGCAATTCACGGCGACGAAGGCGCCACTCGATTGGGCTTGGCGATGAATCTCGCGTGCGACCACCTCTTTGCCTACCCCGGATTCACCGGTAATGAGCACACTCGCCCATTGGGCCGCCAAGCGTGGCAGCATGGCTTCGATACGGCCAATGCCGGGCGAGACGCCCAGCCGCGGACCGGTGGCATCGCCCCGCGGCGGTGGGATGTACGTGCGCAGCTTGTCGACCAGCTGATCGAGGTCGAAGGGTTTCGTCACGTAGTCGGCGGCGCCGAGCTTCATCAGGGCGATCGCGCGCTCCACGGTCGCATAGGCGGTGATGAAGATCCAGGGTGCGATATGCGACGTGTCAGCTTGCATGTCGCTGAACAACTCGTCGCCATTGCGATCGGGCAGGCGTATGTCGCTCAGCACGACGTCGTAGCGATGCGCGCGCATGCCTGACGCGGCACTCGACGCACTGCGGTGCCAGTCACAGGTAATGCCTTCGAGCGCGAACCGATCGACCAGCGACTCGCCCATGATGTCATCGTCTTCGACCAGACAGACCTGCGCGTAGTTGGGCATGGTCACGCCGCCAAGGGTAACGTAACGGTAAATACGGTATGCCCGGCCCGGCTGCGCGCTTCGATGCGCCCCTTGAGCTGGCACGCGAGCTGATAGGTGACCCACAGGCCCAAGCCTTTGCCCTTGGTGCGTGACTCTGCGAACGGCTCGAAGCAATGCTGCAGTTGGTCCTCGCTGAGGCTGGCACCGTCGTTTTCAACCTGTACCGTGAACTCCGATTCCGTCGTGTTGACGGTCGTACGCACATGGCCGCGTGCATTCGCCGCATCCACGGCGTTCAGCAATAGGTTGAGCATGATCTGGCGGACTTCGGTGGACGGTAGCGGGAGCGGGTTCGTCACGCGGTTGTCCCATGCCAGGTCAATGTCCTTGTCCTGCAGGTTCGGGAGCATCAGGGTGCGAACGTCCTCAATATCGGTGGGCGTCACGCCGTGACTCTCGAAGCGCGCCTGCACCAGCAGGGTCCCGACCGTATCCTGAATCTGCTTCAGTCCACGCTCGAGCAGCGAGATGGTGCGATCGATGCCGGCGTGACTGTCGGGTGGCGTGCGCTTGAACGTGCTGATGGCATTGAGCATGCCGCCCAAGGGATTGTTGATTTCATGCGCAATGCCTGCTGTCAGGCGACCGACCGCGGCGAGGCGTTCGGAAGCCACGACTTCCTGTTCCAGCGCATCCCGCTCGCGCAGCCCCTGGAGCATTTTCTCGAACGCGACGCCCAGTTGCCCGATCTCATCGCGGCCCTTGGACGCCTGAAAGGCAAGATTCCTGGGGCGTTCTGCCGACAACCCGCGAATGGCGGTCGAAAGACGAAGGAGCGGACCTGCCATCCGCTTACCCCAGAGCCATCCGAGCGGCACAAGGATGAGAAGGACTAATACTGCCGAGCCGGTCGCGCTACGCACGGTCTTCAAGAGGCGAGGCGCGAAGATGGCCCCCGAATACTCCAGCACGACGGTGCCGAGTCGCGACTGGTCGCTAGCCAGAATCGGCACCGTCATGATCGTCATGGTGGGATCGAGGTTTTCGAAGACGGTTGGTGTATCACCGGCACGTGTGATCGCTTCGTATAGCCGCCGCCCATGGTCCCCGAGTTCGTTGAGCGCGACGGTCGCGGGGAAACGCCTGGGATCAGTCGCCACGTAGACATCGCTATGGGCGTCGATCACCACCACACTGCGCTGCGCGAGACTTTCCTCGAGCGGTCGATCGAACGGTGTGGTGATGATTTCGTAGGCCTGCCACATCTCGTCATGCAGCATGGGGGTTTGCAGCGTGCGCGACAGTGTCTTGCCGAGCTCGAGCGCATGATCGACCAGATCTTGGCGGGCCGCTTGATGCGCGCTCGAGATCAGCGGCACGGCCACCGCCAATGCCGTGAGCACAATCACGAGAATGAAGCTCGCGGGTATCTTGATCCGGTAGCTGATATCGCTAAGCATCACTGGGGCCGATTCCAAGAAGACGCATGTTCGCCGCAATGCCGTCGTAGATACCGTCGTTGGCGACCTGGAACCCGTCCAGATTCAGCTTCCGCAGCAGGGTTTGGCCATCCGGCGTGGTCTGCATGTCCAACAGCACGCGGCGCAACTGCAGAAAGGTGGCTTCGGGTAGGTGCGCGCGCGTAACCAAGGGTGGAAAGCCATACTCGGCGGAACGATGCGCAACGCGCGTGCGACTCGTCAGCTCCGGGTGGTGGAGTTGCAAGGTGTCCCATACATAGCCGTCGACCGAGCCACCTTGCGCCACGCCGGCCGCGACCGCGTCGACGACGCGACGGTGCGCCCACGTAAAGAACGTCTTGCGAAAGAAGCTCGCCGGCTGCTCCCCCGCATCCACCAACTCGGCATTGGGCACGAGCCATCCAGAGTTGGAGTCGGGGTCGGAATAGGCATAGATCTTTTGCCTGAGATCGACGATCGACGCTGTGCGCGTGTCGGTACTCGGGACGATGACGTACGACCGATAGAGCGGCTTGCCTTGGTAGGTCGGTACCGCGAGCAAACGCATGCGGGAACGGAACCGCAAATACGGAAATCCGCAGACCCAAGCGGCATCCAGCTTTTCCGCGATCAGTAATTCGGTGACTTCGCGGTAGCTCCCGCGCTGCACGAAGACGACGGGCCGTTCCAACGCGCGTGCCAAGTAGTCGCGCCACTCGCGCAGGAAGGCGACTTCATCGTCGAGAAACACCGGGGTCGTGCCGATCATCAAGGGCGCGGAGCCGGCCGCAAACGCGCTTACGCCGATGAGTGGGGCCCATGCGCCCAGCATCCCGCACGCCAAAAGCTGGCGTCGCCGAGGGGAGATGCCCAGACCTTTGCGTGCGGTACTCCACATTGCCCGAGCGGTCATGTGGGTTCCTCCTTGTCCTCGCCGGCCTCCGTTCGCGAGCCGCGTCGGTGCCGCGAATTAGGGTACCAAAACTGGCGCCCGTCGAGCTATCTAGTGACCGCGGTGAGCGTTACCAAACGGTAACGCGCGTGGCGGCCAGGTTGGCTTGGGTGTTACCCGCGCGTAGCGGCGAAATCGAGCGCGTGCGACGCAAGCCGTGCTAAGGCGTTGATCGATCGTGTGTGGAGGCCTGCGGCATTGATATTGCGATTGCACGCCGGAGCGCGCGGGCGGATAAGCCGCCGCCGCGGACCAATTTACGGGAGAGTGCAATGGGCAATATCGTTTCGCGACGCCAATTCCTGGTCGCATCAGGAAGTGTGGCGGCCGGCGCCGCTGCGGTTCCAGCAACCGCGACGGCTGCGCCATCGGCCGATGCCGGTGCGGCCACGTTGCCATTCAAGCCCAAGACGCTCGGCAAAGCGGCCGGCATGCCCGTCAATCAGGCCGTCCCGTTCGCGTACCCCGACGCCTCCTCTCCCTGCGCCGTGGTGAAGATGGGCAGCGCGGTTGAAGGTGGTGTGGGGCCTGGCGGCGATATCGTCGCGTACAGCACGATGTGCACGCACATGGGCTGCCCGGTTGCCTACGACTCCGCACAGCGTGTGTTCAAGTGCGGTTGCCACTTCAGCATCTTCGATGCCGAGCGCATGGGGCAGATGGTGTGCGGACAGGCAACGGAAGACTTGCCACGCATCGTGCTCAAGTACAACTCCAAGGACGATTCCGTGACCGCGGTATCGGTGGATGGCCTGCTGTACGGCCGGCAGTCCAACGTTCTCTGAGCGAGGCGGCGATGAGCACAACTACCGATCGGGTCGCGTTGCCCCCTGTCAACGCCCAGAAGACCAACCTCACCTGTCACTTCTGCATCGTGGGATGCGGTTATCACGTGTACAAATGGGATGCCGACGCGGAAGGCGGACGCGCGCCCCACCAGAACGCGCTGGGGCTGGATTTCCGCAAGCAGCTGCCGCCGTTCGCGACCATCATGACGCCGGCGATGGCCAACACCATCAAGGACCGCGATGGCCGCAGCTACAACATCATGATCGTTCCCGACCGGGAGTGCACGGTCAATCAAGGTCTTTCGTCGACGCGCGGCGGGCAGCTGGCGCGCGTCATGTTCACCGGCACCGGCGTCGGCAAGGAGCGGTTGCGCAACCCGCGGGTGTATGCGGGAGACACCTGGGTCGATACCAGTTGGAGTGACGCGCTCGCCTTGTACGCCGGCGTGACCAAGAAGATCCTCGATACCGACGGACCTAATGGCCTGCTGTTCGACTGCTTCGATCACGGTGGTGCCGGGGGTGGTTTCGAGAATACGTGGGGCACCGGCAAGCTGATGTTCACCGCACTGAAGACGCCGATGGTGCGCATCCACAACCGCCCGGCGTACAACTCGGAGTGTCACGCCACGCGCGAAATGGGCATCGGCGAGCTGAACAACAGCTACGAGGACGCCGAAGTCGCAGACGTCATAATGGCCATTGGCTGCAACTCGTACGAGACGCAGACCAACTATTTCCTGGCGCACTGGCTCCCGAATCTGCAGGGCGGCACGGTGCAGAAGAAGCAGCAATGGTTCAAAGGCGAAGCCGCTGGCAGCGCCAAAATCATCTTCGTCGACCCGCGCCGCACGCCGACGATCGCGATCGCCGAAACCGCCGGCAAGGAGAACGTCCTCCATCTCGACATTGAACCCGGCACGGACATCGCCCTGTTCAACGGCCTCTTTACCTACGTGGTCGACCAGGGTTGGCACGACAAGGATTTCATTGCGCAATACACGCGCGACTTTGACGTGGCCACTGCCGCCAATCGGCTCTCCCTTGAGGAAACGAGCCGCATCACCGGCGTGAGCGTCGACAAGTTGAAGCAGGCGGCCGAGTGGGCCTACAAGCCCAAGGCCCCGGGCCAGCGCACGCGGACCATGCACGCGTACGAGAAAGGCATCATCTGGGGCAACGACAACTACCTGATCCAGTCAGCGCTGGTTGACCTGGTCCTCGCTACCCACAACGTCGGACGCCGGGGGACTGGCGTCGTGCGGATGGGCGGCCATCAGGAAGGCTACACACGGCCGCCGTACCCGGGTGACTCCAAGATCTACATTGACCAGGAGGTGATCCAGGGTCGCGGGTTGATGTACACGGCTTGGGGCGCCAACCCGTTTCAGACGACGCTCAATGCAGAGCAGCACCGGCGCGTCATCCTCCACCGGTCCGGCATCGTCAAGGATGCCCTGGGTACAGCGCGCGGTGCGACCGTCGCCCAGAAGATTGACATCATCTACGACGCGGTGAAGAACAAGGGCGGGCTGTTCTTTGCCAGCATCAATCTTTATCCGACCAGCCTTGCCAACGCTGCGCACGTCATGCTGCCGGCGGCGCATCCCGGCGAAATCAACCTGACCTCGATGAATGGGGAGCGGCGCTTGCGGTTGTCGCAGCGCTTCACCGATCCGCCGGGCGTCGCGAAGGCCGACAGTCTCATCGCCGCTGACATAGCGAACACGCTCAAAGCGCTGTATACGGCCGAGGGCAAATCCGAGATGGCTGCACGCTTCGCTGGCTTCGATTGGAAGACGGAGGAAGACGCTTTTAACGACGGCTTCCGCGTGGCCGGCACGCCGAACGCGCCACCCATCGACAGCCAGGGCGGCGGCACCGGCTACCTCGCGACCTATGAGCGACTCCGCGTCGCCGGCAACAATGGTGTGCAGCTGCCGATCAAGGAGTACAAGGACGGCAAGCTGGTCGGGACGGAAATGCTCTACACCGACGGCAAGTTCGACACGAAAGACGGCAAGGCGATCTTCAAGCCGTCACCATGGCCCGGACTTCCGCAGATCGTGGCTGAGCAGAAGGCGAAGCATCGCTTCTGGATCAACAACGGCCGTGTCAACGAGGTGTGGCAAACCGGCTATCACGACATGTACAACGAGTTCGTGCGGGAGCGGTGGCCGATGGCATTCGTTGAGATCAACCCGGATGACGCCCAATCGCTCGGCGTGGGCTCCGGCGACGTCGTCGAGATCTTCAACGACTACGGGTCGACCTATGCGATGGCCTACCTCGAGCCGACCATCAAACGGAACCACACCTTCATGCAATTTGGCTACTTCAACGGCATTGCTGGCGACGTCACCACACCGTGGACCGACCGCAACGTAATTCCCTACTACAAGGGCACCTGGGGCACCGTGCGTCGCGTCGGCTCCGTGGCTGATTTCAAAAATACGGTGTCGTTCAAGGATCGTCGCTATCTGACGGCGTAATCGCCGCTGCTGCACAGGACTCCTCCGTTCATGCCCGGCTCGCCGGGCATTTCTTTGCTGCGGATCGCAACGCCGTGCTAGGTCGCTGCGACCGGCAGCGAAATGAGTCTTGCGCGGCGGTTCGTCGAATGTGGGAGGCGGTAACCCAGTCATGGCCAAGTTCATACCTGTGACCAATGCGCGCGCGGCCACCATGGATCCGCACCTGCTGCGCGCGCTCGGTGCTGCGCAGCATGGTCCGCTGACCGACGCGCTCGATCGACGTCTGCGTGATCTTCGTATCTCCGTTACCGATCGCTGCAACTTTCGGTGCGTGTATTGCATGCCCAAGGAGATCTTCAACAGCAGTTATCGCTTCCTACTTCAGGAGCGCTTGCTGTCGTTTGAGGAAATCGCGCGGGTGGCTCGTGTCTTCGTAGACGCTGGTGTGCGCAAGATTCGCCTGACGGGTGGCGAGCCGCTTTTGCGGAAGCGCATCGAGACCCTCATCGAGAAGTTGGCGCGATTGCCGGTGGCTCTGACTCTGACTACCAACGGTGCGCTACTGGCGCGCAAGGCGAAGTCACTACGGGACGCGGGCCTTGGGCGCGTCACCGTAAGTCTGGACGCCCTGGATGATCCGACCTTCCGCAGGATGAACGACGTCGACTTTCCTGTCGGCGAGGTCTTGAAAGGAATCGACGCTGCAGCAGAAGCCGGGTTTGGACCCGTAAAGATCAACGCGGTGATCAAGCGCGGAGTGAACGAGCATGCGGTCGTCGATATGGCGCGTCACTTTCGAGACACCGGCCATATCGTGCGCTTCATCGAGTACATGGACGTCGGTGTTACCAACGGCTGGCGAATGGACGACATTGTGCCCGCCAGTGCGTTGGTTGCGGCCATTGAAGCGCATTGGCCGGTACGAAGAGTTGCTGCGCATTACCAGGGCGAGGTGGCGCAACGCTGGCGTTATGCCGATGGCGCAGGCGAGATCGGGATTATTGCGTCTGTGACAGAAGCGTTTTGTCGCGATTGCACCCGGGCACGCTTGTCCGCCGACGGGACCCTGTACACGTGCCTATTTGCCGCAAATGGCCACGATCTGCGCGCACAACTGCGCGGCGGCGTCAGTGACGATGACCTGGCGCACGAAATCGCGGGTATCTGGCGATTGCGCGGCGACCGTTACTCGGAGTTGCGCACCGAAGCCACCACGCCTAAGGCCAAGGTCGAAATGAGTCATATCGGGGGCTAAGCCGCTCCCTTCCGACTGCGGCGCGCGCCGGGAAGCGCAGACGCCGCTGGCTAAAAGTTCTGAACTATCTCGCGGCAGCTATCGAGCATGCAGCATCGTGGGTGAAGCAGCGGTGCGCTTTGCTGCGTCCAAGCCCAATCCGCGAGAACCGCCCGCCAGCGGCCCAAACGCTGCAGAGCCCGCCCAAGCATCGAACTGGACACGGCGTAAGCATGACGATTTGCGGGAACCATGGTGCCCTCTTCCGGTCAACGTTTCCAGAGTTATGGTAATATGGAAGCAATGGAAGGGCAACTAGCCGAGTTTCGGAGAGGCGCATGTCGAACATTACGATTTATCACAACCCCGAGTGTGCGACGTCTCGCAACGTGCTGGGATTGATTCGGAACAGCGGCGTCGAGCCGACAGTCATCGAGTACCTGAAGACCCCACCGACACGCACGCGGTTAGTAGAGCTCTTGCAAGCCATGGGCATTTCCGCCCGCGCGTTGCTGCGCATCAAGGGCACGCCCTATGAGAGCTTGGGCTTGGGTGATCCGAAGTGGTCAAAGGACGAACTCATCGATTTCATGTTGAGCCAACCGATTCTCATCAACCGACCCATCGTGGTGAGTCCGCTCGGCACCAAGCTTTGCCGTCCGTCGGAAACCGTCCTCGACATCCTCCCGGATCCTCAACGCGGTGCCTACAGCAAGGAAGATGGTCAGATCGTAGTCGACGCGAAAGGCGAGCGTGCTTAGCGACGCCGCGCTGCCCAACGTTCACTGGGACCAATTCTCCGTTCCGACCGTCGAAAGGCTATCAACGGACGCGTCCTCGGTCCACGCTCCGCGGAACCTGCTTCTGTACGGCTCGCTTCGCGAACGCTCCTACAGTCGGCTTCTCGCCGCAGAATGTGCCAGGCTGCTCGAGGCAATGGGCTGCGAAACGCGGTTCTTTAACCCCGCTGGGTTACCGCTCGCTGATGGCGCGCCGGCCGATCACCCGAAGGTGGTGGAGCTCCGCGAAATGGCCGCTTGGGCTGAGGGTATGGTGTGGTCTTCGCCTGAGCGGCACGGTGCCATGAGCGGAATGATGAAGACCCAGATCGACTGGATTCCACTGTCCATCGGCGCCGTACGCCCGACCCAAGGCAAGACATTGGCGGTGATGCAAGTGTCTGGCGGATCGCAGTCCTTCAATGCGGTGAACCAACTCCGCGTGCTCGGACGTTGGATGCGCATGCTCACCATACCCAATCAATCTTCGGTCGCGAAAGCCTTTGAGCAGTTTGACGAAGCTGGGCGCATGAAGCCATCGGCTTACTATGATCGTGTGGTCGACGTCGCCGAGGAGCTCGTCAAATTCACGCTGCTGACGCGCGACGTGGCGCCTTACCTTGTGGATCGATATAGCGAACGTAAGGAGGCCGCTACCGACGTGTCGAAGCGAGTGGGCCAGGGAGCGATGTAATTGACGGCCCCATGGCGCACCCTTGGGGATCGCTAACCTACAGACGACCGTGACAAAAACGTGACACTTCAGCGAGCTTTGGCGAGCGAGGGCGGGCCTAAGCGGTTGATTTATATAGCTACAGTCGAACTCTTAATCCGTTGGTCGTAGGTTCGATCCCTACACGGCCTACCAACACAAACAAGGGCATGCGTCGTTCGGCGCATGCCCTTGTTCTTTGCTGCGGCCCGCCGGCGGCGGAGACAGCCTGCAGCGTGCGCGCTTACGGCGTGGCAGCTCCGCAAAATCCCACGCCCGTCCCGTAGCCCTCCGGAATCCACCCTTTACCGATCATGTCGGCGCGATCGGTGAGGCTCGTCACGAAGCGGTGATTGGGCGCGCCGCCCTGCCCGTTGTTGTAGAGCCGATAGACCGGAATCCCGCCGGGGCACGTGCCGTCCGTGTTCGGCAGGTAAGCCCCGAAGGCGTTGGCGGTCTCGAGCGTCCAGTCGGGAAAGTAGTTCTCCGTGTCCGCGCAATTGAGTCCCTGTGCCGCATAGAAATGCGAGCTCTTGCCGTCGAAGTGATCGTTGTAGAAACGGCAGACGCCGGTGGTGCCGTTGGGCATCGTGTTGGCGGCGTACGCGGCGAAAGATCGCCCCGTCCGTTCCCAATCCTGGAACGGCGCTACCTTCGAATCGAGCAACGCGATCTCGGTGGGGTCGGCCGTGATGAAGTAGTGATCGAACGGCGGGTAGTAGTACTCCACCACGGAAACCGTGGTTGCGGCGACGAGATTTCCGCCTTGCACGGTGAAGGGTCGCGGGCCGATCGTGCCGATGTTGCCCCAGACGCCGTGGTACCAGAACCACACGACGACGTATACGCCGTCCGGAAGCGTGCCGAGATCGAACTGCGCCGAGAAAGGGGCCGGGTCGGCGGGAACGCATCCTGCGTTCGTCGTCACGTAGATGTGGTCCCCATCGATCATCGCGGTGGTGTCCAGGCCCGTCTGGGCCGGACAGCCGACTTGGGTAGAGCCCACGGTGGCGATGAAGTGCCCGTTGCCCGCTTGCGATATTGCGATCGTGCCCTGCTGATCCGCGCGCGCATCATCGTGGGCCAGAAGCAGGACGGCGGCGAGGATCAACGCTGCAGCGCGTGGCGTAGGCGGGTACATGGAGTCCTCCTCTACTCGTGCCGTCCATCGTACGCCGTCGTATTGGCCGGGCCCAGACGCAATTTGTAACGCACTGTGGAGGCGGCATTGCACGCGCCGACAATCCGCGTGTGCGCGGGGCAGGCGTGACCGTGCAAGGTGCCCGCCCGCATCGCTGCGAAAATGCCCTGCCTTGCCATGGTTCCCGACATCGGAGAGGAAGCGATGACCACCCCCGCCAGGAACACGATCTGCCTGTGGTACGACCGCGACGCCGAAGACGCCGCGAACTTCTACGCGAAAACCTTCCCGGACTCCGCCGTCCACGGCGTCTATCGCGCGCCCGGCGACTACCCGGCCGGCGAGGAGGGCAGTGTCCTGACCGTCGAGTTCACCGTGCTGGGCGTCCCGTGCATCGGGCTCAACGGCGGCCCGGAATTCAAGCAGAGCGAGGCGTTCTCGTTCCAGGTGGCCACCCGGGACCAAGCGGAGACGGACCGCTACTGGAACGCGATCGTCGGCAACGGCGGGCAGGCAAGCGCGTGCGGCTGGTGCAAGGACAAGTGGGGCGTGTCGTGGCAGATCACGCCTATCGCGCTCACCGAGGGCTACAAGAATCCCGACCGCGCGGCGGCCAGGCGCGTGTTCGACGCGATGATGACGATGGGCAAGATCGACGTCGCGGCCATCGAAGCCGCTGCGCGCGGTGACGGCAAGCGGAGCTAGCGCAGGCGGCTCAGGTTGAGGCCAGCGCGCGCGGAAGGCTCGCGACGCTGCCCATCAACCACGCGAGTGTCGTGGCACCGAAGGCCGGCTGGTGGACGAACGTGGTACCGCAATCGCCGCATTGATAGTGCTCCACCGCGGCGACTGCGCCCTGCGCGGCATCGCCGTACAGGCGCGCGACCAGCGTCAGGTGGGACGGGGTGTACGCCGCGCCGATGCACTCGAGGCAGTGTTCGCAGATCATGTCGGGTCTCGCCGGAGGCTGTCCATGCCTCACGTGAACAAGTCTGGACCGCGGATATTCCAGCCGCATGACGGCCTGCCGCAACGGGGCCGCGCGGCCGACGAGCGGTCGGCGTGGCTGCGGCCGGCAAGAGCCGCTACTCCTGCGTCAGCGCCTCGGTGCCAGCAGCGCGAACGACGCGCCCTGCGGATCGACGCCGATGACGATCCACATGCCGCCGGGCACCTCGTGCGGCCCTTCGACGATGCGGCCGCCGCGGGCGTTCACGCGCTCGATGGCCGCGTCGATGGCATCGACGTTGAAGTAGAACTGCCACAGCGGCCCGGGCATGCCGGGACCGCGCTTCATCATGCCGCCGTCGGGATCGCCGGTGCCGGTGCGAAAGAGCTGGTAGTTGCCCATGTCGCCCATCGGAATGGCGTCACCCTTGGTCCAGCCGAACATCGATGCGTAGAAATTCCACGCGGCATCGAGGTCGTTGGCATAGTGCTCGCGCCAGCCGATGGCGCCGGGCGCCATGTTCGCAGGCGGTGACGGCTTGTCGCCGTCATGCGGCAGCGGCTTGAACAGCATGAACGTCGCGCCCTGCGGGTCCGCGAGCACGGCGAAGCGGCCGACGGTGGGGATGTCCGTGGGCGGCATGCAGACCTTGCCGCCCGCGCCGGCGATGCGCGCGGCCATCGCATCGACGTCGTCGACGCCGATGTAGCCGGACCACGCGGGCCTGGCACCCGCGGCGGCGGCGTCGGGCGGCGTACCCATCAGCCCGGCCACCCCGACGCCGCCCGCTTCCAGGATCGTGTAGGTCATGCCTTCGATGGGCATGTCCTTCGTCGTCCAGCCGACCACATGGCGATAGAACGCTTGCGCAGCCACCGGATCGGACGTCATCAATTCGTACCAGACGAACGGCGAGGGTTGGGGCATGGCCATCTCCTTGCGGGAAGCTTGGGACTATCGCCCGTTTCGCGATGGCGGGCAATCGGTGTCGCGTAGGACAGACGCCGTCGCGCTGTCGCGCCATTGGCCGATGACGCGAGCCTGGGTGCGCGCGGATGATGGGAACCGTCATCAGTGCAATCGAAGTCCGCCAGATCTCGCAACCTCCCGAGCAATCGAAGGATGCGAAGCGAGCAGCCGCAAGGCCAACGCGAAGATGCTAATGGACACGAGACGGAAGCTTGCCTTCCGGTGCAGATGACAACAACGGCCGCCTTCGGGCGGCCGTTTCCTTTGGGCTGGGTGCCTGGCAAGCACGCATTGCGGAGGCGGGTCGACATCCGCTGCGCTAGAGTCACGGTCTTCCGTCCTCGCGCGCTCGCATTCGCTGGTCATGCCTTCCCGTCACGTCCTCACGCTTTCCTGCACCGACCAGCCCGGCATCGTGGGCGCCGTCGGCAGCTTCCTCGCGCAACAGCGCTGCAACATCGTCGACAGCGCGCAGTTCGGCGACCTCGACACCGGTCGCTTCTTCATGCGCGTGCTGTTCGAGGCGCTGGACGCGGCGCCGCGCGCCGACGCGCTGCGCGCGGCGTTCACCGCAATCGCCGCCACTTACGGCATGACGTGGGCGCTGCACGACGCGGATGCGCGACCGCCGGTGCTGCTGCTGGTGTCGAAGCAGGACCATTGCCTCAACGACCTGCTGTATCGATACAAGGTGGGCGCGTTGCCGATGAGGCCGGTGGGCATCGCATCCAATCATCGCGACGCGGAGTCGCTGGCGGCGAGTTACGGCGTGCCTTTCCACTACCTGCCGGTGACGGCGGAAACCAAGCCGGCGCAGGAGGCGCAGCTGCTGGCGCTGATCGAGACGACCGGTGCGGAGCTCGTCGTGCTGGCGCGCTACATGCAGATCCTGTCGGACGGGCTCGCGAAGCAGCTCGAGGGCCGCGCGATCAACATCCACCACGGGCTGCTGCCTTCGTTCAAGGGGGCCAAGCCCTACCATCAGGCGTACGCCCGCGGCGTGAAGCTGATCGGCGCCACGGCGCATTACGTGACGGGTGACCTGGACGAGGGACCGATCATCGACCAGGAAGTGGCGCGCGTCGAATACAACATGCGCGTCGACGACCTGGTGGCGCTGGGGCGGGACGTCGAGTGCATCGCGCTCGCCCGTGCCGTGCGCTGGCACCTCGAGCACCGCGTGTTCCTGAATGGCGGGAAGACTGTCGTCTTCCGCTAGCGTCAAATCAAATGGGGTCAGACACTAATTTAAATGGGGTCAGACACCATTTCTTTGGCGAGCCGGACCGCCCGTTTTCGCCACTACCAGGAAATGGTGTCTGACCCCATTTAAATTAGTGTCTGACCCCATTTGATTTGAACCGCCCGCCGTACACGTTTACCACCAAGCCCGCCAGCACCAGCGCCGCACCGAGCCATTGCATCGGCGCGAGCCGTTCGCCGAGGAACAGCGCGCCGCTGCCCAGGCCCGCGATCGGGATCAGCAGCGCGAACGGCGACACCAGCGCCGTCGCATAGCGCCGCAGCAGGAAATTCCACGCGCCGAACGCGAACAGCGTCGCGCCCCACGCGAGGAACAGCACGCAGCCCCACGCGAACCACGACGCGTGCAAAGCGGCCTGCCACGCGAGCGCGCCGCCTTCGAAGATCCACGACACGACGAGCAACGGCAGCACGGGGAAGAGGCTGGACCACACGACCATGCCGAACATGCTCACGTCGCGCCCCGCGCCCGCGCGCTTGACGATCGTGTTGCCGACGCCCCAGAAGAAACCCGCGACGATCACGAGCAGGAAGCCCACCAGCGAGCCGGTGAGCCCTTCCAGCATCTTGTACGCGCCGAGCACCACCATGCCGACGACCGCGATCGCCGCGCCGAGCACGTTGGCGCGCGTCATGCGGTCGCCCGACATCAGCACCGCGAGGCCGATCGTGAAGAAGACCTGTACCTGGATGACCAGCGACGACAGGCCCGCCGGCATGCCGATGGTGATCGCGAAGAACAGGATGCCGAACTGCAGGAAGCCGATCGCGAGCCCGTAGCCTGCGATGTCGCGCCAGCGGAACGCCGGCGGCCGCACGAACAGCAGCGCGGGGAACGCGGCGAGGAAGAAGCGCAGCGCCGCCAGCATGAACGGCGGGATTTCGCGCAAGCCCAGCTTGATCGGCACGAACGCAAAGCCCGCGACGGTGACGAGCGCGAGCATCAGCGCGAGATCGCGCGCGGTCAGTGTCGTGCGAGGAGCGGCAGCGGGCAAGGGAGAGGGCGCGGGGTGGGTCCGCTTGCGACCCCGCGCCGGTTACCGCGGTACGCGCGAGGCGTTACGGTTTCTTCGCGAAGTCGCCGGCGTACGCGTAGGCGATGGCATCCGCATTGTAGTACTTGCGATAGGCCGCGAAAGCCTGGGCCGGCGTCACGGCCTTGATCGCCGCGTCGAGCTCGGCCGATTGCTTCCACGTGCGGCCGAGCCAGCTCTGGCCTGCGAGCGCCGCCGCCAGCGTCGGATCGTCGGCGCGCGCCTGCAGGCGCTCTTCGAGCAGCGCCTGCTTGGCCTCGTCGACTTCCGCGGCGGTGAAGCCGCCCTTGGCCGCGCGCGCCATTTCCTCGGTGAAGCCCGCCTTGACGCGCTCGAGATTCTGCGGCGCGAAGATCGAGTAGAAGATCACCGTCGAGTTCTCGTCGATCGTCGCCGCACGCAGGCCCGTACCCACGCCGTAGGCGAGGCCGTCCTGCTCGCGCACGCGCTGCGGGATGCGGCTTTCGATGCCGCCGCCCATCACGCGGTCCGCCACCAGCAGCGCGGCGAAGTCCGGCGAGCGGTCGTTGACCGGCACCGACAGCACGCCCTGCAGCGACGCGTTGGCCTTGTCCGGCGTGGCGAACGTCTCGGCCGCCGGCTTGGTGGCGATGTAGGGCTCCGGCACGCGCGCGAACGATGCCTGCGCGTTCCAGGAACCGAACAGCGCGGTCACCTGCGCCTTCACGGCCGCCGGATCGAAGTCGCCGACGACCGCGAGCTGCGCGTTGTTCGCGCCGTAGAAGCGATCGTGGAAGGCCTTCAGCGTCGCGGGGCTCAGCGCCTGGATGCGCACGAGGTCCTCGTCGAGCGTCGTCGCGTAACGGATGTCGTTGCTCGGGTAAGGATTGTTCATCCGCGCGGCCGCGCGGCGCACGATCGCTTCCGGGTCCGTGCGGCCCTGCTCCAGGCCCGCGAGCCACGCGCGTTGCAGCCGCGCGAGTTCCTCGGGCGCGTACGCGGGCTTCTGCAGCGCTTCCGCCGTCAGCTTCAGCGTGTCGTCGAGGTGGTCGCGCACGGTGCTGCCCGAGACGCGCAGCGTCTGCTTGCGCGCGCCGAAGTGCAGTTGCGCGTGCAGCGCGTCGAGCGCGTCCTCGAACTGCTGGCGGTTCTTCGTCTCCGTGCCGGTGGACAGCATGGCGGCGGCGGCCTGCGCCGTCGTCGCCTGCCCTTGCAGCGACGCCTCGTCGCCGTAGTTCATCGTCAGCTCGAAGTCGACGGTCGCGCCGCGCGTCTTGCGCGGCAGCAGCGCCACCTTGAGGCCGTTGGGCAGCGTGAAACGCTCGGTGCGCTGCTCGAGGTTGGCGATCGACGTGTCGAACGCCTCGCCCGCCGCCACCGGCGGATCGCCCTTGTAGCCGTCGACCATCTTCGCGACGTCCACGCTCGCGATCAGCGGCGCGCGGTCCGGCTTCGCGTCCGGCACGAATTCGCCGATGGTCATGTTCGCGGGCTTCAGGTACTCGAGCGCCACGCGCTGCACGTCGGCCGCCTTCAGGTTGCGCCAGCGGTCGCGGTCCAGGTACATGAGCCGCCAGTCGCCCTGCGCGATGATCTCCGAGATCTCGATCCCGAATTCCTGCGGGTCGTTGATCACGTGGTCGAAGTCCTTGAGCCAGCGCGTGCGCACGCGGTTCAGTTCCTCGTCGGTGATCGGGTTCTGCGCGACGTCGGCGAACGCCGCGAGCATCGCGTCCCGCGCGGGCTTCACGTCGTCGGTGACCGCGAGCTGCGCCTCGAACAGGATCATGCCGGGGTCGTGCATCGCGATGTACTGCGTGTCGACGCGCGTCGCCTTCTTCGTCTCGACCAGCGCCTTGTACAGACGTCCGGCCGGGGCCGTGGTCATGATCTCGCCGAGCGCTTCCATCGCCACCGCGTCCGGATGCGGGCCGGGTGGCGTGTGGAACAGCGTCGACACGATCTTCTGGCCGCCGACACGGCGCAGCGTCACGCTGCGCTCGCCGTCCTGCACCGGCTCCACCGTGTACAGCGCGGGCAGCACGCGCGAAGGCTTCGGCAGCGGGCCGAAGTACTTCGCGACGAGGTCCAGCGTCTTCTGCGGGTCGAACTTGCCCGCGACCACCAGCACTGCGTTGTCGGGCTGGTAGAACCGGGTGTAGAACGCGCGCAGGCTGGCGAACGGTACGTTCTCGATGTCGGAACGCGCGCCGATCGTGTCGTGCGCGTAGTTGTGCCAGTCGTACGCCACCGACTGCATCTTCTGCGTCAGCACGTTGGACGGGTTGTTCTCGCCCATCTCGAACTCGTTGCGCACCACCGTCATCTCGGTGTCGAGTTCCTTCTTGCTGAACGTCGAGCGCGTCATCCGCTCGGCTTCCATCTTCAGCGCCCACTCGAGGTTCACGTCGCTGGCCGCGAACGTCTCGTGGTAGTTCGTGCGGTCGAACCACGTCGAGCCGTTGAAATCCATGCCGCGCTTGCCCAGCGCGACGAACACGTTCTTCTCGGACGGCGTGCCCTTGAACAGCATGTGCTCGAGCAGGTGGGCCATGCCGGTCTCGCCATAGCCTTCGAAGCGCGAGCCGACGAGGTAGGTCACGTTGACCGTCGTCGTGGGCTTGGTGGCGTCCGGGAACAGCAGCACCTTGAGGCCGTTGGCCAGCTGGTATTGCGTGACGCCTTCGACGGACGGGCCTTGCGTGAAGCCGTGCGGCAGCTTCAGGGCCGCGGGCGCGGGGACGGGTGCTGCGGGAGCGGGGGCTGCCTGGGTCGGGGGAGCGGTCAGCGTGGTCAAGGTTGCGAATGCGAGCGTAGAGAGGGCCGAAACGAGGGCACGGGCCGACATGATAGAGGGGTCCGCCAAAACGAAAGACGCGGAGTATATGGGGGGCGAACCGGGGGCTCGCAACGGGCGGACCGGGCGCTGCCGGCGCCGACGGACGGGCGGCCGGGGGGACAGGGCGGACGGCCCGGACGGCGGCCCGCACGCCGGGGCGAGGCGCGTGGGCGCCGCGCGGATACCGTGCGGACGGGCGGGCCTGTCCTATTGCGCGGGCTTGGGGGCGGGCCTTGGCGCCGCCGGCTTGGCATCCGCAGCCGGCTTCGCCGGCCCCGTTGGCGGACGCGCGGGCGCCGCGGGCGCGGACGGGCCCTGGCCGGGGAAGGTCCGCGCAAACCGCGACGCGAGCGCCGGGTTGGCCGCGGACCACGCTTCCCACGAGGCCGGCATCACGGCCTCGAGCGCCGCGAGCCGCTCGGTGGGCGCCGGGTGCGTGTGCAGGAACTGGCCCATCGCCGATTCGTCCTGCGGCAAGGCCGCGAGGTCCTGCAGCACGATCGGCAGTCCATATGGGTCGTAGCCCGCACGCGCGGCGATGACGACGCCGAGCCGGTCGGCCTGCAGCTCGTCGTCGCGCGACAGGCCGCGGACGAAGCCTTCCATGCCGACGCGCGCGACGGCCTTGGCCGCCTCGCCGACGAGCCCGCCCGCCTTCAGCGACGCCATGTCGAGCGCCATGTTCTTCGTCGCGTTCTTCTGGATGTCCTTCAGGTGGTGCTTCAGCACGACGTGCGAGATCTCGTGCGCGAGCACGCCGGCGAGTTCCGGCTCGCTGTGCAGCTGCGCCATCAGCCCGCGCGAGATGAACACGTTGCCGCCCGGCGTGGCGAACGCGTTGACCGAATCCGTGTCGAGGATGCCGAACTTCCACGGCAGGTCCGGCCGTCCCGAATGCAGCGCGAGCCAGCGGCCGACGTCGTTGACGTAGACCTGCTGCGTGCGATTGTCGACCAGCGGCGCGGCGCCCAGCAGCGCGGCCGCGATGTCGTTGCCCATCTGGATCTCTTCGGGCTCGGGAATCTCGCGCAGCGCGTCGTTGGCGCTCATCGCGACGCCGGCCGCGGCGCCGACGTTGACGCCGCCGACCGAATAGCCGCCGAGCACGCTCTTCATGATGTCGGTGCCGGTGGGCGCCTGGCCGCCGGAGGTGGCGCAGCCGGCGACGATGGCCACGCTCGCCAGGAGCGCGGCACGCTTGCAGCAAGTGAGGAGCGCGCTCATTTCGCCGCTCCCTTCGCCGGGGCCGCGGTCGTGGCGGCCGGCGCGTCGGCCGCGTTGAGCGGCGGCACGTCGCGCGTCTTCAGGTTGCCGGCGCGCGCGAAGGCGGTGGCTTCGGCCGCCGTCTGCGCGAACGTCTGCAGCTTGGCGAACTGCTGCGGATTGGGCTGCGCCTTTTCGAGCATGTCCGCATCGAGGCCGCGCACGCCGGTGGTGAGGCTCGAGCCGCGATTGCCGAGCGCGAGGTTCAGCGCTTCGCCGCTGTTGCCGGCCTTGGCGGGCCCGCCGGCAGGCGCGAGCCTTACGTCGAACAGCTTGGCCCAGCCGGTCGCCTTGCCGGATTTGATCTGGATCCACGCACCCTGGCGCGTGACGATGTCGACCGGCGCATCCTTGGGCAGCGACAGCACCGTCTTCGCGTCAGACGCAGGCATCGCCTTCAGGTCGACTGCGCGCACCGTGGTGCCGGGATCGGCCGCGGCGCTGCCGGCCCACGTACCGCCTGTTGCAGCCAGCACGGTGAGTGCCAGCAGCGAGACCTTGCGTTTCATCGAATGCCTTCCGGTGCAAACAGCTCGACGGTCGCGGTGCGCCCTTTCACTGCGACCTCCACTACGTTGACGAAAGCCCGCCCGGGCACCGCGTCGCGCGTGGCGCGGGACACGAGGATGCGCGAACGCCCCTTGGTTTCACCTTCGATGCGGCTCGCCAGGTTGACCGTATCGCCGATCGCCGTGTACTCGAGCTTGCGCGCCGAGCCCACGAACCCCACCACCGCTACGCCGGTATGGATGCCGATGCCGATGTCGAGCACGATGCCGCCGGCCGCGTGTTCCGCGTTGAAGCGTGCGAGCGTCTCCAGCATTTCTTCCGCGCACGCCACGGCGCGTGCCGCATGCGCCGGCTCGTCCGTCGGCGCGTTCCAGAAAGCCATGATCGCATCGCCGATGAACTTGTCAAGCGTGCCGCCGTGGCGAAAAATCGTCTCGACTTGCGCGCTCAGATAGGCATTGAGCAATTCGACGATCGCCTCGGGCGTGCGCGACTCGGCCAGCGTCGTGAAGCCGCGGATGTCGGAGAACAGCACCGTCAGCGGTCGGCTCTCGCTCTTGAGATCCTCGAGGCGCACGCCGTCGGCGACGAGCGTGCGCACGACGCGCTGGTCGAGGAAGCGCGACAGCACCGCCTCGCGCTGCAGCTTGGCGCGGCGCTCGGCCAGCCACGCGTTGATCGCGGCGAACAGGAAGAAGAGCCACGCGAACGCGAGCGGCGTGACGACGAAGGCGACGATGCTTGCCCGCGCCAGCGCCGCGTACGCGCCGGCAACCACGAGCGTCGACATCAGCGCCAGCGTGCCGAATACCGCCGCGATGTGGGCGCCGCGGCGCAGCAGCGTCAACAGCGGCAGGAACAGCACGAGCACCAGCACGTACGGCAGCCACGCGGGCCCCGGCGTGAGGTGGCGGTCCGTGACGAGGTTGTCGATCGCGGTAGCCAGGATCTCGACGCCGGGATAGGTGGCCGACACCGGCGTTGCCCGGAAGTCGCGCAACGAGCCGGCTGTCGAGCCGATGACGACGATCTTGCCGGCGAACTCGTCGCGCGGGCGCTCGCGCTTGCCGCGCTGGATGTCGTCGTACAGGTCGCGGAACGCGACGCGCGGGTGCGGGAAGTCGCCGCCCGCCGTCCACGCGAGCATCACGCTGTCGCCGGGCGGCAATGCATAGCCCAGTCGCGTGGCCACGCGCGCGGGCAGCGACGGGATGACCCAACCGCCGAAGTCGCGGCCCAGCCAGTAGCGCCGGCCCACGCCGTCGGCGTCCTCGAGGAAGTTGATGAGGCCCGTACGCGGCCATGCGGAGCGCGGGACGGCCTCGGGCAGCAGCAGCGTCGCGCGGGCGTTGGGGTCGGGCGTGCCTGTCGTGGCGAGGCCCAGCGGCCCCGCGACGTCCTTCAGCCACACACCCTCGTCGCGCGCGATGCGCGGCAACAGCTTGATCGGGAAGTAGGTCGTGTCCGTCGCCTGCACCGCCTCCGCGAACGCCGTGTCGCTGTCCGGGTTCATGATGTCGCGCTCGTAGAGCTCGATGTCCATCACGATGGCTCGTGCCTTCTGTTTCGCGAGTTCGGCGATCACCTCGCCGTAGACGGCGCGCGGCCACGGGAAGCGGCCGAGGCTCGCCTCGAGGCCCGCCAGCGACGCGTCGTCGATGTCGACGACGATCACGTCGCGCGACGGCGGCACGGCGGTTGCATGACGTGCGATCCACGTATCCGCGAGCCGCGCGTCCAGCGGCGCGAGCACGTGCGTCCACGCGAGGTCGGCCAGCGCGACCGCCATCACGACGACGCACAGCGCGTACAGCGGCGCGTTGGCGATGCGCGGCAGGCGAGGCATCGGTGGCCCTGTCGCGCCGCGTCAGTCGTCGCGCTTGGCGCGCCGGCGCAGGATCGACAGCGTGATCACGCCGATCACCGCGATGACGGCGAACGCGGCTTCCTCGAAGTGCTTCGCGTGCTCGAGCACCCGCGTGAACGCCGCGCCGAATACATAGCCGGCGGCCGCGAACAGCACGGCCCACACGATGGCCCCGGCCGCGTTGGCAGGCGCGAACTTCATCAGCGGCATGTGGCCCGCGCCCATCGCGATCGGCCCCGCGATGCGCAGGCCGACGAGAAAGCGGATCGCGAAGGCGGCGTAGGCGCCGTACTTGGCGATGATGCCCTTGATCCGGTGCTCGGCGCGCTTCAGGCGGGGAAAGCGGTCGAAGGCGTGCTCGCCGTAGCGGCGGCCCAGCAGGAACCACGTCTGGTCGCCGCAGAAGCCCGCCACGGCGGCCGTACCCATGACCGCCGGTAGCGACAGGTAGCCCGCGTGCGCGGCGAAACCCGCCAGCACGAGCACCGTCTCGCCCTCGAAGAAGCAGCCGACGAACACCGCCAGGTAGCCGTAGTGTTCGATCAGCGTTTGCAGCAGGGACAAGGGCGACGGCTCCGCGGGCAGAAGGCCGCGAGCCTAGCATGGTGACCCGGCGGTCCAATTGACGTTTACGTAAACGTCATGTTAAATGGAGTCTGACCCCATTTCTTTGCAGGGTCGGACCCTGCGCCGCAACATCCGTTTCGCCTATGCTTGCCGTCCCGCCCCGCTCGCGGGAATTGGTGTCTGACCCCCAACGAGGTTCGCGATGACCGATCTTTCGGCGGCCCCCAAGGCGCTCACGTACAAGCCGCGCAACAAGGTGCGTTTCGTCACGGCCGCCAGCCTGTTCGACGGCCACGACGCGTCGATCAACATCATGCGGCGCATCCTGCAGTCGTCGGGCTGCGAGGTGATCCACCTGGGGCACAACCGCTCGGTCGACGAGATCGTCACGTGCGCCATCCAGGAAGACGCGCAGGGCATCGCCATTTCGTCCTACCAGGGCGGCCACGTCGAGTTCTTCAAGTACATGCTGGACCTGCTGCGCGAGCGCGGCGCGGGCCACATCAAGGTGTTCGGCGGCGGCGGCGGCGTGATCGTGCCGGCCGAGATCCGCGAGCTGCACGACTACGGCGTCGCGCGGATCTTCTCGCCGGAGGACGGGCAGACGCTCGGACTGCAGGGGATGATCAACGAGATCATCGCCGCGTGCGACGTGGACCTGTCGGCGCAGCCGCCCGCGGACCTCGTGGCGCTGGCGAGCGACGATCCGGCGACGCGCTCGCGCACGCTGGCCCGTGTCATCAGCGCGTTCGAGAACGGCCACGCGAGCGACGCGCTGCGTGCCGACGTGACGAAGCGCGCGGCCGCCTCGCAGGCGCCGGTGCTCGGCGTCACCGGCACCGGCGGCGCGGGCAAGAGCTCGCTGACCGACGAGATCGTGCGCCGTTTCCGGCTGGACCAGGACGACGCGCTGAAGATCGCGATCGTCTCCATCGACCCGTCGCGCCGCAAGACCGGGGGTGCGCTGCTCGGCGATCGCATCCGGATGAACGCGATCCATCACCCGAACATCTACATGCGCTCCCTCGCGACGCGCGAGGCGGGGTCCGAGATCAGCGTCGCGCTGCCGGACGTGGTGGCGGCCTGCAAGGCGGCGGGCTTCGACCTCGTGATCGTCGAGACCTCGGGCATCGGCCAGGGCGACGCGGCGATCGTCCCCCACGTCGACGTCTCGCTGTACGTGATGACGCCGGAATTCGGCGCCGCGTCCCAGCTCGAGAAGATCGACATGCTCGACTTCGCCGACTTCGTCGCCATCAACAAGTACGACCGCAAGGGCGCGCCCGACGCGCTGCGCGACGTGCGCAAGCAGGTGCAGCGCAACCGCGAGCGCTTCCGCGACGCGCCCGACGCGATGCCGGTCTACGGCACGATCGCGTCCCGCTTCAACGACGACGGCGTCACCGCGCTGTACGAAGGGCTGCTGGGCGCGCTGACGGCGAAAGGCCTGGTGCACGGTCCGTCGCGCCTGCCGGCGATCGCCGCGCGCCACTCGTCGGCGCAGAACGTCATCGTGCCCGCGGCACGAACGCGCTACCTCGCCGACATCGCGACGTCCGTCCGCGCGTACCGCGGCTGGGCGGAAGCGCAGTCGCGCGTCGCCCGCGAGCGCCAGCAGCTGCGCGAGGCCAAGCGGATGCTCGCCGCGCAAAAGATCGAGGTGGCCGCGTTCGACGCCGCCGTGGCCGAGCGCGAAACGAAGCTCGACCCCCGCTCGCAGAAACTGATCGCGATGTGGCCGCAGACGAAAGCGGCCTACTCCGGCGACGAGTACGTCGTGAAGATCCGCGACAAGGAAATCCGCACGGCGCTGACGACGACGTCGCTGTCCGGCACGCGCGTGCCCAAGGTGGCGCTCCCGCGCTACGAGGACGAAGGCGAGATCCTGCGCTGGCAGCTGCTGGAGAACGTGCCGGGCAGCTTCCCGTTCACGGCCGGCGTGTTCGCGTTCAAGCGCGAAAATGAAGACCCGACGCGGATGTTCGCCGGCGAAGGCGACGCGTTCCGCACCAACAAGCGCTTCCACCTGCTGGCTGACGGCATGCCGGCCAAGCGGCTGTCCACCGCGTTCGACTCGGTGACGCTCTACGGCCAGGACCCGGACCTGCGTCCGGACATCTACGGGAAAGTGGGCAACTCGGGCGTCTCGATCGCGACGCTCGACGACATGAAGGTGCTGTACGGCGGCTTCGACCTCACCGATCCCGCGACGTCGGTGTCGATGACGATCAACGGCCCCGCCCCGACGCTGCTCGCGTTCTTCATGAACACGGCCATCGACCAGCAGCTCGACAAGTTCCGCAAGGACAACGGCCGCGAACCCACGGACGACGAGGTGGCCAAGATCCGCGCGTGGACGCTCGCGACGGTGCGCGGCACCGTGCAGGCCGACATCCTCAAGGAGGACCAGGGCCAGAACACGTGCATCTTCTCGACGGAGTTCTCGCTCAAGGTGATGGGCGACATCCAGCAGTACTTCGTCGACCACGACGTGCGCAACTTCTATTCGGTGTCGATCTCGGGCTATCACATCGCCGAGGCCGGCGCCAACCCGATCTCGCAACTCGCTTTCACGTTGTCCAATGGCTTCACGTTCGTCGAGGCCTACCTTGCGCGCGGCATGCACATCGACGACTTCGCGCCCAACCTGTCGTTCTTCTTCAGCAACGGCATGGACCCGGAGTATTCGGTGCTGGGCCGCGTGGCGCGGCGCATCTGGTCGGTGGCGATGCGCGACCGTTACGGCGCCAACGAACGCTCGCAGAAGTTGAAGTATCACTGCCAGACGTCGGGCCGCAGCCTGCACGCGCAGGAAATCGCGTTCAACGACATCCGCACAACCTTGCAGGCGCTGATCGCCACCTACGACAACGCCAATTCACTGCACACCAATGCCTACGACGAGGCGATCACGACGCCCACCGAGGAGAGCGTGCGCCGCGCGATGGCCATCCAGCTCGTCATCAACCGCGAATGGGGCCTGGCCAGGAACGAGAACCCGAACCAGGGCTCGTTCATCATCGACGAGCTCACCGACCTCGTCGAGGAAGCGGTGATGAAGGAATTCGAGGCGATCGCCGACCGTGGCGGCGTGCTCGGCGCGATGGAGACCGGCTACCAGCGCGGCAAGATCCAGGAAGAGTCGCTGTACTACGAGCACCGCAAGCACGACGGCAGCTACCCGATCGTCGGCGTCAACATGTTCCGCAATCCGCACGGCGATGCCGTGCCGCAGAAGGTGGAGCTCGCGCGCTCCACCGACGACGAGAAGGCGGGCCAGCTCGCGCGGCTCGCCGACTTCCATGCGCGGCATGCGCATGAGGCTCCGGCCGCGCTTGCGCGCCTGAAGCAGGTGGTCATCGACAACGGCAACGTGTTCGCCGAGCTGATGCAGACCGCGCGCGTCTGCTCGCTGGGGCAGATCACAAACGCGCTGTTCGAGGTAGGCGGGCAGTACCGGCGCAGCATGTAGCCGGCGCGGCCCGCCCGCGTCACATCCCCTGCGGCCAGTCGCGATCGAACGCGCGCGGGACGTCCGCGCGCGTGATGCCGATGTCCGCAAGGTCGCGCTCGCTCATGTTGGCCAGGTCCTGCGCGGCGCGTGCATCGCGCCGCGCCCGCCGCCACGCAGCATCGAAGTGCTGCGCAACCTCGCGCAGCGCCTGCGCGGTGGCGTAGAAGGCCGCCGGCAGGTGCGAACCGCGGGGCCTCCGGATAATCGTGTCCATGATCAGCTCCTTGCGCTGCGCGGCAACGCGGGCAGCGAATAGATCAGTACGGCGGCCGCGAGCGTGTCGTCGTTGACGGCCGGCAGCGTGCGGCCGGCGAGGGGCGCCTGTTCGAGCGTCGCCGCGGCGGCGATGACGACAGCCGCGACGAGCATCGCGCCGTGGGCCAGGTCGTCGAGACGGTGAGGGTTGGCGTTCATTGCGTTGTCCTTGAAGCATTCGACGCTGGTAAGATATCGACATAGCTTTGCCCGTGGAATCGATCATTTCGTACCATGTTGGTCGATTTGACTGACCAGAGAATGCCCATCGAGCCATGCGCCGGATCCCGCTGAATACGCTCGCCGCGTTCCGCAGCGTCGCGGAACTGCAGAACCTGCGCGCGGCCGCGGAGGTGCTGAACCTCACGCACAGCGCGGTCAGCCAGCAGATCAAGGGTCTCGAGGAGCGGATCGGCTTCGACGTGTTCGAGCGGCGCGGCCGCCGCGTCGTACTCAATCCCGCAGGCCAGGTCCTGCTCCGCAGCGTGCAGGGCGCGCTCGCGCAACTCGACGACGGCGTGCAGGCCGCCGCCGCCATCGCGTCCGGCGAAGCGCAGCGGCTCCGGATCACGACGCTGCCGTCGTTTGCCCAGCGCTGGCTGCTGCCGCGGCTCAATCGCTGGCGGGAGCTTCATCCGTCGCTGCCGCTCGAGATCGACGCCTCGTTCACCGTGGTGGACCTGCAGCGCGACGGCTTTCACGCCGCCATCCGCCAGGGCGCGGGACCGTGGCCCAACCTCGCGTCCGAGCGCCTGATGGACCAGCCGCCGATCATCATGGTCGCGGCGCCCGCCACCGCGCGGCGCCTGCGGGGCGCACCGGTCGAAGTGCTGCTGCGCGAGCCGCTGCTCGGCGACGCCGACATGTGGGAGGCGTGGGCGGCCGCCGCCGGCCACCGCGTCAGCCTGCGGACGATGGCCGTGTTCAACGACGCGGGGCTGATGCTGCAGGCTACCGAGCAGGAGCTCGGGCTGTCCTTGTCGCGCGAGATCCTCGCCGCCGACGCGCTCGTCGGCGGGTCGCTCGTCCAGGTGTCGCCGATCGCAATCACGCATGCCGACGCGCGTCCGTATCACTTCGTGTTCCCGCCGAGCCTCCGCGAGTGGCCGCCGCTCGTTTCGCTGCTGGACTGGCTGCGCGAGGAACTCGCGATGTCGTCGCGCGCGCTGCGCGAGTTGCGGATGACCGACGCGCCCGTGCCGGTTCCCGCGCCACGGACGCCGCGCAGCCGCGGGGCCGCGCGCAAGCGCTGACGGGCCGCGCGACATGAGCGAAGAGCGTCACGCGCAACCGGATCGACAACCGGCGCGGCGCCTGCTCGTGCGGCGCCCGCTGCGGCCCGCGTTTGCGCTGCGCCCGTGGCTGCGGCGCGTCGTCCACCTGGCGATGGCCGTCGTCGTCGGCATCGTGTGCACGGTGTTCGCCGGCGTGGCCGACGTCGCGGGCCACTACGCCAGCGCCTGGTTCGCGCGCTGGCCCTGGGCCGCGCTGGGCGTGATGCCCGCCGCGCTCGTGATCTCCGTCTACGCTACGCGGCGCTGGTTTCCCACCGCGGCGGGCAGCGGCATCCCGCAGGTCATCGCGGCACTCGAGACGGACGACCACGCGTGGCGGCGGCGCCTGCTGTCGCTCGGCGTCGCGCTTGCCAAGATCGTGCTCGTGCTGCTCGCCTTGCTGGCCGGTGCGGCAGTCGGGCGCGAGGGTCCTTCGGTGCACGTCGGCGCCGCGCTGATGTTCGCGCTCGCGGGCATCGGCGCGCTCAAGTTCTCGCGCGACGGCAACAGCCTGATCCTCGCGGGTGCCGGCGCGGGCATCGCGAGCGCCTTCAACACGCCGCTCGGCGGCATCGTCTTCGTGCTGGAGGAATTGTCGCGCCATCGTGCGTTCCGCGCGCACAGCGCGACGCTCGTCGCGGTGATCGGCGCGGGCCTCGCGTCCGTGCTGCTGGTGGGCAAGTACACGTATTTCGGCGTCGTGCGCACGACGCTGCCGGATTCCAGCGCGTGGGTCGCGGTGGCGGCCGCGGGCTTGGCGGGCGGGGTCGCGGGCGGCGCGTTCGCGCGCGCCTGCACGGCCGTCGGCGACGTGCTGCCGACGCGGCTCCGCGCCGGCCTCGTCGCGCATCCGCTGCGCGCCGCCGCCGTCTGCGGCCTGCTGCTGGCGGCACTCGCGCTGGTCACGCACGGTGCCACGATGGGCACCGGCTACGGCATCACCAAGGCCTTGATCGACGGCCAGATCGGCGACATCGGGCTGGGCTATGCGCCCGCGCGGATGGCGGCCACCTACCTGGCCTTCCTGGCCGGCGTGCCCGGCGGCTTGTTCGCGCCTTCGCTTGCCGTCGGCGCCGGCATCGGCTCGCTGCTGCACGCCGCGCTACCGGCGGTCCCGCTCGGTTCCCTCGCCCTGCTCGCGATGGTGGGCTATCTCGCCGGCGTGACGCAGTCGCCGATCACGTCGTTCGTCATCACGATGGAGATGACGGCCAACCAGGAGCTGCTGCTGCCGATGATGGCGGTGGCCGTCATCGCGTTCGGCGTGTCGCGGGCGCTGTGCCCGGCGCCGATCTACGACGCGCTGGCCAGGAACTGGCGGCCGCCAGCGGAATCGTCGGCGGCGCCGCCCCCTCGGGCAGCGGAAGGCGAGCCGCGTTGAGGATCATCGCGAGCATCGAGTAGTAGCCGCACAGCGCGAGCAGGTCCAGCGCGGCGCTCCGGTCGTAGCGCGCGATGACGGCCTCGAAATCGCCGTCGCCGGGCGCGCCGTCGCGGCACGTGGCCACGCAGAAATCGTGCACGAGTGCGTCGTCGGCGCTCATGCCGCCGGGCCGCTCCGCTTTCGCGATCGCGGCGATCACGGCCTCCGGCACGCCCGCCTTGCGCGCAAGCTTTTCGTGCGCGAACCACTCGTATTCGCAGTTCCACCGCCGCGCAGCGACGAGCACGGCGATCTCCACCAGACGGTCGGGCAAGCCGGTGCCGAAGCGCAGGTGCTCGCCGAGCGCCTGCACGCGTTCGGCGAGCGCGGGGTTGTGTAGCAGCGCGATGAATGGCCCTCGCACGCCACCGCGCGGGCCGTCGGCGATCATTTCGGCAACGCGTCGCTGGTCGGCCGACATCGCGGACGGCGCGAGAACGGGAAAACGTGGCGTCATGGCAAGCGCTCCGGAGGACATGGCGTAGCGCCGGTTGGCGCGTCGAGGGTGAACGGGCGGTCGTGCGCGAGAGCGGCGATGCGCGAGCGGGTTGCCGCAACACGGCCGAGGTCCACGTCGGCGAGGACGCAGCCCGGCGCATCGCCGCCGTCAGCGACGATCGCGCCCGCAGGATCGACGACCAGCGTGTGGCCGAACGTCGCGTGATCGCCCGGATGCATGCCGCACGTGGCGGGCGCGAGGACATAGCATCCGTTCTCGATCGCGCGAGCCCGCAGCAGCGCGTGCCAGTGCAGCGCGCCGGTGGCTGCGGTGAAGGCGGACGGCACGACGAGAATCTCCGCGCCGGCCTGCGCCATTGCGCGGTACAGCTGCGGAAAGCGCACGTCGTAGCAGATCGAAAGGCCCAACCGGCCAAACGGCGTGTCGACGACGACCGCACGGTCGCCGGGCCGGTAGGTGGCGGACTCGCGGATCACGCGCCCATCGGGCAGCGTCGCGTCGAACATGTGGATCTTGTCGTAGCGCGCCGCGACGTGGCCGCGCTCGTCCAGCAGCAGCGAGCGGTTGGCGATGCGGTCCTCGCCGGTGGCGACGGTGAGCGACCCCAGCAGTATCCACGCGCGATGCTCGCGTGCGAACTCCGCGAACGCTGCCACCGCCGGATGCGCATCTTCCCGCGGTGAGCGCTCGCGCATGACGCGCCCGCTCGCATGCAGCAGGAACGCATATTCGGGCAACAGCAGCACGCGCGCACCGCCCGCAACCGCCTCGCGCGCGAGCGCGAGCGCGGCGGCGACGTTGGTGCAAAGGTCGGCCCCGGGGTTGACCTGCAGGCAGGCGAAACGCGCTGGCGCGCTCATCAGGCCGCGACCGTGGATCGCGCGTCCGCCGCCACCGGCAAGCCGAGCAGCCCGCGCGCCTCGTCGGGGCTTGCGATTCGTGCACCGAGCAACTCCACGATCTTTACCGCGCGCTCGACGAGCGAAGCGTTGTTCGGCGCGAGCACGCCGAGCACGATCTGGAACAGCGGATCCGGCGGCAACTGTCCCCCGTGTCGTCGGATGGAATGTTCATGGTCGCACGCGACGCCGGTTATGCAGCGGCCGCGGCCTTGACGACCGCGCGCGTGATCGAATGCGGCTGTTCTCGCGTCCCGTCCGGCAGCGGGCGCCACGCCAGTGCGCGCAGTTCGCCGAACTCGTGCGCCAGGCGCTCCCAATGCGCGCCGGCGTCGTCGCTGCGGAACACCTGGCCCAGGTTCGTGCAGACGATCAGCAGCCGCGGGTCAGCCGGATTCGTCGCGATGCACCACGGCGTGCTGTTGACGCCGGCGGGCAGGCCCAGGTCCTGCCACGTGCTGCCGGAATCGCGGCTGCACAGCAGGCGGCCATCGTTGCCGGGCGGGCCGTTGCCGTTGGCCAGGTAGAGCGTGCCGTCGCCGGACGCGCTCGGTACGATCGCGCGCGTGTATTGCCACGGTGAGTCGAGCCGCTGGAACGTCCAGTGGGCGCCGTTGTCGTCGCTGACGTTGAGGCCACGGTTGGTCGTCGCGAACACGCGCTTGCTGCCGTCGGGCGAGCGGATCGCCGCAATGCCGTGCACGTCGTCCGAGACGAGGCCCGTCGAGCAGGCGACCCAGGTTTCACCGTCGTCGTCGCTGCGGAAGATGCCGCCGATCTCGACGCAAGCCCACAGCGTGCGGCCGTCGACGGGATCGACGAGCAGCTGAGTCACCCGGGTAGGTCCCATGTTGACCGGCGAGAATTGCGCAAGGCCCGGCACTTCGAGCTTCCGCCACGTAGCACCGGCATCGTCCGAACGGTACAGCGCCGCCGGGCGCGTGCCGGCATAGAGGCGCTCCGGGTGCGCAGGATGCTGGATCAACGCCCACACGTCCTGCAGCGGCGACGGCAGCAGCGAAAAGCGCGCGGTGCGCTCGTCCCAGCGAAAGACGCCCATGTCCGTGCCGACGTACAGGCGATCGGGCGTCGCCGGATGCGTGGCGATGGTCCACACGCGCGCCTCGAGGTACAGGCCCGAATGGCTGTTGGGGTGGACCCAGCTGGCGCCGGCATCCTCGCTGAACCACATCGAGTGGCCCGCGGTGCCGGCATAGACGTGAACGTTGCGGCTCATGAGCGAAGGCGCGGGATCATGACGTCACATTGTCCCATATGTTGGGACTGAATAACAATCGTCCGGGAGTACGCTGCGGGGTTTCGACCGCACGTCAGGGCCGTGGCGCGCCGCGCGCATGCTAACCTCCGCGCCGTGCCAGCCGCTCCGCGCCGCCGTCCTCCACCCGCGCAGACAGCGGCTCGACGGGCTTCGGCGCCGCCCGTGGCGGACCCCGGGAACAGCATCGCGCGGATGCTCGGCATCCTCGATCTCTTCACTTCGGCGACGCCGGTGCGGCCGGTGGGCGACCTGATCGCGCACATCGGCGCGTCGCGCTCCACCGCCTATCGCTACATCAAGGCGCTCCTGTCCGCAGGCCTGGTGGAGGCGGTGGCCAACGGCCACTATGTGCTGGGTCCGCGGATCGTCGAGCTCGACCGTCAGATCCGCCAGTGCGATCCGATGTACGCGGCGGGTGGCCCCGTGCTGAAGGAACTGGCGGCAGCGACGGGCCACTCGGCGTTGCTGTGCGCGCTGTACAGCGACTCGGTGCTGTGCATACGCGAGGAGCTCGCGCCGCGCAGTCCGCACAATCTCTTCTCGCGCGGGCAGCGGCGACCCCTGTTCGTCGGCGCTGCATCCAAGATCATCCTGCCTTACCTCCCGCCGCACCAGTTGCGCAAGATCCACGTGCGCCACGCGCGCATCATCGCGACCGCGGGCCTCGGCGCGGACTGGAAGGCCTTCCTCCGGACGCTGGGCGACATGCGGCGCGCCGGATACGCCGTGACGCACGGGGAATTCAATCCAGACGTGTTTGGCCTGTCGGCTCCCGTCTTCAACCGTTCCCGCATGATTCTGGGTAGTGTCGGGATCGCGGGCGCGGAAGCGCGCTACAGCCGTGCGCGGCTTGCCGAATGGGCACCGCGCGTGGTGGCGGCAGCCGAGCAGATCACGGCACGGATATCGTCGGCGGGTGTCGGGCTGGATCGGCCCCCGCGCGCCGTCGGCTGAGCTGCGCTCGAACCGCTAGCTTGCCGAGTCCGGCGCGCTGGCACGTTCCAGTGCGTCGAGCATTCCAGCGTCCAGCGTGATGCGCGTCGCCGCGACCAGTTCCTCCAGTTGCGCGAGCGACGTCGCGCTGGCGATCGGCGCGGTGACGCCCGGACGCGTGAGCAGCCACGCGATCGCGACCTGGCCGGGCTTTGCACCGAGCGACTCGGCGACGGCATCCACCGCCGCCAGGATACGCAAGCCACGCGGATTGAAATAGCGCGCGTTGGAAGTCGCACGCGCACTGCCCGCAAGCGACGCCTGGTCGCGATACTTGCCGGTGAGGAAGCCGCTGGCGAGCGCGTAGTAGCCGACCACGCCGATGTCCTCGGCGATGCAGAGATTCGCAAGATCGCCTTCGAAAGCACTGCGGTCGTAGAGGTTGTACAGCGGCTGGATCACCTCGTAGCGCGGGAGGCCAAGGCGTCCGCTCATGGCGAGTGCGTCCGCCAGTTGCGCCGCGTTGTAGTTGGACGCGCCGAGCGCGCGCACTTTCCCGGCCGCCACCAGCTTGCCGAAGGCCTCGAGCGTCTCGTCGAGCGGCGTGGTCGGGTCCGGCACGTGCGCGAAATAGAGGTCGATGTAGTCCGTGCGCAGGCGCTTGAGCGAGGCCTCGGCCTGCTTCACGATGTACGACGCGGCGAGGCCCTTCGAGCCGTCGCCCAACACGTTGCCGACCTTGGTGGCGATCACGACGCGGTCGCGGCCGCCGCGTTGTACCAGCCAGTCGCCGATGATCGTCTCCGACTCGCCGCCGACGTGCCCGGGCACCCACGCCGAATACATGTTCGCGGTGTCGATCATGTCGAAGCCGGCGCCCACGAACGCGTCGAGCAACGCGTACGAGGTACGCGCGTCCGCGGTCCAGCCGAACACGTTGCCGCCGAACACCAGCGGTCCCGTGGTGAGTGCGCTCCTGCCGAGTTTGCGTCGTTGCAAGTGAAAGTCCCCGTCGTGGGTTCGATGCGCGTGGCCGCCGCCCACCGCCTCACTGCATCATCAGGTAAGCCTTGCTGTCCTCGAAGAAATGCGGCCCGTCGTCGGAGCGCACGGCCGTGCCGACGCCTTCCGCCGTCAGCACTTCGAGCAGCAGCGCGCTGGGCACACCGCCGTCGATGATGTGCACCGAGCGCACGCCTTCGCGCACCGCGTCCAGGGCCGCCGTCAGCCGCGGGCGCATGCCGCCCTGCACGACGTCGTCGTCGAGCAGACCCTGCGCATCGGTGGCGGTGAGCACATAGGCGAGCTTGCCGTCGCGCCCGTGCACGCCGTCGATGTTGGTCATCAGCACGAGCTTCTCGGCGCGCAGCGCACGCGCGATCTGGCCCGCGAGGTGGTCGGAATTGAGATGGTAGGCGGTGCCGTCGCGACCGACGCCGATGGGCATCACCACCGGGATGAACTGCTTCGACAGCATCAGCGTGATCAGCGACGGATCGATCGCGTCGACCTCGCCGACATAGCCCATGTCGGCGCCGGCCAGCGCCCGCGCGCGGATGAACGCGCCGTCCTGCCCGTCGAGGCCGATCGCTTTTGCGCGATGCCGGTTGATGAGGCCCACGAGCTCCTGGTTGAGCTCGGACAGCGCCATCTCGATGACGGTCAGCGTGCGCTCGTCGGTGACGCGCACGCCGTTGCGCCGCTCGGTGGGGATGCCCATCTTCGCCGTCAATTCGTCGACGCGCCAGCCACCCCCGTGCACGACGACGGGGCGCATGCCCACGAGCTGCAGCAGCGCGACGTCGCGGGCGAAGCCTTCGCGCAGAGCGGGGTCCGCCATCGCGTGGCCGCCGAAGCGGATCACCAGCGTCTTGCCGTGGAAGGCGCGGATGTAGGGCAATGCCTCGGCGAGGACGCGGGCTTTTGGATGGGCGGACATGCGGCGGGGAAGATGGCGTTAGCGCGCTATCGTAACCGGTAATGCTTGCGTTTCCGCGCGCGCGGCCCCACGTCGTCACACGAAGCGCCTGTCGCATGGGCGTACACTCGACCGGGCGCATCCGTTGCCCCACGCACACATGACCGAAACTTCCGGCTGGGCCTTCCCCGACGCCTACCAACCGCAGGCCGACGACGTCGCGTTCGACATCGACCGCGTCGTGGCTTCCGTCGTGCGGCTGCGCGCGGAAGTGCCGGACGATGCGTTCACCGCGGCGATGCTCGGGACGGAGCGCGCGGGCAATGGCGTGGTCATCGGCGACTCGGGTCTCGTGCTCACGATCGGCTACCTGATCACGGAGGCGCAGTCGATCTGGCTGACGACGGAACGCGGCGGCGTCGTGCCCGGCTATCCGCTGTTGTACGACTATGCGAGCGGATTCGGCCTGGTGCAGGCGATGGCGCCGCTGGGCTTGCCGTCGCTGCCGCTGGGCAGCGCGGCCGACGTCGATACCGGCGACGAAGTGATCGTCGTCGGCTTCGGTGGGCGCCCGCATGCGCTGAAGGCGCAACTCTTCGCCAAGCGCGAGTTCGCCGGCTACTGGGAGTACGTGCTCGACGAGGCGCTGTTCACCACGCCCGCGCATCCGGAATGGAGCGGCGCGGCGCTGCTCGATTGCCGCGGGCGGCTGATCGGCGTCGGTTCGCTGTTCGTCCAGGAGCAGCACGACGACGACGCGGTCCAGGGCAACATGTTCGTGCCCGTGGACCTCGCGACGCCGCTGCTCGCGGACGTCGCGGCGGGCGGCTCCGCGCGCCCGGCGCGTCCCTGGCTCGGGCTCTATGCTGCGGACGAGGCGGACGGCCTCGTCGTCAACGGCATCGCCACCGGCGCACCGGCCGACCGCGCCGGCGTCAAGCCGGGCGACGTGGTCGTCGCCGTGGGCGGTGAGCCCGTGAAGGGCCTTGCGGACCTGTTCCGCAAGGTGTGGCGCGCCGGCCCGGCGGGCGCGACGGTGGACCTGACGCTGATGCGCGACGGCACGCGCGTCGAGGCCCGGGTGCAATCCGCCGATCGGGCCAGCTTCCTCAAGAAGCCCTCGCTTCAGTAGGGCCCGGTGCTGTTGCGCAGCCGCCGCGGCGGACGCGGCGGTTACGTCTTGTCGAGCATTCGGCGTTGCAGCAGCCCGGCTGCCGCTCCTATACTGGAACCCTTCGCAGTCGAGACCGATAAGGCGACAACACGTGAGCGAAATCGAAGACGGCAAGTCCAAAGGCCCCCTCGGCGCGGCGTTGGTTCCGGTGCCCGCCATCCTCGTGGGTCTCGGCATCCTGGCCAGCCCGGCCTCCGCGGCAACGGTTGTACCCAACGACCACGCCACCGCTGCGATGACGGCGAGTGCTGTCTCCATGCCGGCCAGCGCCGGATTGGCCAGCGTCGAAGCCTTCCTCACCGATCAGGTGTCGCAGACCGCGCCCGAGATCGCAGTCCCGGCCCTGGCGCCGATTGCGCTGGGCACGCTCTCCGCGCTGGTCGCCTGGTTCGGGATGCGCCGCAAGCCCGATTGACCGGCGCATGACGTTCGCGTTGCGGGCGGCATGAACCGCCGCCCCGCCAACGCCCGCACCAGTCCCGGCCACGCACGCCGCCGCTGAAATGCCCGGCGGCGTCCGTTTCCATTCGCTCGTCGACCATACCGGTTACGGCCAGGCTGGAATCGGATACGTGCGCGCACTGGTGAACGCAGGCGTGCCGGTCGAATGGGTCGCCGTCCGCTACGCCGGTGACGGCGCTGCCCCCGTGCCGCGCGACGCGATCGCGTTGGCGCGGGAAGCAGCGGGCGACGGCGCCATCGGCGATCTTCCTGCCTTGCTCGCGGCCACCGCGGCACCGCTCGACACTGCGGTCAACGCGATGTGGTGCGTGCCTGAAGCCTGGCACTCGCTGTGGGCAGAGGGCGCGCGCAACGTGGGCATGACGGTGTGGGAAACCGACCGCATCCCGGCGCACTGGAAGCGCCTGCTCGATGCGCCCGACGCGCTCGTCGTGCCCTGCACGATGAATCGCGACGTGTTCGCCGCGGCGGGCGTGCGTCCCCCGGTGCACGTGGTGCCCCACGTGCGCCGGCATGCGTGGAATGCGTTCACGCCCGACGAGCTGGCGGCGGCGCGAGCGGGCTTCGGTCTCGACGCCGACAGCTTCGTCTTCTACGCGATCAGCACGTGGGACCCGCGCAAGGACGTGCCGGTGCTGCTGGATGCGTTTGCGCATGCCTTTACCGCAGCCGATCCGGTGGCGCTCGTCGTCAAGCTGGCACCACTGGGCTACGGCGATCCGCCGTATTGCGCGCAGCAGCCGACGACGCAGCTCGCCGAGCACGCGCTGGCCCGGATCGGGGCGGCGCTGGGCCGGCCGCTGCCGCGCATCGTGCTGCTGCCCTACGACATCAACACGCGCGGCATCGACCTGCTGCACGCGCTGGGCGACGCGTACGTGAACCTCGCGCACGGCGAGGGCTTTGCGCTGGGCGCCTTCGACGCGGCTACGCGCGGCACGCCGGTGGTGATGCCGGACTGGGGCGGTCCGCGTGATTACCTCGGCACCAACCCCTGCGGTGCCGTGCCGGTGCGCATGACATCCGCCTGCGTGTTTCCGCCGTCGGGCCCTTCGTACTGGCCTTCGCAGCGCTGGGCTTCCGTCGCGCGCGACGATGCGGTGGCCGCGCTGCAACGCGTCTGGCGCGAACACGCGGCCGCGTGCAACGAGGCGGTGCGCATCGAAGCCGACATCGCCGTGCGCTTCGCCGAGCCGCCCGTCGCGCGAGCGCTCGTCGCCGCGTTGTTCGCATAAGCCGCTCGCCACGGTGCGCGATTTCCATTTCGTGTTCGGGCTGGCGCCGCAGACGTCGCCGCTGCACGTCCTGCATTACCTGTGCCTCGCGTCCTGCTTCGCGACACAGTCGCCGTCGGCCGTGCACCTGCACTACCGGCACGAGCCGCACGGCGAATGGTGGGAGCGCATCGCGCCGCGCCTCGTGCTGCACCGGATCGAAGGCGTGACCCAAGGCCATGCGCGCGAGCGCTATGCCGCTACGGGGGAAGGCCGCTACATCGTGGCCAACGGGCTCACGTACGCGCACGAGGCCGACTTCCTGCGACTCGCGATACTGGCCGCGCATGGTGGCGCGTATGCGGACATGGACACGCTGTTCGTCGCGCGCTATCCCGATGCGTGGTTCGACGACGAGTTCGTCATCGGCGAGGAGTCGCCGCACGCGGACGCGCGCGGCATCATGCGGCCATCGCTGTGCAACGCCGTCATGCTGGCGCGCCCGGGTGCGCGCTTCGCGGTGCGCTGGCTCGAGCGGATGACGGAAGTGTTCGACGGCACGTGGAGCCGCCACTCGTGCGACGAGGCGGGGCGGCTCTGGTTCGAGGACCTGCCGCTGACGGTGCTGCCGCGACGCCTGTTCTACGCGTACGACTTCACGCGCGCCGACCTGGCGGCGCTGCTCGAGCGCGACGACGGGGACCGCCCTGGCGTGCTGAGCATTCACCTCTGGGCCCACCTGTGGTGGGCGGCCGAGCGCGTCGACTTCACGCGCGTGCATGCGGGGCTGCTGACGCCGGAGGCCATTGCGCGCGGCGACACCACGTACACGCGGCTGGCACGCCGCTTCCTTCCCTGATCGTGCGCCGGACGTCAGCCCATGCGGAGGAAGCGGCCGGCCGGATCGAGGGTGGCCACGCCCGGCGGCGGCGCGTACTCGGCGAGCCGCGGGAGCGCCACCGGAGCCCGCGCGATGAAGCGCGCCGGCGCCAGCGCCTTGGCTTGCGCGATGGCCCAGTGGTGGGCCTCGGACCACGCGTTGCCGCCATGGCAAACGTAGACGTAGCACCAGCCGTGGTCGTCGAGCCGCGCGATGCGCGCGCCCGTGGCGAGCAGCGCACGGCACAGCGCCGTGTCTTCGCCGAGCGCCAGCTCGGGATATCGCGGCAGCGCGTCGCGGCGCGCGAGCATCGTGCCCTGGACGAAGTCGAGCGGATAGGGCTCGCGGCGCCAGTCGACCCAGTACATCAGGCGCGCGCCGGTGAACCAGTGCAACTGGTCGGTGAGGAAGGACGCGTCGGCCCCGTCGTCGACCAGCGCCGCGCATTGCAGCGCGAGGCGTGCGGGATGATAGCGGTCGTCGTCGTCCCACTGGCAGACCAGCGTGCCCGATGCGCGCTCGCGCGCCAGGTTGCGCAGCGCGCCCAGCGGAGTGCCGGCCGGCGCCGCGTGGATCACGACGTCGCGCGCGCCGCACCGGGTGGCGAGTTCCATGATGGCCGCGGTGCAGGCCGGGCCGTCGTCGTGCACGATCACCAGCTCGCGTGCCGCATGCGTCTGGCACGCGTAATCGCCGAGCGCGCGTGCGAGCAGCGGCAGGCGCGCGGCGCGCGTCACCGTGAGGCAGCTGATCGTGGCAGGATGGTCGGGCCGAGGCATCGATGCTGAGCTACATCATCCCCTATCGCGGCTCGACGCCCGAGCGCGAACGCAACCTGGCGGCCACGCTGCGGTGGCTGGCGACGCAACCCGCCGCCGAGGTGCTCGTTGTCGAACAGGACAGCGTGCCTCGACTGCCCGCTACGCTGCCGCACCCCGCGGCGCGCGTGCTGTTCACGTACAACCCCGGGCCTTTCAACAAGAGCTGGGGTCTGAACGTCGGCGTGCGGCATGCGGGTCAGGACATTGTCGCGCTGGCCGATGGGGACCTGATCGTGGCGGATGGATTGGCGGAAGCTGTCGCGGCGTGCCGGCGTGGCTTCGCGATCGCCAAGCCCTACCGGCATGTGGTCGACCTCGACGAGGCGTCCACCGTGGCCGTCGCGGCCGCGCTCGAAGCCGGTGAGCCTTTGCCGCCGGATCTTGCGGGGCGTGATCGTGGCGTATTCGGCGAGCGTATCGTCCTCGCGGGCGGCGTCCTCGTCATGCGCCGCGACGCGTATGCCAGGCTGGGCGGCTACGACGAGCGCTTCGTCGGCTGGGGTGGCGAGGACGACGCGCTGACGCACCGGATCGAGCGCACGCGCACGTCGACGGCCGAGACGGGCATGGGTGTTGCGCTGCACCTCGCGCACGAGCGCACGCGCGACACGACAGTCGAGCACGCGCACTATCCGATGAACGCGCAGTTGCTCGCGAGCTATCCGCTGCTCGACGATGCGTCGCTCGCGCGGCTCGCGGAGGTGGGTTGGCAGCTGGCGGGCAACGCCCGGAAGTACGTGCGCCGATGAGCGAGGCCGCGCGCGTGATGGTCGCCACGCCCGCGTACGGCGGCATGGTGCACATCGACTTCATGAGCGCCGTGCTCGGTTACCGCGAGTCGGGCATCGACGCGACGCTGGTTGCGATCGGCAACGAGAGCCTGATTACGCGCGCACGCAACACGCTGGCGGCCATCTTCCACGCGCGCGGCGATTGCACGCATCTCCTGTTCCTAGACGGTGACGTGCACCTGCCGGCGTCGGGACTCGCGCAGCTCGTCGCGCATCGCCGGGACGTCGTCGGGGCTGCGGTGGCGCTGAAGCGCGTCGGTACGCGCGGCGAGAAGACCTTCAACGTCGGTCACGCGGTGGGCGAGGACGGGTGGCTCGTCGAGGTGACGCGCATCGGCACCGCCGCCCTGCTGTTGTCACGGCGTGCCGTCGATGCACTCGTCCACGACGCGCGCGCGGGAGGCCACGTGTACCAACGCCCACGCGCACAGCGCTTGCCTGAGGAGCCGCTGATCCAGTACGACATCTTCCGCACCGGCGTCGTCGACGGCGACTACCTGTCCGAGGATTTCTGGGCTTGCGCGACGCTGCGGCGGCTGGGGTTCCCGATCTTTGTCGATCCGACGATTGTCACGCGGCATCATGGGGTGTTGTCCGTGTAGCGCGGGACGTTGCGGTTTCGGCGTGGCGGGCGGGGATTCGCGGCGCGCTTAGCAATTGGGGTCAGACTCCATTTCCAAGTTGCGGCATCGCAATTCGATGCGATAACCTGGAAATGGAGTCTGACCCCAATTGCTGAGCGCGCCGCAAGACGCCGCTCGCCCCCGCCTCATTGAGACCGCTGTTACGGCGCCTTCGCAGAAACGGAAACATCCGCCCGATAGTCCCACCCCCCGCCCAACGCCTTCGCAAGATCCACGAACGAGAGCCGCAGGTTGCGCGCCGCCTCGATCTGCAGCGTCTGCGCCTGCAGCAACTGGCGCTGCGCGTCGAGCACCTCGAGGTAAGGCGAGTAGCCGGACTGGTAGCGCAGCGTCGAGAGCTCGAGCGCGCTGGCGAGCGCGTTGGCGCGCTGCGTCTGCGCGGCGAGCCCTTCGCGCGAGTAGACGTTCTCGGCGATGGCGTCGTGCGCGTCGCGGAACGCGGACTGCACCGTCTGCGTGTACGTGACGAGCAGCAGGTCGCGCTGCGCGGTGGTCAACTCGACCTGGCCCTTGATCGTCTGGAAGTTGAGCAGCGGCTGCGCGAGGCCGGCGCCGATGCTCCAGATGGCCGCGGGGCCGCTGAACAGCGCCGACAGCGCGCCGGATTCGGAGCCGTAGGTGCCGGTCAACGCGATCGACGGGAAGTAGTTGGCACGCGCGGCGTCGATGCGCAGGTTGGCGGCCGAGATCTGCGCTTCCACCTGGCGGATGTCCGGGCGGCGCGCGAGCAGGTCCGACGGCAGGTCGCCCTGCAGCGGCGGCACGGTGACGTAGAGCTTCAACGTCGGGTCGCGGACGATCGTCGGCGCGAACACCTCGCGCGGCGAGCGCCCGAGCACGGTCGCGAGCGCCGATTCCGCCACCGCGACCAGGCGCTTGGCGGTGGCAACGTCGGCGAGGACGCTCGCATACTCCGCTTCCGACGCGCGGAAATCGTATTCGCCGATCACGCCGGCGTCGTAGCGGTCGCGCTGCAGGTCGAGCGCGTCCTTGCGATAGCGCACCGTTTCCTGCAGCAGCTTCAGCTCGGCGTCGAGTGCCTGCAGGTTGAAGTACGCGGCCGCGGTCGTGGCGGCCACCGCGGTGCGCACCGTCTCGCGCGCATATTGCGACGCGAGCAGGTCGTCGCGCGCGGCCTTGTTGGCGTTGCGATACTTGCCCCACAGATCGAGCTCGTACGACGCGCTGACGCCGGCGCGGTAATCGTTGCCCACGGCCTGCGTGCCGGGCACGGCATAGGTCGTCGACTGGCTGATCCGCGCGCGGCCTGCGTCCACCGTGCCGTTGAGGCTCGGGAACAGCGCGCCTTGCGACGTCGTCACCAGCGCGCGCGCCGCGTCGACGCGCGCCATCGCGGCCGCGAGGTCCAGGTTGTTGGCGAGCGCCTCGTCGACCAGCTTGTCGAGCTGCGGGTCGTTGAAGCGCTTCCACCACTGGTCGAGCGCCAGCGTGTCGGGACCAGTCAGCGGCGGCAGGTCGAGCTTGGGCGGATCCTTCGCGACACTCGCGCAACCTGCGAGCGCGACGGCGATGGCCAGCGCGCCCAGCCGGCGCGCGATCGATGCGTTGGATTTCATGGTCATGGACATGGTCGTCACACTCCCGAGTGGCCGGCCGCGGCACCCGCGGCGGGCGGCGGCTGGTGACGTTCCAGCTCGTCGAAGATCTCCTGCGTCGAGCGCTTCTCCGTCACGTGCCGGTCGAAGATGATCTTGAAGAACAGCGGCACGAAGAGGATTGCGAGGACGGTCGCCGCCAGCATGCCGCCGGTGACGCCGGTGCCCACCGAATGCCGTGCACCGGCGCCGGCGCCCGTGGACAGTGCGAGCGGCAGCACGCCGAAGATGAACGCCAGCGACGTCATCAGGATCGGGCGGAACCGCAAGCGCGCACCTTCCACGGCCGCGGCGGAGGCCGACAGCCCTTCCTCGTGCTTGTACAGCGCGAACTCGACGATCAGGATCGCGTTCTTCGCGGCGAGCCCCAGCAGCGTCACCAGGCCGATCTGGAAGTACACGTCGCTGGTGAGGCCGCGCAGGTAGACCGCGACCAGCGCGCCGAACGTGCCGAACGGCAGCGCCATCAGCACCGCGAGCGGCAGCGACCAGCGCTCGTATTGCGCGGAGAGGATCAGGAACACCATGATCACCGCGAGGCCCAGCGCGAACGTCGACGCGCCGCCGGACTTCTTCTCCTGGTAGGACGAGCCGCTCCAGTCGTAGCTGAAGTCGGATGGCAGCACCTCCTTCAGGATATCCTCGACGCGCGCGATGCCCTGGCCCGAGCTGTAGCCCGGCGCGGACTGGCCGATGATCTTGACGGCCGGCAGGTTGTTGAAGCGGTCGAGCGAGTCGGGGCCGGACGTGTACTTGACCGTCACCAGTGCCGACAGCGGGATCATCGCGCCGGTGTTCGAGCGGACGTAGACGCCGGTGATGTCGTCGGGCTTCTTGCGGAACTCCGGTTCGGACGACAACAGCACCTGCCACGTGCGGCCGTACTTGTTGAAGTCGTTGACGTAGTAGGCGCCCATCGTTGCCGACAGCGCGTTGAAGATGTCGTTGATCGCCACGCCGGACTTCTTGGCCTTCTCGCGATCGACGTCCACATAGAGCTGCGGCACGGCGGCATGCCACAGCGTCTGCGCGCCGCCGAGCTGCGGATCCGTATTGGCGCGCGCGAGGAAGGCATCCTTCACCTCGTTGAGGCGCTTGGCGCCGCCGTCGCCGCGGTTCTGGATGTACAGCTCGTAGCCGCCCGTCGTGCCGAGGCCGAAGATCGGCGGCGGATTGAACGCAAGCACGAGCGCTTCCTTGATGCCGGCCGTCTTCATGAACAGTTCGCCGACGAGCTGCTGCGCAGTCACGTGACGCTCGTCCCAGGGCTTCTGCGTGACGAACAGCGTCGCCGCGTTGTTGCGGAAGCCGCCGCCGATGAAGTCGAAGCCGGTGAACGCGACGACGTCCTGGTTGTTGTCGTTGCTGCGCACGGCCGCTTCCACCTGCTCGACCACCTTCTGGGTCCGTTGCAGCGTCGCGCCGTCCGGCAGGATCACCGCCGAGATGTAGAAGCCCTGATCCTCGTCCGGGACCAGGCTGCCGGGAACAATCTTCCACATGAACGCGGCCGCGGCCACCATCAGGCCGAAGAGGATCACGCCCAGCACGCCGCGGCGGATCAGCCATGCCACGCCGTGCGTGTAGCGGCCGCGAACGCGCTCGAAGCCACGGTTGAACGCGCGGAAGAAGCGGTTGGGCTCCGTGTGCGGCTTGAGGATCAGCGCGCACAGCGCCGGCGACAGCGTCAGCGCGACGAGGCCGGAGATGACGACCGAGATCGAGATCGTGACCGCGAACTGGCGGTAGAGCTCGCCGGTGAGGCCGCCGAGGAACGCGATCGGGATGAACACCGACACGAGCGTCAGCACGATGGCGATGATCGGGCTCGTCACCTCGCCCATCGCCTTCACCGCCGCGTCGCGCGGCCCCAGCCCTTCCTCGCGCATGATGCGCTCGACGTTCTCCAGCACGACGATCGCATCGTCGACGACGATGCCGATCGACAGCACCATCGCGAACAAGGTCAGCGTGTTGATCGAGTAGCCCAGCGCGTAGACGCCGGCGAACGTGCCGATCAGCGCCACCGGCACCGCGGCGAACGGGATGATCGCCGCGCGCCAGCTCTGCAGGAACACGTAGACGACGATGAACACCAGGATCATCGCCTCGATCAGCGTCTTCACGACCTCGCGGATCGACACCTCGACGAAGCGCGTCGTGTCGAACGCCACCTTGTACGAAAGCCCTTCCGGGAATTTCTCGGAGAGCTGGGCGAGCAGCTTGTTCGACGACTCCGCCACCGCCAGCGCGTTGGCGCCCGGCGACAGGAAGATGCCGACCAGCGTGGCCGGATGGCCGTTGTAGCGGCCGTTGAACTCGTAGTCCTTGGAGCCCAGCTCGACGCGCGCGATGTCGGAGAGGCGCACCGTGGAGCCGTCCGGATTGGCGCGAACGATGATCTGCTCGAATTCCTTCGGGTCCGCGAGCCGGCCCTTCGTCGTCACCGTGTAGACCAGGTCCTGGCCCGTGGTGTTGGGCGCCTGTCCCACCTTGCCGGCGGCGAACTGCGCGTTCTGGTCGTTGATCGCCGTGATCACGTCGGCGGGCGTGAGCTTGAGCTGCGCGAGCTTGTCCGGACGCATCCAGATCCGCATCGCGTAGTCCTTGGCGCCGAAGATCTGCACGTTCGTCGTGCCGGGCAGGCGCTTGATCTCGTCGAGCACGTTCAGCGTCACGTAGTTGGACGTGAACAGGTCGTCGAAGCGGCCGTCGGGCGAGTAGAACGCCACCACCTGCAGGAACGACGAGCTGCCGCGCTCCACGGTGACGCCCTGGCGGCGTACTTCCTCGGGCAGGCGCGACAGCACCTGGTTCACGCGGTTGTTGACGTTGACGGCCGCGATGTCGATGTCGGTGCCGATCTCGAACGTCACCTGGATCTGCACGACGCCGTTCGACGCCGAGTTCGAGCTCATGTACATCATGTTCGGAATGCCGTTGATGGCATTCTCGAGCGGCGCGGCGACCGTCTGCTCCAGCACGGTGGCGGACGCGCCCGGGTACACGGCGGACACGGTGACCACCGGCGGCGCGATCTCGGGGTACTGCGCGATCGGCAGCGTACGCAGCGACGCGAGGCCCGCGAGGATGATGAAGATCGAGATGACCGCCGCGAAGATCGGGCGGTCGATGAAGAATCTGGAGAGCATGGGGTTGGGCTCCGCTCGCGAGGTCGGCGATTACGACTTCTTCGCTTCGGCCGGCGCGGCCTTGGCCGGGGCCGCACCCGGGGCACCCGGCGCACCCGGCGCACCCGGAGCGCCGCCCAGGATGATCGGCCCGTTGGGCATCACCTTGGCGATGCCGTCGACGAGCACGACGTCGCCCGCCTTGAGGCCCGACTCGATGACGAACTGGTTCTTGCCGCTCGCATCGACCCAGTCGCCGAGCACGACGGGGCGGATCATCGCCACGTCCTTGCCGTCCTTGTCCTTGCCCGCGACGTAGACGAACTTGCCTTGCGGGCTGTCGAGCACCGCGGTCTGCGGCACGACGATCGCGTTCTTGCGCGTGGCGCCCGTCAGCGTGACGCGGACGAACTGGCCCGGCTTCAGCGCGAGGTCCTTGTTGGCGAGCTCGGCGCGCAACTGCACGGTGCCGGTGGACGGATCGACGCGCGTGTCGGAGAAGTTGATCGTGCCCTTGCGCGGGAACACGGTGCCGTCGCCGAGCTTGATCGCGACGTCGTACGCGTTGTTCGCGGGGAGCGCCAGGCGGCCTTCGGCCACCTCGCGGTTGAGCTTCAGCTCGGCCGTGTCGGCGACGTTGAACGAAACCCAGATCGGGTCGACCTGCGAGACCACCGTGAGCAGCGTCGTGTTGGCCGTCGCGAGCGCGCCTTCGGAGACCTGCGCGCGGCTCGAGAGCCCGCTGATCGGCGACACGGCGCGCGTGTAGCCGAGGTCGAGGCGTGCGGTGTCGACGTTGGCCTGCGCGGCCTTGATCGCCGCGGCCGCGAGGTCCGCGTTGGACGCGGCGTCGTCGGCTTCCTTCTGGCCCACCGCGTGACGCTCGGCCAGCGGCTTCAGGCGCGCGTACTCGCGGTCGGCCTGCGCCTTTTGCGCCTGCGCCCGCGCCAGCTCCGCTTCGGCCGCCGCCACCTTCGCTTCATAGGGCTTGGGGTCGATCGTGAACAGCAACTGGCCCGCCTTCACGGCGCTGCCTTCCTGGTAGGCACGCTTCTCGACGATGCCGGTGACACGGGCGCGCACCTCGACGTCCTTGGAGCCGATGGTCTGGCCCGTGTATTCGAAGGACACCGGCAGCGTCGTGGGCTGCACGGTCACCGTCGACACCTGCGCCGGCGGGAAGCCGTGGAAACCGCCGCCACCCTGTTGCTGGCCGCAGGCGGCGAGCGTGGCGGAGGCGACGGCGGCAACGATGAGAAGACGGCGCGACGACGGGCGGGACATGGGGTTCTCCGGGGGCGAGAGACAGGCTGCGCACTGTGAAGCTTGTTGCGCCGCAACTTGACGAGGGAGGCGAAGTTACATACATTCGTGCATGTTTGCAACCCCGTCACGGACAGGGTTTAACGAAAAGCCGCCGGCGGGGCGGCGTTGCAAGGAAGCAGGCAGGCCATGGTGCGCAAGACCCGGGAAGAAGCGGCGGAGACTCGCGAAGCTCTGCTGGATGCGGCCGAGCGCGTGTTCCGGGCCAAGGGCGTCGCGCACGCCACGCTGGCCGACGTCGCGCACGCTGCGGGCCTGACGCGCGGCGCCGTCTACTGGCACTTCCGCGACAAGGCCGCGCTGTTCGAGGCGATGTGCGACCGTGCCACGCTGCCGATGGAGACGATGTTCGACGACAGCCGCGAGAGCGGCGACGGCGACGATCCGCTCACCCAGTTGCGCGACAGCGGCGTGCGCGTGCTGCTGCACCTGGCGGAAGACACGCGGATGCAGGCCGTGTTCGACGTCGTGTTCCACAAGTGCGAATTCACGGACGACCTCGCGTCCGTGTCGGCGCGTCACCAGCAGGAAGACGATTCGTGCCGCCAGCAGGTGATCGGATTGCTGGAGCGCGCCGTCAACGTGGGCCAGCTGCCCGCCGATACCGACACCGGGCTCGCGGCCGACGCGATCAAATCCTTCATGCTGGGCATCATGCACGAGTGGGTGAGGGAGCCCGATGCGCAGCGGATGGCGGCCACGGCGCCGCAGATGATGACGATGTTCATCGCGGGCCTGAAGGCGGCTCCCCCGCGCAAGGCGGGCGCGGCGCCGCGCCCGCGGCACGGGAGCAAGGCGCGGATCGCGCGCGGAGCGCACGCGGGCGCCGACTGACGCAGCGGGCGCGCGGGCGCCGACCCCCGCGGTGTGCACGCGGCCCCGACCCCGCGTCGTATCATCGGGGATTCCGCACTTTCGAATCCCGCACATGACCACCTTGAAGACGATCGGCGTCATCGGCGCCGGCACGATGGGCAATGGCATCGCGCAGGCCTGCGCGGTCAGCGGCCTTTCCGCGATCATGATCGACGTCGCCGACGCGGCGCTGGACAAAGGCAAGGCCACGATCGCCGGCAGCCTCGAGCGGCTCGTCAAGAAGGAAAAGCTGTCGGCGGCGGACCGCGATGCGGCGCTCGGCCGCGTCTCGACGTCCACCGACTACGGCAAGCTCGCAGGCGCGGATTTCATCATCGAAGCCGCCACCGAGCGGCTGGAGCTGAAGCTCGACATCCTGAAGAAGGTCGACGCCATCGCGCGGCCCGACGTGATCATCGCGACGAACACGTCGTCGATCTCGATCACGCAGCTCGCGGCCGTGATGAAGCGGCCGGCCCAGTTCCTGGGCGTCCACTTCTTCAACCCGGTGCCGATGATGGCGCTCGTCGAGCTGGTGCGCGGCCTCGCCACCGACGACGCGACGATCGCCACGGCGGAAGCGTTTGCGAAGACGCTCGGCAAGACGCCGATCGTCGTCAAGAACAGCCCGGGCTTCGTCGTCAACCGCATCCTGTGCCCGATGCTGAACGAGGCGATCTTCGTCTACCAGGAGGGCCTCGCCAGCGCGGCCGCCATCGACGACGGCATGAAGCTCGGCTGCAACCACCCGATCGGACCGCTCGCGCTGTGCGACATGATCGGGCTCGACGTGCTGCTCGCCGTGATGAACGTGTTCTACGCCGACTTCAACGACTCGAAGTACCGGCCCGCGCCGCTGCTGAAGGAAATGGTCGCGGCGGGCTGGCTCGGGCGCAAGACCGGCCGCGGCTTCTACACGTACTGACGCCGTTCACCACCCTGCGGCCGCGTATTCGGCCGCGACCCAGTCGATGAACACGCGCACGCGGGCGCTCAGCTGCCGGCTGCGTGGATAGAGCACGTAGACGGGCAGCGGGGCGGGGGGCGTGCCCGGCAGCAGTTCGACCAGCGTGCCCGCCGCCATCTCCGCGGCGACGGAGTAGCGCGGCACCTGGATGATGCCGAGCCCCGCGCGTGCGGCCGCCTGGTACGTGTCGGCGCCGTCCACGGAGAGGGCCATCGGCAGCGTGACGAGCTTGCGCTCGCCGTCGACGACGAACTCCAGCGGCATCACGTCCGCGAGCGCCGACGAGTGGAACCCGACCATCCGGTGCCCGGCCAGCGAGTCCCACCGGTCCGGCGCGCCGTGGCGCTGGACGTAGTCGCGCGACGCCACGGTGACCTCCGGCAGCGTCGCGACGCGGCGGGCCGCGAGGTCGCTGTCGCGCGGTTCCGTCGCGCGCAGCACGCAGTCGACGCCTTCGCGCACGAGGTCGACGAAGCGGTCGCCTTCGGTCATCTCCAGCCGGATGTCGGGATAGGCGTCGAAGAAGCGCCCGAGGCTCGGCACGATGAAGCGGCGCGCCTGCGAACCCTGCACGTTGACGCGCAGCACGCCGCGCGGGCGGCTGCCGCTGACGGCGCGTTCGGCATCCTCGACGTCGGCCAGTATGGCCACGCACCGCGCGTGGAAAGCCTCGCCGTCGGGCGTGACGCGCACCTGGCGGGTCGTGCGTTCCAGCAGCCGCGCGGACAAGTGCGCCTCGAGCGCGCGGATCGCGTCGCTCACGGTGGAGGCGGGCAGGCCCAGGTCCGCAGCCGCCTTGCTGAAGCTCGCACGCTCGACGACGCGAACGAACACCCGCATCGATTCCAGGCGATCCATTATCCGAAATCGGCGAAAGAAGATAACGGATTATCGCTGATTATCTGTAGGCGCGATCAATTTAATCTTCCGGGCATGCGCGGTCGTCGCGCTTTATCCAGGAGCAATGCCATGTCCACGTCACCGTCCAGGATCGCCGTCGTCACCGGCGCCAGCCGCGGCCTCGGCCGCAGCATGGCGCTCGCCCTCGCGCGCGACGGCGTCGACATCGTCGGCACGTATCGAACCCAGGCCGACGAGGCCGCAGCCGTCACGGCGGCCATCGAGGCCCTGGGCCGCAAGGCCGTGATGCTGCCGCTCGACACCGCCGTGGCGGCGTCGTTTCCGGCCTTCGCGACGGCCTTGCACGGCGCGCTCGCGACGCTGGGCCGCGACACGTTCGACTACCTCGTCAACAACGCGGGCATCGGCATCCGTGCGCCCTTCGCGGAGACATCGGAAGCCGACTTCGACCGCCTGATGAACATCCACCTGAAAGGCGTGTTCTTCCTGACGCAGGCGTTGCTGCCGCTGATCGCGGACAACGGGCGCATCGTCAACCTGTCCAGCGGGCTTGCCCGCTTCAGCCTGCCGGGCTACGCGGCCTATGCGGCGATGAAAGGCGGCGTCGAGGTCCTGACGCGGTACCTCGCCAAGGAGCTCGGCGCGCGCGGCATCGCGGTCAACACGATCGCACCGGGTGCGATCGAGACGGACTTCGGGGGCGGGGCCGTTCGCGACAACGCGCAGTTGAACGCATTCGTCGCCGGCGTCACCGCGCTGGGTCGCG